>JAMPDQ010000009.1 GCA_023665575.1 Candidatus Amulumruptor caecigallinarius | reverse complement strand
CCCGTGTAATAAGGGAGCGATTTATAATTGTCGAAATGCAGAATCACTGCATCGCCTCTCTTGCCGGTTTCCAGCGAGCCGGTTTTATCGGCAATATTCAGCGCGGCTGCACCATTGAGAGTGAGTGCTGTAATTGTCTCCTCCACCGACATCTGCATGTAAATACATGCAAGCGCTATTGTAAGAGGAATTGAACCGGAGAAACATGAGCCCGGGTTGAGATCTGTTGCAAGCGCCACAGCCGCACCCTCTCCTATAAATTTTCGCGCCGGGGCAAATGGCTCTCTCAATGCAAACGCAGTGAGAGGCAACAAAGTCGCAACAACATTCTTTGCTGCCATCTGCCTCACTCCCTCATCGCTGACGTGCAGAAGGTGATCGGCAGAAACGGCTCCCATCTCGGCAGCCAGCTCCGCACCGCCAAGCGTCACAATCTCGTCAGCATGCAACTTGAGCTGAAAACCTGCATCTCTTGCCGCTTTGAGCAAGCGACGCGAGTCTTCAATCTCAAAAACATTTTTTTCGGTGAAGATGTCAAAGAATGTGGCGCGACCCTTCATCTTGGGAATCATCTCATTTATAATAAGATCCACATATTCTGATGTGCGGCCTTTGTATTCTTTCGGAACGGCGTGCGCACCGAGGAATGTTGAGATGATGTTCACTTTCTGTTGTCCGCGTGATTTAAGAATGTCGATTGCATCAAGCATTCCTGCTTCAGTTTCAGTGCTTAGCCCGTATCCCGACTTCACTTCGACAGTGGTGACACCCATTTCCGACATACGGTCAATAAACCACTGCGCCTTTTCAGCCAATTGCGCTGGAGATTCGGCCCGGGTGGCGTTGACAGTAGACTGAATTCCTCCGCCACGCTCCATAATCGTCATATAGCTCTCCCCTTTCAGTCTCCATTCGAATTCATCGGGGCGATATCCTCCGAAAATAAGATGAGTGTGGGAGTCAACAAATCCGGGGAGCACACATTTCTCATTTGCATCTACTATCCGGAATTTCTTTTCGTGACTAACAAGCGGCATCGATTTCATTTCACCAACGTAGGTGATTATGCCATTCTCTATTACAAGCTCACCATTTGGGATTATGGATAGCTTCCCCATCTCATCACCCTTCCTGGCAGTGTTGCCAAGAGGGGTGACGATGGTGGCATTGACAATTCTTATATTATTCATGATTACTTGTCAATCACATTATTCACCAATTCCCATATTTCAGCTTCGCGTTTCACTGCTTTTTCGTAGATTCCGGAAGCTTCTGCGAGTATTTTATCGGCTTCTTCACGATTCTTCAGTCCGGCTGCGTTGATACGCACATTGAGATATGCACCGAGCACGGCAGCACGTGCAGCGAGCGCACCCACTCCGGCATCGCTCACTGATGCGGGATTGCCGCGCTTTGCCATATCCTCTACAATCTCAAATGTGGCATAAGCGGTCTTCATCGTTTTCAAAGGCACAAGTGTTGCAAATAATGTGGCATCTTCAAGAGCCTGAGTTCTTGCTTCCTTTTCAGCCGGTGTCTTTTTTGGCATGCCCAGTGCGTTCATTATCTTGTTGAAGGCGTCAGTGTCTTCATCAACAAGATTAATAAGTGCATCCTGGAGCTCACGGCCTTTTACAGCCACATCTGAGAATTCCTTCCATTTGTCGTCCCAACCGGCCTTATGGGCTGAAAGATTCGCTACCATAGTGCCGAGAGCTGCGGCCAATGCGCCCATGTATGCGGCGATTGATCCTCCGCCCGGAGCCGGTGATTCGGATGCTGTTTCATCAGCGAAATCCTTGCAGGTCATATCCACCAGCCTCTTATTCTGCTTGCCCGTGTTGAGCTGATATTCTATGATTTTATCCTCAGGCACAAAAGGTTTCAATTCGTCAAGCCCCATCGATTTCACCGCAATCTTTATTATTTCCGATTCCGGAATGCCGAGTGAGCGCTGCTGGAGGGTAAGATAATGTTTTCCGGCCTCTATAATGGCACTTTTTGGCACAAGACCGACAATTTCAGTGCCTGTGACACGAATGCCGCGTGCGGCAGCCGCTCTGCACACTTCATCGAATGCCTTATGCAACGGGGTAGTCTTCATGTCGGTGATATTCATGGAAACCTGTGCGATTCCATATTCATCAATATACCAACCGATAGCTTTTGTGCCTTTGAGAGTGCCCGGAATCATCACCGTGTCACCATTGGCATCCTTAACAGGTTTGCCGGTAAGCCTGCCACCTTCACGTTGTGGACGCCCCTTTTCGCGAACATCAAAGGCGATTGCATTGGCACGTCGGGTGGAGGTGGTGTTGAGATTGAAATTGACCGCAATCAGGAAGTCGCGCGCCCCGATTGTTGTGGCACCGGTGCGGGCAACATTCTCATCATACGGACGATTACCGAAATCGGGGCCCTTTTGCTCATTTCCCATTTTTTCTGGTAATGCTTCATATTCACCTTCGCGGCACACTGCGAGATTTTTTCTTTCAGGAGTGAATGCCGCCGCCTCATAGCAATATGTCGGAATGTTCAGTTCGACAGCCACTCTCTCCGCGAGCTTTCTGGCGAGAGCTGCGCATTCTTCAAGAGTGATACCACTTACGGGAATCAACGGACACACATCGGTGGCCCCCATACGGGGATGGGCGCCATGATGCTGACGCATGTCAATAAGTTCAGAAGCTTTGCGTATTCCGCGCATTGCAGCTTCAATAACAGCCACCGGCTCTCCTACAAATGTAACAACGGTTCTGTTGGTGGCCTCACCCGGATCAACATCCAGCAGACTCACTTCATCACCCTTCTTTATCTCATTTACTATGGCGTCAATAACCGACATGTCGCGGCCCTCGCTGAAATTGGGCACACATTCTATTATTTGTTTCATTTTGTGTATTTCAAAAATTATTTGAGAAATCCATCAATCAATTCGTCATCTGCGATAAAGGGCTCGGTGATTGCGAATCCGTTTTCGCCCTGAGTCTCATTCCATTCTTTCACTGTTGACATTGCATTGGCATTGCGTGCCCAGCCACGACGGGCCACACCGCCCATTACATCCCACAACATCGCTTTTTTCAGAATTTCGTCCACTCTTTCAGAGCCATCGCACACCATGCCAAAACCGCCATTTATAGCCTTGCCGATTCCGACACCTCCGCCATTGTGAAGAGCCACCAAACTCATGCCTCGCGCACAGTTGCCTGCGAAACACTGCACAGCCATGTCTGCCATGACATTTGATCCGTCCTTGATGTTAGATGTTTCCCGGAAGGGTGAGTCAGTGCCGCTTACATCGTGATGGTCTCTTCCAAGCATTATGGGACCAACCTCTCCATTACGCACCATTTCATTGAATTTCAGCGCGATTTTCAATCTCCCCATAGCATCCTGATATAGGATTCTCGCCTGCGTGCCGACAACAAGAGCATTTTTCTCGGCATCTCTTATCCAATTGTAATTGTCGCGATCCTGTCCGCGGCGGTTCACATCAATACATTCCATCGCAGCATGATCGGTTTTTACAAGATCTTCATGTTTGCCGCTAAGGCACACCCACCTGAATGGACCATATCCATAGTCGAAAAGCATCGGGCCCATGATATCCTCAACATAAGAAGGCCATATGAAACCATCTTTTTCATCCACACCATTCTTTGAAATCTCTTTGACTCCGGCATCATATATTGCCTTCATAAAGGAGTTGCCATAATCAAAGAAATATGTGCCGCGAGCCACAAGCTGTTTGATGGCCTCATAATGGCGGCGGAGAGTTTCGTCAACAAGTTTCCTGAATTGTTCGGGTTCCTCATGAAGCATCTTGGTGCGCTCTTCGAAAGTGAGGCCTGCAGGACAATATCCCCCCTCATACACTGCATGACATGAGGTCTGGTCGCTCAGCAATTCGATATTCTTATTGTGCTCAACCGCATATTCCAGCAAGTCAACAATATTGCCATGATATGCTATTGAAATAGGACGCTTCTGCTCCATTGCTTCCTCTGCCATTCTGAAAGCTTCGGCTATATCGGAAGTTTTTGCGCTTACCCATCCCTGGTCCATGCGGGTCTTTATTCTTGAATCATCCACCTCTGCGATAATAGCGGCGGCTCCGGCAATCTCCGCAGCTTTTGGCTGCGCACCGCTCATGCCTCCAAGACCGGATGACACAAACAGATGGCCGGTCAAGTCGCCGTTTTCAGGCACACCGAGCTTCATTCTGCCGGCATTGAGGATAGTGTTGAATGTGCCGTGCACGATTCCTTGCGGACCTATATACATCCACCCACCGGCAGTCATCTGCCCGTAATTGGCTACTCCAAGTTGCATGGCCTCATGCCAGTCGGCAAGATTGTCAAACATTCCCACCATCATTGCATTGGTGATTATCACGCGCGGAGCATCAGGCCGTGAGGGAAACAGACCAAGGGGATGGCCTGATTCCATTACAAGTGTCTGGTCTTCTGTTAGTTCCTCGAGATATTTCTTAACAAGGCGATATTGCAGCCAGTTCTGCATCACCTGCCCCGTCTCTCCATAAGTCACAAGTTCATAAGGATAAAGGGCAACATCAAACGAGAGGTTGTTGTCGATCATCACCTGAAATGCCTTTCCGGCAAGACATTTGCCTTTGTATTCATCTATCGGCTTGGCTTTTAGATCGCCTGACGGACGCCAACGGTAGCCGTATATCCGGCCGCGTGTTTTCAACTCTTCAAGAAATTCCGGGATTGCCTTCTCATGCAATTCTTCGGGGAGATAGCGCAAAGCATTTTTCAATGCAACTTTTGTTTTGGCTGCATTAAGTGTGTATCCGCGGTCGGGAGCACGGCGAATGCCTTCTTTAAATTCAGGCATTTCAGGCCATTCAGCACTCAAGGCGATGTTCTTCTTCATGGTTTATAAAAGGTTAGTTTTGTTTTAGCTGACGATGGTGATGTGGCATTACCGACATATATATAGCACCGCCACAAATTTAGTCAGTTCTATTCGATTATCTTTCAAATTCTCTCATCCACTTCGTCCATTTTGTTTTGCTTCAGATGAATGGAAAGAAGCAGATATCATCCGAACAGCAATATCCGGATGCATCAATGAAGTTCAAATTTAATAAAAAATTTGTGAACTGATAAATATCAGCACCCCATTTTTTATATGACAAATACTAAAACAAAGAATGGAGCTTTATTTGGGAACACGGCCAAACATTTTGAATGTTCGGATGTAATATGGATTTTTTAAATCTGACACCACCACACCCTTTGATGATGAGGCGTGTATGAAACTGTTGCTGTCAACGATTATTCCTACGTGCGAGATTCTATCCTTGTCTTTTCCAGTGGCAAAAAACACCAGATCTCCGGTTGAAACATTCTCTTCATCAATCGACTCACAATATTCTGCCTGTTTTGCAGAATTGCGCGGAATCTTTGCTCCGGTAACTTTTTGATAAACTTCCATCACCATGCCGGAACAATCCGTGCCTTTTCCCTTTTCAGCTCCGGCATATATATATGGAGTCCCGAGCCATGTATATGCCTCCTCCACAATCTGTTTTTGTCTTTTGTTGGCTTTTCCAACATGGATTGACTCCACATGATATCCATGACTGTCACTGCGATTAGATTTGACAACAGTGGTGGATTTACACGAAGAAATTATCATTACGAACATTAGAAAAACCGTGGCAAAAACAATATTGTTAGTTCTATACATAAAGATGTGACGGATTATACTGTTACTATTTGCAAATGTAAACAAAAAAATTGGAATCACGAATAGAAAATTGTGGCTCAGTCAAACGATGCAGCAGGCGAAAAAAAGTAAGCGCGGCTTTTGATACTATATCATTTTGTTTTTTTGTTTGTTTTTTTTACATTTGTTAACCGAAGTTGCCTGTAAAATTCAATTTAATAGTCTATTTCATAATATTACAGATATGGAAGAAAGAATAATCCCCGCATCTGAATTGATTATCAATGAGGATGGCTCAGCGTTTCATATTCATCTGAAACCTGAACAAGTCTGTGACAATATAATTTTTGTTGGCGATCCCGGAAGAGTCACTATGATTGCCAAACTTCTCGACTCTATTGATTACGAAGTGAGTTCCAGAGAATTTCATACTATAGGTGGCAAATATAAGGGCAAGCCGGTGATGATAATATCCCACGGGATAGGCCCCGACAATATCGAGATTGTCATTACAGAGCTTGATGCCCTTGTGAATGTGGATTTTGCTACACGTAAGGTGAAGCCTGAACATCGCACCCTCAATATTGTGAGAATAGGCACTTCAGGCTCGCTCCGGGAAGACCTGCATATCGGCGATTACGTAATAGCAGAAAAAGGAACAGGATTTGATGGCATTCTGAATTTCTATGCTGACAGGAATAAAGTTTGCGACCTTGAGTTCGAGAAACAATTTTGCGTCCACACAGACTGGAATCCAACCTGGGCTGCTCCATACACTGTCAATGCTGATGCCGAACTGGTGGATAGAATTGGTCGTGATGACATGGTGAGAGGCTACACAATTGCTGCTGTGGGCTTTTATGCTCCCCAGGGAAGAATGGTGAGACTGCCGCTCGCTGATCCCCGTCTGAACGAAAAGATTGAGAGCTTCAGATATGAAGGACGCCCAATCACAAACTTTGAAATGGAATCAGCATGCCTGCAAGGCATGTCTAAATTGTTAGGACACAAGGCCATGACAGTTTGCTGCATCATTGCGGAACGCAGAGCCAACAATGCCAATACCAATTACAAGCCGAGAATTGCAGAACTTGCAGTCACCGTGCTCAACCGATTGTAAGCTAAGAGTGTGTTTCATAAAATTTCAAGAAACAGGTCGCTAACACAGCTCATAACGCGCACCGGGCAATTTGGATATCACACCTTCAAATTCAAGATCCATCAACAAGGGCATTAATGATGATATCTTAAGATTTGTGATTGCATGAAGTTCATCGATTGACAATGGTGTGGTATGAGAGCGCATTGCCTCCACAATCGGGCGCGCTTCTTCGGATATATCGGTAAACAATGATTTTTCCACAGCGAGATTTGGCGCAAATTCAGGACGCCATCCCGTGAATTTCATCAACTCAGGCACAGACGTGAAAATCTGTGCCTTCATTTTTGATATGAGCATATTGCAACCCTCGCTTGTCACATCGGAAACACGTCCTGGGAGAGCCATTACATCTCTGGAATATGAGAAGGCCTGATTGGCAGTGCTGAGAGCTCCCCCTTTTATTTCGGATTCAACCACAAATGTCAACTGCGAGATGCCGGCCACTATCCTGTTGCGCGACAGAAAATTCTTTTTGAAAGGTTTGTTTCCGGAGGGATATTCCGAAATCAAGGCTCCTCCGGCAGACAGAATTCTGCGCGCAAGGTCACGATTGGCCGCCGGATAAATCATATCCAATCCGTGTGCAAGTATTGCCAATGTGGGAAGATGATTATCCAGGGCTGACATGTGGGCCGCTGTGTCAATGCCGTGTGCGAGTCCGCTAACTATTGTGAGTCTGGGGAAATATACGGCAAGATCTGATATGAGTTTCCGGCAGAAATTTGTTCCGTAGGATGTGCAACGCCGCGTGCCCACTACATTCATAATCGGAGTGGAAGAGAGGTCGGCATCTCCCAGCACATACAACATAAGCGGTGCATCCGGAATGCATCGAAGCAAAGCCGGATATTTTTCATCACTGATAAAAAATGCCTTGATACCATGTTTGCCAATGAATTCCTCCTCGGTGCGGGCCTTGAATAGAGCCTCTTGCCGCGCAAGGTCAGGGAGTCTCACATCGCTTCCCGCCCCCAACCGCTCGCGAAGCTCTTGCATGGGGAGAGTGAAAAACTCTTCAGGCCCTATGCCATTCTCTTCCATAGCCTCAACAACCCATGGCGATATGCCCGGAGTCATTGACAGTGCAATTTTATATGTCAACTGACTATCCATCGCGACAAAAGCCAATGACAAAACTTTACTTTATGTATCGGCCGAAAACGGCAGCCAACTCATCTCCACGTGTTAGCTTACCATCTTTCAATACCACCACCGTAACTATCCCTTCCGCACAAACTTCGCCATTGTTTTTGATTATGTCCTGATGAAAGATAAAGCGCGGCCCCCTCCTTTCGAGACGCAAACAGCTGATAAAGCTGTCGCCTCCCCTAAGCGAAGTCTTGTATTCCACTTCAATCTTCCGCACCACCGCGTCTATGCCGCGATTATGCATCTCTATAAAAGAAAGACCCGCATCTTTGCAGAATTTATGACGCGTATGCTCCATGTAATGCAGATAGTTTGCATTGTTCACTATCTGCTCACAATCCAACTCATAATCACGCACTTCCATGTCCATAATGAAACAATAATGCTTGGCGGTGTCTTTTAATATTCTCATTTTATTCTAATATAGAGTGTTTCAAAAAAATCTTTTGCCTTCGAGTTGTCATCAAATGCTGATGCGGGTATCCACAAAAAGCCCTTCATCGGCGGAGCAAACGGTATTGTAACGGCATTGCCTCCTACATTATAACTTCTGAAAGAGGAATATGGATAAATATAATCCATGAATTCATCATCCTTTTCCGAATGTCTTTTTTCAGATTCCCCCTTTTCTTCCGTAGCCTCTCCCCTGTCGTCTTCCATATCGCCAAACCTGCGGGGATATACTCTGCAAACTATGGCATCATCCGTAAGAATCAATTGGTGTGGAATCACATTCAGTGCGCACTCTCTCCGAAGTCCGTAAAAATAATATGCGAATGCGGCTCCCATGGGGATTATGATGAAAATTATCATCAAGGAAAGAATCAGCCACCTCATATCCATGGTGATTCCGCACACCAATCCGACAAAGGCCACAAAAAAAAGTGCGGCCATCCACCAGGCGCCGAATTTGAACACCATTTCCAGGAAGAAACGTGATGCCGTCATTGAATATCTGCTCGTTGTGTGGTTCATCACTTGCTTTCGATGGCTTTGTCTCTTTGAATCCTCCCCTTTTTATATACATCCCGGTTGCGAAGAATGGATTTCTGAGCATATCCGGTGCCATCCTCATTAAACAATTTTGATATGTCAACGCGGATATCATTCTTACTCTTCACCGTAAACACTTCATCCCTCAACGCCTTCGCCTTGTCGCCGAGCGGGGAGTGTCCGGAAGGTAGCGAACCGCGCAAATTTTCATCGATGCCATCGGGCGCACACGTCACCGCGCGCATTTCAGCCACCGGCGGATAGCCTATTCCGGTCCACATCACATATTGCGATTTAACAAATTCCGGTGTCACACTATCAGGATTTTCCACCGGCCTGCATCCCTCTATAGCTATTGTGGCAGTGGATTTATATCGCGGCACAAACTCTACATCCGGCACATCCGTTGCCATGGAATATGTGAAGTCTTTCTTTTTTTCATCCTGATAGAAAGACCGGCTCACTACCTCTGTCAGTACATCGGCAGTTACATTTTTTTCATCTATATATGGTTGCAACACACATACTGCGTCAGCTTCTCTCACAAAACCATAACCCTCGTTTTTACGTCCGGAGTGACTGTAGTTGGTTCTTACCAGCACGCCATCCTCTTCATCACTCAGATTATAACGCACGTAGCTGTGATTATTAGTCTCAAAAAAGGCGCCATTGCCCGTTGAGTCAATTACACCGAAATTAGCCTCCACACCCATAGGCCGGGGATATTCATCAAGAAGTTTTGCAAAATCCTCAACAGTGCGACATGTTTGCAAAGCTTTGGTCATCAAAATTCCCTCTTTGTCCATTTTTTTGGCAGGCACATTGTCATCTTTGATGTTATAAGATGCTGTATTCATCACAGCGAAACCGGCATCATTCATGCCAATCCATGCTTGCTCAAGCTTCTTGTCGGACGCATTAAAGAGTGCGACATAGCCATATTTCCCCTTTTGGGGCTTCACATATTCCACTTTGTTGTCAATGGTGGATGTATCGCGGTGTTTCCACAATATCGGGCGACCATATGGATTGGCATGCGCCGCCACGATTGCAGATGTGCAAGCAACAGCCGCAACGGGCATAAATGCCGATGCAGCTGTTGCCAATAAGATTGTTTGACAAATACCTTTTGTCATTATGTTTAATCAAGTTTATGAATTACCAGACCTGAGCGCAGCTTCGGCTCAAACCATGTAGTCTTCGGGGGCATGATATTGCCTGAATCTGCAATGTCTATAAGCTGGTTCATGGTCACGGGATAAAGGGCAAGCGCCATTCTCATTTCACCGCTGTCAACTCTGCGTTTCAACTCCTCAAGACCTCTGATTCCACCCACGAAATCAATACGCTTGTCAGAGCGAAGGTCGGTGATATTGAGAATATCGCGAAGAATCAAATCACTCGACACTGTGACATCGAGCACACCAATCGGATCGGCATCATTATATGTTCCCTCCTTAGCGGTCAAAGAATACCATTTGCCATCAAGATAGAGTGAGAAATTATGCAATCCGGAGGGATGATATATCTCTGCTCCCATGTCCTTAACTTCGAAATTCTGAGCCACTTTATCAAGGAATTCTTCTGAAGAAAGTCCGTTAAGGTCTTTTACAACTCGGTTGTAATCGATAATTTTCAAGTGTGAAGCCGGGAATGCAACAGCCATGAAATAGTTATATTCCTCATCCCCTTTATGATTGGGATTGTTTTTCGCCTTTTCGGCTCCCACCAATGCAGCAGCTGCTGAGCGATGGTGTCCGTCAGCGATATATAATGACGGAATCTTCTCAAATTCAGCGGTGATTTCTGCAATCATGTTTTCATCTGATATCACCCAGAAGTGATGTCCGAAACCATCTTCGGCCACAAAATCGTATTCCGGCTCTTTAGCTGTAACCTCACGAATGATTTCCTCAAGACGGGCATTGTCGGGGAAAGCGAAGAAAACAGGCTCGATATTGGCATTGTTGCAACGCACATGTTTCATGCGGTCTTCCTCCTTGTCGCGACGGGTAAGCTCATGCTTCTTAATGCGGCCTTCCATATAGTCGGGCACCCACGCAGCCACAACAAAACCATATTGTGTACGCCCGTTCATTGTCTGGGCATATATGTAATAATTTTCTTTCTCGTCTTGAACAAGATATCCCTTCTCCTGGAATTTTTTGAAATTCTCAACAGCCTTGTCGTATACAGCGGAATCATGCTCGTCAAATCCGGGCTCGAAATCAATTTCCGGTTTGATAATGTGATAAAGGCTCTTTTCGTTGCCTTCGGCTTCTTTGCGGGCCTCTTCGCTGTTGAGCACATCATAAGGACGGCTTGCAACCTGCTCCACCATTGATTTTGGCGGGCGAACACCCTTGAATGGTTTTACTTTTGCCATGATAGTTAAATTTAAGGTATATGTTTGAAAATTTACATGTATTCACATAAAGTGATTTATCTATTAAAGTGATTCGTCTATGCAATAGTTCCGACAACTCTTGAAAACCGATTACATCAGCAATCACTGCCACATCATGAGCCGGCTGCCAACCACAGCATTTAGCGTTGACGATTCTCTTATGCAAAGATAATATTTTTTAGAATGTTTCGCAAGTTCTGAATTTTCAAAATTACAGAGGCTTCACGCAGGCTCTGTCACATACTGAACAGCGGTCGCCGGGCTTGCTTCTCATTATGTGGACGCCATTTCTTATGAAACGGAACTAAAACGGAGTCTGACAGTGCTGTGCACACAATCGCATTTCCGCTTTGAAAACCACAAATACAAATTTAGTTTTTAATAATACTTATTAATGGTCTGATTGTCGCTTTTTAGGATTGATTTGATATTTTATTTGTTAAAAATTTGATACCTTTGTCATTTGGATTAAAATGCGCGCGGCGGATATGCTCTTCCATTCCAATCTCTTCTTCTGTCGGAGCGAACAAATAGCAAATACAATTTGCTGACTAACAGAAAATAAATAAACTAAAATAAACTAAATTTATCCACATGATGATCAAAAAACTGAATGTATTGACATTGGCAGTGATGGCAATGGCGGTAACACTTCCCTCTTGCAAGGGGAAGCAGGAAGGTCAACAGCAACAACAGGCTCCCGAGCTGGCTGTGCTGACCATTTCAGAAGACAGCAGCACTCTTGAAACAGGAATGCCTACAACTCTTGAAGGGGAAAACGATGTAGAGATTCGTCCTCAGGTGCAGGGGTTTCTTACAAAAGTGTGTGTTGAAGAGGGTCAGCGTGTAAGCAAAGGACAGACCCTTTTTATAATCGACCAGGTGGCTCTCCAGGCCGCTGTAGATGCTGCCAAGTCGCAGGTGGCAGTGGCTCAGGCAAATGTCAACACTGCAGCCACCAACATGAACAACAATAAGATGCTTCTTGACAAGAACATCATAAGCCAACCGGCATACCAAACATCTGTAGACGCATACAATGCAGCCAAAGCACAATATAATGCAGCCATGGCCAATCTGACAAGTGCTCGCAAAAATCTTTCATACTCCACAGTGACAGCACCCACTTCCGGAGTTGTCGGCTCTATCAATTTCCGTGAGGGCTCTCTGGTGTCGCCGAGCAGCATGCTCACAGTGCTTTCCAACAACAGCGACATGCGCGCCACTTTCTCGCTCAACGAAAAGGATTTGCTCGCGCTCACCGATAATGGCAAACGCTCGCTTAATGCCGCAATAGCAGCACTGCCGCCGGTGACTTTGCAACTCGCAAATGGAGAGCGCTATTCGCGCCCGGGAAAAATCATATCCATTTCCGGAGTAATTGATCCGGCCACAGGTAGTGCCACGGCCAAGGCTTTGTTCCCGAATCCCGACGGCATGCTTCACAGTGGAAACACCGGTCAGGTGATTATCCCGCAGGTGCGCAAAAACACCATCACAGTTCCCCAGCAGGCTGCATATGAGATGCAGGATATGAAATTTGTGTATGTGCTGGGCGACAGCAACAAGGTGCATTCACGTGCAATTACAGTTGCAGATGAGAACGATGGAAAAAATTACATCGTTACCGGAGGTTTGCAACCCGGAGAAAAGATTGTTGTGGAGGGAGTGGGCGTCTCTGTAAAAGATGACATGGTGATTACTCCAAAAAAATAATTGAAGACTTAGCGACAACACTATGAAATTATCAACATTTATCAACAGACCGGTGCTGTCGACCGTAATCTCGATTTTTATCGTGATTTTCGGTGTGCTTGGTCTTATTTCGCTCCCTATAGAGCAATATCCAAATATTGCTCCTCCCACTATTAATGTGAGCACCACCTATACAGGCGCCAACGCCCAAAGTGTGCTCAACTCAGTAATTGCTCCTCTTGAGGAACAAATCAATGGTGCGGAGAATATGGACTATATGTATTCATCCGCTGCCAACAATGGTTCGGCTGATATCAATGTCTATTTCAAGCCGGGCACAGACCCCGACATGGCAGCCGTTGACGTGCAGAACCGTGTGGCCAAGGCAGCCAGCTTCCTCCCTTCGGAGGTGAACCAGGTGGGTGTGATTACCCGCAAACGCCAGTCATCAATGTTGATGGTGTTTAACGTCTATGACGAGTCGGGCGCTTATTCCACTGAATTCATTGAAAACTACATGGCCATCAACATCATTCCCGTGATTAAGCGTGTGTCGGGTGTGGGTGATGCGATGGTGATGGGTGCCGACTATTCAATGCGTATATGGCTCAAGCCTGATGCCATGGCCCAACACGGACTGATGCCAACTGACATATCGGCTGCGCTTGCAGAGCAGAACATCGAGGCGGCTCCGGGTCAGTTTGGTGAAAACGGCAATCAGAGTTTCCAATACATCATGCGCTATAAAGGTCGACTGCAAAATGAAAAAGAATTTGAGGATATCATAATACGCGCTCTCCCAACGGGCGAAATGATTCGACTCGGTGATGTGGCTGAAGTGGAATTGGGAAGACTCACATATGGCTTTGCAGCATCCGTAAACGGCAAAACAGGATGTGCGGCCATCATAATGCAGGCTGCCGGCTCTAACGCCACGCAGGTGGTGAAAGACATCCAGGCCGAGCTGAACAGATTCCAGAAAGAAGCGCCCAAAGGCCTGAAGATTATGACAACAATGGATGTGAACGAATTCTTGTTTGCATCTATTCATGAGGTGATTAAAACGCTTATCGAGGCGTTCGCACTCGTGTTTCTCGTAGTGTTCATCTTCCTTCAGGACTTCCGCTCCACAATCATCCCGATGATTGCAATTCCCGTGGCTCTTATCGGCACATTCTTCCTGATGTATATTTTCGGGTTCTCCATCAACCTGCTTACACTTTCAGCGCTCGTGCTTGCGATTGCAATTGTGGTCGATGACGCGATAGTGGTGGTGGAAGCGGTGCATGCCAAGCTCGATGAAGGTTATAAGTCGGCAAAGACAGCATCAATCGATGCAATGAACGACATCGCATCTGCCCTTATTTCAATCACGCTTGTGATGATGCTCGTGTTCATCCCCGTATCGTTTATGGGGGGCACATCTGGTGTGTTCTATCGCCAGTTCGGTTTGACAATGGCAATGGCCATTTTCCTATCAGCGATTAATGCCCTCACCCTTTCTCCCGCATTGTGCGCGCTCTTCCTCAAGCCCCACAAAGAAGATGGAGAAACACCCGCTCTGAAAGACCGCATGAGAGATGCCTATTCGGCAGCCGGCGAGGTGATGAAACAGACCTACAAGAAGCGCATGCGATTTGAATTCCCTCCCATTGTGACCACATGCCTGCTTATAGCGGCAGTTGTGTTCCTTGTGCTGGGCTGGTATTCATTCAATAATATCCTTCTCTGTGTGATTGCAGTGGCAGTAGCGATTCTGGCTGTGATCGGAATGTTTAGCAAGTCATTTATCAATGCATTCAACAATGTGTTTGACAAGTTGCTCAACATTTATTCAAAAGGTGTAAACATTTTCATCGGCCACAAAATCACAAGTTTTGTTGTTGTGGCAGCCGCCATTGTGGCCCTTGTGTTATTAATGATGAACACAGCCACCTCGCTTGTGCCGTCTGAAGACACAGGCACAATCATGGGCGTTGTCGACATGCCTCCGGCAACATCTATGGAGCGTACGCAAAAGATTATGAACGAGGTAGACAGCATTGCCGGCACAATTCCCTCCATTCAGGTGAGAAATGCCATCACGGGCTATAGCTTCATTGCCGGCCAGGGCAACACCTACGGCTCATTTATCATCAAGCTGAAACCATGGGAGGAGCGGGATTTGAAAACAGAAAGTGCGGATGCCGTGCTCGGACAGCTGTTTGCAAAGACGTCTGCTGTGAAAGATGGTCGTGTGATGTTCTTCCAGCCGCCTATGATTTCCGGATATTCTGCCACCAATGGTTTTGAAGTCAAACTTGAAGACAAAACAGGTGGTGATATCAACCAATTCTATAAAGTTTATCAGACATTCATCGCCGCGCTGAATGCACGCCCGGAGATTGCAATGGCATATTCCACATTTAATCCGGCCTTCCCGCAATATTTGGTGGAGTTGGATGTGGCTAAAATAAAGAAAGCCGGCCTCACGCAAAATCAGATTCTGCAGACGTTGCAGGGATATTATGGCGGTATGTATGTCTCCAACTTCAACAAATTCGGAAAGCTTTATCGCGTAATGATGCAGGCTAGCCCGGAAGCACGCGTGTCACCCGAAACGCTCAAGCGCGTTAAAGTGCGCAATGGCTCAGAGATGGCACCCATCGACAATTTTGTAAAGTTGAAACGTGTATATGGTCCCGACCTTATCAACCGATTCAACATGTTCACCTCAATTCAGGTGACCGGTTCTCCGGCTGAAGGAGTAAGCTCCGGTGATGCCATCAAGGCAATCGAGGAGGTGGCCGCGCAGACACTTCCGGTGGGATATGGCTATGAATATTCAGGTCTCACACGTGAGGAGGCACAGAACGGCGGCTCGCAGACAGCAGTTGTCTTCGGACTTGTGCTTCTCTTTGTATATTTAATATTGAGTGCACAATATGAAAGCTACATTATTCCGTTTGCCGTGATTCTTTCGGTTCCATTCGGACTAATGGGCACATTCCTCTTTGCTCACATGATGGGAATTGACAACAACATCTATCTCCAGATTGCCCTCATCATGTTGATTGGTCTGCTTGCCAAGAATGCCATTTTGATTGTGGAGTTCGCTCTTGAACGCCGCAGAACAGGCGTGAGCGTGGTAAACTCTGCAATCCTCGGCTCCAAGGCTCGTCTGCGTCCTATTCTCATGACATCTCTTGCCATGATTATCGGTCTGTTGCCGCTGATGTTTGCCACCGGCGCAGGTGCCAATGGCTATAACACACTCGGTACGGGTGCTATCGGCGGCATGCTTATCGGTATGATTTTCCAGGTGCTGATTGTGCCCGCTCTGTTTGTGGCCTTCCAGCTTATTCAGGAGAAAATCACACCTTACAAATGGACAGATACCGACAACAGCGACCTCTCATCCGAGCTTGAACAATACACACCCAATCAATAAGACAATGATGCCGGAGCCATGTTCGCTCCGGCATCCATTTAACATTAAAAAAATGAATAAAGCAAAATATTTAATAATCGGTGTTGCTGCAGTGTTACTGACAAGTTGCAACATCTACAAAAAATATGAGCTCCCCACTGATAATGTCTTTGTGAAGGAATATGACAATTCTGTGAGGGCAGAAGCCGATTCCACTTCACTCCCCTATCTAAGCTGGGAGCAGGTGTTCACCGACCCCGTTCTGCAGGGTTATATCCGGCAGGCGCTCAACAAAAACACCGACCTTGAAGATGCTTACAAGAACATCGAGATTGCGCGCGCACAGCTTCAGGGCGCGAAGCTCAGCTATTTCCCCTCTGTGGCTCTCAATCCCAACGGTGGAGCCTCAAAATATGGCAATGGAAAAATGGACACATGGACATATTCAATTCCTCTTGCTATTAGCTGGGAAGTGGATGTGTTCGGCAAAATCCTGAATCGCAAGCGCGGCGCGCAAGTGGCAGTGGAGCAAATGGAAGATTTCAGACAGGCCGTGCAATCACAAATCATATGTGGCGTTGCCAACTGCTATTACTCCCTTGTGCTGCTCAACCAACAACTCGATCTTTCGCGGCGCACATCAGAAATATGGAAAGACCAGGTGGAATCAATGAAGCTGATGAAGCTTGCCGGAATGGTTAATGAAGCTGCTGTGGTGCAGAGCGAGGCCAACTATTGGAGCATCATGGGTTCTATTCCCGACATTAAGCAAAACATCCATGAGTTGCAGAACACCATGTCGCTGCTACTCCACACATATCCTCAGGAATGGACCGTTTCCAACAATCTTGAATTTGATCTTCCGATAGATATTGCAGCCGGTGTGCCGGTGTCATATCTTGGGGCACGTCCGGATGTAAGAGCCGCAGAACGCGCCTTGGCAGCCGCATATTATTCCACCAACAGTGCGCGTGCCGCATTCTATCCGGGACTCACAATTTCAGCACAGGGAGGCTTCACAAATCTGTTGGGCTCAATGGTTAGCAATCCCGGAAAATTCTTTGTCCAATTGGCCGGTTCGCTCGTAGCTCCGATTTTCTCAAGGGGTCAAAACATTGCCAACCTCAAAGTGGCCAAGCTTCGCCAGGAGCAGGCCATGAATGCCTTTGAAAACAGCATTCTGAGTGCAAGTGCCGATGTCAGCGATGCGCTCGCACAATATCGCAACAACAAGGAGAAACGCGAATATGTGCTCAAACAGATCGACGACCTTGAGAAATCTGTGGAATACACGCAGGAATTGCTGACTTTAGACCAACGCACCACCTATCTTGAAGTGCTCACAGCGCGTTCAAGCCTGCTAAGTGCACAAATGTCAAGCCTCACTGCCTGGCATTCGAAGGTCACGGCTCTTATCAATCTTTACCAGGCCGTGGGTGGTGGCAGATAACACATTTTTATAAATTGCCTCCCAAATTTTCGCAAGTTGAAATTTGCGAAATATGAATTAACAATAAATCATATGTTTGTTGTATATTTAAATTACTATTGGCCTCGCATGCATGGACGGGATTGACTCCTTGAATCAGTCACATCGTCCGGCATGCTCCTGATTCTGCAGAGTTAAATCCGGATCATGCATGCGCCCCTTAATGTTAATTTTTTATATAACAAACTCAAAATCTTAAATATCATGTCAACTATCAGTCCATTGGCCTTTGTGCATCCCGAAGCCAAACTTGGAGAGAATGTAACAGTGCATCCCTTTGCCTATATTGACAAAAATGTTGAAATAGGCGACGGATGCGAAATCCGTCAGCATGTGAGCATACTCTCGGGTGCAAGAATCGGAAAAAACAATAAATTTTACGATGGTTGCATCATAAGCGCCACACCCCAGGATTTCCGGTGGAAGGGGGAGGAAAGCTATGTGGAAATCGGAGATAACAATACTATTCGTGAACATGTGATTATCAACCGCAGCATCCATGAAAAAGGAAGCACAAAGATCGGGAAGGGCTCATTTATAATGGCACAAAGCCATATATCTCACGACTCCGAGATTGGAAGCCATGTTGTGATTGGAAATTCTGTGAAGATTGCGGGAAGCTGCAAAATCGGATCATATACAATCCTGTCGTCTTGTTCGCTTGTGCATGAAAAATGCGAAGTGGGACGCTGGGTGCTCATAAAGGGCGGTTGTCGCGTTAACAACAATGTTCCGCCATTCGTGATTATGGCACACAATCCCATCTCATATTATGGTGTGAATGCGTTTATTCTTCGCAGGGGCACATTCAGCGATGAGCTTATCGATGATATCGCGAAATGCTACAGACATTTGTATCAGTCGAACACCTCCGCCTACAATGCCATTGTGCGTATCAAGGCTGATGTGGCACCCGGCCGCGAACGCGATGAGATAATCCGGTTTGTGGAAGGCCACAATTTCAAAGTGGCGGCTCTCACACTTGAAAGCAATTTATAATCAACCACTGTTTCGTTGCATGGAATAACACAAAAAACATGGAGCAAGCGGACGTCTGCTTGCTCCATATTATTTCATGTAAATTAATTATATTTTATGCACATACATAGCGCGAATTGCGTTGAGCACAGCCAATATCATAACACCCACGTCAGCGAATATGGCAAGCCACATGTTTACAATGCCGAAGATGCCGAGAATCAGACAAACTCCTTTTATCCCCAAGGCCATGACTATGTTTTCCCATACGATCTTCAGGCATTTGCGCGAGATGCGGATCGCCATTCCGATTTTCATCGGGTCATCATCCATCAGCACAACATCCGCCGCCTCTATAGCCGCATCGCTTCCCATGGCTCCCATGGCTATGCCAATGTCGGCACGCGACAACACCGGAGCATCATTGATTCCGTCGCCTGCAAATGCCACTTTTGCGCCATCCTCTGAATTTAAAAGTATCTGCTCAAGCTTTGCCACCTTATCAGCAGGCAACAGCTCTCCATACACCTTGTCTATTCCCAGCACAGCAGCTGTCTGATTTGCTATTGAGTGCGTGTCGCCCGTAAGCATTATCGTATTCGACACTCCTGATTTGTGAAGGTCGGAGATTGCCTGCTCAGATGTCGGCTTCAGCACATCTCCCAGCACAATATGTCCGGCATATTTCCCATCTATCGCCAGATGCACTATCGTTCCGGCTGTTTTGCAAAGACAGGGCTTCAATCCAATATCGCGCATCAGCTTCTCATTGCCGACTGCCACGTCCCTGCCGTCAACTTTGGCTGTAATCCCCTTCCCTCCAATTTCCTTAACATTATTCAAGCGAGATAAATCTAACCTTTTACCATACGCCTTCTGCAATGATTTGGCAATCGGATGCGATGAAGAAGATTCCACAAGCGCTGCATATTCAAGCAGCAAAGCTTTCTTTCCATCCATGTCGCAATCATTCACATCATGGAAGGCATTCACCTCAAAGACTCCCTCTGTAAGTGTGCCTGTCTTGTCAAACACCACTGTTCTGACTTTCGACAAAGTCTCAAGTATGTTGGCTCCTTTCACAAGCACACCCTCACGACTCGCACCTCCGATGCCGGCAAAAAATGATAATGGAATACTTACTACCAGGGCGCATGGACAGCTTATCACAAGAAATACCAATGCTCGGTATACCCAGGTCTCAAATGTTGAAAAACTACATGGTGCACCATTGAAAAGAATAAGAAATAAGGGGGGCAACAGAGCAAGAGCCAATGCCCCGAAACACACTGCAGGAGTGTATATGCGTGCAAACTTTGCTATAAAATTCTCCGACTTCGATTTTCTTGATGCGGCATCCTCCACAAGTTCGAGAATTTTGGAAACTGTAGATTCTTCAAACGCCTTTGTTGTGCGAACTTTCAATACACCCGACAGATTTATGCTGCCGCTTATCACATCATCTCCCTTTTGCACCTCCTTCGGAAGCGATTCCCCGGTCAGCGCCGAGGTGTTGAGTGATGATTCTCCTGAAATTACAACGCCGTCGATTGGTACTCTCTCTCCCGGTTGCACCAAGATTGTTTGTCCCGGCATTACATCATCGGGATCCACTTTTACAATTTGGCCATTCTGCTCTATGTTGGCATAGTCCGGACGAATATCCATAAGTGCCGCTATGTTGCGGCGGCTTTTTCCTACGGCGTAACTTTGGAAAAATTCACCAATCTGATAAAACAGCATCACGGCAATCGCCTCAAGATAGTCGCCGCTTTTTTCATATATTGCAAGAGCAAAGGCTCCAACAGTAGCCACAGCCATGAGGAAATTTTCATCGAACACTCTGCCCCTGATAATTCCTAGTCCGGCCTTTTTTAGAATGTCATATCCGATAACAAGGTATGTAACGAGATATAAAAAAAGCCTTATCCATCCCTCAACATCAATAAAAAGCAATCCGATAGTCATAACCGATGCGGCTATGATGCGGACAAGCATGTTCTTTTGTTTTTTGTTCATATTGCAAACGATTTACACTGCAAAGATACAATCTCATTCGTGCAAATCGTTTGCAATTATTTCTTGCCGAATTTCGGAGTGATGCTGATAAAGAGTTCAACGTTTATACCGGGCATCGGATGCGAAAGCACAGAGAGGTAATCTTCGTTAAAAAGATTGTTTACAGCGAGTTTCAGCTGCAGGTCAAGTGGCTTGAAGCTGAGTCCTTTTTCAAGGGACACATTGCTCATGAAATATTTCGGGAGACGCCCTGAAAGGGAATGCTCATTGCTCGACATTGTGTATCGCTCCGAATAGTAAGCCCATTTATAAAGGAATGCCCATGTTTTCCATGACAATCTCCCTGTCACTGACGCTGAATGCTTCGGCACATATGGCAGCTGTTTTCCAACTGACTGGTCGGCCTCCGAGAGTTTCTCACCCACATTTATCGATGGTGTCCATGAGTAGTTTCCGTTGAGATCAAGCAGCCAGTCTCTAAAGAACTGCACCGAAAGATTTGCAGCCAGCTCCACACCATAAGATTTCACCTTCTTTACATTTCTGGGAGAAAAGAATCCCCTTGTAGCCGGTAGCCAGAGTATCCAATCATCTATAAAAGATTGAAACCAGGTGGCGCTACCGCTCAAAGTATACACACCGAATCTGCCCACATTGAAGCTCAATCCCGCATCATAGCTTATTCCATGTTCGCTCTTGAGGTCAGGATTCCCTCCTGGAAGCTGATAAAGGTCGTTAAGCGTTGGGAATCGGTAATTTTTCGACACTGATGCCTTGAACATAATATTTCCCGCAGGCGAAAGAAGGGCGTCAACAAAAAACGCGGGAATTATTGGTGCGCATCTGTCGCCGAAAGCATCTTCTCGGAGCACAAGCGACAGGCCGATTCGATTTATTGGCTGCCATTTTGCCGATATAGATCCTGAAAACTCAGTTCTTGCCTTATCATATCCAACAATGGCATTATCTCCATCCGTTAGAATTATTTTGCGATCTTCACTCCTTACGAACTGCTGGTGCACTGAAATGTTAGCCGTAAAAACCCAAGAGCGCGAAGGATAGAATTCGCCGTCTGCCTGACCATATATAGTGTTTACCCGACTGCGGGCATCGGTCATTGATGACCAGTTGCCTTCGGTGACCTCGCGTCGGTAAATATACCGCATATCCGTATGAATATAACCGGCGCGCAAGGTAGATTTCCATTTGCTTTTTCGGTGATCCCATGACAATATGCTGCGGAATGTGCTCTCATTCTGTCTGTTTTCAAAATCACGCTCCTCGCCATAATCGGTTGTGAGCATTGGCAACTCCCGGTTAGAGTTGATATACCAGGCATTAAGCCCTAAGCGGTCTCCCTTGCGTGTGTTGAAATATACCTCCTGAAGAATTTGAAAATCCTTGTAAGCGCCCGACTTGTTTCGCTCTTTAGGATGATATCTGCCTATTATATTATGGTCATCATCATATATGTTGATTAATTTATCATGATTCACATACTTATAATCGTTGGGAGATGAAGAATACACAGCACGCAGCGACACGTCCCAATGATTATTGCCATAAGAAAATTTCGCAAATTCATCAAATGTTTTGAACGAACCAATCCCCTGCACATATTGTGCATTCAGTCCTTTCTTAACATCCGGCAATGTCGAGAGTCTTACAAGTCCCCCCAGTCCACCCCCGGCCTCATTCACTGATGATGTGCCGTGCAAAAGTGCTGCGCCATCTACGAAATAAGATGGAATCGTGGAGAAATCAGTCATGCCGAACATCGGATTGTTGATACGCATGCCATTCCATGTCACCTGCGTATGGCTGGGAGATGTCCCGCGGAAAGCAACGGTTGACATTGTTGCCCGGCCATAACTTTTCACAAAGACAGAAGAATTAAAGGTGAGCACATCTGCCATTGAGAGCGCAATATTCTCTTTCAATGCGAGAGAATCAATTGATGTTTTTTGTATTCCGATATCCTTCATGGGACGTTCACCCACCACTACGAATTCCTGCAATTTATGCACATTCTGAGCCTGCGCCTCATCATAAATGAATAAAGCTGAGAAGATAAGCATCAGACCATATGCCGCGAATATATTTACTTTCATTTAAAACAGTATAAAGGATTACCCAACCTTTGCAAGTTGCTTGCAACTTGCAAAATTGAAGTCAGGTTTTAACACCGGCCCCAATCCTTGAAATTTTTTTAACGGAGTCTTGGTTTAAATCACTTAAGTATCAAATTCACTTCCAGCAAAAGGCACCGGGAGAAATTCCCACATAGAATTTGTCTGTTAGCAAGGCATCCGGAGTGTATCTGTAGATAATACCATTTTGCTGATAGTCAATTGCATCAGCCACATATATATCTCCATTATATGGCGATACGGTAAGACCATAATATTTCGTATCCTGATATTTTATCAATGGTCTGAGCGGCAGACGATTGGATTTTACATTCATTTTCCATACATCATCATTCAGCCAATAGATTTCGCTTCTATCTCCGTTTGTGCAGAGTTCACTCGGAGAATCACCCAAACGAAAATTGAAGACATGCTCCACTTGAAAGCTTTGTGCATCAATTTTATATAATTTTGGGGCCTCATATCCATAAGGACTGCCGGGGTAACCGCCATCAGTTATTGTCCACAATTTGTCATATTTATCCAACACAATTGATGCCGGTTGAATGCCTACCGAAAGTTCGTCGACAACTTTATCAGTTTCCGTGTCTATCTTTATTATACGGTTTTGATAGCTCCAACAATTGCAAAACACATATTTACCGAATTTCACCATTTGTTCTGTTGAGCCGGTCTCCATCGTCATGTTCGGCACTTCGATGTAACCGGTGATCTGATATGTCTTGGGATTGATTACGAATATTCTGTTGTCCCAAAGTTGCGTGACATATGCTTTCTCATCATTAATAAAGAGAATATAACGGGCGGCGGTGAAATTCTCAATGCGTCCCACTTCCTTGAAATTATTCACATCAATGGCAAATATCACATGAGAATTATCCACTACTATCCATGCCTTATTGTCATGAATTGTGATTGATTGCGCAACATCGCCAAGTCGCATTCCGTTGGAACGATAAAACACATCATTCTGCACAATCATTGATTCCGGATCATAATATGAAAGAGAAGCATTGCTATATTGAAAATTTCCTTCATTGCATATGAAAAGTCCTTTACCCGGTGATGACAAGTCTTCCTCCTGATAATCATAATCCCATTTCATGCACGACTGCAGCATCAGCACCGACACAATGGATAATATAAAAATAAGAGTCTGCTTCATAATATATGTTACTTCACGAGTGAATAGTCTGCAAAATTTAAAACTTCTGTAGAGATCTCACCCAATCCTCCGGAATTGGCAATCACAGCTGTCTGCACTCTGATAAAATCAATATACATCAGATTGGCCTTGCTTCCGTCAACACGAACAGCATTGGAAATTTTAAATCCGGTGCGCTGTTCCGCCTTTGCGGAGGTGTCACTGTTGAGGTTGTCTGAGCCAATATTGTCAGCATATCCCCATCCGTATGGTGCGTTTGTCCAATATCCGGTAGAAGGGTTCTGCGAATTGTTGGAGGGAATGAGTGTGCCATAGAAAGTGATTCGTGGAGATTGTATCCATGCAGGATAATATGAGTCTTGTGTGTGAAACGGAACAAACTTCACCACTCCGGTGTTGCCATTGGATGTTATCCAGCCGACATCTGCTCTTGGAGCAGAGGGCCTCTCATATGTTATTGCAAGATTCTGAATTGAACCAGACTTGCCATTTTCGCTGCCAATCAGCTCATACCATTCGTCATCAGGGAGGCCGTTTCCGTTAGTGTCTTGCATCACCCACACGATGCCCGGCTCATTGCTTGAGCCATTAGGCGAAATGAAAGAATTCCCACTTATATAAAAGTCATAATCTGAATTGGTTGAGGTGATGCTGTGGTCAAAACCGACTGTGATATATCCACCGAATGCTCCGAGAGAAACAAAGAGTTTATTCTGCAATCTTTTTAACGCCCATGCGTTCGCTGCCTCAAGAGTGGTTTCAGCTCCTGTCATCCCGCCCACAGATGTCAGGTCGTTTATCATTTGTCCGGGCGCGGGCAGATATTCAAACACTTTTGTCATATATGGAGAGGAGGCGGCCGAAGCGCGGCGAAGCCTGTCTTTCTCATCTGCAGTGACACAAATCACCTTTACTTCCGCAGAAGCTCCATTCGACAATACAGTGGCATTACGGCTTACTTCCTTCATTGTGGGAGCTGAACTTCCTTCTGTGACTGTCACTTTTACAATATGTTCACCCGCACCATCGGGCGTAAATGTAAACGCCGGGGCATGACATTCAACTTCATCACCATCCAGTTCCCAAATGTAAAGTGGAGATTTAAATCCGGAAACAAACGGGCTTAAAGACACTTTCTGATGATTGAATACATATCTGTCCGTGCTGTTTGCAGCATAAGATGTAGGCACAAACATGACCGTATAGGAGTTTTTGTTGCCCACAATTATGTCAAAGCGCTTATAAGAGTCACCATCGCAATTCGAAGCAACAATTTCCACATGATAAGTTCCGGGCTGCTGCCGATTGAAGGTATATGACTTTTCAGTGCAGACAATCTCGTTATCAACCAGCCATTTTATCGAGAAATCAGGCATATCGTCATGCTGTATATCCGGAGACAATATGCAATCCACTCCGGGAGCGACACATAATCCGCCATCCGGCAGCGTCAGAGAAATCACAGGGGGCGTGAGCAGCATCACATCTATGCGGATATCCTCACTCACTTTCATTGAGCCTGATGAAGCTTCAATCGTGGCGTAATATTCGCCGGGGTCAGTCCACATGACAGTCCATGTGGGGCCGGTGTTGACCGTAATGCCATCTACTATCCACAAAATATCATTGGGGTTGACATTCTTAAATTCCGGAGCGATTGTCAACGATTCGCCGGGGTGAGCGGTGTAGACACCGGTGTCGCTGTCAAGAATAATCTCAGGGCCATCACCGTCATAACCAATCACATCATCCTTGCTGCATGAAAACAGCATCACACTGACTGCAAAAGCCAGTGTGACGCATACGTTATGGTTGTATAAAGTCATTTAAGTGTAAATCTAATATTACTATTAATCTGATACGTATGGCCGAGTTTGACTCTTGGGAACTGCATTTATTTTGCAATTTTCAAAGTTTTATTGCCGGCACTAATGATATATACACCCGCATCAAGAGATGATATATCAAACTTCCCGTTTTCACCGGCCATTACAGTCTGTCCGTCAATATTGCGAATCATTGTGAAATCTGCTCCGTCAATATATATAATCTTGTTGGCACGATCATATCTGATATTTGTGTTGCTGTCAGAATTTATCGCATCAACTCCCGAATCGGAAGCCTTCACAGAAAGCTTGTCAAGACAGAAATATCCGGGAGTGTTCATGCCATAAGCACCGGTGTCTGTGCTCTCCATTGTGAAATAAATCTCGTTCACCTTTCCCAGCGATGTTAGGTCAACATATTTCCAACCTCGATTGATTGTGAAGTCGCCATTGGTGAATGATGCAAGGCTCACAGACAATTCCGTTTCAGTTTCATCCGGCGACACGCCATGAATCTTGAGAGTGAATGAATCGTCGTTATGAAATGGTGTGGTAAAGCTATCGCCCACTTCAACAGCATAATATGCATAGCTGTTAAGATTAATATAAACACCCTGTGGCTCATAAGTTTTGCCATCGTTGAATACAACATCGTTAGGACGGCGTCCCATATATACATTGTAATATCCCACAATATAAGGCACTTCGGCGCTAACCACCGGGGCACCATATTCGTCAAGCGCAACAGAGCCGTCATCCGCGAGCTTTATGCCGCCCTTTGCCATATTGCTCCATTGATGCTCAAGTGCGTTGGCATATTGCTTGTTGTCGGCCGAATTTGATGCCGTGAATCCCCACCATGTGTCATAATCACCCATAGCGTTATGAACAAACGAGAAACACTGGCTTTCAATAGACTCCGCATCATCGTCATATGTGCCGGTCCATGAACCGTTTTCTGCATTGAATTGCAAAGGCGTAGTGGATTTTGTTAAATCAAGTGTGATAATCTGCTCGGCGGAACTTGCCTGAAACGTTGCGATAAGAGCAGCTGAAAGAAGTAGAATTGATTTTTTCATTGTTTATAATCATTAAGTGTCTGTTTCATAAAAAAATCAACATTGGGGTGGCATGTTAAATTTTTTATGAAACATATAGTAAATAAAAAATTCCTGTATTCAAAGTTTTGATACAGGAAATGGATTGAAAACAAACAATGATGCTACAAAGCAAAATCATAATCCAAATCCCGGGATCAAAACTTTATGAATTAAAACATCAGGTTTTCTGACTTATCTTTATATCGCGCCTTCCCGGAAAATTTTTCCAGTGACATTTTGCGATATCATCATGAAAATCCATGATGAGACTTACAGCAGCGGGAACTGTTACGGATTCACACCGTATTCCCTTAATGTTTCAGATGCAGAAAGTTGCGCAAAACGAATGTTTGCGCAACTTCTATTGATATTTATTTAAAAAGATATTGCGATGAAATCGACTGATTGTTGTGAATTCTTCGGATTGTGTCAGCGAAAAGCTTGGCAACAGGAAGAATTGTGGCTTTGTGATTTTCTCTGACATATGGTATTGAATCTGTAAAGATTATTTCAGAGAGTCCACTGTCAAGGATGCGTTCTGTGGCAGGATCGCTCATAACGGGGTGGCTGCATAGCGCACGCACCGATTTTGCTCCGGCAGCCATAAGCAAGTCTGCCGACTTGGTGATGGTGCCGGCAGTATCAACGATATCATCCACGAGCACTACATTTTTGTCTTTTACATCACCAATCACAGTCATTGTGGCAATAACATTGGCTTTTGCACGCGACTTATGGCAAAGCACCAGAGGCACATCAAAATATTTGGCATAGGAGTTTGCTCTCTTTGCGCCTCCGACATCAGGAGATGCAATCACCATATCCTTGAGCTTCAGGCTCTGGATATATGGAATAAAGATAGAAGATGCATAAAGATGATCCACCGGCACATCAAAAAAGCCTTGAATCTGGTCTGCATGAAGATCCATTGTAATCAGGCGGTTGATGCCGGCCACGCTCAGCAAGTCAGCCACAAGTTTTGCAGCGATAGATACACGCGGTTTGTCCTTGCGATCCTGTCGCGCCCATCCAAAATATGGCACAACAGCACAAATGGAGGCTGCAGATGCACGTTTTGCCGCATCAACCATCAGGAGGAGCTCCATCAGATTCTCACTTGTAGGGAATGTTGACTGAACAAGATAAAGTTCAGCTCCGCGAATTGATTCTTCAAACGACACTTCAAATTCGCCATCGGCAAAACGCTCTTTGTTCATTTTGCCCATTTCGATTCCGAGTTCTTTGCAGATGCTCTCTCCAAGATATTTTGAATTCTCACCTGCAAAAATCTTAATCGGCGCAAGGGTATTACTCATTGGGGATATATGTTTAGATTCTGGTGCAAAAATAGGAATTTATTTTGTATTAGAACATGTTTTTGCCACAATTTTTTTCAGCGGCAGAATCAAAGCATCGTAAGCACCTATCTCAAAGAGTGAATTTTCGGCGCGGTGCAACTCAAACCTATGGTTTTTGCCCCACAACAAATCTTTCACATCATACGCACCTTCCGCTATTCCACACATGTCAAATGCGAGATCGGGAATGCTCAGCGACACGCTCACGCTCATGCTGTCGAAATTTGCAATTATCAGATAAGCCTCATCATGGTCGTAACGTATGAATGCATATTGCCTATGGGGATTGAATCCGGGATTACGCAAATTCACATACATCAGGTCGAAAAATTCACCCTCACGTATTGCCGGCAAGCTATTGCAATAATTGAGCACTTTGGAATATAGTTTTCTCAGCCACTTTTCATGAGATGTCAACCTGCTGACAGAGCATTTTCCATTGTTGTACCATCTGCGCAGTGTGTCATAGCTCCAGTAGTCAAAAATGGTGCTTCTGTTGTTGTCACCGGCAAAGCCCTCATTGTCAAGTGCAGGTTCGCCGAGTTCCTGACCATAATAAATCATAAATGGTCCGGAAGATATCATTGAGCTGACCACAAGATATGGAGTCACTTTTGACGGGTCACCTGCAAATTCACGCGAGGCAAACCTCACTTCATCGTGATTTTCGAGGAAATTGAGCATGGAATTACCCATTCCTTCCACGCATTGCCAGCAGTATGTGAGACGAGCTGCAGATGTGTTGTGGCATTCTATACCCACGAGTGTGTCGTATAGGTTAACCTTGTCATACAGATAATCAAAGCCGCAATAATTCAAGAATGAATAATAAAGATTTGTGTCATAAATCTCACCAATGAATTTCACCTCCGGATAATCCTTTTTGACATTTGGAATTGCCCAATGCCAGAATTCTTGCGGCACCATGAACACCATGTCGCATCTGAAACCGTCGACATCTTTTGATGCCCAGAATCTCAATACGCTTAGCATTTTCAACCATGTATCCGGAATAGGGTCATAATGTGTTGAGCGGTCACCGGGATCATATCCATAATTTAGTTTAACGGTTTCATACCAATCCGTTTTGTGGCAATATGCGCTGAAACAATCATTTCCCGTGGCTTTTGCAGGAAATTCCACATAAGGGATGGTGCCGGGTGCCGCTATATTGAAATCCGGACAGAACTGTTGATTTGTGATGTAATAATAATTATTGTTGTGTGCAAAGAATTTGGTTATGTCATCATCGCTCCCGAAATCTTTCACTCCCGTGGGAGCGGAATCTGAATGATACACCCGGGCGGTGTGATTAGGCACAAAATCGATAATCAGTTTCATGCCGGCCTCATGAGTGCGTTTCACAACATCTTCAAACTCCTTCATTCTCTTATCAATGTCGGCAGCGATTGCCGGAGACACGTCATAATAATCCTTTATGGCATAAGGCGAGCCCGCCTGCCCTTTTACAACATTGGGATTATCGGCCGGTATGCGGCCATCGGCAAAGGAGGTCATTGTGGCATTCTCAACAACTCCTGTGAGCCAAATGCAATTCACACCCATGTCTTTTAACGACTTAAGTAGCCGTGGGGTTATGTCGTTGAGCTTGCCGGAGCCATTTTCCTCATAAGTTCCCCATGGTTTGCATGTGGAGTTTGTATTGGTAAAAATGCGTGGGAACGCCTGATATATTATTAATCTTTCCATTTATGAATATATATTGTCAAAAACCATGCACGCAGCCTCATATCCTATTTTTATCGCATCATCGAGTGCCGACATGTCAAATATCTTATGCCGTGTTAGTTTACGCGGCGTTATCATATAATCGCAAAGACGCGTGTCGAGCAGCACATTCGATTTCACCGTGAGCTGGTAAGTGCGGATTGCTATGTCAAGAAGCGAATCTCTATATACATATTCCGGATTCAGGGGGGAGCAATTGCATCCTATCAAAGTGTCGCAATAATCCCGGATGGCCCAGGCGGGGATATTGTGAAGCACGCCGCCATCAACATAATGCTCACCATTAATCTCTATGGGACAAAAAACAATCGGGATGCTGCAGCTTGCAATCACCCTCGGAACTATCTCTCCTTTACTCCATCCGATTTGTGTGCCGCGCTCAAGATTGGTGGCGCAAATCACTGTGGGGATGTTCAAATCCTCAATATTGCTTACAGACAGCCATTCCTCAAGCATTTTGGCAAATTTTGTCAGTTTGAAGATTCCATCTTTAGGCAGAGTCCATTCTCTATAGTCGGCAAATTTGTTGGCATCAGCGAAGCATTGTCTCATGTCAAGGGGTGAAAGCCCCGAAGCATAAAGCACACTCGCAATAGAACCGGCAGACACACCCGAAATTATATCGGGAGCAATGCCGAATCTTTCCATTGCCATAATCACTCCGATATGCGAAAAGCCCCTGGCTCCGCCGCCGCTGAACGCCATGCCGGTCGTGCCGTGCATGCTGCCCATTCGGCTAATCAGGCTTTCAATCTTTTTCAAGGGTGTTTTTTTCTTTTGTGATTTCATTGGCTGTAGAATCTCGTTTTTCACTCTTTCTTTTTCTGAGAAATGTGAACGGATTGTCAAATTCCTTTCTATAAATAAGTCCTACACCTTGTGTGGTGAGTGAAGACTTCAGATAATATGACGCATCATTAAAATGATTGTAAGCTTTAAGGCGAAGACGTCCGTCGCGCGAGAGAAGATATTCGATATCGAAATCCCCAATAAACGTTGTCTGCGATGTGCTTTTGTCGCGATAGCCGAAATTTCCGTTAAGAATTAGTCGGTTGTTGAGCAATGATGACGAGAGGGTCAGGTCAACTGCTATGTCCGAGAAATCATCTTTCTCACTCTTAAATGATGGGCTGAGCGAAATCTTATCCGTGAGCGAGCTGATGATATTTGAAATTTGAGATGACAACGTGGAAGATGCCACCGAGGCGAGCTCACCTCCCTGTTTTGCTCCGGTATATTCCGGGGTATAGAACCGGTTGAGAGCAAGCAAATACACCACCTGCCTGTTGAGCATATCTTCTGTGGATATAATACTTCGCAACTTTCTCTCCACTTCAGATGTCACTGTAGGAAGCGAGATGTCGAATTTGATGTCGGGGGCCTGCATCTCGCCAGACACCTTAAGCATAGCATCCACAGGCACACTGGTGCGGTTAAGATCGGGGTCGGTCATGAAGCTCTCATCAAGATCGGAGAGGTTTGCGTTGACACGATAGGCGGCCGTAATGTCGAGCACACCACGCAATGCATCGCCATTAAACGATATGGAACTCCCCTCCTTGATCTTGAAATCGCGGAGTATCAGATCCTGAAGACTGAAATTATATGAACCCTTTTCAACAGTGTATTTGCCATACACTTCAAAATTGTCATTGTCGCTGCTATATTGCATACGCAGTGCTCCGGCGCCGTTAGTCACCATTTTATCACCGGCTTCCGGGTCCATAATCACCACAACATCGGCTTGCGGAGTGATGTCGAGCAGCAAATTCAGCTTGAACACATCAGGCTTTTCGCGCAATGTTTCCTTGAGTCTGTTATAGAATTCCTCTTCAAATGTAACAACGCGTGTGGCCTGAATATGCTCCTGTTTTTTACGGTCGGAGAATGTCAGGAAGTTATAGTCGGCGGCAGTTTGCGTTTCATCAAGCACGAGTGTGAACACAGACTGTGGCGCGGTTTGCATGTTCACATCCACTCCAACTACACCGGGGAATCCATAGATAGCAGCTTTCCCATCGGCAAAAACATGCCCGTACCAATTTACATCAGGTGTGCGCTGTGTGTCGAAACAAAGCAGATGGCGCGCATCCGTCAGTGAAAAGTGGAATGACGGATTATGAAGATATTGATGCTTCACTTCCCCCTTCAGTTTGCCGGTGTTACCATATTTGTCGCGCAGTGTCAGCTCCGGAATCACGATGTTGCATGGCTTGAAGAAAACAGTGTCGGATGCCGTATAGTCTACATTCGTATAGTCAACATGCATTGTTATCGGGTCTGCATAAGCCCAGCCGCCGAGGTCTATGTCGGAAAATGTGCCGTAGAGTTTCACTTTACCGGAGGCTTTTCCCGACACTTTTGATGTGAATCCGCTCATAAAGGGCTGAAGCATTTCCACATTTATATTTTTCGCATCAAAGTCAAAGCTCAGAGAATCCCGAGCCACATATATGCCGCCATTCACTTTCGCCCGTGAGTCTTCATTACCCGCAATGTCTGCATTTATTACCACTAACTTATTGACATTATCCCAATGACTTTCCAGATTGCCGTCGCCAAGCACACAATTGTTGTATTCGAGATTTTTTACAAAAAGGCGCTCAGTGCGAGCCACAGGATGCTTTGTGAAAAGCTCAGAGGCAAAAACCTTGCCGGTTGCAAAGCCGCCAAAATCCACGTAATTGATATTCAGCACATCAAACACATAGGATAAGTCGATATTATTAAGGTCAATGCTCATTATATCCAATGGGTCGGATGAAGCTTTTCCGGAAATGTCGACATATTCAATCCCGTGCCATACACGCAGGCCGTCAATCTGCAGCCGGTTGCCGTCAAAACTTGCATTCGTGCGATTCACATTCCAATCGGAATCACCAAGTCGGAAGTGTGATTCTTCAATCACAGCCTCCACTTCAAGCGTATTGCCGGGAAGGATACGCCTCAAATCCATACCCATCGACAAATTTCCGTTGTTTTCAAGATGCTTTTCTCCCTCCCATTTAATATACGCATTATAATGATCCGAAATTCCGTTTGCATTCACATTCAGCTTCAATTCATCATATTTCATGGGGAATATGGTGTGAGCCGTGAGAGTGGCGCCCTTTTGTTGCTGAATATCGAGCGCAACAGATGTGTTGCGGATTAGTTTGTTTTTCCCCCGGATTATATATGGAGCCTCAAGTGTCACTGATGCAGCCTGCAACATTTCCGAATATTCACCTTTCACTATAACATCTGTGGCCGGACGTATGGGCGTGTTTAGAAATGAATAAAGCTTTTCATCGGGTGAAATTGTGAATTCCATATTGAACTCCGATTCCCCGCTTACACTCGTTGCGGAAGGCAGCGGGATAAACGAGGGGATAACCGGATGCAATAAATTTTGGATGGCAGCCGACATTTCAGTGGGTTGAAAATTTCCCGACAATTTTCCTTTTAGGAAATCTGAGTCAATGCTGTATAGCCGGATGTCAGCATTGCGCTCCCCCACTATCTTTATATTGTCAATATCAAGAACTTTACCTCCTAAAGACAGCAACAGATTTGACATATTGACGTTTCCGGTCATATCATCCGGATTTTTCCCGTAAATATCGGCATTCACATTCCCTTTAACAGTCGCTCCCCCGGGCATTGACGCACTTATCAATTGCCCGAGCTGCAGGTGGTTTATGGCAAGGTCTACATGAATTTGAGTGTCATCTCCTGCAATTGAAGCCTCTGCAAATGAGTTGAGACTTGCCGCCTCATCATCGATTACAAATTCCAAAGTCAAATCCTGCAATTGTTTTTGTGCATGAAGTGTTATATTATCCAGCCGATTTCCGTTATATTCTACAAACGGAACATCAGCATCTATCCTTCCCGATATTTCCTTTCCTTTTCCCGATATATCAATTGAAATATCTGCGCTTGCACATCCGAGAAAATCTTTTCCGATAAGTTTGCCTACATCGAATGAAGTTGTTGACACCTTCGCTTCCGAGTTAATGTTGCCTGCGCTGCTCCAAGCTCCACGTCCTTCAGCTTTCAAATCACCGATACCCGTATTGATTGATAAATTTCCTTCGCACACTTTATCACCGATGCTAAAATTCCCCTTTGCATCCAGATTAATATCCTGCAAAGCCGCTATCCTGTTCTGAATATTTTCATTGGCATCAAACACCTTCAGACATTTGCCCAGTAAAGATGCGGGCACGAATACCGACAACTTCCTGACATCGCATGCCAGCTTTGACGGGCTTGCGGGAGCGTATATATTGCCGGAGAAATCCAAATCGAGAGCAGATCTGTCGGCATTTAATTTCAGTGTCTTTACATCAATTTTATCAATATTTCCTGATGCCGCAAGTTGAAGATTATAAGGATTCGGGAAGTCAGACAATTTCGGCAGAATAAATGCGAAATCAGAAGGAGTGAAAGGCGAGCCTACAAGCCTGACATTATGAACAGATTCCGTCAGTGCTTTCGTCAAATCCCGGAATCCGTCATATTCAAGTATCAGATTTTCAACCGACAGGTCAGTTGCCGGCATCACAATCTTTAAATCATTGAGAGAAAGATTATTCGGGGTGATAGCTGATGTGAATGAAAGCGATTTTATATTTAAGCCTGATTTTTCAATCAGTGCAATTCGGCGCACATCCACTTCGTATCTGTCATTTGTCAGCAAAGGCAGCGCGATATCAGCGCTAAAGCCGGATATGTCGATATGATTCACATCAAATGTGCCGTAGGATTTCTTCGGCTTCCAATCGCGGTTGAACGAAACATTGGATTTCCTGATCACAATATTTCTTATTGAAACATCGAATTTTGGTGGCGGAGTTTTCTTTTCTTTTGGTTTAAAGGCCTCAATCAGGAAATTAATATTCAGTGGTTCTCCCTCGGCAGACTGGCGAATGTCGGCATTAAGAGAAATTATCTCGGCATAAACGATATTTATTTTTCCCTTTGTGATTAATCTCCACAATTCAATCCCCGCACCAAGATTATCCACCGACACACATCTTTCACCCCGGGGCGAATATATTGACACATGCCTGAGTCGCAATTCATTGAAGGGTGCAATCTTCAGATTGCCGATTTTCACCTTCCCTCCCAGAAAATCAGACAGCTGCTTTTCGGCTTCTGATTTTATAATATTCTGACAATAAGGGATTGACATTGCCAAATACAGCCCGACATAAAGAAACACCACCACTGCTATAATGGTGAAAAGCAAACTTCTTAATATCCTGTAACACGCTCTGAGATTCACTTTCATGAACGACTATTCAACACAAAATTAGTCAAAATATGATGAATCACAAAACGCCCGGTGTTTTGTTCAGGCCTATAGCTCAAGATTTGAGATACCGGCTAAGTGTCATATAAATTTCCGAATGCTTTGTTGAGGCGTTGCAGCGCAAACTGGTAATGATTTCCGGGCACAATGTTGTAAATCACTTCCACACCCTGACGATGCAGGCAGCCTACGATATTCTCCGTGCAACGGCCCACCTTGCGATAAGCAGGTATGTTGCTGTAGGGTTCTTCATTTCCGAGCAGAATATAGCACTTCCCTCTCTTCCCGGCAAATGACTGCCGGAAAACCCACTGCTCAAAGCCTTCATACCAGAATGACCCTGAAAGAGTCGCTATATTCTTGAAGGTATCAATCTGAGCCCACTGCCACAAGGTGAACAAACCGGAAAGCGAAACTCCCACCAAAGTTCGCTCCATGCGCTTCGGCAGTGAATAACGGCGGTCAATTTTCGGAACAACGTTTCCAATCAATGTTTTCAGAAATTCGGGAGCATTCCCTTTAAAATCGGCACACCCCTTTGACTCGCCGGGGGCCGGCCACGGAGTGAGATCGTTGTCCCAATTCATGTTTGAAATCACAGCAATTGACACTTTGTATTTTTGGGCGGTCGGTTCTATCCAATCTCTCAATATGTCAAGCGGATACAGAATGTATGCAATATCTTCATATTCCGGATTTACAGCTGCCATGATCTGCAAGGAACCGACTGCAAATGTTTCAGTTTTCATGTTTCATCATATTTTTCATCTCCGCAAAGCCACATTCATGGTAAAGCGGTTTTGCCATTTCTGTTGATTCAAGATATATTTTTCCGCAACCATGACTCTTTGCCAAATTCACAAGATGCTCTATTATCATCGTTGCAATGCCTCGGTTGCGAAATTTTTCCCGCACATATATATTCATCAGATAAGCGCATTTGCCGGCAGGGTTGTCGGGAGAAGGCAATTCTTCTGAAAGGCATATTGATCCGACTCCTGCTTCTTTTCCATCTGAAGATGCCACAATTGCAAGATGGCTGCCATCGGGCAAATGAGTGTTATAATACTTTTCGTTTTCCTCAAGAAGCGTCCGGAATGGCTCCACATTGAAAACATTGCGGATTACTTCGGCCCGCCATTTCATCAATTCTTCAACATCTGTTGTAATGCGAATATCAATCATTAATCCCCCCTTCCTTCATTACAATCGGCAAAGCATCCATATCTACCTTGCCATGACGGTTGACGGGAATTTTATTCACCTCAACAAAGAATTCGGGCAACATAAAATCCGCAAGTTCCGATTTCAGATATTCCTTTATGTTGTGTAGCGTGCATTCTTTTTTATCAAGAGGCACAATGTATGCCACAAGATAAGCCAGACCGAAGTCATCTGAGAAAGCGCGGACAATGCCGCGTTCCACACAGGGGCACGTATTGAGAACATTCTCCACCTCTTCAGGCTCCACACGCTTACCCAGAATCATTACCTGGTCATCGCGTCTGTGAAGAAAAGCAAGGTTGCCGTCAGGAAGGATATACCCCATATCTCCGCTGCGATACATCCGCGTGCCGTCACCAAGTGTGACAAAATTTCGATTTTCCGGGGGATTACCGATATAACCACGCGACACACCCTCGCCGAAAATGCAGATTTCCCCAACTTCTCCGGGCGGGAGTTCCTTTAACTTGTTATCCATTACTTTCACATACACACCATTTACAGGGTGGCCCACAGGGAAAGTGCCGTCGGCAAGAGGCTCACTGTTGTCACAGCGATAATAGTTTGAACATATCGTTGTTTCTGAGGGGCCATAAGTGTTGTAAATTACCGGACCCATGTGGCGAATCTTATCGATATAAGTCTCTCTTAACACATCTCCTCCGCTTATAAGCAGACGCAATGATTTCGGCAATGTTTCGAGCTTGTTCATCTCGGCGAGCAAATATGGGAATCCGCTGATTTCTGTCACGCCAAGCCTCTCCACAAAACTCATCAAAGTAGTTATTCCGCCACTGATAACCTCTTCCGGCGGGATGGCAAGTGTGGCTCCATTGAGAAGGGTTGTAAATACTTCCTCCACAAAGATGTCGAAAGAACACACTGAATATTGCAGCATCACATCACCCGGTCTGGTGTGAAACTCGTCTTCAAATGCTTGGGCATAGTTAACGACACTATGATTTTCTACCACAACGCCCTTCGGACGCCCGGTTGTGCCGGATGTAAAAAGGACATAAGCCGGACTGTGAGGAGAGGAACTGTCTTCATATTCAGCATCTGCAGGCGATACGCCTCGACAATAATCATCGTCAATCACCAATTCCGCACCGACTGTTTTCATCATGTATTTCCTTCGGTCGATCGGGAGCGATTTTTCGGCGGGAACGTAGGCCGCACCGCTTTTCAGCACTGCGAGCATCGCTGCAACCATCTCAATGCCGTGCGACATGACAATTCCTATGAATCCGTAATGTTTGTCATAAAACCCGGCAATTATTGCATCTGCCAATTTGTCAAGTTCATGATATGTGACACTGCGTTTATCTTCAATAATTGCGACAGAGTCAGGCTGTTTTTCGACATAATATCTGAAACGGCTATATATAGTATTTCTCATAAAAAACAACAACTTTTAAAATTTAACAACTCAACCTACATTTTGTGTGCGGTAAGGTTAGTAATTAGGCTCCATTAGTTAAATTTGGGGTATGAAGTTTTATAATCATGATGTCAATCGTTATAATAACATGATGTCAATCGTTATAATAACATGATGTCAACCGTTATAATAACATGATGTAAATTGTTACAATGACATGTTTTTTTTGCAAGTTGCAGACATGCAAAAACTTGAATTAATTAATCTGCTACTATAAAAAATAGCAAACAATGGAAAAAAATAAGGAACAAATCAGTTATTTTGAAGAGCGCGTGCGCAATGACTTAATTGACTATCTCGTGGAGAAAGATGCGCTTGACAAGCAAGTGCCGCAATGTCCTGATGTAGAAGAAAAATGGCGTGAAATTGCTCGTGCGTATGCGCCCGATGGCGTTAGAGAATTCCGGGATTATCCGGTCGTTTCCTTGGGTTGGATGATGTTTGTGGGTATGGCCATGGCTTATTATTGGGATACTGATTGGGAAAAATATTCCAACAAGACAGATTGCTACGAAGAGATTCGCGATATGCGGGGATACGATGATATGGATGATGCAGTGGTGGAAGGCGTGTTGGGCTATACAGGCGAAAAGAAAGAGAAAATCGTGGATATGGTGGCCCGATGTGCTTCAAGAGTATATTCGATGCTGCTTCATGAGAAATTTGAAGCAGGCACAGAAGCAGCATTCGGTGGTTATGTGGCATGTCTGCACCAACTATATCTTGTGGGGATGTCGGTGGAATTGAACGCACTGGGCTACCATATGACACCAATCAGTGCAAACTGACGCGATTACAATTTGTTATGTATATGTGACCCGCTGTTATGGGGCAAATAGTTTAAAACATTCCAAAATGACAATTAAAACTAATGTTATGGAACTGAAAGAAATTCATTCACCGAAAGATATAAAGAAACTGAGTGTTTCGGAATTGCAAGATTTGTCAGACAAATTAAGGAAGGCATTGCTCATCAAACTTAGCGCTCACGGCGGACATATCGGTCCGAATCTCGGAATGGTGGAGGCCACTGTCGCCCTCCATTATGTGTTTGATGCTCCCACAGACAAGATAGTGTTTGATGTGTCACATCAGAGCTATATCCACAAGATGCTTACCGGTCGAATGGAAGCTTTCATTGACCCTGCCCACTATGACGATGTAACCGGCTACACATGCCCGAGAGAGAGTCCTTATGACCTTTTTGAAATCGGACACACCTCAACCTCTGTTGCCCTGGCCGGAGGCCTTGCAAAGGCCCGCGACATCAAGGGAGGCAAGGAGAATGTCATTGCTGTGATTGGAGATGGTTCGCTTAGTGGAGGAGAAGCCTTCGAGGGACTTGACTTCGCCGCCGAGCTCGGAACAAATTTTATCGTGGTTGTCAACGACAACGACATGTCGATAGCTGAAAATCATGGTGGTATATATGATGATTTGCGTCGTCTGCGCGAAACTGACGGACAATCACCGACAAATTATTTCAAGTCGCTCGGTTTCGACTATCTTTATGTGGCTTATGGCAATGATGTTGAATCACTTGTCAGGGCTTTTGAGCGCGTTAGGAATATAGACCATCCTATTGTAGTGCACATTGCCACGCAAAAAGGGAAGGGATATGCTCCGGCAGAGGCAAACCGGGAGGAATTCCACTATGGCGCCCCCTTCGACCTCGCCACCGGGAATCCGCTCAATATAAGTGAATCAGAAAGCTACGATGATATAACAGCCAATCATCTTATTGATATGGCAAAGAAAGATCCGGATGTGGTGGTAATAACAGCCGCAACGCCCGGATCAATAGGCTTCACACCCGAACGCCGCAAAGAGATGGGCAGACAGTTTATTGATGTCGGCATTGCCGAGCAGGAGGCAGTGGGTCTGGCATCCGGACTTGCGAAAGGGGGTGCGAAGCCATTCTTCGGTGTGGTCAGTTCATTCATTCAGCGCGCCTACGATCAGATGTCGCAAGATGTGGCAATCAACAACACTCCTGTTGTGCTTGGAATTTTCTATGGTTCGATGTATGCAATGAACGACATGACACATCTGGGTTGGTTTGACATTGCACTCATAAGCAACATCCCCGGCTGGGTGTATCTTGCGCCCACATGCAAAGAGGAATATCTCGCGATGCTCGATTGGGGAATGAATCAGGAAGAGCACCCCGTGGCGATTCGAGTCCCAATGAGAGTGACAGAGACAGGCAGGGAATACCCGGCAGATTATTCAGAACTCAACAAATATGAAGTGACACGCCGAGGAAGTGAAGTGGCAATCATTGCAGCCGGTTCTTTCTATCAGCTCGGTGAACAGACGGCAGACACACTCGCTGAAAAGGGAATTAAGGCAACACTGATAAATCCGCGCTACTTGAGTGGCATAGACACAGAGCTGTTAGATCAGCTGAAAGACGACCATCGCCTTGTAATTACACTTGAAGACGGTGTGCTTGACGGTGGATTTGGAGAGAAGATAGCACGCTATTACGGCATGAGCGTCATGGCCGTGAAATGCTACGGCCTCAAAAAAGAATTTGCCGACCGTTACGCTCCCCGACAGCTCGCCGTGGCCTGCCGCCTCACAGCCCCGCAAATCACAGAAGATATCCTCACTCATTTGAAATAACCCCATCGTCAGAATTTGTTCGATTAACATTTTTTAGGCAGTGGCATTGGGAATTTGGCACGGTGTTTGTTATATCCGAAGTTGTCTAAACTAATTTTTATTAACTCAAGTTTCGCAAGTCGCAAACAACCTGGAATCTTGAAAGTTAGATTTAGGCAGTCAGGGAGATTAGTGTGATAACCATTGTAAAATTAAAATATAATTGTTGCTAAAAAACGACCTCCAACCTCCAATCCCCCTGTTTTTTTTGCAAGTTGATAATTTGCGAAAGTTGAACTTTTTAATTAGAAAGATAAACTGAAAACCAATTTTATCCGGCTTGCCGAATAAAATCTCTGATAAATATTTTGTTAATGAAGAATGATTTTTCGAAGCAATTCCGTCCGATGCTGGAGACTGCTCTGAGTGAGGCCAAGCGTTTTAATTCGCCGGTGATTACTTCCGAGCATTTTGTCTTGGGCGCATTGCGCCAGCGCGATGGCTATGCTTTTAAGATTTTGTCGCAACTTAATGTGCCTATTGATAAAATCGTAACTGAACTTGAGGAGTATCTTTCCGAGCCTCATGCGGCTGGAGAAACCACTACCCTCTTTGAGCAGCAATATAATATTAATATGGCGGCAATACGCCATTTGCAACTTGCCACTTCGGAGGCTCGCAAGATGAATGCGCATGTGATTGGCAGCGAGCACATTTTGCTGGCGCTGATTCATGACAAGCGCGCTATGGATTCGAGTGTGTTGCAATCTATCAAGGATCAATATCTCAATTTCGATATTTCCATACAGAGCATCGGAGCCGCCGGCATGCCTAATCCCGAGGCCGGTGCGGGCGAGTTTGAAGATGATGATGCAGATGAAGATGTTATCAGTCCGCGCAATGCGGGCGGCGGCAGTTCATCGCGCGGCAGCGGCAAGAACGTTGCCAAAAGCGACACACCTGCTCTCGACAAATATGGATATGACATGACAAAGGCTGCTGCTGAAGGGAGACTCGACCCGGTGGTGGGACGCGAACGAGAAATAGAGCGTCTCGCTCAGATTCTTTCGCGCCGCAAGAAGAACAATCCGGTGCTTATTGGCGAACCGGGTGTCGGCAAGTCGGCCATAGTGGAAGGGTTGGCTTTGCGAATCGTGCAGCGCAAAGTGTCGCGCGTTCTCTTCGACAAGCGTGTGATTGGACTTGACATGACCGGCATGGTGGCCGGCACTAAATATCGCGGTCAATTTGAAGAGCGCATCAAGACTGTGCTCGATGAGCTTGCGAAGAGTCCCGACGTAATTCTCTTCATAGATGAGATTCATACGATAGTGGGAGCCGGCGGAGCACCGGGTTCAATGGATGCGGCCAATATTCTGAAGCCGGCGCTCGCCCGCGGCGAAATTCAATGCATTGGTGCAACTACCCTTGATGAGTATCGCCAGAATATAGAGAAAGACGGCGCTCTGGAACGCCGCTTCCAAAAGGTGATGGTAGACCCTACATCTCCCGAGGAGACCCTTGAGATTCTGAAGCAGGTGAAGGAAAAATATGAGGATCATCACAATGTGCGATACACGGATGAGGCACTTGAAGCGTGTGTGAATCTCACCGAGCGCTATGTGAGCGACCGCAATTTCCCCGATAAAGCCCTTGATGCCCTTGATGAAGCGGGCAGCCGCGTGCACATCACAAATATTGTGGTGCCCGAAGAGATAGAGCACATGGAGAAGCGCATCGACGAGCTCACCGCCGAAAAACTGAGTGCCGCTAAAGCTCAGGATTATGAGAAGGCGGCGTCGCTGCGCGATGAAGTGGTGAAGGCAAAAGAGCAGCTCGACAAGGCAAAGGACGACTGGGAGAAGAGTCTCAGCGAAGAGCGTCAGGAGGTAGACGACGAAAAGGTGGCCGAGGTGGTGGCGTTGATGACGGGTGTGCCCACACAGCGTGTTGCCCAGGCCGAAGGCACACGCCTTATCCGAATGGGCGATGCGCTGAAGGGTGCTGTAATCGGACAGGATGATGCCATTAGGAAAGTGGTGAAGGCCATACAGCGCAACCGAATCGGACTGAAAGACCCCGACAAGCCAATCGGAGTGTTCATGTTTTTGGGTCCCACCGGTGTGGGTAAAACTCATCTCGCCAAAAAGATTGCCGAATATTTGTTCGATTCATCGGATGCCCTTATACGCATGGATATGAGCGAATATATGGAGAAGTTTACCGTGTCGCGTCTTGTAGGTGCGCCTCCGGGATATGTAGGCTATGAGGAGGGTGGACAGCTCACGGAGAAAGTGAGACGCAAGCCATATTCAGTAGTGCTGCTCGATGAGATTGAGAAGGCGCATCCTGATGTGTTCAACCTGTTGTTGCAAGTGATGGATGAAGGGCGTCTCACCGACTCTCTCGGGAGGAAGATAGATTTTAAAAACACCATACTGATAATGACGAGCAATGTCGGCTCACGCCAACTTAAAGAATTTGGCGGTGGCATAGGATTCAACACGGCTACAGTTTCGAAAGACGTGGCACATGGTGTGATATCCAAGGCACTGAATCGTGCGTTCAGTCCGGAATTCCTCAACAGGGTCGACGACATCATCATGTTTGACCAGCTTGATAAAGAAGCTATCTTCAGCATTATTGACATAGAGCTGAAGGAATTCTACAGGCGGGTGGAAAAGCTCGGATTCCGCATGGAGCTTGAAGATGAAGCAAAGAAATTCATTGCAGAGAAGGGATACGACAAGAATTTCGGAGCTCGTCCGCTCAAGCGATCCATACAGAAATATCTTGAAGATGAGCTGGCAGAGATGATGCTTAAGCTCGGAGCCGATGGAAATATCGGCGGCACAATACGTGTCAGCTACAAGGATGGCGATGACAAACTGACACTCGACTATGAATCGGCAGTGAGCTGATTGGGAATCGGGAGCCCGGAATCGGGATCCTAAAACCTAAAACTTGAAACCTAAAAAAAGAGAGCTTCCCCTCTCTTTTTTTATTTTTTTTTGTAATTTTGTAATTCAAGACAGGATGTTCAAGCATGATTTAATAAGTGGCAAAGAAAATAAAACGAGATGAGCCGGCAGCCGGGAATTGGGAAGCTGACGGTTTGAATGTTGATAATTTTCAAACTGTAAGTGACAAACCATATGCCATATGCCATATGCCATAAATATAAACCACATATTTCAAACTGTCTGCAAATTGAAATATGAATATATAACGGACTCTGAAATATAAGATGCAAGGAGATGACAAGATAATTCCGATTAATATTGAATCGGAAATGAAAAGCGCCTATATCGACTATTCCATGTCGGTGATTGTATCGCGGGCGCTTCCCGATGTGCGTGATGGTTTCAAGCCGGTGCACCGTCGTGTGCTGTTCGGCATGAATGAATTGGGCAACACCTTCTCAGGCGACACCAAGAAGTCGGCCAGAATCGTTGGCGAGGTGATGGGTAAATACCACCCCCACGGCGATTCTTCAATTTATCTCACCATGGTGCGCCTGGCCCAGGAATGGTCACTGCGCTATCCGTTAGTGTTCGGTCAGGGCAATTTCGGCTCAATCGACGGCGACTCGCCGGCTGCCATGCGCTACACGGAGGTGAAGCTCGCCCGCATGGGAGAGGAAATGCTTCGCGACCTTGACAAGGAAACGGTTGACTTTGTGCCCAACTTCGACAACACGCTTGCAGAGCCTTCCGTGCTCCCCACCCGCATTCCCAACCTGTTGGTGAACGGAGCATCGGGCATCGCCGTGGGAATGGCCACCAACATGCCGCCCCACAATCTGACAGAAGCTCTCAACGCATCCGTGGCATTGATTGACAATCCCGAACTCGATGTGGAAGGGCTTATGGAGCACATCACAGCGCCCGATTTCCCCACAGGAGGCGAAATATACGGTCTGCAGGGTGTAAAAGACGCTTTCGAGACAGGCCGTGGCCGCATTATCCTTCGCGCCAAGACAGAAATTGAATCGGAGGGCAATCATGACACCATCGTGATTTCAGAGATACCCTACGGCGTGGTGAAAAGCGACCTGGTGAAAAGCATCGTAGAGCTTGTAGAGGAGAAGAAAATAGACGGCATTGCCGATATCACCGACACATCTGCCCGCGGCAAGATTAATATCGTAATAGACATAAAAAAGGAGGCGAATGCCAAAGTGGTGCTCAACAAGCTATTCAAGCTCACACAGTTGCAGACATCATTCAGCGTGAATAATGTAGCGCTCGTCAACGGTCGCCCGAAGACACTCAATCTCAAAGAAATTCTCGAGGCTTTTGTGGATCACCGCAAAGAGGTGGTGATTCGCCGCACCCGTTATGACCTTCGCAAGGCAGAAGAGCGCGCGCACATATTGCGCGGACTTATGATTGCCACAGACAATATCGACGAGGTGATTCAGATTATCCGCAGCAGCCGAACCACAGAAGAGGCCCGCGAGCGACTGTCGGAACGTTTCGAGCTGGATGACATCCAGACCCGCGCCATCGTGGAAATGCGCTTGCGCCAGCTCACCGGACTTGAAATGGACAAACTCCGCAGCGAATATGAGGAACTGATGAAGCTTATAGCCCATTACAACGATATTCTTAGCAATGACCATGTGCTGCGTGAGGTGATGAAGGAGGAGCTGATTGAAATACGCGACAAATATGGCGATGAACGCCGCACAGTGGTCAATCCCTTCTCAGGAGATTTCAATTCGGAAGATTTCTATAGCGATGACCCGATGATCATCACAATCTCCCATCTCGGATATATCAAGCGCACACCGCTGAGCGAATTCCGCGCACAACACCGCGGCGGCGTCGGAGCCAAAGGGAGCAGCACGCGCGATGAGGATTTCATTGAATATATCTATCCGGCCACAAATCACAACCATATGCTCTTCTTCACTCAGAAAGGAAGATGCTATTGGCTCAAAGTATATGAAATTCCGGAGATGCCCAAGAATTCCAAAGGGCGCGCAATTCAGAATCTGCTTCAGATTGATCAGGATGACCGTGTCAACGCCTTTATCCGCGTAAAAGGGCTCACAGATCCGGCATTCAACACCACTCACAATCTGATATTCGCAACAAAACGGGGTGTAATCAAGAAAACATCACTTTCGGCATACAGCCGCCCGCGTGCCATTGGCGTGAACGCGATTATCATCCGCGAAGATGACGAAGTGATCAGCGTAAGACTCACCAACGGAGAGTCGGAGATTCTTCTTGCCAGCCGCTCCGGACGTGCCATACGTTTCAACGAAAACACAGTGCGAAGCATGGGACGCGTATCTACCGGTGTGAAAGGAATGACAATCGATGAGAATGATGAGATTGTGGGCATGATTACGATGAACGGTTTGGCAGATGAAACTGTTATGGTGGTATCAGCTAACGGCTACGGAAAGCGCTCCGCTCTCGATGACTATCGCATCACCAATCGCGGTGGCAAAGGAGTCAAGACAATGAATATCACTGAAAAGACGGGAGAACTCGTTGCCATAAAGAATGTCAACGATGACAATGATCTGATGATAATCAATCAGAGCGGTGTGGCACTCCGCATGCATGTGAAAGATGTGCGTGTGATGGGACGCGCCACACAGGGTGTAAAGCTTATTGATCTCGGGAAGCGCGGCGATGTGATTGCCTCCGTATGCAAGGTTGAGTCAGCCCGCGATGAGGAAGAAGAAGCGGAAGAGTTGCCCGCAACATAATATCTTGAAATATTAACCCAATAAATTCATAGCTATGAAAAAAATCATGACCTTCGCTTTATGCGTTTGCGCTGTTGGCAGCATGAGCGCACAGAAGCAAGCAGTCGAAGAGGCTAACAAACTTGCCGGCAAGCTCGATAAAATCGAGGATGCGCGAAATCTTATCAAACAGGCAATGCAGAATCCCGAAACAAAGGATAATGTGCACACATATAATGTAGCCGGCAAAATTGAATATAAAGCATTCGAGGAGGCTGCCAAAAAGCGTGCCGTCAATCCCGAGGATCCCGCAGCTGATGTTGTGGCAATGGGCCGCGAACTTATTAACGGATACAATTTCTACAATAAGGCTCTCCCCCTCGACTCAATTCCAAATGAAAAAGGTCAGGTGAAACCGAAATATTCCAAGGAGATGGTGGCACAGATCAACGGACATCACGCTGATTATTACAATTATGCCGGCGAGCTATACAATGCGAAGCAATATTTCCCCGATGCCTATAACGCATTCATGATATATGGCGACCTCCCCTCAATGCCATATGCCACCAAGGAGATCAAGGCTACTCCCGACACCATCAGGGCTCTTGCCTATTATTATGCAGGAATCGCGGCTTATTCAGGTGCTGACCTTCAGAAAGCATTAGAGGCATTCCACAAAGCCCGCCGTGCCGGCATCAGCGATCCCCAGAGCTACGTATATGAAATTGCATGCTGGCAGAACATGGCAAGCAAAGACAGCACTCTCACTGACAAGGCACAGGCAAATATCTATGATGTTGCCCTTGAGGGATTCAACCGTTTCGGAATTGCCAATCCCCTTTTTCTCAACAATCTCGTGAATTCATTGACAATTCAGGAGAAATTTGATGACGCCATCGCGCTCATTAACAAGCAGCTCTCAGTGAAAGAAGAGCCCTTCCTTCTGAGTCTTCGCGGCTTTGTGAACGACCGCAAGGGAGACAACGAAGCTTCGGAGGCCGACTATCGCAAGGCCGCAGGCTTTGAAAATGCCGACATTGAGACACTGAAGAATGCAGCCAAGAAACTCTATACCATCGGATCCGCCAAATGGAACGAGATTGAGGGCCCGAACAAAGAAGCTCGCGACAACATCAAGCAAAACTATTGGCAGGAGGCCAAAAACATAGCTGAACGGGCAAAGGCACTCGACCCCTCCGACTCCCAGATTGACTATGTGCTTGAAAACATCAACTATGCACTGGAAACATATTTCTAAGCAAAATTAAGGTTGCCCCAAGCGCGACCCAATGAAATTATATTAAAGCCTTGTCCCCTTGAGGGTCAAGGCTTTAATGCTTTCACAGGTAAGAGCATTCACTTGCGGTCTGATAATCTTTATACGTGCTGCACACTTTTATGCAAATATATTTGGGTGATATAAAAATAATACTTTATTTTGCACCTCAGTTTGAAATCTATCTTCTAAGTGCGACTCCTTTTTCCTTGTTGAGAGCAATGGGGAGAAGTGGTGTCATGAGTTTTAAGTTTTGAGTAATGAAGAAGATGTAGCTGTGAAGCTGCGGTTTATATCTCATAAGCCTTCTGACATTATGGCTGTGTCGTAAGAAACAAAAATTACGGCACAGTCCATTTTGGAACTAAACAAACCAATATATTAACTTAATGTAAACCAACATGATGAACAAAACATTATCTATTCTGGCCTTCATGTTCTTAATTCTCGGAGCGATGTCGGCGCATGCCGCGCCGCTCAGCCTTTACAGGGTGGTGAGTGAAGAGAAAACAGAAGGTGCTGTCACCATGAAGATATATCAGGTGACGGAGCAAATCGAGCTGACGCCGACCGGTGAAGGCCGATACGCCACTCCAGAGAGTATAGAAATCGAAGCCGGCTCCCTCTGGGTGTTGGCCAGCGACTATCCCCGGCTCTATTCAATGACATCCGACAACAAACTTAATCTGGCGGAACTCCCGCATATCGAAATGCTGCAGGAGGGTGGGGAAATGTCTGTATATACCGCATCTGACCGCAACGACGGCAAAAGGTCGGTGGTGTATCAGATAGCCGATGCTGCCAAAGGCACAATGATCTTCAACATGCCGGATGAATCAACCGCCGGCTATACCCTCGCGAAATCCCTATATTTCCGGTATATGGAAGAGGGCAATTGGGGACCAAATGCAAAACGCCACTTCGAAATTAAGACAAGCACGCTTCCAATAGAGATGCGCACTCTTGATGGAATCAACTATATGATTGACCGCATCGAAATTCCAAAGGATGAATTGTTTAACATCGGCACTATCACAGACTATAAACCATTACACAAGGAAAGTGAGATTATAGAGGTATGCAACAACACGGAATGCAGTCTCACCATGGACAATGTGGCCAAGGCCACTGCACAGATGATTGGCTCGGTCAAGGTGGTTCGCGATGGAGACACTTACAAGACCACACTTGAACCCCTTCCGTATGCACCCGTGTTCATGCACATTACAAAAGCAAAAACCAGTGGGAATAATCTTACTCAAGCAACTAAATCATATCTCGAATTCAGCATCAACGAGTTTAAAGAGCAATATGATTATGAATATTTTTTGAATGTGCCTAATGTAACCACAGATGAAGGGATTGAGTTTACATACAAATTACCTAAGATAGGCGAAACAATTTCAACGAATTCTCATGCACAAAAGGTTAAAAGTTCGCAGTTTGCGGTAGAGGGTAAAAATGACCGACCCGGTGAAGAGATAACATTTGAATATGCAAAATCCAGTGGCAAGCATATCACATTTCCTGACGGCAATTTCCATGGAAAAATATATCTGAGCCCGGCAAAGAATGAAGATGGGTCTGTGGCCGAGAACAAATGGGTGATGAAATTCGTCATTTCCCAATCAGCCGAAGACATAATGAATGAATTTGCTGCAGAAAGTGATGAAACCGGCATGCTCGACAAGGAGCTGAATGGAGACAAACCATTGAAATATGATTGGAAGCCTGTTTTACACGATAATGAGGCAAGGAAAGACACTGACAAATTGTCAATTCCAAAAAAAGGGGGAGGCAGTATAGACCACGACCTGGTGTATATGGAGAGACGCCGTTCGCTCACCGGCGTTGACTGCAACATCAATCGCCTGGCCAACGGATCCCTGGCTTCGGTGGTGAATGTGCAGGACCACTTCGACAAGATGATGGGCGACGACCTTAATGAGGCAGCCGAATTCGTCAGCGTGGCAAATGTGAAACTCGCCGCCGCCCCCCTCGTGTCGGTGCGCGATGAGAAGCACTATTACGCGCGCGGCACCGAGGCCGGCTTCAACCTATCGTCAGGCAGCGGCACAAGCGTGCTCTCACTCTCACTGATCGAGATGCTGTCCATCGGATTCTATCGCGACGGCGAGCTCCTGACAGTTGTTCCCGTGGCCGGAGAAAACGGCACGGGACTTGACCTTTCGCTTATCACCATCGATTCCGGCCGCGGTTCATACGACCTCAAGGCCAAATCGCCCGTCGTATTTGATGAGGTTTGTCTCTACACAGCCGGCGGACTGAAACTGGAGGTAGGCAACGGACTGAAGATCAACTATGCGTTTGTGGGAAAAGAGCAGGGAGAGGTAACCCTCGGCTCAAACGGCCGCAAGGCTTACAACGAAAAGATGAAGACTGCCGGAAAGGATTACGAGCTTTATGTGCTGTCATATCAGACAGTGGCACATCCTTCGGGCAAAGAGGTGCATGATGGCGACAATGTGAAAAGTGCATTTATCGGCGACGAGAAAGATTCAGAGAATCTTACAAATCTCGGAAGTCTGTTCACTCTCGGCATGGGCTGGGCAGAGGTAAAACTTGACGCCAAGGGAAAAGACGCCCCGGGCGATGACAGGCAGCTCTTCCCGAAAGGCTCGCGCGTCAACTTCAAAATTAAAGGCACCAAAGTGCTTAACCTTGGCTTGGGCACCGGAAACACCATCACATTCTTCACACGTAATAATGTGGTTCGCGATGAAGACGGCAACATAACAAAAATAGGCTGGGACTCGAAGAAGATTGTGCTGAGTGCAACAGTGCTACAGCTTGACGTGGCCAAAACCGGAGAGCAGATTGTGTCGATGATTGCTCCCTGCGACTTCTCGGGAGTTCGACTCGACATCAACGATGGTCTTGTGAATCTCGGAGGAACCAATGTCTATTACGCATCGATTACCCCTCCGGTGGAAGTTCCCCATAAATGTGAGCTTGGAATTCCTTCAAAGATTATTCTTGACAAGAAACTGATAAAATATTACAAGGCAGGAGATGAAGGCAATTCCATCTCCACATCCAGATATGAGAAAATATCAGAATACAAGCCCGTTTGGAATGAGGAAGTTGCCAAAGAACTTGAGTGGAAGCTTATCAGTGCTCCCGAAGGTTCCAAAGCAATTCTGGCTGAAGACGGCACACTGACCGATTCTGACGATGAAAATAATTCCGTATTGAGAGATGGTGAGTATGTATTGACATATAAGGTGCCGGCTGATAAAGAGGGAGGCAACGACCATGCCAATTGCATTGAGACTGTCACATATGTGGTCAGCCACAATAGAGATGTAAACATACTGGAATCTGATGCGGAAGAAATAAGAAACATCATCGGAAACGGAATTATATTACAGAATGAAAAGGGGAAAGCCAAAGAATATCAGGTTACACTCAACACGCATGATGTGACAACCGGCCAGCTCATTGCAATAGACAAAGTGTTGCAGGCTCCCGATTCCATTCTTGACGGCAAGCTTTCCACCTACGCAAAGGCTCAGAAAGGGATTGAACTTGCACAAAACAACATCCTGATTGGTGTGAAACATGCCAAGGGCAAATGCTTCGGCACAACCGAAAACAAGTTTACCACCAAGCCTCTGCGAATTGGCTTCATAATAGAAGAGACAGAATCATTCGCAGGCATCAATGCGCTTAATTTCCTTCAGATAAGAACATATTGCGATGATGGCAAGGATACATACCGGTATCTCATTGATGAGAATGCGTCAGTGGGTGTTGAGCTGATTGGAAACAAACCCGTGACAAAGAAGCGCTACAGCATACTTGTGCCCGCCGGAGAACATGAATTTAATGAATTCTCATTGTGGAACTGCGGTGTGGCGAATATCCAGCTCAACGAAGTGCGTATATATGGTGCATTCGTGGAGGAGGTTGACCCCGAGAATGTAAACGAGAACTGGGCAGTAGGCGACCGTCATGATCTGATTTACAAGGATGCCACGGCGATTCCGCTCAAAGCCGGAGTGGTGGAAGCTGCAAATGTGCTGCAGAACATTGACTTTATGATTGATGACGATCTCAACACCGCTTTTGAATTGGGCAATGCAGCCAATGTGGGTGCCGGACAGGTGTTCCGTATCGAACTGGGACGCGAGGTTTCAGAAAAGGAAAAGATTGGCATCATTATGGATAATAGCGTAGAAGTTGCCGATGTCACTGCAGGCGAATGGATGAAAGTTCGTCTCTATGGGCCGGAGGAAACATCATCCGACACTCTTGGAACACTGTTTGCCGAGAGTCCCCGGCGTGCCAAGAGTTCCACTGTGGCTCACACTGAAGTGACTGACTGGAGAGTGCTTGGCGCAGAGGTTGGCGGATATGGCGACAAAAAGGCTATATATTTTGTTCCCAAAAAGAAAACTTCAGCAATGGAGATTGAAATCGGGAAAATTTTAGCCTTGGGCAACAACAATGGCATATATGGCATTACAGTAGCCCCGACTCCCGACTACAATGTGGAATATAGAGATGATGTTGAAACCGGAGTCGAGACAGTGTCCAATGATAAAAACACATGCGAACTTCTTGTAGACGAATCAGGCAATGCCCTGATTGTCACCCCCGGCATCATCAAGGATGTAAGAGTGTATTCAATCGACGGCAAACGGCTCCCATGTCATGCAGCGGTGTCGGGTCAGCGCGCGGATGTGCAACTCGAACCGGGAATCAGCATCATAAATGTGTATATGGCCGATGGCTCAATGCGCGTGATGAAGGTGATACGTTAAGAAATCCGAAAATTTTATAAATGCAGTGAGTCTGCGGGCAGTTGACCGGCCCGCAGACTTTTTTTAGGCCGCGTTTCATAAAAAATTCCAAAAAACAAGCCTCCACTAATGTTGATTTTATGATGAAACAGACTCTGAACCATTACAGACACGAAGATGTTACCATAGAAAGAACCGCTATAACGATATCATGACTTCAGAAAACAGGGGCAGCATAAAACATGTGCTGTCGGCATCAGGAATACTTGTGGCTATAGGGATCGTGTTTGGCGACATCGGCACCTCCCCTCTCTATGTAATGAAGGCCATAATGAGTGTGAAGTCCGATTATGACACCGACTATGTGCTCGGGGCGATATCGTGTGTGATATGGACACTCACCATACAGACCACTGTGAAATATGTGATGATTGCGATGCGCGCCGACAACAAGGGTGAGGGAGGCATCCTCGCCCTCTATTCCCTACTGCGCAACCATTCGCGCAAATGGCTCTACATCGTGGGGGCTCTCGGCGCCGCCGCGCTGATCGCCGATGGCATGCTTACGCCGGCCATCACCGTGTCGTCGGCGGTGGAGGGACTCTCGCTGGTCGCGCCCCACATACCTGTGCTGCCAATCGTAATCTTCATAATACTGCTGATATTCCTGATGCAGCAGATGGGCACCGGCAAGATTGGCAAACTCTTCGGACCTTTGATGCTCTTCTGGTTTCTCACCCTCGGCACACTCGGGACGATTTCGCTTGTGAAGTGTCCGCACGTGCTTTATGCGTTCAATCCCTGGTATGCCATCAAGCTGCTTGTCAGCTCACCGGAATGGTTTCTGATAATCGGGGCAGTCTTTCTATGCGTCACGGGAGCTGAAGCCCTCTATTCAGATCTCGGACATTGCGGGCGAAAAAACATCACATATGGTTGGGTGTTTGTAAAATCCATGCTTATATTGAATTATCTGGGGCAGGGGGCATATCTTATTAAGGCACAACATTACGCAGGCATAAATCCATTTTATGCCATTGTGCCCGACGGACTGGTGGGAGCGATGACCCTTATGTCGACACTCGCTGCGATAATTGCCAGTCAGGCACTTCTAAGCGGAGCTTTCACCATCTTCTCCCAGGCAATCACGCTGAATTTCTGGCCAAATTTGAAAATAAAATATCCCACAATAGAAAGAGGCCAGATATATATTCCATCGGTAAACTGGTGTTTGTTGGGAGGTTGCATCGCCACGCTCTTTATATTCAGAGATTCCTCCCACCTTGAAGCGGCCTACGGCCTTTCAATCACCATCACCATGCTGATGACAACCGTGCTGCTCGCCTTCTGGCTCCACATGAAAGGACTCGGCAAACCGGTGTGCTTTGCCGTGACCGGCTTCTTTCTGCTGCTTGAGGGACTCTTCTTCGTGGCCAACCTCACAAAATTCGCTCACGGCGGCTGGTACAGCCTCTTTGTGGCGATTATCGTCGGAGCCGTGATGATAATATGGTACCGCTCCTGCATTCTCCGCTCGAAATATGTGGAATACTTCCCGATGAAAGACAAGATCGACCTGATACGCGACATATCCCAGGACAAGGAGATACCGCTGTATTCGTCAAACATAGTGTATCTCACCGGTGCGCCGACCAGCGACAAAATTGAATCCAAGCTGCTCTATTCGATAGTCAACAAGCAGCCGAAGCGGGCCGACCACTACTGGCTGCTCCACATAGAATATTCCGATGCCCCCGACACGCTCGAATATGAGGTGGAGACACTTCTGCCCGGCCGCATGTTTGCCGTGACCTTCCATATCGGCTACCATGTCAATCCGCAGATCAATGTCTATTTCCGCCAGGTGGTGGAGGATCTTGTGAAGAGGGGAGAGATTGGGCTCACGAGCAACTATCCGTCGCTGAAGGCACACGGCATATCGGGCGACTTCCGCTTCATAATCCTACGCAGGCTCTTCTCGGCCTCGAGCACATGCCGCAGCCATGAGCGGTTTCTGCTGAAGGCCCACGACAGACTCCGCTGGATGTCGCTGTCGGTGCAGGATGCCTACGGACTCGACACGAGCAGTGTCGCCCTCGAATCGGTGCCGCTGATACTCTCCACCGCCCCCAAACAGCGGATCTCACCCATGTCGACATCAACGTCATAATGATTGGCCGGACGGGCAACAGACAGGGCTGAATGCAAAAACTTGCGAAACCTAAATTAATTTGTTATTTTTGCGGAAAGGGGGGACAACCACCTCCTTTGACAAAAGCATATGAGTGTGAACATACTTGGGATTGAATCATCGTGCGACGACACATCAGCGGCTGTGATCAGCAACGGCATATTGAAAAGCAATGTCATAGCGAGCCAGAAGGTGCATGAGGCCTATGGCGGCGTTGTGCCGGAGCTTGCATCGCGCGCGCATCAGCAAAATATCGTGCCGGTGGTTTCGGAAGCAATTCGCATGTCGGGAATCGACAAATCGGAGCTTACCGCAATAGCCTACACACGCGGTCCGGGACTACCCGGCTCACTGCATGTGGGCACATCGTTTGCCAAAGGTTTGGCCATAGGGCTCAACAAGCCATTGGTTGATGTGAATCATCTTCACGGACATGTGCTGTCACATTTCATAAAAGAGAGCGAGGAGGATGAGGTTCCGGAATTTCCGTTTTTGTGTTTGCTTGTTTCCGGAGGCAACTCGCAGATAGTTTTGGCCAAATCTCCTTTTGAGATGGAGATTCTGGGCAAGACAATCGATGACGCCGCCGGAGAAGCCTTCGACAAGTGTGCGAAAGTGATGGGACTCCCCTATCCCGGCGGACCCCATATCGACAGGCTTGCAGCCAACGGCAATCCCAAAAGCTTCCATTTTGCAAAATCACATGTGCCTGCGCTCGACTATTCATTCAGCGGATTGAAGACATCATTTCTATACACACTCCGCGACCGAATGAAAGAAAACCCTGATTTCATAAAAGAAAACATCCACGACTTATGCGCATCGCTTCAGCACACAATCATAGAGATGCTTATGGATAAGCTGAAACTTGCGATAGCAGAAACGGGTGTGAAGCATGTGGCGGCCGGAGGAGGAGTTTCAGCCAATTCGGGAGTGAGAGCAAGATTGGAACAGCTCTGTATCAGTCTCGGAGTGAAACCATGGCTCCCGAAACGCAAATTCACCACAGATAATGCGGCGATGGTGGCAATGGCCGGATATTATAAATATCTGAACAAAGATTTAAGCGATCTTTCACTTCCGCCCTATTCAAGGGTTGTGATATGAGTGGATGAGTGATATGAGTGGATGAGTGGATGAGATTAAAGCAGATTATATAATCTTAAAGAGATATTAAACCAGTGACAGACAAACGCGACACACCCAAAGAATCCCGCCACCTCGTTATATACGGCTATACAAAGGATGAATTGAAAAATATAATGCGTCACTTCGAGGCGCGGCTTCCGGACTATGTAAAGATTTCAATCAGCACCGATAATCTTGTCACCAACATCACCCTGACAGGCATAAACACCGGAGTTGAACTTCTGAGATTCAAGATGAATAAATATCATCAGAATCTGCAGAATCTATTCTCGGAAGAGATGGTGACTGGCGAAAACAAAAGTATTGGCCAGGTGCTGGGCGAGCTTCTTGCGGAGCGCGAGCTGACAGTGTCGTGTGCGGAAAGCTGCACAGGAGGCAACATTGCACACAAAATCACGCTGAATCCCGGTTCATCGTCATATTTTTTAGGGAGCGTGGTGAGCTATAGCAATGATGTCAAGGCGAATGTGTTGGGTGTGAAACGCAGTGATATCAGCAAATATGGAGCTGTGAGCAAGGAGGTTGTAAAGCAGATGGCGGAAGGTGTCGGCAAATTGATGAAGTCAGACTGCTCAGTGGCCACATCGGGCATAGCCGGACCTGACGGAGGCACAAAATTCAAGCCTGTCGGCACAGTGTGGATGTGCGCCAGATATTGCGACAAATCCGTGACAGAGCTGATTCATTTCGAGGGCAACCGCAACAGCGTGATAGAGAGTGCAAGCAACCATGTGATGGTGATGCTCATAAAGCTTCTGCGCAACACCTACAAGGAGCAGGAAGACATCAGCGACGATTAACGAGCGGAATAAATCGTGCGTAGCCGGCAGCTTCCATCTCTTCAACGGGAATGAAACGCAGTGATGCGCTGTTGATGCAATATCGCAGGCCGCCACGATCGCTCGGTCCGTCGTTAAACACATGACCCAGATGAGAGTCTCCACGCTTGCTCCTCACTTCCACTCTTCTCATGCCATGAGAAAAATCGGCTTTCTCGCTGATCACATCCTCGCTGATTGGCTTGCTGAAAGCGGGCCAGCCGCAACCGCTGTCAAATTTGTCGTCAGACAAGAATAGGGGCTCTCCGGTGGTGATATCCACATATATACCTTTGCGATGCTCGTCATTATATTCATTATCAAAGGGGCGCTCAGTGGCATTTTCCTGTGTCACCGCATATTGCAAAGGGGTGAGCATACGCTTGAGCTGATTGTCGCTCGGCTTCACATATACTTCTTCTCGGCTCATATCCGCCTTTCTACGTGAAAGCGTGGCAGTGTCGCGAGCCTCGCGCGCCAATTTAAAAAGTGACGGATTGATATGGCAATATCCGCCCGGATTATTGTTGAGATAATCCTGATGATAGTCTTCGGCTGAATAGAAATTTTCAATCGGAAGCAATTCTATTGCCACCTTATGATTGAGCTGGCGTTGTAAAGAGTCGAGCACTTCCGCCACCTCACTCTTCTGTTGGGGGTAGGTATAGTAAATTCCGGTGCGATATTGGGTGCCGCGGTCGTTGCCCTGTTTATTAACCGATGTGGGGTCAACGGTCATAAGATAAAGTCGTGTCAGAAACGGAACTGACACAATGTCGGGATTATATGTCACCTTCACTGTTTCTGCAGCACCGGTTTCTCCGGTGCACACCTCCTTATATGACGGGTTGGGGACATCACTGTTGGCATATCCCACTTCAGTGTCTACAACACCGTTAATCTGACTCATGAAATGCTCGGTGCCCCAGAAGCAGCCGCCCGCAAAATAAATTGTCTTAGTCATATTATCACTGTTATTATCCACATTAGAAGCAACCTTATCGCCTGAGGCCGAACTGCAGGAAACAAGGTAACTACCAATCAATATCATCGCACTGACGAAGCGCATAAAATTATAAGATTTGAGGTTTGAGGCGGCTTATAAGCAACAATTACATTGTAGATTTACAATGGTTATCTCACTAACCTGCCTGACTGCCTAAACCCGATATTTAAGATTCCAGGTTGCTTGCAACTTGAAAAACTCCGATTCATAACCTTATACTTTAGAAAGAAACAAACTCTTAGACTCAATTCTCCAAAAATATTAAAGCAGGGGTCGCAAATTTGGCGCAGATTTATTCTTGCAGATGAAGGAATATAGCGAGCTATATGACTGAATCAAAAGGATAAAGA
>JAMPDQ010000008.1 GCA_023665575.1 Candidatus Amulumruptor caecigallinarius | reverse complement strand
CTTATCCCTCTCATGAATCTTTCAGCGCAAAGATGGGTTTTGCCCTTGCTGAAGAATGCGCTTCGCGCGGCGCTGAGGTGACTCTTGTGGCCGGCCCCGTTGCTCTCGAGATAGCCGATACCGCGGTGAAACGCATAAATGTGGAGAGTGCAGTGGAAATGCGCGACAAGGCGTTGGCTGAATGCGCGGATGCTGACATCGCAATCTTCGCTGCGGCTGTCGCCGACTATGCCCCCGCCACAGTGGCCGCTGAAAAAATCAAGAGGGAGAAATCCGAGCGTATGACACTGGAGCTGGTGAAGAATCCCGACATAGCGGCAGAATGTGCCGCCCATCGCAAGCCGGGACAGTGTTTTGTGGGTTTCGCTCTTGAAACAGGCGATGAGATGCAGAATGCCGGCCAAAAGCTCGCAAAGAAAAATCTTGACCTGATTGTATTAAATTCGTTGCGCGATAAGGGGGCAGGTTTTCGCACCGATACCAACAAGGTGACAATTATCAGCTCCGAATATACCAAGGAATTTCCGCTTAAGTCGAAAAAGGAAGTGGCCACAGATATTTTGGATGAGATAATGTCTTGTCGGAAAACTGATGTGACAAATGAAATGTAAAATTGCAAAAATATATGTTGCGGCTTTAACGGTGATGTTTGCCGCTTCGTTGAATTGTGCCGCACAGGAGTTCAGATGCAACGTGGAAGTGAATTCCCAGCAGATTGAAGGCACTAATAGAAATGCATTCGAGCGGCTGAAGGAGTCGCTGAATTCCTACATGAATGAAACAAAATTCAGCGATGCCACTTTCTCTCCGATTGAAAAAATAGAATGTAATCTCTTTCTGACGGTCAATGAATATGCCGGCGACCGAATAAAAGGCGATTTGCAGTTGCAGTTGATCCGGCCGGTGTATAACAGCACCTACACCACCACTCTTTTCAATTTCCGCGATGCGAAAGTGGAATTTGAATATCGCGAGGGTGATCCGATTGTGTATAATGAGCAGCAACCGGAAAGCAATCTCACTGCAATCCTCGATTTTTATGCAAATCTGTTTCTGGGAATAGATTTCGATTCATTCTCACCCAAGGGTGGAGAGCGTTTCTATGAGAAAGCGGCCTCTATTGTGCAGCAGCAGCAATCAAGCGGCGAAGTGGGATGGAAAACATTCGAAGACAACAAGAACCGTTCGGCGGTGCTGAGCAGCTATACCGATGGCAACACCTCGGGAATTCGTCAGCTTCTCTATGACTATCATCGTCGCGGTCTGGATGAAATGGTGACAAGCCCCGACAAGGGAAGGGAAACCATCACCCGCTCGCTTGATGAGATTAAGAATATTTACTCTAATGCGCCGATGTCGGTGGCATTGTCAATATTCCGTGATTCGAAGCTCGATGAGCTGGTGAATATCTATTCGCAGGCTCCCGAAACGGAGCGCACAAAGGTGTATGACCTTCTGCAACCGATTTATCCCACGGAATCGGAGCGTCTGAATAAAATCAAGAATCCCGAACCGGTTAGATAATCCTGTCGGAAGATGTTGAAGAATCTAAAGATCGAAAATTACGCGCTAATCGACAGTCTCAACCTTGAGTTCGACGAAGGGCTCACAATTATCACGGGTGAGACGGGTGCCGGGAAGTCTGTTATTCTCGGTGCCCTGGGGCTTGTAATGGGTGGCCGTGCCATGACCAGAGTGATAGCCGACAGTTCGCGCAAATCAATCGTGGAGGCGGAGTTTGTTGCTGTGCCCGAATCGCTCAGAACGCTTTTCGAGGAACGTGGAATCGACTGGATTGACGATGCGGGTGAGTCTGTCATAATTATCCGCAGAGAACTGTCAGCCGCGGGGAAGTCGAAAATATTTGTGAATAATTGCGCGGCAACATCGCAGACACTATCGCAAATTGCCTGCCGGCTGATTGATATCCATTCGCAGCATGCGAATGCTGAAATCAACGACCCCGCTGTGAGAATCAGCATAATGGATTCTTTTGCCGGCAATGCGGAGCTTCTTGAGGAGTATCGCCGACTCTATCATGAATATTCTGAATTACACAAGAGGCTTAAGATATGTCGCGAGCAGCGCGGCAAGGCTCTTGAAAATATGGATGTGCTGAAATTCCACAAGGCTAACCTCGACAAGTTGCGACCGGTGCGGGGTGAGCTGGCTGAGATTGAGCGCAGATATGAAATGCTTAGCGATGCCGATGAAATAAGGGAAAGGCTCTCATATGTCAACATGCTGCTGGGTGGCGGCGATAACGGAGTGGTGTCTTTGCTCGGCAATGCGGGCGCATTGATTGAAAAAATCGATAACAGGGTGTTTGGCTCCACTGTGGGCGATACCGACCCGGGTGCGGAATCTTTGGCCGGGCGGTTGGGCAATATCCTGGTGGAGGTGAAAGATATCTCTGCCACGGTGGAGGATGCCTTGCAGCAGGTGGATACTGATCCGGCAACTCTGAAGCGACTCTCCGACAGAATGAATCTCTATTATGAAATGATTAAGAATTTCAGGGTGAAGGATGCTGATGAACTTGTGACTAAATATGAAAATATAAGCAGTCAGATTTCTGCTCTCGAAACAGAAAATGACGAAATTCCGCGTCTCGAAAAGGAGGGGAGAGTGCTCGCCAGGATGCTGAAAACGAAGGCGGAAGCTCTTACTGAATCACGTGTGCGTGCAGCTGAGGAATTCTCGCGGCGCCTTGTGTCAGCAGCAATGCCGCTTGGATTGCCGAATCTTAAATTCCGGGTGTGTGTCACACCCAGGAAACTCACGGGAAACGGACAGGATGATGTGGAATTTCTCTGCGCATTCAATAAGAACGGTGCGCTCAATCGCTTGAAAGATGTGGCCTCGGGAGGAGAAATTTCCAGGCTTATGCTTTCGATGAAGGCAATCATGGCCGGATGCATGCAGCTTCCCACTGTTATATTTGATGAAGTGGATACGGGAGTGTCGGGAGAGATTGCCGACCGCATGGGCATGCTGATGAAGGATATAAGCTCGCGCATGCAGGTGATTGCAATCACACATCTTCCGCAGGTGGCTGCAAAGGGGAAAAATCATTACAAGGTGTTCAAACGCGATGAAGGCGACCGCACAAAGACAAGCGTGACAAGACTCACCACGCGCGAACGAATAGAGGAAATAGCCGGCATGATTTCCGGCAATGTGCTTACGGATGCCGCGCGGGGAGTGGCGGCTGCATTACTTGAAGATGTATGAATAAATCAGACTATATATTTGGAATCAGGGCTGTGATTGAAGCCGTGGAATCAGGGAAAAATATAGACAAGGTGCTGGTGCGCAGAGACCTGGGCGGGGATCTTGCAAAGGAGCTCCTTTATAAAATCCGCGAATATGGCGTGGTTATGCAGAAAGTGCCCGTAGAGAAGCTCAATCGCATCACTATGAAAAATCACCAGGGCGCGATAGCAATCATCTCGCCGGTGGAGTATCAGCGGCTTGAGAATCTTGTGCCGGCCCTTTATGAAGAGGGGAAAACCCCGCTGCTGCTTGTGCTTGACGGGCTGACTGACACCCGGAATTTCGGTGCGATTGGCCGCACGGCCGATTGCGCCGGTGTGGATGGTATCCTTATACCGGAGAGGGGAAGTGTGTCGGTGACCCCGGATGCGGTGAAAACATCAGCCGGAGGATTGTTTTATGTGCCTGTGTGTCGAGAAAATGACCTTGCGGCGGCCGTAAGATTCCTTCAGCAGTCAGGCATCAAAGTGGTGGCAGCTTCTGAAAAGGGAGCTGTGGATTATACACAAATTGATTTCACAGTGCCCGTGGCAATTGTGATGGGAAGCGAAGACACGGGAATTTCTGAAAATGTGCTTCGCATTTGTGATGAAATGGCCACAATCCCTGTGCTTGGAAATATTTCTTCGCTCAATGTGTCGGTGGCTGCCGGTGTGATGATGTATGAGGCAGTGCGCCAGCGCTCGCTGCAGAATCATTAGGCTAAGGCCTCATTTCATTTGTGCAATTCCAAATATTATCGTAATTTTGTGGAAACTTGGCGTGCTTGTTGCTGTTGAATAAAACGGAACTCTCAGCGCGTAATATTCATAAAGAGTTATGATAAATCGTATATTGATCCGCATTAAGGTAATTCAGATTCTCTATTCCTTTCTGCTTGTGGAAAAGCAGTTTTCACTCGAAGACTCCCCTTCGGCTCCCACCAAGGAGAAGCGTTTCGCATATTCCCTGTATCTTGACATGCTGGTGCTGATGATTAAGCTGTCGCAGGCTGTTGAAAGAAGAAGAAATGAATATCCGCTTGCCGCCACAGGCTTCATCTCCAGAATAGTGATTGACGACATCGTAAAGTCGTTGCTCGGTAAATACGGAAGCAGCGGATTTCCGTTCGCGGGCTCGCTCGAAAGTGTTGCTGAAGAAATCAAGGAGTCGGGCGTATATAAAATGTATCTGAAAGAGCTCGACAAGGCCGACCCGGCAGCAGGGGAAATAGTGTGGAAAAATCTTTTTAATCATGTTGTCATAACTTCGCCGGCCGTGAGAAAAGAGGTGGAGTCTCGCCCGAATTTCACGCTTAAGGGGTTTGAAAGAATGATTGACATGATGAATGACACATTTGTGAATTTCATGCAGTCGCACGATAATGTGAATGAGGTGGTGACAGCCCTGCACAACAGTCTTGAAACCTCGCGCGATCTCTATTTCAGGCTGCTCGCCCTTCCGGTGGAACTTGCCGACCTTCAGATGTCAATTCTGGATGAGAACCGCAATAAATTCCTGAAAACGGAGGAGGATATCAATCCGAACATGAAATTTGTCGACAACCGGATTATAGCCGCACTCCGAATCAATGACCGACTGAGAAAAGAGGTGGAACACCGCCACATTTCATGGCTCACGGAAGAGCCGGTGATGATGCGCAGACTCCTGAAGTCGGTTACGGAATCGGATATATATCGCGATTATATGAACAGCGGCATCAATGATGTGCAGGAGGATTATGATTTCTGCAGAAATCTGCTGAAACACCTTGTGCTCGAAAATGTGGATTTCCTTGAGACTCTTGAGGAAAAATCCGTGTTCTGGAATGACGATATCGATATTCTCTCCACATTTGTTGTGAAGAGTTTCAGAAAGGTGGCCGAAGGAGATTCTGTCAATGTTGTGCTTGATAAATTCAAAGATGAAGAGGATGAGCGTTTCGGCGATGAGCTGGTGAAAGCACTTTATAAGAACAAGGAGCTTTACGGAAGATATATCTCCGAAGCAGCCGAAGGAAGCAATTGGGACAGTGAACGCATTGCATTCATGGACTTTGTGATTCTCGAGACGGCATTGGCAGAGATTATGAATTTTCCCAAGATTCCGCTCACAGTGAGTGTGAATGAATATATAGAGCTTGCAAAATCTTATTCCACTTCGAAGAGTGGCGCTTTTGTGCATGGCATTCTCGGAGCTGTGATTGCAAGGCTCAGACAGGATGGCAAATTGATAAAATAATAATAAACAAGTATGAACGAACTGACAACTGTATTGCTCCAAGGTCAGCCTGCCGGAGGCGGCTTGAGCAGCATTCTTATGATTGTGGCAATGATTGCGATATTTTATTTCGTAATGATTCGTCCGCAGTCGAAGAAGCAAAAGGAATTGAAGAAGCAGCGCGAAGCCATGCAAAAGGGAGATCGCGTGGTGACTGCCGGAGGTATCCATGGCCGTATTCGCGAAATCAAGGAAGATACAATTATGGTGGAGGTGGCACCCAACACTGAAATCAAGATTGACAAGGCAAGTGTGTTTCCCGTGCAGGAGGCAACCGTAAAAAATAAATAATACCGCACAGTCGGGATGCATACAACAGACAAGAAAAAATCGGGCAATCTGAAAAGCAGTTGGACGAAGCTGAAGTCTTCGCCACGCTTTCACAGCGCGCTGATGTATCTTGTCTTTGTTTTTATTGCAGCAGTGTTTTGGTTTATTATCTCGCTTAATGATAATGTAATCGAAACATTCAAAGTGCGTCTGTCGATTGTAAATGTGCCGGATTCTGTCACTTTTATCACCGACCCGCCATCTGAAATCAGTGTTACTCTCCGCGACAAAGGCACAAACATCTTGCGCTCCGGAGTGGTGAAAAAGCAAGTGGTGGATATTAATTTCGACGACTATGCCGGTGATGGCATTCTGAAACTTTCGCGCTCCGACCTGCAATCGGAGCTGAAATCCGATTTCGGCGATGCCGCCCAGATTGCATCTGTATCGATTGACTCGCTGGTGCTTTATTATTCCACAGAGCCGGGAAGGCGTGTGCCTGTTGTGGTGCATGCCGATGTGTCGGCAGCTTCCGGATATATTATAGCCGGTGCGCCGGTGCCTCAAAGCAAGTCGGTGCTGGTTTATTCTTTCAGAAATGAGGCTGACACGGTGAATCGCGTTGAGACGCAGCTTCTCACGAAGCGCAACCTTTCGCAGACATCCATGTTCAAAGTGAAGTTCAAGCCAATCAGTCATGTAAAAATTGTCCCCTCTTCTGTTGATGTGAAAGTGCCTGTGGAGCCGCTGGTGCATAAGGAAAGTTACGCCACTATTGAAGTGGAGGGTGTTCCGGGCGGTGAGAGTCTGTTGCTTTTTCCCAACAAGGTGCCGGTGTCTTATTTCGTGCCTATGAGCAAATTCGGCAATGCGGATGTGATTATAGCGCATGTAAACTATGCCGACACCTACAACCATACCGGATCGCGGCTGCCCGTGAGGCTTAAGGTATTTCCCCAATATATGGTGAATGTGGAGCTGAAAACCGACAGCGTAGAATATTCAGTCGTGAAACAATGAAAGGAAGCGACGGGCTGAGAGGATGTTTGTCGGCCACAGCTCCTGTGGTGGCAATAACCGGCGGGATAGGATCCGGGAAAAGTGTGGTGTCGCGTGTGTTGCGCCTGTTGAATCATGATGTTTACGACTGCGATTATGCCGCACGTAAAATAATGGACAATTCCGATGTATTGAAGTGTGAACTTGTGGATAAATTCGGCCGGGAATGTGTGAGCGAAGCCGGAATTATCTGCCGTGCAGAAGTGGCTCGCCATGTGTTTGGCGATGACGAAAAGCGCCTTTGGCTGAATCAGCGCGTGCATGCTCTTGTGGAGGCCGATCTCCGCAGATGGGCTGAACGAAATTCCGGCAATAAAGTGCTCTTCTTCGAATGTGCAATTCTTCGCACTTCTTGTTTTGACCGCTTTTGCGACGGCATATGGCTTGTAAATGCTCCGGATGATGTGAGAATTAAGCGGGTGGTGAAACGCGACCACGTCTCGGAAGAATCTGTGCTCGGCAGAATAAGGGCGCAGAGCATGGAATATGAAATGTTCGACTGCCCCGATATCACCAAATTCAATAATGACGGCATTTCAGCGCTGCTGCCTCAAATATACAGCGGCCTCGCTGCAATAATGTCCCACACTCATAACCCCATCAACTCATAACCTCATCAACTCATAAACTCATAAACTCATGTTAAAGGAAATCATAGCAATATCCGGCAAACCGGGTCTTTTCAAAATTATCTCAAACACCAAGCAATCTCTTATTGTTGAGGATGTGACTACAGGGAAACGTTTCCCGGCAAGTGCACGCGACCGTGTGATGTCGCTCGGCGACATAATGATGTATACAGAGAGTGGCGACACTCCCCTGGGCGTGATTCTTGACAAGGTATATGCCAATGCCAATGGCGCAAAACTCGATGTCAAGGCGCTCGCCTCAAATAAAGGGGAATTGAAGCAAAAATTCGGAGAAATTGTGGAGGATTTCGACCGTGAGCGTGTTCACGACAGCGATATCAAGAAACTCTTCTCATGGTATAATCTTCTCGTTGAAGCCGGCATGAAGGAATTTGCCGACAAGCCTCAAGCTGATGTCGAAAAAGAGGGAGAGTCAGATGGTGAAAAAACTTCAGAAGGGGAATCAGAAGCATAGTCTACATTCCTAAGCCTCCATTCCCCAAAAATTGTTAAAGTAGGGGAATGGATCCTTAATAATAAAATCCCGGATTGCACATTCCGTGCAATCCGGGATTTTATTAGGGGAGTTTCGAATTACAAAAGTTCCGCTGAGCGTGCGATAAAGGCTGAGAGGTCTTCGCCGTGAAGCAGATTGCTTCTGAGCAATGCCAGGTCTATTATCTGACGGACCACAGGCCTGTTTTCCGAATATTCGAAAATAATCTTTTCCTCTTTTTCGCGAAGCTCACTCACCTCTTTCTCTTTGGTGGATATCTCCTTGTTGAGATTTTCTTTCCAGTCTGATTCATTTTTCTCGCCCAGCTGCTTGCGAAGCGACTCGATATCCTTGTTGACGGAATCAATTGAGTTGCGCAGCGAGTTTACAGAATCTCCGATTGATGACACGGCTTCCGAGATTTCCCGCTTCACGGAATCCCGGTCGGTGTTCACCACCAGAGCAAACATGTCGGGCATATTGCCGTAGAAATTCATCCCGGGCTGCATAGCTGCCATATCCTTCATGCGTCGCATCATTTCATTCTGAGTCACAGTGGCCGGAAGAGCCTTTTCTCCCATCGCCGCATATTCCACAATGAAATTGGTGTCTTTAATCTCCGGAATTCTCGACTTGAACAGAGATGTCAATATGTCGGCCTCTACCGGAGTGAGGTTCGAGCCGGATTCATCTTTCTTATTGATGAGTCGCTCGGGAGTGTCGGAGTCAACGCGTATGAAACGTGTTTTTTCAAGTTTGCTCTCAAGCATGTGGATGAGATGCTGGTCGAGCTGTCCATCCATCAGCAACACATTATAGCCTTTCTCTTCTGCTGCCTTAATGTAGGAATATTGTGTTGTGCGGTCGGTGGCGTAGAGATACACCAGCATGTTTTCTTTGTCGGTTTGCGATGACTCCACCAATTTTTGATATTCATCGAGAGTGTAATAATTGGAGTTAACATCGCGGAACAGGAAGAATTTCTTTGATGATTCAAAGAATTTCTCATCGGTGAGCATGCCATATTTAATGAACACCTCAATATCATTCCATTTCCCCTCGTAAGCCTTTCGGTCGTCGCGGAACATGCGGTCAAGCTTTTCGGCCACCTTTTTTGAGATATAGCCGGAGATTTTCCTTACCTGTTGGTCGGCCTGGAGATACGAACGGCTAACATTCAATGGAATATCCGGTGAATCAATCACACCCTGCATCAGCATCATGAATTCGGGCACAACTCCCTCCACCTGGTCGGTGACATATACCTGGTTGCAATATAGCTGAATGCGATTCCGGCGAATGTCAATATTATTCTTTATTTTTGGGAAATACAGTATGCCGGTGAGATTGAAAGGATAATCCACATTAAGGTGAATCCAGAACATCGGGTCTTCCTCTGCCGGATGAAGCTCATGATAAAATTCAAGATAATCCTTGTCGGTGAGCTCGGAGGGTTTTTTTGTCCATAGCGGCTCAGTGGCGTTCACCACCTTGTCTTTGTCAGTGTCGACATATTTGCCATCTTTCCATTCCTGCTCTTTTCCGCTCACAACGGGCACGGGGAGAAACCTGCAATATTTCTTAAGCAATGCATCAATGCGAACCTGCTCCAGGAATTCTTTATTGTCATCATCAATATAAAGGATGATATCTGTGCCGCGATTATTCTTTTCGATTTCTTTCATCTCAAATTCAGGCGAACCATCGCAGCTCCATTCCACAGCCTTAGAATTCTCCTTATACGACAAGGAGCGTATCACCACCTTTTTCGACACCATGAAAGCCGAGTAGAATCCGAGCCCGAAATGGCCGATAATTGAATTTGCATTATCCTTATATTTCTCAAGAAATTCTTCGGCACCGGAGAAGGCAATCTGATTTATATATTTGTTGATATCCTCTCCATCCATGCCTATGCCACGGTCAGACACAGTGAGTGTGCCCGCATCCTTGTCGACAGTCACTTTTACGTTCATTTCTCCGAGTTCGCCCTTGAACTCACCAAAAGATGCGAGTGTCTTCAGCTTTTGTGTTGCATCGATAGCATTTGATACAAGCTCGCGCAAAAAGATTTCATGGTCACTATAAAGAAATTTTTTGATTACGGGGAAAATATTTTCAGTAGTAACCCCAATTTTACCTGTTATCATATCCATTTACAATTAATAATTTCCATCAATAAAGTTCGATGTGTTCCCACTTGCCGAACTTCGAGTTTCCAACTCATCTTTCTTATTAACAAATATCGTGCCTAAAATTTTCACAGAGCTTGCCCCGACTCCCCGCCATGCGCAAATAAAAAAAGTTAACGATAGCTGCAAAATGATATTAAAGTTTAATTAAATAATATTAACAAATATTAACAATTGGGGGGGTAAAATGCAAATTTAGAGTTAAATTTGTGTCTGATTGGAATCAAGGGATTTAGAATGTTGTGTTTCTCCAAAAGTAAATTTTTTGAAAGACATACGTAATATTAATAGAAAGTTATCTCTTCGAATAGCACTCATAAATGAAATGCAATCCTAATGAGGGAATAGTATACTCGGATATTGCATTAGCTGTGTTGATAACATGCCTAAACAATAGGTAGAATAAATCCCCTTACAGAACACATTTGGAACATGAAACAACAGATAATAATCGGAAAGAACGGAAATCAGCCATTCACCATAGCAGATCCCAATGTAAGCAGACTGCATGCATATTTGTTTGTGGATGAATCGGGCAAAATGGAAATAGTAGACAATAAATCCACCAACGGCACATACATATATAACGGCCGGGAATTCGTGAGGTTATATCCGAATCAAACATATTCGGTTACGCTCGACACAATGATACAGCTCGGTCCCGACACCAGATTTCATGTGCGCAGACTTTTACCCGAGTCTCCAAAAACACGGATAGCCCCTCAGGTGAACAACCATGCGCCCGCTCAGGCTCCCTCTTTGCGCCGAGATCCGGCTCCAACCAAGAAAATAAAGAGAGTTGACATATCGCATCTTCGCAGAATATCTGAAGAGTATAATAAGCAAAGAATGAATCTCGAATCGAAAAGCGGAATGATTAATGGCCTCAGAAGCTGCTCCATTATTGTGACTTTGCTTGCCGGCTCCGCACCGACTTTCCTGCCGAAGGTGCTAAGCGGGAGTGAAGAGACGGAAACTTTGGCAAAGGTTGCGGGAATTGTGGGTGGCATAATTCTGATGGCCATACTTCTGCTGATAATAAACAGGTATAATAAGAAAATCATAGAACGCCGCACTGCCAACGATAAGGATTATTCCATAAAATATGTCTGTCCGGAATGCAAGGTTTCATTCAGAGGAAAGATATATGAGAATATACTTGCCGAGAGGATGTGCCCGAGATGCAAGACTGAATTTTACGAAAGGCAATAAATGAAGTTGTCCAAACAAATTTTTTATCAGCATTTGCAAGTGATTTTTGAGGCGATTTTGTAGCTCAAAGAGGCAGCAATCCAATGGTTGCAAAGACTGAATTGAGAAAGAATATTGGCTTCTGAAAAGGATATAAAACAAGGGAAATTGAGCAAGACAGTAATACATATTGCGGGTGCTCATTGCGGAATTGTCGGAAATGACGGCTTGGATGCCCTCGCAAGTCTGCAGGAGCAAGATGACATGCACCGGCTTGCCGGCGTGCTGATTACTGTGTCGCGTAATCAGAGTGGAGAAATTTTTCCCCTGTATTTGGGGCGCAATGTGATTGGGAGTGATTGTAAGTCAGATGTGGTGCTGAGAGAGATGTCTGTCAACCCACAGCATGCGGTGCTCCTGCTCAGACACATTCGGATTGGCAGTGGCGATTTTCAAATTGTCATGAGTATCTCTGACAATGAATCGAACAATGGCACATACGTCAATGAAGAGGAGGTCACTGAAAAAACTTCCATAAAGGCTTATGACATAATCAGGATTGGCAATGCATACAGACTGCTTTTCATTCCGTTGAATTTTGTTGATTATGGAATGTGTACGGCAAGAAATTTTGTATCTGTTCCTGAGGATTCGCGTGATTCCGAACCGGATATCATACGGCTTGAGAACGACAAGTCGGAAATAACAGTGGAAAATGTGCGGATTCCGGAGAGTCAGACCAATGTCGGCGAAGAATATGAAACAACTTTCTATGGCAGGACATATCGCAATAAGGCGAATGATTTCAGAAACAAGACCCTTGATAAATAAAATGCTATGCTTGAAAATTAATCAGCTATGAAACTAATCACAATAGGCAGGGGCAAAGGATGCGATGTGAGGTTAAGTGAAGGCAACGAGACGGTGAGCCTTAAGCAGGCCGTAATCAAAGTTGGCTTCACGGGCAAAATGGAAATTTACGATGTAGGCGAAAATGGCACATATGTGAACGGCAAAAAGGTGCATAAGCCGCAGGGTGTGCCCGTGAAGCGCGGTGATAATGTGAATTTCGCACATATTGAGGATCTTGATTGGAGCAAGGTTAAGGATCCATATAAAAAGACAAGGATTTTTCTCCTTTCAGCCGCACTGTTGATTGCAGTGGGTCTGATTGCGGGTGTGATTCTGTATATGAGGAATTCGCATTCTCCCTCTGTCAAAAAGGTTGAGCAGAATTGCGTGATGAAGATGGATACGACGGCTAAAAAAGATTCCACATCTCTTGATGGCAAAATACGTGGCAACGGAGCTAATGCAAGAGCGGGGAAAGGAAGACACACTGTAAATAAGAAAAAGAAAAATTCCGCAAGCATTGAGGACATGCGGATTAAAGAGGAGCGGGAAGCAAGGGAGGCGTTGAAGAAGGCTGAACTTGAAGAGGCTTATCGCAAATACAGAAGATAAACAGACACTTATAATAACAATTCCGGATTAATTTTATAAACCGGTGTAAAAATCTGAAAATATGGCAGAAGTAAACGACTATCAGCTTGACGCAATGGAAGACGCTGCAGTCAACAAGAGCAAGAATCTCAAACGTGCGGCCATAGCCGGTGCAGCTGTGCTCGGTGCGGGTGCAACTGTCGCGTATGGTGCGACTCACATGCTGCATGATGAGAATGGTGATGAACTTACAGAGGCGGATTTTGTTGCTGCCGCTGATGCCTCGGCCGATAATGTTTCGGTTAATACCACTCCCCAATCTTCCGGAAGTGTTTCCAACAACGCCGGAACTAATGCCGGCGGACAAGCCTCCCCGCAAACTGCGCAAAGCGATGCGGATGTGACGGTGGATAAAACCACATTGGTGTTTGACGAGGATGGCGATATTGTGGCAACTGTGGATTCGGGCACAGTGGATGGTAAATCATTCGCAGTGTTTGACACTGACTTGAACGGACGTGGAGATGTTGTTGCCATTGACATGAATGGCAATGGTGTGTATGAGGAAAATGAGATTGTATATTCCGACAACGTGTCTTACGCAATGGGGCAGGGTAAAAGCATAGCTGCTGTTGAAATAAACGATGAAGGAGAGGTAAATCCCGTTTATCCGACAGGGCTTGAAGGAAATCCCATACATTTGGCTGTAAATCAGACTCACCATGAAGGTGAAAAAGATACTTTTTTGGGGGACCATCATGAGCATTATTATAATGATGACGATTTGAGCGACCATTATTATGCAGAAAGAGGTGGCGAACAATATGTGTCGGATTCTGAGAGAAACCCGGAAAGCCTTATGGCGCAGGTAGATGCCAGAGATGCTGATGACGACTTTGCATCCGACAATAATGGCGGAGAATATGGAGAATATTATGCTGAGGCCGACACGCCGGATGGGGAAATTATTGATTATGGCTACTCCGAACAGGGTGACAGCCTTGCTTATGACGGCGAAACGTTTGATGACAGCGTGATAGACGCCTGATTACACAACATGAAATCATCCATACCCTTCCGGAATTTCCGGCAGGGTATGAATTTAAATCCTCTATTTTATACATCTTACTTACTTGTAAATTAAAATGCAAAAGAAAACCTGCCCCAAAGGGCATGTATATGATCCGGCCATCTATGGAGATGAGTGCCCCCTTTGTCCGAGGGGAGTTGCCGGCGGGAAGCCGGTGTCCGAACCCAAAACACAGTTGTTTCAGGAGCAGACTCCCGGAGCTGAGCCACGGCAGGCGGCATCATCCAATCTCCACACTCACATTGCGAACTCAAATGTAGTGAACCGGCCAAAGGCTTTTGCGCATGCAGCGATTGCAAACGCCGTAGCCGACCAACGACAGCAGGCGCAAACGGCGCCGGCGCAACAGGCAAATCACACCATGATTCGGCATGTGGGGCATAGCGGACCGCATGGAATCATGCCATCTCGCCGACTGGTGGGATTTCTTGTGACATATAACCGCGATCCGAATGGCAAGGCCTTTAATATTTATGAGGGACGTAATTTCGTAGGCAGGGATGAATCGTGTGACATTTCAGTGCCCGATGATCCTCAAATGAGCGGCAGACACATGTCTATACTTTACAGAAATGTGGATGGCAAGTTTAAATTCCGTGACGAACAATCGAGCAACGGCACATTCATAAATAAAGAACTCCTGGATGAAGGCGAACTTCAGAATTATGACATAATCCGTGTGGGCAGCACTATTTTCATATTTATTGCAGTTCCCTCTCTAAGCTGAAACGCAGACTAAAATATTTCTATATGAATCAAAACTTTATAGTAGCCAATAGCACGCATGTGGGCAGAAATCGCAAGATAAATGAAGACAGCATGGTGACTTTTGATTCTCCCAATGGACGCGTGGTGGCTGTGTGCGACGGCATGGGTGGTCAGGCCGCCGGTGATGTTGCAAGCAAGCTGGCGTGTGAAATTATCGCTGATATTCTCACCAACAACGAGTTCTCCACACCGGGCGAGGCAATTACACGCGCATGTATGGCGGCGAATCAGGGCATCCTTCACAAGGCCTCTCAAAATCCCGCATTCGAAGGCATGGGAGCAACTTGCGTGATGGCTATTATCAAAGACGGACTTGTGTATTATGGCTGGATTGGCGACAGCCGCATATATTACATACGCGACGGTAAAATCCGCCAAATATCGCATGATCAATCTTATGTGCAGCAACTTGTTGATTCCGGTGAAATCACTCCGAAAGAGGCGGAGCATCATCCCCGGAAAAATGAGATTCTGAATGCATTGGGTATTCGAGAAATGACTCCTCCTCTGATTTGTGATGCTCCGATAAATCCATCTGCAGACAGTGTGTTGCTTTTGTGTTCCGACGGATTGTCGGGCATGGTGAATGACTCCACAATCTCCGAAACAGTGTCTGACACATCTTTATCGCTTAAGCAGCGTGCCGACAAGCTCATTGAGATTGCAAATGAAAAAGGCGGATTGGATAATATCACAGTGCAACTGATACAATTTGGCGGTCGTGATGACTCCGGGATTGTAACGCCTGAAAAAGGGAAAAGGATAGCCCGAAACAACAGGTTGTCAATGATAATTACAGTTGCTGCTGTTTTGTTTGCAGCTGTGTTTGTTATTTTGTTTTTGATGCCGAAAAACAACGAGCCCGCTAATGATGCAATACACAATACTGAAGTTCGGGAGCGCAAACCGACTGTCGGAACCAAACCGAATAATCCCGTGCGACAAGAGACTGCCCCCGCCGCAAATGCAGTTGGCAAGCCGACCTCAGCCAAAACTTCATCTCAAAGGGTGAACCGTGAAAAAGTGGAGAAAAAACTGGGTGTCCCGGGAGAAAAAAAGAATGTAAGCGAAAAAACTGAATCTGCAGAAAATGCAATTCTGAAGAAGAGTGTGCAGGGAAAGCAACCTGCGGAAGATGCCTCTAAGAAATTGGAAGAAGCTGTGGATAAACAGCGCTGATTTCAATTGATTTAACCGGTTCTTATGAAAAAAGTTGGAAAATATGACGTTGAGGATGCTCCGATAGGCTCCGGTGGAATGGGCCGTGTGCTTAAAGGATATTCTCCCCTTGATGGAACACCCGTCGCAATAAAGGAGATTCTGCCAACATTTGTGCAAAACGAAGAATACAGACACCGCATAATCAGTGAAATTAATTTCCTAAAGAAGCTTCATAATCCCAATGTCGTTAAAGTTTATGACCATTTTGAGCTTAATGGCAATCTCTATATTGTAATGGAGCTTGTTGAGGGCTTGAATGTGGAACAATATGTTCTGAAAAACGGTCCCATACCCTGGACTGAAGCTGCGGGGTATATGCTGAAGCTTCTGAACACCATGCAGGATGTTCATGAACAGGGAATAGTTCACAGGGATATAAAGCCCGGAAATATAATGTTGCGGCCAAACGGCGACATTTGTCTTCTTGATTTTGGAGTAGCTAAAGACATATCAGGAAATTCACGTAATTCTCAGCATACTGTTATCGGCACGGTTATCGGCACTGATGGCTATATGAGCCCGGAGCAGGCGCAAGGCTACGACATAGACCATCGTACGGATGTGTATTCTCTGGGATGTGTCTTGTTCTTTATGATTACGGGAAAACATGCCTTCAGCGCGATGACGAGTTTCGAGATGGAAAAGGATATTATGACGAAGCCTTTTCCAAGAATGGCTACGCATGTAAGGGGAATACCCTCGGTGGTGCAAGATGTTCTGGATCATTCTGTCGATAAGAATATGATGAGACGATTCCAGTCTTGCCGAGAATTTGCAGACCAGCTGATGCGTGTTCTCCCCGGTGGAACACAGCTGAATACACATTCGGACGGAGGCGCCGATAAAATCAGCATCGGCAGAGAAAATTGTGATATATGTGTGGGGCGCAACCATAACCGGGTGAGCAGGCATCATGCAGATATTACGATGATTGAGGAGAATGGGGAAATTGTGTTTGTCTATACCGACAGCAGCAGCAACGGCACAACTATAGATGGTGTGAAACTGCGTCATGGAGATTCCATCCGAATAGCATGCGGGAAGCGTCCGAACATATATCTTGCGGATGATCCGTCGTGCAGATTGGATATGGCTGAAGTTGAGAATGTGCTCCTCAGGCTTGGCAAAAAGAGTCGTGACAAACGGAAAACGGAGTATGATAACACAACACTGCCACAAGATTTAATCCGCCGCGATCCTTCGGAAAATTTCTTCGGAGCAATAAAGGAGTGTCTTGTCAAATATGTGGTGTTCTCAGGCAGGGCCTCAAGGTCGGAATTCTGGTGGTTCACACTGTTCAATTATCTGATGTCGATGATTCTTACGTTCGTGTATCTTGTCACCGGTATGGCACAATGGATGATGTGGATAATTCTTTTTTATTCACTGCTGGTGTTTTTGCCCCAGCTAGCCGTGTTGATTCGACGGCTGCATGATGTAGGAAAGGGTTGGAGCACATTTCTGTTGTGCCTGATTCCTGTTGCCGGATTATATTTTCTGGTTGTCATGATAATTAAACTTGTTGCCCGGGGCAGCAAAAATCCCAATAAATATGGTGCGCCGGTGGCATGATTGAGCGGTATGATATTCTTTTAAAACAGACTCTAATACAATAATTAATTTATACATCCTACTTACAATGAAAAATATCAGAATTTTATTCTTGTTGGCTGTTGTGGCCTTATTGTCGGCAGGCCGGGCCAATGCTCAGTCGTCTGCCGAGGTGATAGCCAATAATACGATGGCAAAATATCTTAACTCAAAAGGTATTGCCACAAAGGTTAAAAAGGAAGACAACAGCTTGAATTTTCTTCATCGCGATGTGTTATATTGGATCACATTTGACGGGAATGCCTCTTCAATGCTTTTTACATTGCACAGAAACCCCTTTAAGCTGATTGAAGATAAAGAAAAAGGAAATAAGGCCAGGATAAGCCGTAAGCTTGAGAATGCACGAATTGCGGCTGAATTTATTACCGCTGATAATGATTATAAAGCTTATGTGAAAGGAAGCAGAATGTTGTTTGAATTCCCGGTTTATGCGTCTGATGCAGCACAATATTCCAAAGTGTTCGACAAGATTTTGTCGTCTATGGAGAATATCAGCAAATCAATGCATCGCAACATGGGGCGTGCAAAGGCTTATAATGATTCAATTCACAAGTATTGGATGGTTAATGACACGTCAAAAGTAGTTGTGTCGCAGAGGAGTATCGACACAAGAGCTTCAGGTCAGAATCTGGCTTACAATCATGTGAGCATCAGAAACGTGGATGCTCTCGACAAAGTGATTTCGGATTATGATGTGGCTTTAAGAAAAAGTGACGCGCAATATATCCAGCCAAGAGTGGAACTGGCGAGCAAAAAGAAAGGAACATTCAAGGTGGGTGTTAAAATATTCACACCCGAAGGACGTCTTCTTGTGCCGTCACGCGATTCTGATTTCACGACAATAACAACTATTGATGTCAAGAAAACAGGCAAACCGGAGATTTATGAACTCAACAAATTCGGAACAACTAACGGATCTTTATGGAAAAATGGTGAATATAGAATCGAATTCTATGAGGATGATCGCAAGTTAGGTTCTACAACATTTACTTTATTATGATTATGCATACGGGAAAACTAAAGTTTGCAGCCCTTGCCGCAATCCTGCTTATTTCAATAGGAATTGTTTCATCGTGCAAGAATTCGCCTGCCGACCGGGCCGACGAACGCATTATCGCCGGTTTAGACTCTTTGTCGCTGCCGATACAATTGAAAAACAACAATAGAATTTCTTCTGTGAAATATGCGGATAAGGTGTTAACCCTTTATGTTGAGGTGTCGCCCGAATACATGAAGTCAATAAATGCCGAGACACTTCACGTGCAAACCGCCAATGCACTTCGGACAAATTTGTTGCCAAGAAATTTCTTCAATAATGTGGTGACAGCGAATGCAACCGTGGATTATGTGTATGTGTGCGGAAGTGATTCTGTAAAAATTTCCATTAAACCGGAAGAACTGCATTGATGGATGCAATTTCAGACAGTTACGGCATAAGCGCATCCATTGCATCAAAAAGGGGAGGACGCGAGGAAAACCAGGACCATTATGGCATGGCGGAAACTCCTCTTGGCTTGCTTGTGGTTGTGTGTGATGGCATGGGTGGGGGACCTGCGGGCAAAACAGCTTCCACCATTGCCGTCAGCGCCATTATTGATTCTGTGTCCGGTGTCCCCCTTCACATGTCGCCGGTGGCAGCTTTGGAAAATGCTTGTCATGCCGCAAATGAGTCTGTGCTGGACGCAGTGCGTGAGAATCCGGCACTAAGGGGAATGGGCACAACCTGTGTGGCCGTGCTGCTGTGTCGCGACGGACATGCTTGTGTCATGCATGTCGGTGACAGCAGGTGTTATCAACTCCGAAAGGGTAAGGGTGTGTTTCATACAGCTGACCATTCCTATGTGGGAGAAATGGTGCGCAGAGGCACAATAACCGCGGAAGAGGCTCGCAATTCGCGTTATTCCAATGTAATCACGCGTGCAATAGGGGTGGGAGAATCTGTTGAGCCTGAAATTGACGAGTTGAAATATCTGCCCGGTGACCGCTTCGCGCTAATGTCCGATGGCGTTTGGGGGGCTGTCTCCGAGCCTCAGCTGGTGGTGTTGCTGTGTTCTGACGATACGCCTTCACAACTTGTGAGGGAGGTGACAGACCACATCGATAATCTTGGCGAGTCAGCCGGGGGAGGTCATGACAATCTGACGTTGGCCGTGGTTGATATTCCTTGCAGCGGGTCTGCGCGTCACATTTTGGATAAAACCGCCGGGAATCATAAGGATAACAGAAACAAACCGACTCCGCACATTCCTTTATACGGCTGGATATGTGTGGCGGTAGTGATCGTAATTGCAGCTACCGTTGGTTTATGGTTGTGTTTTCCAATCGACAATCCCGGAGCAAGCGTTCAGCCCAATCAAAAAGCCGAGAGCCGCATTGCTGCGCAAAAGAAAAAATTTGCGGAAATTACCGGAGAGGCAAGCAAAAATTATGAAAATGCGAAATCCGATGTCTCAAAAGGGACGGAAGCCCGGAAGGATGTGGAATATCTGGGCAGTGCCCTCTCAAAATTGGAGATGCTGAGGGGATATAACAAGACAGGTGCTGATACAAATCCGCATAAAGTGCGCAATGAGCGGGAGCGAATATATGACAGACTTGTGGAAGACATTATGAATGCGGGCAGACATGCAACTCCCGGTCTGCAGGCACAAATCAGCAATCTTGCCGAGTCTGTAAAAAAAAGTGAGAAAAAGCGAAGATTAATAAGTATATATAACAAGGATTGCACTGCTTCGGCAGAGTCGCTGGAGGCAATAAGACAATTGGAAAATGACATCAATGCAATCATCAAATGATTTTTAAAGTCTGTTTCATAAAAATTTAACATTAGGGGCGCATGCATGCGAGACCAATAGTAATAGAAAATGGCAATTATAAGATTACAAGGGAAAGAAGAGAAGGAGAACGGCATATATTATGAAGTGGATTCCACCAATCCTTGCATCGGTGAGGGTGGTATGGGCAAGGTCTATGAGGGAAAGTGCGTTAATACACGCACCGGTGAGTCGCGTCCGGTTGCAATCAAGTTTTTGTTTATGGATCTTCCGGATGAGGCAATTGAACGCGCCAGACGTGAAGCTTCGATACATCTGCGAAATGACAACCTTGTGGAGATGCTGGGCTTTATTGAAACCGATGAGTCTCGCAATGGGAATATTGTGAAACATTATCATGTGGTAAGCGAATTGCTTGACGGCGTGTCGTTGTCAGATATTATTCAGGGTAAATGCACCACAGTGCGAGGAAAGGAAATCCCGTATGCCAGAAGGCTGATGAATGATTTTCAGAAACAACCCGATCATTTTGCAAAGGCTGTTATCAAATCAGTGCTCTCCGGGCTGATGGCTCTGCATGATGCCGGCTATATTCACAGGGATATTGACCCGTCTAACATTTTCATCACTTCAGATGAGCATATAAAACTGATTGATTTCGGCATCTCCAAACAAATGCGGAATCTCACCACCAATGATCGTGCGCTCACTGTGGCCGGCGCGTTCATGGGCAAGCCTGAATATGCCTCTCCCGAACTTGCTCTTGGTGATCTTAAAAATCAGAATCAAACCACAGACATATATGCCATAGGAATTCTGCTCTATCAGTGCATTATCGGGAATGTGCCATTTGAGGGTACGCGATTTGATGTGCTCGACAAACAGGTCAAGGAAAAGCTCCCCCTTAAAAATGTGCAGAATAAAGGACTTCGGTCAATTATTGAAAAGGCAACTGATAAACGGCAGGATATGCGGTATCAATCGGCTGCAGAAATGCGCGTGGCAATCGAGAATCTTGACAGAACCAAAACAAAGGTTGCGTTATCCGGTAAGAATAAAGGAATGATTTTCGGGGCGGCCGCATTGGCTCTTTTGGTGCTATTGGCTGTAATAGGCGCAATATTTGTTTCAGGCAATAAGGAGGATGTGATTGCAAAGTCTGATTCCGACAGGAAACATGCTGTTGATTCGCTGATGCGAGAATATGACACCAGTGTGCGGAAATCAGACAGTCTTGCAACATTTGATATTGAAAATGTTGAAAATTTTGATGAAAGATACATTCAGGCCAAGGATTTTCTGATTAATGCACGCCGCATTTCGAATGAATTGAAAAAGAAAGGTGTGAATTCAGCAGATTTGAAGTCGAGAGAAGCCAAACTGAATTCGCTAATGCAGGTTGCATACGACAGATTGATGGATAGCTATGACAATCTTGTGTCAATTCCCGATATTCCTGTGGAAGCGGCAAATGAGAAGAGAACCCGTGCAGATAATCTGAAGAAAAAAATGGCAAATTAGGAGTCTGTTCCAAAAAATCAATATTGGAGAGGCTTGTTAAATTTTTTATGAAGCCTTAAATTGGTTTGACAGTAAAGTCAAATTATTTATGAAACAAATTACAAATAAAGTATTCAACCGTCGCATCATATTTATGTTGGCGGCAATTATTGTGTATGCCGCGGGTGTGTGCGCTCAGTCGGCAAATAAGATTTTCGAACAGGCAAAAGCGTATCAGAACACAATGACTGTGGCCTCTCAGAACAAGGCGATATCCCTGTTCAGCAAGGCAAGGACTATTTATGATTCGAAAGCCAACAAAAGTAAGTGTGATAGAGAGATAAAAAAATGCAATGCCAATATCAAGGCTATAAATGGAGGACCGTCTAAAAGCCATAAAAGCACATCGAAGTCATCTCCGGGCAAAACAAAACAGTATGGGGAGGTGGTTAGTGTAAAGCCCGTGAAGAGAGAGCAGCTTGATGTTGATCCCGAGATGTTAAATCTTGACATGCACTCACGAAATGTCTCTGTCAATGTAGACACAAATTTTGATGACTGGAGCGTCAATGCCGTCACAGCATCTGACGGAACATCCTTTATCAGTGTGGTGAAAACCACGCCAACCGTATTCAATGTTTCAGTTCAACCCAATTTTTCCACCCTGACCCGCACGCAAAAAATAGATGTTAATGGCGGGCACTTGCAACGTGAGGTCGTAGTGACACAGCGTGGCAGGCAGGAAGCCCTTTATGCTAAAAAGAATTATGTTGAGATAAAAAAAGATGGCGGCTCGGCCAAAATCGAAGTTATGTGTAATTCCGACACAATCTATGATAACGGATTCAATTGGTTTGTTGAAAGCAAGCCGGAATGGCTGTCTCTAAACATAAATTTGAAAAAGAAAGCATCGCCTGATTTGAAAAAAATAACTGAGGATAAGCTTAAGGGAATCTCTTTTGAGAAGGATCCATTCATGAGCAAATATTTGCTGACGATAACTCCGGATGCCTATGTGCCCTATCGTCCCGAGGCCACAACCGGGCGCAGAGGCGAGATAGTGCTGCGATGTGGCGATGTCACGCAAGTGATTAAAGTGTTTCATCTGGGCACTCAGGGCAAATAGCTATTGAGAGGTGCGCATTGTTTCGGCCGGTGAAATACCCGCCGCAAATCGGGAGGGGAGTAGCAGACTTAACCATATGACAGCCAGTGCGCCGGCATTGAGCAGACATATCTTTAGACAGTCGAGCTCCACCGGCACAAAGTCGATGTAATATGCCTCCGGGTCAAGCGGCAGCCAGTGCCATTTGTCTTGAGCCCACAGAAGTGTGAGAATTATGGCATTCCCTGCCAGCATCCCGGTAAGCCCCACCCGTAAGGCCAGCCAGATGAATATCTTGCGCACTTTTGATGTGGATGTTCCCAAAGCCCGCATCACACCTATGAAGCGCCTCTTGTCAAGAATCAGAATCAGCATGCCTGATATCAACGTGGCGGCCGCCACAATTATCATCAGCGTCAGCACCACTGCGACATTCGTGTCGAGCAGATTGAGCCATTGAAAATATCCCTGTCCCTGATGAAGCGCGTTGTCAAGATTATAGTAGCGATATAGTGTGCCATCGGCCACAGCTTCAATCAGAGCATTGTGAAGCTGCTCTGTATATTCATTGATGTTTTGAAAATTATCGGTGTGAATCTGAATACTTGTGCCCTGTTTTGCCGATATCCCACCCATATGCTGGATAAGGGGGAGGGCGCCATAGATGATCACACGGTCGTAAGAGTCGAAGTGGGTGTTATAAATTGCCGCCACCTCAAGCCGACGCACACGCACGTCATTTGCAATGAAATAAGTGTCGATTCTGTCACCCGCTTTCAGCCCCAGCTCATTTGCGGCCTTTGATGATAATACAAGTTTGTTGCTGTTGTCAGGATTGCTGTAATCGGGAATATTGCCTGATTCAAGATTGCTTTCTATGAAATCATGGGTCTGTGATCCATTCATGCTGCGCAGATAAACCCCCTTGAAATTGTCGGGGGTCTTCAGAATTGCCGGTATAGATGCCTCAAGACTGTAGTCGATGACAAAAGGCTGTTCTTTCAGAATGTTTTCCAAAGAGGGAGTAAGAGTGATAAGATTGTCTCCATCCGCGGGATTAGCATACATTGAGATGTGCGCATTAAAGCCGAACACTTTGTCGCGTATCTCGCGCTTGAAGCCGAGCACAATGGCCACGGATGTCACCATCACCGCCACTGACAGGGCCACTGCCGCCACCGACACTTTGATGGCCGGAGAGCTTTTCCGCCCCGTAGGCGACAGACTGATTCGCTGTGCAATATAAAATGGGAAATTCATATTCAGACAATAAATTCTTTTTTGACACCATTTGTGGAATCCCGGTTCCGGCAGGTGATTTCCGCCCCTGCTTTAACATTTCTTGGGGAATGGAGCCTAAGACGCAAATTTAACAAATTTCGGGGAATTGAGGCTTATCCCTCAAAAATGTTGTTATATTTGTAACGGAAATAAAAAATTGCGCAATGAGGCTTGACGGACGCCGCAGGAGCGGCAATATTGAGGACCGGCGCGGGGTGTCGGGAAAGGCAATCGGTTTTGGCGGAGGCATTATCGGTGCGATTGTGATTGGTATTGTCACGCTGCTCTCGGGGGGTGATATGGGAGATGTTATCACTAACGTGGTTGGTTCGGGCAGCGGCACCACAACGGGCACACAATATGTTGAAACAGAGGAAGACCGTCAGCTTGCCGAATTTGCATCCGTGATATTGGCCGGCACGGAAGATGTGTGGACACGCATTTTTCGCGAGCAAGGATGGGGAGAATATGAGCCTCCGAAAATGGTGCTGTTTCATGGTGCTGTCCGGTCGGGTTGCGGACATGCCACTGCCCGGGTGGGTCCCTTTTATTGCTCGGCCGATAAGACAGTATATCTCGACCTTGACTTTCTTAAAGACATGCAGACCAATATAGGGGGAAGCGGCGACTTTGCCTATGCTTATGTTATTGCCCATGAAGTGGGACATCATGTGCAGAATCTGCTCGGCACACTCCCGGAAGCCCATGAACAGATGTCGAAGCTTTCTGAAACCGAGGCTAACCGCGTAAGTGTGAAAATAGAATTGCAGGCTGATTATTATGCGGGAGTGTGGGGTTGCACCGACAACAAAATGTTCAACTCGCTGGAACCCGGAGATATAGAAGAGGCAGTGGATGTGGCTTCAAAGATAGGGGATGACTATCTGCAAAAGAAGGCTTATGGACGCGAAATGCCCGAAAGCTTTAACCATGGCAGATCTGAATGGAGGGTGCGCTGGCTTACAAAAGGGCTCACCGAATGCAACCCCACGACATCATCCCCATTTAATGTGCCATATTCGAGCTTGGGCTATTAGGCGCCGTTTCGTAAAAAATTCAACATTAGGTGCGGATTGTTTTTGAGATAATTTATTCAATCTCAGAGGGAGCAACCTCTCGATTGTGACCAACGAAATTGAATAAATCAGCCAAAAAGAAGCCGAACTAAAGTGATTTTTTCATTGAAGCAGACTCTAATTGTTTTGAAAAAATTTGGAATAAAAAGAGCCAAATATTAATTTTGGGAATTAGACCCGCAAAGCTGTTTTCCGGGATATGGAAGTTGTCTAAACTAATCTATGAAACAGACTCTTAAAAATGAGGCTTAGTTTGAACAACTTCATGAAATGATTTTAATTACTTAAATCTAATATAATAACATGGAACAAGAAATTAAGACCACATGTCTTCATGACCGTCATGTAGACCTGGGAGCCTTGATGTCGCCGTTTGCCGGCTATGACATGCCCATTCAATATAAGGGCATTACAGAAGAACATAATGCTGTAAGAAATGAAGTGGGTGTGTTTGATGTGAGCCACATGGGTGAAGTCCGCGTGAAGGGTCCGGAAGCTGAAAAATTTGTTAATCATATATTTGTGAATGATGTGACGGACGCTCCCGACGGACAGATTTTCTACGGCATGATGTGCTATGAAAACGGCGGCACAGTCGATGATCTGCTTGTGTATAAGGTGAACAACGAAGAATTTTTCCTTGTAATCAATGCTTCTAACATCGACAAGGATGTAGCCTGGATTATGGGCAATGCAGGGGGCTTCGATGTGAAGATAACCGATGAATCTCTCTATTATGGAGAGGTGGCTCTCCAGGGTCCGAAAGCCGAGGAGGTGATGGAAAAAGTGTTGGGGATCCCTGCAACAGATATTAAATTCTATAATTTCAATACGTTGCCTCTTGATGGAGAGGATGTGATTGTGAGCCGCACCGGCTATACCGGAGAGGATGGCTTCGAGATTTATGGCAGTCATGATTTCACGCGCAAGGTGTGGGACAAGCTCATGGAGGCCGGTGTGCAGCCCTGCGGTCTCGGATGTCGCGACACACTGCGCTTTGAGGTGGGACTTCCCCTCTATGGCGATGAACTCTCGGCTGAAATCACCCCCATAGAGGCAAGTCTGAGCATGTTTGTCAAGCTCGACAAGCCGGAATTCATCGGCAAGGAGGCTCTTGCAAAACAGAAGGCGGAAGGTGTGAAGCGCCGCATCGTGGGAATCGAACTTGAAGGCAATGCCATTCCCCGTCACGGATATCCCGTGGAGGTGGAAGGAAAGCAGGTTGGAGAAATCACTACCGGCTATCGATCAATCTCAACCGGCAGAAGCGTGGCAATGGCAATGATTGACAAGCCTTACGATAAACTCGGCACTGAAGTGGAAGTGCGCATCCGCAAGAAGACATTCCCTGCAAAAGTGGTGAAAAAACGCTTCTACGATAAAAATTACAAGAAATAAAATAACATCAATAATAACAGCGGACGCAAGGCAATTTGCCTGTGAGTTCGATAATCAGAAAGAAATGGCAACAGTAAAAGAAGACATCCGCTATGCGGAATCACATGAGTGGGTAAAAGTAGAAGGCGACATCGCCACAATCGGAATTTCCGACTATGCACAGCATGCGCTCGGCGATATCGTATATGTGGATATGCCTGAAGTCGGCGATGAAATCGCGGCCGGCGATGTGTTTGGCGCGGTTGAGTCTGTAAAGGCAGCTTCCGACCTTATCTGCCCCGTTTCGGGCGAAGTGGTGGAGGTGAATGAGGAGCTTGAGGATGCCCCTGAGAAAATCAACGCCGACGCGTTCTCCACATGGATCATGAAAGTGAAGATGAGCGATGCCGCTGAATATGACGCTCTGCTTGACGCGGCAGCATATGCAAAACTTTGCGAAAATGAGTAACAGATATATTCCGCATACGCCCGAAGACATTGAAAAGATGCTCGGGCGTATCGGCGTAAAGAGCGTTGACGATCTTTACGCTGATGTTCCGGGAGAAGTGATTTTCAAAGAGGAATACGACCTCCCCGAAGGTCTGTCGGAGCATGAACTCCGCGAATGGTTTCGCAAACTCGGCGCTAAAAACCGCACACTTACGGTGTTTGGCGGCCAGGGCGCTTACGACCATTATTCTCCCTCTGTGATTCAGCACCTGTTGGAACGCAGCGAGTTTTACACGGCTTATACCCCATATCAGCCGGAAATCTCGCAGGGCACTCTTCAATATATCTTCGAATATCAGAGCATGATTAGCGAACTCACAGGCCTTGAGGCTACCAACGCTTCAATGTATGACGGCGCCACTGCCACAGCCGAGGCTTGCTTCATGATGGTGGCCGCCGGGCGCAAACGCAATTGCGTGCTCGTATCGGAAACTGTTGCCCCCCGTGTGGTGGATGTGGTGAAGACTTACATGAAATTCCATGGAGTGGAGCTTCGCATGGTGCCTGAAAAGGATGGTGTCACCGATCTTGACGCACTTAGGGAAATGGTGGCCGATTCGAATGTGGCCGGTGTTGTTCTGCCTCAACCCAATAAATATGGTGTCATAGAAGATTTCACAGGTGTCGCAGAAGCCGTTCATGCCAACAAGGCTCTATTCACCATCAATGCCGATCCTTCGGCTCTTGCAGTGCTCCGCTCGCCGGCCGAATGGGGTGCCGATATCGCTTGCGGCGATGGCCAGACTTTGGGCATGCCGATACAGTTCGGAGGCCCTTATCTCGGATTCATGTCGTGCACAAAGTCGGAATTACGCAAGATGCCGGGCCGCGTGGTTGGCGCCACAAAAGATGCCGCCGGAAATCGCTGCTATGTGCTCACTCTCCAGGCACGCGAACAGCATATCCGCCGCCAGAAAGCCACCAGCAACATCTGCTCTAACCAGAGCCTTATGGCCCTCTATGCCACAATCTATCTGGCTCTGATGGGTGAAAACGGCTTGCGTGAGGTTAATCGTCTTGCGTGTGACGGCGCTCATTATCTTTATAACCGGCTTATCGAATCGGGTAAGTTCGCCCCGGCTTTCAACAAGCCTTTCCTTAAGGAATTCACCGTGAAAACCGATCTTGATATGGATAAGGTGAATCACAGGCTCGCTGAAAACGGCATCATGGGCGGTGTTGCGCTCGGCAACGGCCTTGTGGCTTTCGCAGTGACTGAGAAACGCAGTAAAGAGGAAATCGACCGCCTCGTAACCCTAATGCTGGAGGATTGACATCATGAAAAAATATGATAAACTGATTTTTGAAATCTCACGCCCCGGTCGCAAAGGTTATCAGCTTCCGGACGATAAATATGGCACTGACGGCTTTGCCGCGATTCCGCAGAATCTTCTCCGCAAGGAGAACCCCGAACTGCCGGAGGTGAGCGAACTTGATGTGGTGAGACACTACACCAATCTTTCCAACAAAAATTTTGGTGTTGACACCGGCTTCTATCCTTTGGGAAGCTGCACGATGAAATATAATCCGAAAATCAACGAGGAGATTGCGGCCATGCCTGAATTTGCCTCGCTTCATCCGCTCCAGCCAGTTGAGTCGGCACAGGGAGCTCTTGAGCTTTATTACAATCTGCAAAAAGCTCTTGCCAATATTTCGGGTCTTGCTGAATTCACTCTCAATCCTTATGCCGGAGCTCATGGCGAACTCACCGGACTAATGGTGATGCGTCAATATCACATCTCGCGTGGCGATACGAAGCGCACAAAAGTGATTGTGCCCGACACCGCACACGGCACCAACCCCGCATCAGCAATGGTTGCAGGCCTTGAAGTGGTGGAGGTGAAGTCGAAGCCCAACGGCTCAATCGATGTGGAAGACCTGAAGCCTCTTCTCGATGACACCGTGGCCGGAATTATGATGACAAATCCCAACACTGTCGGCATGTTTGAGACGGAAATTCTTGATATAGCGCGTCTTGTACATGAAGCCGGAGGTCTGCTGTATTACGATGGCGCCAACCTTAATCCCCTTCTTGGCAAGGTGCGCCCCGGCGACATGGGATTCGATATCATGCATATCAATCTGCACAAAACATTCTCAACGCCTCACGGCGGCGGCGGCCCGGGTTCGGGCCCGGTAGGTGTGGCTGCCCATCTCACTCATCTTTTGCCTAATCCGCGCATCAGAAAAGATGAGAACGACCGTTTTTTCGTGGATGCAGATAAGGAGAGCCTTGGAAATGTGTCTACATTCTTCGGCAATTTCGGCGTGATGATGAAGGCATATGCCTACATTCTTTCGCTCGGTCGCGATGGAATCCGCAATGTGGGTCCGATGGCAACACTCAATGCCAATTATATAAAGGAATCGCTCAAGGATTTGTATAAGCTTCCGATTGAGGGTGCTTGCAAGCATGAGTTTGTATATGACGGTCTTCTTGACAAATCCACCGGTGTGACCACCCTCAATGTGGCCAAACGTCTGCTTGACTTCGGCTTCCATGCTCCGACAATCTATTTCCCACTGCTCTTCCACGAGGCAATGATGATTGAACCCACGGAGACCGAAAGCCTTGAGACTCTCGATGAATTTATCGATGTGATGCGACGCGTGGCCAAAGAGGCTGCAGAAACTCCGGAAATCGTGAAGTCGGCCCCTGTCACCACTGAAATTTCACATCCTGATGAAACAGGTGCAGCGAAAAATCCGGTTCTCTCATACAGAGCCATGAAGGCTCAGCAACAGGCTTGACATGGAGAATGACATTATTATCATAGGTGCCGGTCCGGGCGGGTATGAAACCGCCCTGGACGCGGCTCATCGTGGCATGAGCGTTGTCCTTGTGAACGGCGGCCGTCTTGGTGGCACATGTCTGAATGCAGGCTGCATCCCCACCAAGTGCATGGTGAAAGATGCGTCGGTGGTGGAAACATGCCGGCACAGTGCCGATGAATTCGGAGTGAAGGAGGTGAAGTTTGATATCGACTTCAACAAAGTGATTGAGCGTAGGGAGGCTGTTGTGTCGCAACTGCGCGAAGGTATCGCCGGAATGCTCGCGAAGGCCGGTGTGAAGGTTGTTGAAGGAATGGCTGAATTTGTAGACCGTTACACTGTCAGAGTGGGCGAGGAAACTCTTTCTGCAAAAAATATCATCATCGCCACCGGCAGCGATTCGAAATATCTTCCGATTCCCAACGCCGATGCGGAGTGGGTGCTCGACTCTTCAAAAATACTCAAACTTGAATATATTCCGGAAAGCCTTGTGATTGTGGGCGGAGGTGTGATAGGGTTGGAATTCGCTTCTGTGTTTAACGCGTTTGGCTCTGATGTGACAGTGGTTGAATTTATGAAAACCATTGCGCCGACGTTTGATTCCGATATCTCCAAGCGTCTGAAACAGTCACTTTCGAAACGTGGAGTGAAGATTATAACCGGTGCTGCCGTAAAGCGCCTTGACCGGGGTTCAGATTATAAAATTGTCACTGCTTATGAGCTTAAAGGCAAGGAGGAGACAGTTGTATCCACTGATTTGCTGATGGCTGTTGGACGCCGCCCTAATGTGGATGGTCTGAAATTGGAAAATGCCGGTGTGGAATATTCACAACGTGGAATCACAGTTGACGACAATATGCGCACGAATGTTGACAATGTCTATGCGATAGGTGATGTCAATGCCCGCTTGATGCTCGCTCATGTGGCATCTTTTCAGGGTATGCGTGCCCTTAATGCCATAGAAGGGAAAAGCGACGGCATTCGCTTCGATGTGGTGCCTGCCGCGCTGTTTACGAATCCGGAATGTGCCATGTCGGGAATGACGGAGGAGCAGTGCAAGGCTGCGGGCATTGAAATAGTCGTGGGAAAAAGTTTCTTCCGTGCAAACGGCAAGGCTCTTGCGGAGGGGGAATCTGATGGAATCTGCAAACTTGTTTTCCGGAAAGATACCGGCGAGATGCTCGGTGCGCATATCATGGGAGCCGAAGCATCGCTGCTTGCCCAGCAGTGCTCCGATTTTATAGCAAGAAGATGCACTGTCGGCGACATAAAGGATATTATCTTCGGGCATCCCACACTGTCAGAAGTGATATTGTCGGCTATTCACAATATTTGACAAGTAATTAGCAACAGCTGAAACAGTTGCTCCGGTGACTGTCTCAGCTGTTTTTATTGCCGCAATTTGTCAGGTTGCTGAGAAAAACGGTATTTGGTTATGAGCCTGTTTCATAAAATTTAAATTAGTTTGACACTTAAATAATGAGTATACATCACATTAGGAAGTATTTCCCGAATCTGTCAGATCAGCAACTTGAAAAATATGAGCAGATGACTCAATTGTATCCGGAATGGAATGCGAAAATCAATGTCGTTTCCAGAAAGGATATTGACAATATCGAGGTGAATCATATTCTGCATTCTCTTGCCATAGCTAAATTTATCATATTCACACCAGGCAGCCGCGTGCTTGATTTCGGCACCGGTGGCGGATTTCCCGGCCTTCCGCTTGCAGTGATGTTTCCGGATGTGCATTTCCATCTTGTGGATCGCACCGGGAAGAAAATAAATGTGGCAAAAAGCATTGCTGATGCATGTGGAATCAGTAATGTGACATTTCAGCATGGAGATGTAGCTGAATGTAAGGAGAAGTTTGATTTTGTGGTGAGCCGGGCAGTGATGCAACAGCCGGATCTCCTTAAGATATGTCGTAAAAACATCTCCCCGGTTCAGCAGAATGCCCTTCCTAACGGACTCATCACCCTCAAGGGAGGCGATGTGAGCAACGAGCTGAAAAGATTGAAACCGGGAGAAGTGGTTGATATCTGCAAATATTTTTACGAACCATTCTTTGCAGAGGAGAAAAAAATTGTATATACGCCTGTGTGAATCATCGGGCTTTTATTGGAAATTCAACTTTCGCAAGCTTGCAACTTGCGAAAAGCAAGAAGGTTAGAGGTTGGAGGTTGTTTTTTAGCAACAATTACATTGTAATTTTACAATGGTTATCTTACTAACCATCCTAACTGACTAACTCCAAACTTCAAGGTTCAAAGTTGCCTGCAACTTGCGAAACTTGAGTTAGAAGTTGTTTAATCTAATTTATGAGACAGACTCTAAATTGACTTATTATGAAAATCGCAAAGTTCTGCTTCAGTTTGTTTGGCATAAATTCGTATGTTGTGTGGGATTCCGACACTCTTAAATGCGTTGTGATAGATCCGGGCATGTTTAATTCACAAGAGCAGGAAGCTCTATCTAACTTTATCAAGCGCAACAATTTGAAGGTGGAGGCCATTGTAAATACCCACCTGCACATTGACCATGCTGTCGGCAACAAATATGTCAGCACAGCCTTCGGTGCCACGATTAAGGCGCATCCGGCAGATGAGTGGCTCGGACAAAGCATGCGCGAGCAAGCCCGGATGTTTGGCATTCCTGAAAGGGTTGATAATGTAACAATCTCTTCTCATCTTGAAGACGGCGACATCATAAAGGTTGGCAACGGTGTGCTCGAGGTGCTTCATGTGCCCGGACATTCTCCCGGAAGCATCGCGCTTTATGACCGAGCTGACGGCTTTGTAGTCACCGGCGACGCACTCTTCGCCGACTCTATTGGCCGCACTGATTTGCCGGGAGGCAACATGCATGAACTGCTGAATTCAATACGCACAAAATTATTCACACTTCCGGATAATACTGTGGTGTATCCGGGACACGGACCCGAAACAACCATCGGTTACGAAAAGCTGCATAACGCTTTTCTAAGAAAATGAGAAACAACGTAATTTCGATCTGCAAGGGGATAGCGATTATCCTTATGGTGGTGGGCCATGCCGAAGCGCCGACACTACTCACCAATTTTATATATACATTTCACATGCCTCTCTTTTTTATTACGGCCGGATATTTCTTCAGCCGTAAATATCTCGATGACCCTTGGGAATTTTGTGCGAAGCGGGTGAGAGGCCTTTATTTCCCTTTTCTCAAATGGAGCCTTTTTTTTCTCGTCACTCACAATATATGGTTCCATTTCGGCATACTCAATGAAACGTATGGCAACTGGACCGGCGGCGTCACACACTCATATAGCGCACACGACATTGCCCATCGTCTTGTATTAATACTCACATCAATGAGTGGCTACGATGAGTTTATGGCAGGTGCATTCTGGTTTTTCCGGGGATTACTTGTAGCGAGTGTGATGTTTATGATATTATACAAGATGGTGGATTCTACAACGCGTTTCCGGGAAGAATGGTGTGTGGCGGCTGTGTGTCTGTGCGCCCTCGCATTCAATGCGTTCAGGATTGGCAACGGGTTGAAGATTCCCACAATTCCCAATGGCGGCCTGCGCGAGGTGTGGGGAATATTCTTTTTTGGTATCGGTGTGCTATACAGGCAGTTTGAGCCTCGCATTAAGGAGGCCTGGTGGCTTTCGCTGATCTATTTCCTGATATTATGTGTTGCCGCAAAATTCCATTTCTGCGGAATGAACAACCGGGGAGAGATGCGCGATTTGTTGACTCTCCCCCTCACCGGCTGTACAGGCTTCCTGCTGGTGAAGCATATCTCGCGTGTTATTGATGCCGCGGCCGGACCGGCAGCCCGACTGTTGGCGTTTGTGGGAAACAACACTTTATATGTGTTTATTTTCCATATCATATCATTCAAGCTCGTGTCGCTCGTGAAGATATGGTGGTATGACCTTCCGTTTGAACAAATTGGCTGCCACATGGTGATTCATTACAATAATCATGAAGACCTTTTCTGGGTGATATATTCGATTGTGGGAGTGGCTGTGCCGCTTATCGCTCTTAAATTATGGCGTGAGCATTCTCCGCGTGGGAAACGAATGCTCGCCGGCATGTTCGCCAAATCCCAAGGCCCCGTTTCATAAAAACGGCATATCCCAGAGCAGGCTGATTCCACGTCTATGCCGTTATTTTTCTGACGAGTTTCAGGCATCTCTCCGGCAGAGATATCGGATTGAAGATTATTGACACTGCCACTGTGAGCAGAATCACGGCAAATGATTCCACGGAATGGTCTATTCCCAGATGATATTCAATATATACATATATTCCTGCCATCATCATGTGCCATAGATATATGTTGAGTGATTGGTGTTTCCCCAATGTTGCAATCAGTTTAGGCAGCCATGATACGGGGTTATACCTTAAAAAGTATATGAATGTCAAGATGGCAACCGGGATAGTCATGATTAGCAAATCTCCTGTGTAGTCATGGTTAATTACATGTTCAAGATAGAGAAGAGGAATTGCGACAATCAGACACCCCAGAATCACCTTTTGAGAGGGAAACAGGTGTTCATATATGCGCAGAAGAATGCCAATTGCAACACAGGGAATTCCGAGTGTGACAGCGTCCATTTCCAAATTTATAAAGGGAGATCCGGAATCAAAGAGGATGTAACTGTATGAGCCTTGAAGAAGATTCAGCAGGATGCAGAATGGCATAAGAGGCAGAAAAATCTTGAATATATTGAGTTTCAACAGTATATATATAAGCAATAAAATTTGAAGATATGCGGTGAGATACCATAGATGATGCATCCCCGAATATCCGTATACAAATATACATATCCAGTAATCCGGGTTTGAATAATCGTTAAGTTCTTCATGAAACTTCAAATACATGAGGAAGTCATACGCGATGTATGCGAGGTTGGCTATTATTGTTATCCTTAGAATCTTTTTTGCTGTAGATATAATCTTTTTTTCGGATATCGTGCCCTCTGCAGAAACCATAAAATATCCTGATATAAAGAAAAAAACAGGCACGGCAATGCGGCATATAGGCACAAGGCCGCTCCATAAAAAGGAATATGAGTGAAGTTGCACAACCAAAATTGCGCAAATAAACTTCAGAAATTGCAGCCCCGGAAGTTCACGGTTGTTATTGTAGTAGGGTGTTTTGTTGAATGAATGCATATTGGTGAGATGAAGTGCGACTCAAGATCTCTTATCGGAGCCGCAATGCCGGGATGGTGTTTCTTACGTGTCTGAGACACTTGTTTATGTTTTCAATCGGATTGAAGATTATTGATATGGCCAATGTGATGATAATAACAACGAAAGAGTTGATTTCACGGTCAATTTGCCAAATCCATTCGAAATGAATATAGACCGGAATAACCATCGGATGCCACAAATATATGTTGACAGCCTGTGATTTTCCCAATTGCACAAATGTGGAAGATATCTTTGAAACGGGATTCAACCTGCTGAAAAATATAAATGTAAATATAGCGAACGGGAAAGATGCTGCTAAATTCCAAATCCAGCATCCTGTAATCATATATTCAATGTAAAGAAGTGCGCACGACACGATAAGTGAGGTCAAAACAAACTTTTGCGAAGGAAGGCAATCCTCATATACGCGAAGAAGTATTCCGATTGCCACACCGGGTATAGCCAGAGTAAATGTGCCCAATTCCCATTTTAGCACCGGCGAATCGGGCTCAAAAAAGAAAGAGCTGTAGCAGCCTGTTGCCAGATTTAATATGATTCCGGCGAATGCGGCAACAAGCAATATTGTTGTTAGTGAGTGCGATTTGTTGAATTTCAGAAAAATGTAAATCAGCAGCAATGTTTGAAGATAGGAAGTCAGATACCATAAATGCCCCCAAATTGAATCTCCAATCACAAATAGGCGTATCCAGTAAATCGGTTCGAAATAGCAATGCATGCTTTCATCGGTTTTCCATTTTAGCAGAATGTCAAACACAAGAAATACAATGTTTGCAATAATTGTTATCCGCAGAATCTTCCTTGCAATTTGCACTATTCTTCTCGAAGTGATAACGCCGATGCCGGAAACCATAAAATAGCCCGACATGAAAAAGAAAATAAGCACGGCAATGCGGCATATAGGCACAAGGCCGCTCCATAAAAAGGAATATGAGTGAAGTTGCACAACCAAAATTGCGCAAATAAACTTCAGAAATTGCAGCCCCGGAAGTTCACGGTTGTTATTGTAGTAAGGTGTCTTGTTGAATGAGTACATGTTTGGAACGGCGCAGAATTAGAAGATGTGTCAGAAATAATTATAATGCCGAAAAATATGCTGAAGTGTCTGAATGTCAAAGTTAGTAATTTTTTTGCAATAGCCGCATAATTTTCCTAAATTTGTGGTGCATTATGGATGCCGACACACTTTTGCAGGCGTCATGGACGTGCGAATTGATAACAACGCAATATAAATATTCTTATGGAAATTGAAGGTGTAATTATAATGGATATTCCATTGGTAGAGGGTGTTTCAAAGGCGGGTAATCCCTGGAAGAAAAAGGAGTGGGTGCTCGAAACTCCGGGACAATATCCCAAAAAGGTATGTTTTAACACATTCGGCGAACGTTGCGACACACTCAGGTTTGAAGTGGGCAAAAGCTATGTTGTGTCGGTAGATTTGGAAAGCCGCGAATTCAACGGCCGCTGGTATACTGACGTGCGTGCCTATGCAATGCGCGAATCGGGCAGTGCTTCCCCCACGCAGAACGATTTCGCCCGGCAGCCTGCTAATGTCTTAGGAACTACTGCAACTCCGGCTACAGAACAGCTTGTCACCTCCTCAAACGAAACGGACGACCTCCCTTTCTAAAATCCGACAACTGTACGAATTTAAAAACTGTATAAATAATGCACTATATTGCCTCAAAATGCAATATAGTGCATTATTTGTATAAATTGCGTTAAAAAATATTGAAATACCCCATGTTTTTGCCGTAATTTTTTTGTCACACTTTGCTTTTTTATTATTTTTGCACGCAGAAATCAATGGATATGACAGCAAAAAAGATTGTCGGCTGTGACTCTTCTGCGGAAGTGGCTCAGCTTGCACAAAATGTGGATCTTCTCTTCGAAACAAGTTGGGAAGTCTGCAACAAGGTAGGCGGTATCTATGCCGTTCTATCCACAAAAGCCAAAATTTTGGCTGAGCAATTCGATGATAAACTTATATTTATCGGTCCCGATTTGTGGACATCTTCCAACCCTTCCCCCTGGTTTAAAGAACGTAAAACCATTCTAAAATCCGCAGCTTCCAGGATTAAGCTCCCCTTTGGGATAACAATCCGCACCGGAAGGTGGGATATTCCCGGCTCTCCACAGGTTATATTAGTTAATCCCGGCAATATAAAGGAGCAGCGCGATAAATTGTATGCAAAAATGTGGGAGCTATATGGTGTTGATTCGCTTCATGCATATGGCGACTATGATGATTCCTGCATGTTTGCAGTTGCGGCTGCTATCGTAATCAAGGAGATTACTCATTTCCTGAATGTAAAGGAAAACAGAGTGATGGCGCATTTCGATGAATGGACCACGGGCATGGGGCTTCTTTATCTGCAGAACATAATGCCCGAGGCAGCCACCGTGTTTACCACTCATGCCACTTGCATTGGCCGCAGCATCTGTGGAAATGGCAAGCCGCTTTACGAATATTTCCATTATTATAATGGCGATGAGATGGCACGTGAACTCAATATGGAGTCAAAGCATTCGCTTGAGAAAACCGCTGCGCATCGGGCAGACTGCTTTACAACAGTGAGCGAAGTGACGGCCCGTGAATGCGGGCAGTTGCTCAGAAAGTGTCCGGATGTGGTGACACCCAATGGGTTCGAGCCCAATTTTGTGCCCAAGACAGTGAAATATAATCGTTTGCGTAAGGATGGACGCTCCAAACTGCTCGATGTTGCCGGCGCTCTTACGGGACATCAATACAATGACGACACATTTTTGATTGCCACGTCGGGCCGCCACGAATATAGGAACAAAGGTCTCGACATGTTTATCGATGCGGTGGCTCGCATGGATATGCAAGCCGGCTCCGACAAGGAGATTCTGGCCTTTATTCTCGTTCCGGGATGGGTCAACACTCCTTCCGCGCAGCTTGTTGAGAATATAAATAAAGGTGATTGTCAGAGAGTTTATCCCGATTATCTCACTCATCGGCTCAACAACGAAGATTCCGATGAAGTTTGCATAAGAATTCGCCGATTGCAGGAGTCGGGAAGCCTGAAAAGAGTAAGAATAATATATGTGCCGTGTTATCTTTCAGGCAACGACGGCATTATCAATATATCATATTATGACTTACTTCCGGCATTCGACATGACAATCTTTCCTTCATATTATGAGCCGTGGGGATATACTCCGCTTGAGTCGGTAGCGTTCGGCGTGCCGACTGTTACCGATGACAAGGCCGGCTTCGGACAGTGGGTGCTCGACAATTTCAGCAACGGACTGCTGTCATGCGGTGTGAAGGTGGTAGAGCGCAACGACAGCGACTATGACCGGACATGCGGCGAGATAGTGGAATCCACATTGAATTATGTCGAGGCTGATCAAAAAAAGCGATTGAAGGCAAGAAATATGGCATTTCTCACATCGGCCAAAGCCGACTGGAAATATTTTATCGCCAACTATGACAAAGCTTATGAAATTGCACTCTGCAATGCAGTTGCACGGAGCAAATAAATTTAGAGTCTGTTTCATAAAATTTTAATATTACGGGGCGGTGCCGGTAGTAATTTAATCGAAAATAACAATTTACAATACCAAACATATCATATATGAAACTTCAAGTTAGCAATACCAACAATCCTTATTGGCGCAACATCACAGTGAGTGCTGTTATACCCAAGGAATTAAAGCCCCTTGAGGAGATGTCGAAAAATCTCTGGTGGGCATGGAACAGCCGTGGCAAACGCCTGTTTCGCGATCTCGACCATGATTTGTGGCGCAAAGTGGGTGAAAACCCCGTGATGCTCCTTCAGCAGCTTTCTTACGAAAGATATCAGGAGATCCTTTCCGACAAGAATATGATGGATAAGATTGCCGAGACTTATGCGAGCTTCAAGGAGTATATGCGTGCTCCCATGAACAACAAAATCCCCTCGGTTTCCTATTTTTCAATGGAATATGGTCTCTGTAACTGTCTCAAGATATATTCCGGCGGACTCGGCGTGCTTGCCGGTGACTATATCAAACAAGCATCCGACAGCCGTGTGAACATGACAGCCGTGGGTTTCCTTTATAAATACGGATATTTCTCACAGTCGCTCTCAATCGACGGCCAGCAGGTGGCCAACTATGAGTCGCAGAATTTCGACCAGCTCCCCATCGAGGCTGTGCTTGGCGAGGATGGCCAGCCCATGATTCTCGAAGTGCCTTATCCCGGCCGCGTGGTGTATGCCCATGTATGGCGTGTGAATGTGGGCCGCATGAAGCTTTATCTGCTCGACACCGACCTTGACAAAAACTCACAGTGGGACCGCGAAATCACCCACAAACTCTATGGCGGCGATTGGGAAAACCGCATCAAGCAGGAATATCTGCTCGGCATTGGTGGTATTATAATGCTCAATAAGCTTGGAATTAAAACCGACCTTTATCATTGTAACGAGGGACACGCCGCATTGCTCAATCTGCAGCGACTTGTGGATTTTGTCAATAATGACCACCTTCCCTTCAATGTGGCTCTTGAGCTCGTGCGCGCCTCATCTCTCTATACAGTGCACACGCCCGTGCCCGCCGGACACGACTATTTCGAGGAGTCACTCTTCGGAAAATATATGGGTGAATTCCCCGCAAAACTCGGCATATCATGGTCTGACCTCATGAATATGGGACGCGAAAATCCCAACACCAATGAGCGTTTCTCAATGAGCGTGTTCGCACTCAACACTTGTCAGGAGGCAAATGGTGTGAGCTGGCTTCACGGCGAAGTGTCGAAAAAGATGTTTGCCGGTGTGTGGAAGGGATATGCGCCTGAAGAGTCGCATGTTGGATATGTCACCAATGGTGTGCATATGCCCACATGGGCCGCTACGGAATGGAAAGACTTCTATGGCAAGCATCTCAACCCCGCGATGTTTGACGACCAGAGCAACCCCGAAATGTGGGAGGGTATCTTTGAGGTGCCTGATGAGGATATCTGGAATCTGCGTATGGAGATGAAGAATAAATTTATCAATTTCGTAAAGAAAGATTTCAAGGAGAAATGGCTTAAGAATCAGGGCGACCCGACTGAAGTGATCAAGATTCTTGACAAAATCAACCCCAACGCCCTCATTATCGGGTTCGCACGCCGTTTCGCCACTTACAAGCGCGCTCACTTGCTCTTCACCGACCTTGACCGTCTCTCAAAAATCGTCAACAATGAGAACTATCCGGTGCAGTTTGTATTCTCCGGCAAGGCTCACCCTGCCGACGGCGCCGGTCAGGCATTAATTAAACGCATCACCGAAATCTCCAAAATGCCGCAATTCTCAGGCAAGATTATCTTCCTTGAGGACTACAACATGATTGTGGCGAAACGCCTTGTCACCGGTGTTGACATCTGGCTGAACACCCCGACACGTCCTCTCGAAGCATCCGGAACATCCGGCGAGAAGGCTGAAATGAATGGCGTGCTCAATTTCTCAGTGCTCGACGGATGGTGGTATGAAGGTTATCGCTTTGATGAGAAAGCCGGCTGGGCCCTCACAGACAAGCGCACATTCACTGACCAGGCGCAACAAGACAAACTCGATGCCGCTACCATCTATTCCATGCTTGAGAATGAGATTGTGCCTCTTTATTTTGCAAAGAATTCAAAAGGCTATTCCCCCGAATGGATTCAATATATCAAGCGTTCAATCGGCCACATTGCTCCGATATTCACAATGAAGCGCCAGCTCGACGACTATATCAGCCGCTTCTATGAGCCGGAAGCAAACCGCTATGCGAAGCTCGCTGCGAAAGATTATGCACTTGCACGCGAAATTGTGGCCTGGAAAGAAGAAGTTGCTTCCAAATGGGACAGCATCGAGATTCTTTCCGCCGACTTCCATGACGAGGCTGTCAACGGAGTGTCAAGAACGGGCGACCGTTTCGATGCGCGTTGCGTAATCAATACGCGCGGACTCGGCGAATCAATCGGCGTTGAGCTTGTGACTTACGAAGATAAGGATGGCGAAAGCATCTATAAAGGCCGCCAGGAGCTCAAGGTTGTTAAAAAGGATGGCGATATCCTCACGTATGAACTTAAGGATAAGCTCACTGAAGCCGGCATATATCGTTATGCCTTCAGAATGTATCCGAAAAATTCCAACCTGCCTCACCGTCAGGATTTCGCTTACGTGCGCTGGTTCTAATCTATAGGATATACTTAGAGACTGCTTTATAAGAATCCGGGACATGTTGCAAAACATGCCCCGGAATTTTTTGTTTGTCATTCGCAAGCATCATGCTTGCGAATGACAAATGACATATGATTCGTCTGTATGTTATTCTTCTGTCTGGGTTGCAGCGTAATCTTTCAGGAGCTTTTCCTGAACATCGCCCGGCACAAGCTCATAGCTTGAGAAATTCATAGTGAAGGAGCTGCGGCCTCCGGTGATGGAGCTAAGCGATGTGGAATAGCTTGACATCTCTTTAAGAGGCACTTTTGCATTGAGTTTCTCGATGCCGTTCTCAGAGCTCATTCCCATGATTATGGCTCTGCGTCCCTGAAGATCGCTCATCACATCTCCCATGCTGTCGGCCGGGGTGAGCACTTCAACATCATATATAGGCTCAAGAATTTTCGGGTTGGCTTGTTTGAAGGCTTCAGAGAAGGCGTTTCTGCCGGCGAGACGGAAGGAGATCTCATTTGAATCAACCGGGTGCATCTTGCCGTCGTAGATCATTACACGAACATCGCGGGCGTAGGAGCCTGTGAGGGGGCCTTGCTCCATGCGGTCCATAAGGCCCTTGACGATTGCCGGAATGAAGCGGGCATCGATTGCGCCTCCTACAATGCAATTGTATACAACCAGTTTTCCACCCCATTCAAGTGGAATTTCCTGCTTGTCGCGCACATTTAGCTTGAATTCCTGCCCTCCGAATTTATATGTGTCGGGTTCAGACATGCCCTCGGTGTAAGGCTCCACTATCAGATGCACTTCACCAAACTGCCCCGAGCCTCCCGACTGCTTTTTGTGACGATAGTCGGCGCGTGCAGCCTTTGTGATTGTTTCGCGGTAAGGTATGCGCATTTCCTGATATTCCACCGGAAGTTTCTCATTATTTTCAATTCTCCATTTAAGGGTGCGAAGATGGAATTCGCCCTGACCTTTTACCAAAGTCTGCTTCAACTCTTTCGACTGCTCAATCACCCATGTCGGGTCTTCTTCATGCATGCGGGTGAGAATGCCTGCAAGCTTTTCAGCATCGCTTTCGGTGAGCGGCTTGATGGCACGCACATATTTGGGAGCCGGATATTTGATGAAGTCAAACTGATATTCGCATCCCTTCTCATCAAGCGTGTTGCCTGTGCGCACATCCTTGAGCTTTACGGCAGCACCTATGTCGCCGGCTTCGAGAGCATCAATCGGATTGCGGAGCTGGCCGCATACGGTGAAAATCTGGGCAAGACGCTCTTTGCCGCCACGGGTGGCATTCTCCAAATCCGCACCGGCCTTCAGTGTGCCGCTCATCACTTTGAAATAGCTCACCTCGCCGATGTGCGGCTCTACGGATGTTTTGAAGAAGAACACTGACACCGGGCCATTTGCATCCGGCTTCACCTCTTCTCCGGAGATTGTTTCGGGTGCCGGCATGTCGCTGACAAAGGGACATACGTTGCCGAGGAATTCCATAAGACGGCGAACACCCATGTCTTTCGCCGCGCTGAGCACAACCACCGGATATATTGAGCGGTCGATAAGCCCTTTGCGGATTCCCTCACGCATCTCATCTTCAGTGAGGCTTCCTTGCTCAAAGAATTTTTCCATCAGTGTCTCATCGTTCTCAGCGGCAGCCTCCACGAGTTTGCCGTTGAGTTCGCGGGCTTTTTCCATCTCCTCCTCCGGAATGTCGCTGATTGTGGGCACACCGCCATCAGGTCCCCATTCATATTTCTTCATCAGAAGCACATCAATCATCGAATGAAAATTCGGACCCGATTCAAGAGGATATTGAATCTGCACCACACGCGGGCCGAATGTTTCGCGCATTTGCTCGATTGCATTGTCAAAGTCGGCTTTCTCGCCATCCATCTGATTGAGAGCAAAAATCACCGGCTTTTTCAATTCTGCAGTGGTGCGGAATATATTCTGTGTGCCCACTTCCACTCCATATTGGGCGTCAACAAGAATCAGACCCATATCACACACACCCAGCGCGGTGTAGGCGTTTCCCACAAAGTCGTCGGCTCCCGGGCAGTCGATTATGTTGAGCTTCTTATTGTTAAACTCAGCGTTGAAAACTGTTGAGAACACTGAGTAGCCATATTCTTTTTCCACAGGAAAATAGTCGGAAACAGTGTTCCCGGCATCAATTGTTCCACGACGTTTTATAACTCCACACTCGTAAATCATAGATTCGGCGAGTGTGGTTTTCCCGGCGCCCTTCGATCCCAGAAGGGCAATGTTTTTGATTTCGTTAGTCTTGTAAACTTTCATGGGATATATGGTTTAAAAAATTTTTTCGGCAATTTAATAAAAAATGTTGTATTTCCTATTTCTTTATATTATGTTGTGTAACATAAAAATGTTATTTTTGCGTCATGCGTGACATTCTGTCTGAATCTCTTTATGTTCATATTCCTTTCTGCAGAAGAAGGTGTGTTTATTGCGATTTTTTCTCGCTTGGAGAGAGATTCGCTCGTTGGCCTGAATTTGTGGATGCCTTGCTTCGCGAGGCTGAAGCAAGGCTGCGTGTGTTGCCTGATGTCTCGCGGATTGCCAATTCATCCGCTGTGTCACGCAGTTTTCCCACCATATATATAGGTGGCGGAACGCCCTCGCTTATTCCGGAGAATGAATTCCTGAGGCTTGCCTCCGGACTGACTAATCTTATGGGTGCGCCGCAAGAATTTACTGTGGAGGTGAATCCTGATGATGTCTCTTATTCAAAGCTCAGTGCCTGGCGCGAAGCGGGTGTTAACCGCGTGAGCGTGGGAGTGCAGTCGCTTGTTGATGCCGAGCTGCGGTTTATCGGGCGGCGTCATGATGCTGAAAAGGCCATGGAGGCTTTGCGCATGCTTGGAGACAATTTCAACAATGTGTCGGCCGATCTTATTTTCGGGTTGCCCCTTCAAACATTGGATTCGCTGCGGTTTTCACTTGAAAAGATTATGGATACCGCCCCAAAGCATATTTCTATTTATTCGCTGATGTATGAGGAGAAAACGGCCTTGACCCGTATGCGCAATGCGGGGAAAGTCATGGAGACAGATGAAGCTGTTTCTGAAAAGATGTTTGAGCTGATCTGCGAAATGACGCGAGCTGCCGGATATCGCCATTATGAAATATCTAATTTTGCATTGCCCGGATATGAGTCTCGCCACAACTCGGGATATTGGGCCGGCACCTCTTATGTCGGCCTTGGTCCCGGTGCGCACAGCTACGATGGCGCGCGTGTACGCAGCAATAACCCTCCTGACATCAATGCCTACATGCGTGCATGGGGCAGTTTGGAAAATGGTGAAAATATGCAGTCTGAGTATGCAAAAAGTGAATATCTCGATGAAGATGAATTGCGGGAGGAGATGATTATCACAAGAATGCGAATGGCTGAAGGCCTTGATTTAAATGAGTTCAGCGAAGCTTTTGGCGAGAGGGCATGCAAAAAACTCCTGAGGGAAAGTGAAAAATTCTGCAGAGATGGCATGCTCAGTTTATCGGCAAATCATATCAGATTCACCCGCAAGGGCATAATGATATCCGACAACATTCTCTCTTCCCTTATCTGAGTTGTGTCGGTTTGTGGTTTATATTTTATGGCTTATGGCTTATGGCTTATGGTGAATGGTTTAAGGCTCCGTTTTATAAAAAATAGTGGCCTGAGTTTTGTTTTTAACTTTCCCAATCCCCAATTCTCAATCCCCAATCCCCAATTCTCAATCCCCCGGCATATGGAAAGTTTTTATGGAAAAATGATGTGGATTTCAGAAATAAATTGTAAATTTGCAAAGTGGAAAAAGTTTTTTACTCTATGAACGATAGAAAAATTTCTTTCTCTAAGATGCACGGCGCCGGCAATGATTACATTTATATCGATGCCACTAAGGAAGTTCCCGGAAATCTGAGCGAACTTGCCATGAAGATGAGCGATGTGCATTTCGGAATCGGAAGTGACGGGCTTGTTGCCATTATGAGTTCTAACAAGGCTGATTTCAGAATGCGTATGTTTAATGCAGACGGCAGTGAGGCCGAAATGTGCGGAAATGCCACAAGATGTATTGGCAAATATGTGTACGAACGCGGCCTTACCAATAAAACGGAGGTGTCGCTCGAAACGCTTGCGGGCATTAAAATCCTGAATTTGCATCTCAACTGTGATGTGGTTGAATCAGTTACAGTGAATATGGGAAATCCGGAGCTTATACCGGCCAACATACCTGTGAGAAGTCTCAACCCGGAAATCAAACTGAGTGAGGAGGAGACTGTAAATGGTCGCACATATAAAATTACGGCAGTCAGCATGGGCAATCCCCATGCTGTGATTTTTACCGATGATCTCAGCGACACTCTTGTGCTTGGCGAAGGCCCGAAGCTGGAGATGGCTTCCATATTCCCCAAAAAGGCAAATATAGAATTTGCCCGAGTGATTGACCGTCATAACATAGAAATGCGTGTGTGGGAGCGCGGCACCGGCGAGACTTTCGCCTGCGGCACCGGCGCCTGCGCCACAGCAGTCGCTGCCGTGCTCAACAGCCTGACCGACCGCGATGTAAACCTCCATCTGCGTGGGGGCGAGCTCAATATCAAATGGGATGAAATATCTGGAGATGTGTATATGACAGGACCGGCGCAATTCATTTGCGACGGTGTGTTTTATGAAACAGACTCTTAGGCATCATTCCCCCAAAAATGTTAAAGCAGGGTCGCAAATTTGGCGTAGATTTATTCTTGCAGATGAAGGGATATAGCGAGCTATATGACTGAGTCAAAAAGATAAAGATGCTAAAATTTGCAAGACAGGGGTAACTTTAAAAGCAGAAAAATTTTACAAATTTAAATTAATGCTTCATTCTGATAATGAAATATTGGCATCGACCGGCCTCTTTTTGGCTACTTTGCTTTAATATTTTTTGGGAATGGAGTCTTAATCTGACCACTTACTCATGAAAATAAACGACAATTTTGAAAAATTACCCGAATCATATCTGTTTTCAACAGTTGCAAGAAAATTGAGGGAATTCCGCGAGGCTAATCCCAAAGCGGATGTAATCAGAATGGATATCGGAGATGTGACGCTTCCTATTCCAGAAGCGGCACTCATAGCCATGCACAAGGCTGTTGATGACATGGCCGACAAAAATACCTTCCATGGATATGGCCCGGAGCAGGGTTATGCTTTCCTCAGAGAGTGTATTGCCGAGCACGATTACAAGGCGAGAAAAATTGATATCAGCGCCGATGACATTTTCATAAGCGACGGCGCGAAAAGTGACCTCGGGAATCTGGGTGACATATATTCACGCGATGCCGTGGTGGCTGTGGCCGACCCCGGCTATCCCGTATATGTTGACGCCAATGTTATCGATGGTCGCGGAGGCGAGCTCGTTGACGGAAAGTGGAGCAGATTCGTGTATCTTCCCTGCAACGAGCAAAATGGATTCAAGCCGGTGCCTCCCATGGCGCATGCTGATGTCATATTCCTTTGCTCTCCGGCCAATCCCACCGGTGTGGCGTTTAATCGCGCCGAACTGAAAAAATGGGTGGAATATGCTGAAAAGAATGAGGCTCTGATTATATATGACTCAGCTTATTGCGCTTATATCACCGATGAGGATGTGCCGCATTCAATATATGAAATTCCCGGTGCTGACAAAGTGGCAATTGAGGTGAGAAGCTTCTCTAAAACTGCCGGATTTACCGGCTTGAGATGCGGATATACGGTTGTGCCGGCCACTCTCTTCGGAAAGGATGAGAATGGCAATGCCGTGCAGCTGCGCAAACTCTGGAACAGGCGGCAGACCACCAAATTTAATGGTGCCAGCTATATTATTCAGCGCGGAGCTGAAGCCCTATATTCTGAAAAAGGAAAGGAGGAGACCGTCTGCAATGTGAAATATTATCTCTATAACGCAAAGATGATCAGGCAGCGTATGAGTGAGGCCGGATTCACTGTGTTTGGCGGTGAAAACTCTCCTTATGTATGGGTGAAATCACCCTCGGGAGAGTCGAGCTGGGAGCTCTTTGAAAAATGCTTGCGTGAGGCCAACATATCGTGCACCCCGGGTGTGGGTTTCGGTGATGCCGGTGAAGGATATATCAGGCTCACCGGGTTCAACACGCATGAGAACACCGAAGAGGCCATGCGACGCATAATCGAATTCTTCAAAAAATAAAGCAAAAGGGGACGCATGTCCCCTTTGCTTTTTATAATCCCGGGTCACGTCCGGATTTCCAACTACAATCATTTACAATCAATTACTGCATATATGGTCCCGTTCTGCTTAAGCGGGCTAATTTAAAATTCAGTTTTATGTCAAATCTCAGATTTAAGAGTGTTGAGGAAGCAGCAGCCAGAAAGGCTGTGAAAGTGGAGCTTCCCAAGGAGAGAGTAGAGTCGTATTATGGCAGGCAGGTGTTCAACCGCCGGTGCATGTTTGAGTATCTTCCCAAAGACACTTACGACGCGCTTGTGGATGCTATCGACAACCGACAGCCACTCAGCCTGAAACTTGCCGACAGCGTGGCTGAAGGCATGAAGCGCTGGGCTCTCGACAATGGTGCACGCCACTACACCCATTGGTTTCATCCTCTCACCGGAAGCACTGCTGAAAAGCATGACGCCTTTATAGAGCATGACGGCAAGGGTGGAGTAGTGGAAAAATTCACCGGCAAACTCCTTGTGCAGCAAGAACCCGATGCCTCTTCTTTTCCCAACGGCGGCATACGCAACACTTTTGAGGCCCGCGGATATTCTGCATGGGATATCTCATCTCCTGCCTTTATCCTCGACAACACACTTTGCATCCCGACTGTGTTTGTGGCCTACACCGGAGAAAGCCTTGATTATAAAACACCCTTGCTCAGATCGCTCAACAGCATCGACAAGGCTGCTACAAGAGTGGCGAAATATTTTGACCCGGAAGTGGCTCATGTCGTTTCTTATCTCGGATGGGAGCAGGAATATTTTCTCGTTGATGAAGCCCTATTTGCCGCGCGTCCTGACCTGGTGATGACCGGACGCACTCTGATGGGTCATGAATCAGCAAAAAACCAGCAGCTTGAAGACCACTATTTCGGCTCTATCCCGAGCCGCGTGGAAGCCTTCATGCTCGAACTGGAGCTTGAGGCACACCGCCTCGGCATACCTGTGAAAACCCGTCATAACGAGGTGGCTCCCAATCAGTTTGAGTTGGCTCCCGTATATGAGGAAGCTAACCTTGCCAACGACCATAACCTGCTTGTGATGTCGCTGATGGAGGAGGTGGCAAAACGCCATAACTTCCGTGTGCTCCTTCATGAAAAACCTTTTGCCGGCATCAACGGCAGCGGCAAACACAACAACTGGAGTCTCGGCACCAACACCGGCAAACTCCTTTTCGCACCGGGCAAGAATGCACGCGACAATTTCAGATTTATCACCTATGTGGCAAATGTAATGGCTGCAGTGCATAAACACAACGGTTTGCTAAAGGCATCTATCATTAATGCCACTAATGCACACCGCCTTGGCGCCAATGAGGCCCCCCCGGCAATTATTTCCATGTTCCTCGGAAGCGCTGTGTCAAATATGCTTGAGAGCGTGAAGAAAGCAAACAGCGTGGATGATATATGTGTTTACGGCAAAGACAAGCTCAGCCTTGATGTGGCGCAGATTCCGGAGCTGCAGCTCGATAACACCGACCGCAACCGCACAAGCCCCTTCGCCTTCACCGGCAACCGCTTCGAATATCGCGCTGTAGGCTCATCTGCCAACAACGCCTCAGCCCTGATTGCTCTCAATGCCGCTGTGGCCAACCAGCTCAACCTCTTCGCAAACCGTGTGGATGCCAGAGTTGAAAAAGGTGAAGACCGAGATGCTGCAATACTTGATGAAGTGAAAAAACTGATTGTTGAATCAGAAGCCATCCATTTTGACGGCAACGGCTACAGTGATGAATGGAAGGTGGAAGCCGCCCGCAGAGGCCTTAATGTGGAGACATCGGCTCCGCTGATGTATGACATTTATCTCAATCCCGAAAATGTGGAGATGTTTGCCAACACGGGTGTGTTCACCAAAAAGGAGATTGAGGCGCGCAATGAAGTGAAATGGGAAACATACACTAAGAAAATCCAAATCGAGAGCCGTGTGCTTGGCGACCTGGCTGTGAACCATATCATTCCGGCGGCAATGAGATATCAGTCAACTCTTTTGGAAAATGTGTATAAAATCAAGCAGCTTTTCGCAAGTGAGAAAGCTGAGAAAATATCCACACGCGACCTTGACAATATCGAGAAAATCCACTGCCATGTGTCGGAAATAAAACTTCAGGTGGAGGAGATGGTGGAGGCTCGCAAAGCAGCCAACCATCTTATGTCGGAGCGCGAAAAGGCAATTGCATATCACGACACCGTGCTTCCGAAGATGGAGACTATCCGCAAGCATATCGACAAACTTGAGCTTATGGTGGACAATGAAATATGGCCGCTTCCGAAATATCGCGAGCTTCTGTTTATCAGATAAGTTATACTGAATCCTCGCAAAGTTGCAGTATGATACCTTCAGGCCCCGTTATATGAAGCGGGGCCTGATTTTTTTATGAAACAGACTCTAATTTTTCCAAAGTTTCAGAAGCCTTCGGGCAGATATGGCTGAGCTTGTGATAACAAGTGCGGAGGCACACAATGTCATTGCCACACCCTGCATCAGGAAACAAATCAGGCTCATTGCGATGCCTGATGCAAGTGTCAGAGCGGATATCGCAATCACATGCCTGTTAATATGATAATCATATAGCCTGCGGTTTACAATGATATATGTTGTAAGGCATATGCCACAGTCTGCAATCAATGCCACACCGAGGCCATATAATCCAAACAGTCTGTATCCGCATATCGACAATATCAGTGTGAGCAGATTGGCTCCTATTGACTCCATCCAGAAAAAGAGTTTGCGGTTGCTTTTCGCAAAAACTATATATCCGAGCGGATACATGATTGCCTGAATCATTGTCGCAAAGGCAAACATCCGCAACAAGGGAGTGGCCGTGAGGAATTCCTTCGTCTGAAGCAACTCAATCACCAGGGGCGCCAGAAATATCACGCAGCACACAATTGGCATCACAAGCAGGCAAGCCACCTCAATCTGCCTGTTGACCACCTCACACATACGGACATTATCTTTTGCCGTTGCCGACAGACGTGGAAGATAGTCCATGGCCATAGCTGTGAAGAGTATGGCGGAATATTGCGCTGTCATGGTGTTGCACGACTGATAGAACCCCACTTCTTCAACTCCTCCATGATTTCTGATATAAATGTTAATGAGATAACTGACAAGACTCTTAACCAGATCATTGCTCATCAGCACCAGCCCCATTGCAAGAATGCGGCGTATCACCGGCATGTGTATCTCCCTATGCCACGGCGCAGGATGTGCTGACAGTGTTTTGCGGAGTGATATGCAATACCACGCACAGGTGCATATCGAGAGTAACACCATCGCGGGAACAATGCCGTCTGTGCCCCAAAACCAATATAAAGGCACGCCCGTGAAAAGTCCCACAGCCGATCCTGTCAGGCTCGCTTTCGAAAGGCGCTTCACCTCGTGCATTCCCTGAAGCACCGACATCACGGCTTCTCCAACGATTGAAAAGAATATGGCCGCACTTAGCAGCATGAAAGATGTGGAGTAGCGTTCACTACCGAATGTCAGGCGTGACAACGTTCCGGGAATGAAAAGGCATATCAATGCACCGGTGAGTGCAAGAATAAGTATGAGCGGACGAAGCGCGGAAAGCAGTGTGTGGAGCTGTTCTTCCGATTCTTTTGCGGCTCCCACCTCTTTCACCACTGCCATGTTGAGTCCCAGCGAAGTGAATTGCCTGATGGTGAGTGAAACGGAATTAAACAGTCCGGCCACTCCGATTCCCGAGGGACCCAGTATGGCCGCCACAAACTTCAGTCTGACAGCCGATATCAGAATGTTGAACACCTGCACGCCGCCGAACATTGAAGTGCCTTTCAGAATCGATCTGAAATTGTTTTCCCGCATTTTATCAATCGTTTCCATCCCTTGTCAGTCTTTTCTGTCGGCAAGATATCTTGATGAATAGTCGGGCGTAGGAAATAATCCTGACTTCTTTGCCCTGCGAGCTCCTTTCAGCCAGTTGAGACAATAAGAAAAAGGGGAGGGCACAACCCCCTTGCGCCACATCGGGATTTCGCGGATAGTATGCGCAATCATTCTTAAAAACCAGTCGCGTGGATGCAGATGAAGAAACACTGCCCCTTTCGTTTCCGGTCTCGATGCGAGCATGAGATTTCGTTCCGATGTGGTTGTGCCGTCGTGGCGCATGATTGTTACGGGCAGGAAAATGCCAGTAAGTCCAACGTTGAGACAGTCTTGCAAAAACACATCCTCCTCTCCCGATGGAAAGGGAGCGCCGATCCCGAAATTTTCGTTAAACCACACCTTACAGAAAATCGATTTCCTTCTCAATGCAATCTCAAATGATGTCACGAAATATCCTTTGGCGGGTGTAGCCAGAGAGAAGGAATGATCGGGATAATTCTTTTTGCCCAGCACTGAATCATATTGAAAAGTGATTATGTCGGTCTCCGGATGCCTGCGGAAACTTTCAATTACGTTTTCAAGTCCCTCCACGGTGTAGTCCAGATCATCATCGCTTATAAGGATGAGCGGAGCTGTGCTGTGGGCAAAGGCGGTGTTGCGATTTTTAGATAATCCTTTACCGGCGGCTCTGACAATCCGAAAATCAGTTCGTTCCAGCGATTCCGGCAAGGGAAGGCCGTTGGAATTCTGCCAGCTCACAAGATATTCCACCTTGGGAACTCGTGGGTGTATGCCGTTGGCCACGCGGTTGATTCCCTCACTGCCGCAAGTGCAAATCAGCACCTGAAGTTCGATGTCGCCGCCTGATGTCATGCTCAATTTTTTCTGTTTATCATTTTCTGCCAGTGTGCTTCAAATATTGAGGCCACATTTCTGACGTCGTTATGCTTCTCCACCAGTCTGCGACCCTCCACCGACATCCTTGCCATACGCTCCCTATCGAGTATCAGCTCCTTCAGCCGTTGCTTGATGGTGTAGTCATCTTCAAGAGGAGAAAGGCAGAACACCGGCCTCGTGGTCTCAGCCACATATTCATAATATTCCGGCTGTCCGCCCGAAGCGGAGATTCTTCCGAGAGCCATTGTCTGCAGAGCGTTTGTGGCGGGTGAATAGGAGTAAAGCTGGTCGATTACGATGTGGCTTCTTCTGAGTTCGTCAAGATAAGCGGAGAGGGAGAGGTTTTTCACACATTTCACCTCGCACTTGCCGGGCAATTCTCTCTCCACCTGTCGGCACAATTCCAGAAGTTTCGCCGTGCCTTTCTGCACCTCCATCTTTCCGCGCATGCCCACCAGAATGCGCACCTTGCCGTCGGTTTCAAGCGGACTATAGCTGAGCGCCTCCAGCTCCACGGGGAGGTTGGTGAAGGCGAGTTTTGCGTGATCCATGTGTCGGCGAGCCGACATGTCGTATTCCGGAAGCACCGACATCGCCCCGTCGATGCGTTCATACACATGTCGGTTGAGTGCGGTGGAGCTGGGAATCAGCCACCCCGTTTCGCTCACCGGAGATTCAATTGCAAGCTGTGTAGGCCGCTTGCCGATGCGGAATTCGGAAAATCTGAAGAGGTCGGACTCCACGCAGTCTTTCACGAAAAAGTGGTCATTGCTGCACAGCGTGAGAAAAACGGAGCGGTTGTGTTTTTTCAGGTAGTCGAACACCATTCTGATTTTGTGAGGTCTGAGGCAGAGGAAATGTGGGTTTATGAGCTGCACCACATCGAATCCTCGCCAGGAGGGAAGAAGTGACAGAATTCTGCAGAGATAGCGCGCTGCCCCGAATAATCCGGGTTCGCGCAGCAGCTCTACATCTGCCTGTGTGCGCATGTATACCCCCTTGTCGGAAACAACAGTGATTTCATGGCCGCGTTTTCGCAGTTCCTTTGCCAGACAGGCGTGCAGATTGGAGTAGTCTCCGAGCATCAATATCTTCATAAAATTCAGGTTTTCAGGATGCAACTTCCCGGTTCTGGAGAATCATTGCAATCGCTGATTTATATTTTGGCATCGTTGTGGACTTGCGGATGGCTTTCCAAGCCTTGCGCCCGATTTCATCCTCCGAATATTCCCAGAATCCCTTTATTTTCGATAGAATCTGCGTGTCGCCGCAAAGTGTCTCTTCGTAATGCCGCAGCAATGCTTTGTGAAACTTCATCATTCTCGCCAGACGCTCTTCAGACGGAATCTCTTTACCCTCCGTTATCTCTTGCGCAAGCGACGGACGACCCAATATGCCGCGTCCTGTCATCAGCCCGCAGATGGAGGGGTGGCGCTCTGTAATGATTGTAGCATCTTCAGGGGTGCGTATCTCACCATTGAATATCACAGGATTTTTGCTGGCCTCTGTAAAAGCATCAAACTCAGTATGGTGAAGCTCTCCTCCATATTGCTGGCGTGCCACTCTCGGATGTAATGCAATAAAACGCAGCGGAAGGGAATTAAGTGTGCCTATGATGTTGCGCCATTCATCCGGCGATTCATAGCCGAGGCGCATCTTTACCGAGAAACTGACTTCGGGATATTTCCCGAACAATTCCGGCAGCTTTGCAGCCTCATTTGTGTTGGCAATGAAGCCGGCTCCTCTGCCTTTCCCTGTCTGCAGCGGGAACGGACACCCCATATTCAGATTGATTTCTTTCGCTCCCAGGGCAGAAAGCTCTCTTACAAGTATGTCGGCTTCGCGCATGTCGCGGAAAATAATCTGGGCTTCTGTGCCGGTTCCTTTGTTGAGCTCTGATGTGAAATCTTTTGCGTCCCGATGGCGGAGTGTGCCATGTTCACACCGAATGAAGGGCGTGAAATATCGGTTATCTCCCGGATATGAGATGTGATGGTAATGGCGCCACGCGGCATCGGTGACTCCCTGTATTGGTGCGATATATATCATGTCAGTTTGAATTTGGAAGAAATGTGAATGCCACAGCCCCAAGCAGGCACATGAAGGCGGCTATATGATTCCAGTGTAGTTTTTCCCCTTTGAAGAGCAGCAATGCAAAAATAGTGAAGATGGTGAGTGTGATTACCTCTTGAATTATTTTCAGTTGGAAGAGAGAGAATGGACCGCCGTTTTCTCTGAATCCAATTCTGTTGGCCGGAATCATGACGCAATATTCAAGAAACGCAATGCCCCACGACACGAGTATCACCACAAACAGTGGCCAGTTTTTGGATATGCCGGCAGATTGCAGCTTCAGATGCCCATACCATGCGAATGTCATGAAGATGTTTGACACCACAAGCAATAAAACAGTAATCAGAGATGCTTTCATAAATACGAGTGCGGAACATCGTTAATTCTGGCGAGTCCTGGATGCAAAGTTAATAAATCGCGCTGGAATTGCACTCTGTTTGCGTTGTAGTTTTTACATAAAGATGTTATCTTTGCATCTTGAACAGCGAAAATCTCATATTTTTATGATGAACGTTAAAGAAATTACTGAAAATATATATTATGTGGGTGTTGACGACCGCACCACACAATTTTTTGAGAACTTGTGGCCCTTGCCTTATGGCGTAAGCTATAATTCCTACCTTGTCAGGGGGAGCGAGAAAACGGCTCTTATCGACACGGTGCTTATCGACACGGTGCGTGAATTCCTGTCAAATATCGGTGGAAACACAACTATAGACTATCTTGTGATTAATCACATGGAGCCCGACCACAGCGGCTCTATCCCCGAGGTGCTCGAGCTCTATCCCGACATGAAGATCATCGGCAATGCCCAGACAATAGGCATGGTGAAGGGGTTCTATAATGTTCATGATGACAGCCGTTTCATTCAGGTGAAAGATGGCGAATCCATTTCGTTGGGCGATATGTCGCTTAGTTTCTACACCATCCCAATGGTGCATTGGCCCGAAACTATGGCCACTTATGTGGCCGGGCGCAAGGTGCTTTTCTCAGGGGATGCGTTCGGCACTTTCGGCGCTCTGAACGGTGGCGTGATTGATGTGGAGATGGATTCCGAAATCTATATCCCGGAGATGTATAGATACTACTCCAACATAGTGGGTAAATATGGCAAATTCGTGCAGGCAGCGCTGAAGAAGTTGGGTGGACTCGAAGTGGAATATATCTGTTCCACACACGGACCGGTGTGGCATTCAAGGATAGCCGAAGTGGTGGATATCTACGACCGTTTGTCGGCTTACAAAAGCGAGCCGGGAGTGGTGATTGTCTATGGTTCGATGTATGGCAACGTGGCGCAGGCCGCCGGTTATATTGCCTCTGAGCTTGCCCGTCTGGGTGTGAAAAATGTTAAATTACATGATGCGGCACACACTCCGATGAGCGAAATCATATCTGATGCCTTCAGATATGAGGGGCTTGTTGTGGGTTCGGCCACATATTCCATGCGGTTGTTCCCGCCGGTGGAGCAATTTATGAATGCCATGGAGACGCGCGAAGTGAAAGGAAAAATATTTGCGGCTTTCAGTGGCTATACATGGGCTAAAGGTCCGGTGATTGCAGCTTTTGAAGGCTATGCCCAAAGAATGGGGATGCCGATGCTCGCCTCTTTTGCCATGAAGCAGTCGCTTAACGATGATTCGCGGGCCGAAGCGCGGGCCCTCGCCGCTACTGTCGCCGCTGCCCTCAAAGCATAAGGCACAGGGTGGCAATATAGCCCACATACAGGAGAACCATCATTGCGCCTTCACTGCGACTGATGATGCGGGGACCCTGAAAACGGCCCACCAGCCAGAACAGCACACTCGCTCCGGTGAGCACCAGCAGATCCAACGCACCGATGCTGCCAAATCCCAATGGCTTTATCATGCCGGTGATGCCCAATACAAAGAATATATTGAATATGTTGGAGCCGATGACGTTGCCGATGCACATCCCCGGAAAGCCTTTCATGGCCGCTGCCACAGATGTGGCAAGCTCGGGCAATGATGTGCCAGCCGCGATTATTGTGAGCCCAATCATGGCGTCTGACATGCCAAACATTCGGGCCAATTGTGATGCCCCGTCAACAAACCATTGGCCACCGAATATAAGTGCCGCCAGTCCGCCCCCTATATATATGAGTTGCTGCCACAATGGCAACTCTTTTTTACGCCCTGTCTCTTCCGGATTGTTTGCCCTCGTCTTTTTCGCTGATGCAATCGTGTAGCGCAGAAAAACAATAAAGAAGAGAAAAAGCAGAATCGCATCAGTCCTGCTGATCTGCGCGCCAGCAGTGCCGTCGAGCAATGGCGACATACCGATGGCGAGCAGTGCCACAGATGAAAGAATCACCAGCGGAATCTCATTGGCGAGCAAAGTGTCCGTCACCTTTATCGGCTTGATGCAGGCACAAATGCCAACAATCATCAATATGTTGAAGATGTTCGAGCCCACAACATTGCCAATTGCCATGTCGGTGGAAGCGTTGAGTGCGCTCGTGATTGACACAACAAGCTCCGGTGCGCTTGTCATCATCGACACTATGGTTAGCCCCACAATAAAATCAGACATGCCGAACCGGCGGGCAAGTGCCGCCGATCCGTCGGTCATGAAATTAGCACCCGCAAGAATCATCGCGAGTCCTCCGACAAACATTAATATGGCTGTAAACACGGGCAGTTCAATTTATAGCAGTTCATTTTATAAATGAGAAACACTTCAGTCTGTGTCTTTGTTGGCGCTTTTGTGAGGCTTGAAGGCATTCCACAATATGAATGCCACACACAGCACTGCCAGACCATAGCCACACCATGTGAGATAGCGGTTGTATTCCTCCACTTTGTCAAACAGCACATCAGGCGACACATGCTCGGAGAGCCACCAGCCGAGGCCTGCGAGTATCGCGTTCCAAATCAGCGCACCAAGTGTGGTGAAAATTGCGAATTGACCTACATTCATTTTTGACAGCCCCGCGGGTATGGAAATCAGCTGACGGATTGCCGGAATCAACCGCCCGATAAATGTGGAAATTGCTCCATGTTCATCAAAATAACGTTCGGCTTTATTCACCTTTTCAGAATCAATCAGACAGGCGTGTCCGAAGCGGCTGTTGGCGAAGCTATACACCACCGGCCTGCCCACCCATAGCGCCAGATAATAATTGATGAATGCGCCCACAAGCGCTCCAAGTGTGGATACAACCACCACCATAAAGATATTCATGTCAGAGCCGGCTCCAACATTGCGGCACGCCAAATATGCGGCGGGAGGCACAATAACTTCCGAGGGAAATGGAATAAAGCTGCTCTCTATCACCATGAACACGAAGATGAACATGTAATTGGCATGTTCTATAAACCATTGGAAAAACTGTTGCGCGTCAAAGAGCGAAAGTGTAATCAAATCTGTTATCATCTTAAGGCCACATATTAGAGTCTGTTTTATAAAAAATCAACATTCGAGGGCGCATGCATTAGCTGAGTTTGGCTCTGCATAGCGAGGAGCATGACGAGTTATGTGACTGATTCAAAGAGTCAGAATCGGCCATGCATGCCAAATCAATAGTAATTTAATATAAAACAGACATGTGATTTATTGTTAATTTATTTATTCAACTTTCGCAAGTTTGCAACTTGCGAAAAGCAAGGAGGTTAGAGATTAGAGGTTGCTCCTCTGAGATTGGATAAATTATCTCAAAGAAGAGTCCACCCAATGTTGGATTTTTTGGGGAATGGAGCCTTATAATTTTTTAAGCGCTGAAATTGTTTCATGCGGGTTTTCTGCACCAAACACATAGCTTCCCGCCACGAGTATGTCAGCTCCTGCTGTTGCGAGAAGACGCCCCGTGTCAAGGTTAACCCCGCCATCTATCTCTATTTCGGCTTTCGAGTCGCTTGAATCAACAAGCCGGCGCAATTCTTCAAGCTTTTTTAGTGTGTGTGATATAAAAGGCTGTCCGCCAAATCCGGGATTCACCGACATGAGAAGAATCAAATCAACATCCTCCACAATATCAACAAGCGTAGAGACCGGTGTGGCCGGGCACAAGGTGACACCGGCCTTCATCCCGGCAGCATGGATTTGCTGCACACAACTGTGAAGATGAAGACAAGCCTCCTGATGAACATTCATTATTTCCGCGCCAATGTCGCGCACCTGCGATATCCATTTCTGAGGCTCCACAATCATCAGATGCACATCCAAAGGCTTGGTGCACACTTTCGACACGGCCTTCATTACGGGAAATCCAAATGAAATGTTGGGCACAAACACGCCATCCATCACATCGAGATGCAGATAGTCTGCGTCGGAATTGTTAATCATTTCCAAATCGGGGGTGAGATTCGAAAAATCAGCGGAGAGTAGTGAGGGTGAAATTTTCATTTTTATATTTTGATTTTTTTATGAAACAGAATCTGAAGGTGAGGCTGCTCAGTCATGTGCA
>JAMPDQ010000007.1 GCA_023665575.1 Candidatus Amulumruptor caecigallinarius | reverse complement strand
CTAACTCTAACCTTCAAGATTCCAAGTTGCTTGCAACTTGCGAAACTTGAGTTAAATAACTGCTTAACAAATTAAGGAATCCGCATAAAAAACATAACAATGAATAGATATATAGGAATATTGCCTTTGGTGGCCGTGATTATTCTGGCATCATGCTCAGGCAAAGATGAAAAAAATGCTGCCAAAGATAAGGGAGAAACTGTTCCGGTGGTTAACGCCATGACAGTGACATCGCGCGTTGTAGACCAGATTGGCACATATACAGCCACAGTGGAGCCGGAGATTATAAATAATATCTCCGCCAATATGGCCAACCGCATCAAGCAGATATATGTGGACGAGGGTCAGCGTGTGTCGGCAGGCCAGCGTGTGGCAGTGCTCGATGATGTCAACACGTTCAGCTATGAGACGCAGGTGAACAATGCGCGTGCTAACCTCAACAATGTGCAGCTCGACTATGACCGCGCAGTGGAACTTCTGAGGATAGGCGGTGGCACCAAACAACAGGTGGATGCCATGCACACACAACTGGTGAATGCGAAAAATGTGCTCGCGCAGGCAGAACGCGCCCTGCGCAATGCCCGTGAAAACACTGTGCTGACCTCCCCCATTTCAGGCGTAGTGACAGCCAGAAATTATGATCCGGGCGATATGACCGGCAATCTCCCCATATTGACAATAGCCAGAATCCAGCCGGTAAAAATTGTGATAAATGTGACAGAAAGCGAACTGCCGAAAATCCGACGCGGCATGGCGGCTGACATTAGATTCGACACATATGGGGATGAGGTGTTTAGGGGTGTTGTTTCAACAGTGATGCCCACAATCGACACACAAAGCCGCACCTTCGGTGTGGAAATCACACTCCCTAATGCTAACAGCAAGATTCTCCCCGGCATGTTCGGCCGCGTCACACTTAACCTCGGGAAAGCCAACCGCGTGGTTGTGCCTGACAAAGCAGTGGTGAAACAACAGGGTTCCGGAAACAAATATGTATATGTATATAATTCCGATGGCACTGTCAGCTATAACCTTGTGGAACTCGGCCAGCGCCTCGGAGATGAATACGAACTGATTTCGGGTGTGGAATCAGGCGCGAAAGTGATTGTTAACGGACAGTCGAAACTTGCCGACGGCAAAAAAGTGAAACTTGCGAAATGAGTCTTTACGGTTCTGCGGTAAAACGCCCCATCACCACTTTGTTATGCTTTGTAGTGGTGATTATTCTGGGTCTTTTTTCTCTTGCCAAACTCCCGATTGACCTTTATCCCGACATTGATACCAATTCGATTATGGTTATCACCATGTATCCGGGTGCGAGCGCGAAGGATATTGAGCAAAATGTGACAAAACCCCTTGAGAACACACTAAATTCTGTTGAGCATCTCAAGCACATCACATCCACATCACGCGAAAACACATCGGTGATTACTCTTGAATTTGAATATGGTTATGATATCGATGTGCTCACAAATGATGTGCGTGACAAGCTCGACATGGTGGAGTCGCAACTTCCCGATGATTCGGAAAATCCGATCATATTCAAGTTTTCTACCGACATGATTCCCATATGTCTGCTTTCAGTGCAGGCAAAAGAAAGCATGGCGGGATTATATAAGATTCTCGATGACAATCTTGTAAATCCGCTGGCACGCGTCGATGGTGTGGGCTCTGTGTCAATATCGGGAGCGCCCAAACGCGAAGTGCATGTATATATTGACCCCAACAGGCTGGAGGCCTACAACATGTCGGTGGAGACAATATCAAACATTATCGGTGCCGAAAACAGGAATGTGCCGGGCGGATCATTTGATATCGGCTCCAACACATATGCTTTGCGTGTGCAAGGGGAGTTTGCAAGCACCGACCAGCTAAAAGAAATCCCTGTCGGCAGCTTCGGCGGCCGCACAATTTTCCTAAAGGATGTGGCCCGCATTGAAGACACCCTTGAGGAGCGCACACAGCAATCATATATCAACGGAGTGGAGGGCGCAACCATTGTGATTCAGAAGCAATCGGGGGCCAACTCTGTGGAAATCTCCAATAAAGTGATGGAGATGCTTCCACGCTTACAGAAGAATCTTCCGTCTGACATTAAAATAGGTGTGATTGTTGACACCTCCGACAATATCCGGAACACTATCAACTCTCTGGTAGAGACGGTGTTCTATGCTTTGCTGTTTGTGATGATAGTGGTGTTCCTCTTCCTCGGACGCTGGCGCGCCACCATGATTATTGTAATTACGATTCCCGTGTCGCTGATTGCATCGTTCATATATCTTTATGCCACAGGCAACACACTTAACATCGTGTCGCTGTCAGCACTCTCCATATCAATCGGTATGGTGGTGGACGATGCAATCGTGGTGCTTGAGAATGTCACCACACACATAGAGCGCGGGGCCGACCCGAAGCAGGCCGCGGTGCATGGCACCAATGAGGTGGCCATCTCCGTGATTGCGTCCACACTGACACTTATCGCTGTGTTCTTCCCCCTAACACTTGTCACCGGCATGACTGGAGTGCTTTTCCGCCAGCTTGGCTGGATGGTGACAATCATGATGATTATATCCACCACCTGTGCGCTTACACTCACTCCGATGCTTTGCAGCCAATGGCTCCGCCTGCGCCACCGCGACAAGGAGGGAGATAGCAAGAAAAACTGGTTCAGCCATGTAGAGCGTGCGCTCGACAGATTCGACAACGGTTATGCTTCGCTGTTGCGCACTGTTATTTCCCACAGAATGGTGACCATACTTGTGTGTTTGGGCATTTTCATCGGTTCGCTGTTTCTCATGAAGGGTGTAGGCACCGAATTCTTCCCAACGCAAGACAACTCGCGAATAGGGGTAAGTCTTGAGCTCCCCATAGGTTCGCGTGTGGAATATGCCCAAGAGGTGACAGGACGTCTTGACTCCCTTTGGCGCGCTAAATATCCCGAGATTCTGGTGAGCAGCTACACTGTAGGACCGGCCAGCAGCGACAACACATTCGCTTCGCTTTCCGACAACGGTGCGCACATCATATCAATGAATATCAGACTCAAGAATCCGGGCGACCGCGACCGCAGCATTGTTGAGGTGGCAGATGGCATGCGCCGCGACATAGAGGAGCAATTTCCCGATTTCCGCAAGGCTCAGGTGAATGTGGGCGGAGGTCGCGGTATGGGCATGGGTGGCCAGTCGACCGTGGATTTTGAAATCTTCGGTTATGACTTTGAAGAAACAGACAAAGTGGCACGCGACCTAAAACAGCTTCTCAGCGGAATTAACGGCACCGCCGACATCACCATTTCCCGCTCCGATTATCAGCCGGAATATCAGGTTGACTTCGATCGCGAGAAATTGTCAATGTATGGCATCAACCTTCAGACAGCGGCTTATTATCTTCGAAATCGCATTAATGGAGCCACTGCATCGCAATTTCGCGAAGATGGCGAAGAATATGACATCAAGGTGATGTATGCCCCCGAATACCGCACTCAGATATCCGATATTGAGAACATTCTCATCTACACCCCCTCCGGACAGGGGATACGCCTCAAAGAGCTTGGCACGGTTGTGGAGCGCTTCACTCCTCCCACAATCGAGCGCAAAGACCGCGAACGTGTCATCACAGTGTCAGCCGTAGTGGATGGCGTGCCGATGAGCCAGGTAGTGGCTGAAGCTGAAGCGGGAATTGACAATATGGATATTCCATCAGGAATCAGCATCGGCATTGCCGGCAGCTTTGAGGATCAGCAGGACTCATTTGGCGACCTTATGACATTAGGATTGCTTATAATCATTCTGGTGTATATAGTGATGGCCGCACAGTTCGAATCCTTCACATATCCGGGTATTATCATGACCTCATTGCTTTTCGCATTCTCGGGAGTGTTCCTGATTTTGTGGCTCACCGGGCATACGCTCAATGTGATGTCAATGATTGGAGCCATAATGTTGATTGGTATTGTTGTGAAAAACGGCATTGTGCTGATCGACTATATCACGCTCAACCGCGAACGCGGCATGTCAATCAGGCGTGCTGTGATTGACGGAGGCCGCTCGCGCCTGCGTCCGGTAGTCATGACCACACTGACCACGGTGCTCGGTATGGTGCCTATGGCGCTCGGCACGGGCGAGGGCTCAGAAATGTGGCGTCCGATGGGCGTGTCGGTGATTGGAGGTCTTGTTTTCTCAACCACGCTGACACTGCTGTTTGTGCCGGTGTTATATTGCGTATTTGCCGGCAATGGCGTGCGCAACACACGCAAGCGCATTCACAAGTCACTCAAAAATCTTAAGAAATGAAAGCTGTATTCATAGCCTATGATCAAGCTCATCATGAGCAGATAATCAATATTCTGAACGCCACATCATGCCGTGGATTCACGGCGCTGGGCACAGTGCAGGGACGCGGGTCAAAAACCGGCGACCCGCACTACGGGTCGCACGCATGGCCCTCTCTAGCCTCGGCAATCATTACAATTGTAGAAGACAATCGGGTTGAGCCGTTGCTGAGGAGGCTGAAAGCTATTGATGAAGAGAAGCCGCGGCTCGGACTGCGCGCCTTCGTGTGGGAAGTGACCGATTCAATATAAGGAATCATTTCTCCCTGCGTGTGAAAAAAGTGTTGCAAAAATTGAATTAATTTTTTAATTTTGCACTGCTTCGCGCATGTGGCGTAATTGGTAGCCGCGCCAGACTTAGGATCTGGTGTCTCACGACGTGTAGGTTCGAGTCCTATCATGCGCACAAGATTTCTTATAATCAAAAGGAGCGGACATATATCCGCTCCTTTTGCCTTTTGTGATTCGAAACTTTCATACCTCGTTTCTTGATTTGACAGCCGGTTTCTATGGCTGGTAAAGGAAGCGCTTTATGGAGCGCTTCGGTGTTTTCTCAAACTCCTCCTCAAGAAGCTTATATCGCTTCACTTTGCTATAACCCGGCATCATTCCGTTAAGTGTGTCAAGATTCTGATCCATTATTTTGCGCAGCTCCTCTGCGCTGATTCCCTGCGACTCTATTGCATCCATGTCGGGATAAATCAGGGCTGTGAGATGCCCGCCCTCATCAATAATCAGCGATTCATTGACATATGGCAGAATGTTAAGTTTCTGCTCAATTTCTTCCGGATATATGTTTTGTCCGGAGGGACCTAGTATCATTGTTTTCGACCTTCCGCTGATTCTTATATATCCGTCACTGTCGATCACACCCAAGTCGCCCGTGCTCAGCCATCCGTTGTTATCAGGGAATGCCTCATTTGTGCCTTTTTCGTTGTTGTAATATCCAAGCATCACATTGTCGCCACGCACCAATATGTTGCCCGGTATATGCTCCGGGTCGGGAGAATCAATCTTCACTTCCATTCTGTCAACAACGCGTCCCACCGTGTGTGCACGATTATCGCCGGCGGGGGCATATGAAATCAGCGGACCGCATTCGGTCATGCCATATCCCACTGTATAAGGGAATCCTATTCTTGAGAGGAATCTTTCCACCTCTACATTGAGCGGGGCACCCCCTATTATCATTTCCTTAAGTTCACCTCCAAAAGCCTGCAGAAGATTATCCTTTATTTTCGCAAGCAACCTGTCATCTATCACAGGCACTTTCAAAAGCACCTTCATAAGGGGTTTGTCGAGCATAGGGAACACATTGTTGCGAATTATTTTTTCAACTATCAGAGGCACCGTCACAATCAACTTGGGTTTTACCTGTGCAAAAGCTTTCAAAAGCACTTTGGGAGACGGGAGCTTTGTAAGAAAATTCAGATGACATCCTCTGCAGAACGGATGAATCAAATCGATTGTCAAACCATACATATGTGCCAATGGCAACATGTTTACGATTCCGCTGCCGGGGGTGAGCACTTTCAGATTGTCAAGACAAAACTGCACGTTGCTCCAAAAACTCACATAGGGAAGCATCACGCCCTTCGACAATCCGGTGCTTCCGGATGTATAATTTATCACTGCCAATTCATCCTGTTGATCTTCATGATAATGAATGTCGTTTTTTGAGAACTCGCTCGGATATTTATTACCAAAGAGTTTGTTGATATTTTCGCGGGCTTCAGTTAGGCTTTTCAATCTTGACAAGGGCATGCCGAACTCGCTTATAAAGAGAGCTCCTATAAGCTTCGGCATTTTGTTTTCATCAAGATTCTCCCATATTGCAGCATCTGTGAAAAGGAGTTTAGACCCACTATGGTTTACAAGATGATGGATATTGTCAGGCTTGAATTCATGGAGAATCGGCACCACCACCAGGCCTGCGGTGAGTCCGGAGAGGAACACAACTGCCCATGTGGCTGAATTTTTGCCGCAGATTGCAATTTTATCACCCGGTTTCAGGTTCGCATGCTCATACAGGATATGAAGTTTTTCAATAAGCTCTGCAACATCCTTGTATTGATAATTGGCACCTCCGATATCGGAGAGGGCCATTCTGTTCCAATTATTTATTACTGCCAGCTCTATAAGCCGGTTTAAAGATTTTGTGTTTTCCATATTTCTACGGGGACTAATTGGTTGACAAATTTTTAATACGTTCACGCAATTGGGCCACATTCTCACCTCTGCTGATGATAGTGCCGTCGGGAGCAATAAGGATATGATGTGGTATGCCGGCAAATCCATATTTATCGTAAGGCACACGCTTCGTATTATAAATCACGGGCCACGTAATTCTCTGCTTTCTGACCATTCTGCGGGTATCCTCGGGGATATCTCTCACAGCCACTCCAATGATATTCAGCTTGTCAGCATAATCGGCAGCCAGATCTTTCAATTCAGGCAATTCCCTGATGCAATAGGGGCACCAGCTTGCCCAGAAGTCAATAATATTATATTTTCCGGGCACAACATATTTGGAAAGACTTACCGGGGCGCCTAAGCTGTCTTCACCGGAAAGATCAACATATTTCTTGCCGGGAGCGGTGGCAAGCCGGTGACCTGCCATATTTATATAATATTTGGCTCTGCGTGAATTTTTCAGATGTGTGTCAGCGTGTGTCAACATGCTGTCTATCTTCTCCGGATTAGCATATTTAAGCCACTCTATGCCAAGAAACCCACTGATTACATTATTGCGATTTTCATTATATTTTTTCTCTACAAACTTCACATAGAGATTCATGTCATCCATGTTTTCAACAGAGTCAAGTTCCGTCATGACTTCAGACAGCCGATCATTGAGAGGAGTGCCGGTGGCAAAAGATGTGGAGTCTGTCACAAATCCGCCACCCGGCTCGGCGATATAATAAGCGTTGACGCGACCATCCACCACAAGCATGGTGAATCTCGGGAATTTTACAGAGTCTGACTCCGTCAACACAAATTCCACTTTGCCATCCCTGACCGGTTGCGATGCTATTATCGTGGAGTCAAGATAGTCAATCATCTCAACTTTCGCACCCTCAAATTTTTCAGGGAGTTGCATCGACAATTTCCCTTCCTTCCTGCAGCTTGCGAAACACAAGCTCCCTATCATCAGAAGTGGAATAATCCGGTTTCTCATCATCATTTTTTACCTTTTTTGGATGTTGAATTGTTGGTTGTTTCTGGATATGTGTAACCTTCGGCAAAAGCAAGCTTTTCTATTTTTGAGATTCTTTTAGATGTTTCAGGATGGCTGGAGAAAAGTTTCTGCACCAACGAAGCCTTTCCCGAGCTTTCAAGTTCACCAAGCTTTTTGAATGCCAAAGCCAATACAAGAGGATTTTTTCCGTTTTCCTTCAGAAAATGATAAGCATACGTGTCGGCATTCGATTCCTGACTCTGGGAATATTTGGAATTGACAAGGGTCTCTCCGAGGGCACCGAGTTGCGATTTGGAGAGTGTGCCAATCACGCCCGTGTCCGCACCGAGCACATCGCGGAAAGCAGTTGTACGCAATGCGGTTTTCATGGCATTCTTAGTGTCGTGGTGAGCCACATGTCCGATTTCATGTCCAATCACGCCCAACACCTCGTCATCGTTCATCACATCCATTAGCCCCGAATATACACGCACACTTCCATCTGCACATGCGAAGGCATTGATATCTTTTGTGATATACACCTTGAAATTAAGTGGCTGTCCTTCCACTTCATCAATACCGGAAACTATTTTGCTCAAGCGCTTGCCATATGCGCTGTTGGAATCGGCCACTTTATTCTCCTTGTCACTCTGCACCACAAACTGATGCACATATTCCTTCACCTGATTATCCGAAATTGTAAATGATTTTACAAGTCCGATTCCACCTTTGAGCAAACTTCCCCAATCCTGAGCCTGCACAACCGGACACGTCAGTCCAATCGCTATCGCCGCAACTGCGATTTTTAATCTTTTCATCTTTAACCTTAATGATTTCTATCTTTAATGATTTCTATCTTTCAACTATATGATACAAATATATACACGCTATGTGTCAAAACTCCAACACCAACCGTTGCTTTAACATTTTTTGGGGAACGAAGCCTAATCTGTAAAATAAAAACACGCCGGACAAATATAATGTTCCGGCGTGGTTATTGCAAATTTTATTTATTCACCATAATATTGAGCACATGGCGGTCGGTCTCCGTCATTGCTTCGCGCCCTATTGAAGTAAGGTTGCGGATTGTGCCGTCAATATCATCGCATACTATACCCTCTGCCGAAGACACACATGTTCCGTTCATTGCGAGCATTGCCGACAGCAAAGCTGTTGACACTCCGGAGCTGATTTTCATTGCACATGCGGGTTTGGCACCATCACATATCATTCCGGCGAGATTTGCCACCATATTTTTGATTGCGGAGCAAAGCTCGTTGAATCCGCCTCCCATCAAATGCACAAGTCCGGCTGACGCACCGGTGGAAGCCACAACACAACCGCACAATGCCGAAAGTCGGCCGAGACTCTGCTTGATATAGATACTCGTGAGACTGCTCAATATAAGAGCCCTGACAAGGTCTTCGCGAGATGCGTTAATCTCGGTGGCATAACAAGCCACCGGCAGGATTGCAGTGATGCCTTGATTGCCACTTCCGGAATTTGACATTACAGCCACCTGTGCGCCCCCCATTCTTGCATCGCACGCAGCCGATGTGACAGACAAGATATGCGATATGGGAGTGTCGCCGAATATGAACTTGCCGTGCTTGCGGATTGTGGAACCGAGACCATGTCCGTAATCATTTTCTAAAGCCATAAGTGCGGCCTTTCTGTTCATTTCAGCAGCCTCCAGAATAAACTCGATTTTCTCGAGCGGTGTCTGCATGGCGAAATCATACACCATGTGTTCTGTGAGGCGAATATCATCATCAGTGTTGTCAGCAGCCGTCTCTTGTGTCTTTTCAAAGAGAACTTTGCCATCCTTTTCAATATACACAAAATTTGTGTGCGCACCGGAAATCACAGCACAAGCTTTGTGGCCGGCTGCCTCCACATATGCCTCAATGTGGAGATTCGACGGGGCATCAGCTTTATGCAATATCTTTATTCTGCCATCTGCGATATATTGTTTCCCCTTTTCAAGAGCTTCCGGATTCACATCGTTGAGAACTTCAAGCTGATATTCAGATTTGCCCACTATTGCGCCCAAAGCCACCGCAATGGGGAGGCCAATCATGCCTGTGCCCGGAATTCCGACGCCCATTGCGTTTTTTATGATATTCCCACTCAGATATAATTCTATTTTATCCGGCAAACAGCCCAAGACTTCCGTGGCCTTGGCCACACATAGCGCCACTGCCACCGGCTCTGTGCACCCAATTGCCGGAACTACCTCCCTCTTGATCAAGGATATGATTTGATTCGTTTCTTTTTCGTTCATGATATTATGTTCAAGGTGTTATATTCAAGGTGTTATATTCAAGGTGTTAGCCGTAAAGATGTCAGTCGAGCGGCAGCTGCCCCTTTCTACTCTGCTCTATCCGCTTGTTTCTCCAACAGTTTCTACACACTGCCACATATTTTTCATTCCCCCCTATTTCCACCACGCGCCCTTCGGTGATTATTTCTCCCAAGCTGTTAACTCTGGCATTGACGATTGTTTTCCGTCCGCAACTGCATGTAGACTTCACTTCATCAATGGAGTCGGCAATTTCAAGCAACCGCTTCGAACCATCGAAGAGTTTGGTGCGAAAATCAGTGCGCAAGCCATAGCAAATCACATTGATTCCAAAATCATCGACAACTTTGGCCAGCTGATCCACCTGTTCAGGATTTAGAAACTGAGCTTCATCAATCAGAATCCAGTCGGGACGCACGTCTCCCTCAAGCTTCATCACGGCAATCTCATCATATAGATTTGTTTCAGGATAAATCCAGCTGCATTCCCTTTCGATTCCTATGCGGGAATGAATCACATTCTTGTTATCGCGAGTGTCAATTACAGGTTTGAAGCATCTGTAGGCCATGCCCCGTTCCTCAAAATTATAAGCTGTTGTAAGCAGAAGAGCTGTTTTGGCCGAGCCCATTGTGCCATATCTAAAATATAGTTTCCCTATTCGTTTCATGCCGTTTCCTCTCGTTTGCAACGCCTTGAATTCCGCTCATAAACCGGCGTTGCACGGATAATTGCGAATTTACGCATAATTTCGCATCTTGAAAAATATTTTCAAAAAAGTTTTCAACAACATGGCAACATTTGCGGCAATTATCAAAAAAATGTTAAAAAACAGAAAATTTATTTATAATTGCCTAAAATTAGGACAGTTGGGAAAACTATTATATTTATACACTTGTTAAATTGATAAAGACTATCCCGACAGCTTTGTCATATAGTAAAGAGAGGAGGTTAAAATGAACACGCAGAACGTATGCGCAGGCAATGTAATATCAGTGAATCCGGGCAAAAAAACACGAGGTGAATTATACGCCTTGTTTAACTTAGAGCGCATCACACGCACCATCACCAACACTCCGAAACTGCGCGCTCCGCTTAGGTCTTTTCTAAATATCTGCTTCGGGATAAATCCCAAGGCTGATTTTTCATCGAGCTACAAGCTTCTTACAGTCAGATTTATCATTGCAATATTTTTCGGATATGCAGCATTTTCGGAATTTAATACCACTGCACCTTTCTTCAATGCCTATCTGCTCGCATTTTGCTCGTTCTCTATTCTTACGGGCACACTGATGCGGTTGTCGTGCGCTGCGGCATCTTTTTATTTTGCCTCATTTATAATTATGCAGACTGGTTTTGCAAATTTCAATCCCGGCATTCTGATTTATGCAATTACTCCTTTGATGCTTTTTATCCTCGGTCCCGGGCGCATATCCATTGACCAACTCATCATTAAAAGAATTGTAAAGATTTGCAAGCGAACAGATGTAAGAAAAGTTTCTGCTGCTACCATGTCATATCGTGCCTATGTGGATTTATAGAGTCTGCTTTATAGTCATTTTTTGAGAGATGGGATATCCGACTTTTCATAGGAGGCGCAATATTTACGAATCACACAACTCATGCAATCCGGTTTGCGCGCCTTGCACACATAGCGCCCATGCAATATAAGCCAATGATGGGCATCAGGTATAATTTCACGAGGAATATGCTTTACAAGCGTCTTTTCCGTGACCATCGGATTGGGTGATTTCCGTGTCAGGCCAATCCTGTTGCTCACTCTGAACACATGCGTGTCAACAGCCATCGCAGCCTGATTCCACACCACTGAGAGCATTACATTTGCCGTTTTGCGTCCCACACCCGGGAGGCGCATGAGAGAATCTATATCGGAAGGAACTTCGCCGCCGAACTCCTCGCATAGCATAACGGCTGTTTTCAGCAAATTCCGCGCCTTATTGTTGGGAAATGTAACACTTGAAATATACGACAACACCTCTTCTTCGCTGGAATCCGCAAGTTGTCGCGCATCCTGATAACGGGCAAACAGAGCCGGAGTAACCATGTTGATTCTCCTGTCTGTGCATTGTGCCGAGAGAATCACAGCCAATAAAAGATGAAACGGAGTGTCATAATGCAACTCCGTTTTAGGATTGGGCATTGTCTCCCTGAATGTCGAAATAATGCCCTCGTATCTCTCTTTTAATGTCATAAATTCATAGACTCCATTCCCTAAAAATGTCAAAGCAGGGGCCGGCCGATGCCATTATTTCTTTATCAGAATGAAGCATTAATTTAAATTTGTTAAATTATTCTGCTTTTAAAGTTACCCCTGTCTCGCAAATTTGGGCATCTTTATAATATTGATTCAATCATATAGCTCGCTATATTCCTTCATCTGCAAGAATAAATCTGCGCCAAATTTACGCCCCATGATTTAACATTTTTGGGAGAATGAAGCCCTAATTTAAAATTAGTTTAGACAACTTCAATAAAACATACGTTATTACGTATTTTAAATCGCTGTTGGCCTCGCATGCATGGCTGAGTTTGATTCTTATTACAAAGCTGACTCGAACTCGCGAAGGAAACGCACATCGTTTTCCGAGAACATCCGTAAATCCTTCACCTTGTATTTAAGATTGGTGATTCGCTCTATTCCCATGCCGAATGCATATCCGGAGTAAACTTCCGGATCAATACCACAAGCTTTCAACACATTGGGGTCAACCATTCCGCAGCCGAGAATCTCCACCCATCCTGTTCCCTTACAGAATGCGCAACCTTTTCCGCCGCAGATATCACAACTGATATCCATTTCCGCAGACGGCTCGGTGAATGGGAAATATGAAGGTCGCAGACGAATCTTTGTGTCAGGGCCAAACATCTGCTTCGCGAATGCAAGGAGCACCTGGCGCAAGTCGGCAAACGACACGTTTTTATCAATGTAAAGGCCTTCCACCTGATGGAAGAAGCAGTGCGCGCGAGCAGATATGGCTTCATTACGATATACACGTCCGGGGCAAACAATTCTTATGGGTGGCTGTGTTTTTTCCATCACACGGGTTTGCACGGAAGATGTGTGAGTGCGAAGGAGTATTTCCACCGGATTGCGCGAGATAAAGAAAGTGTCCTGCATGTCACGTGCCGGATGATCGGGTGGGAAATTGAGGCTTTCAAACACATGCCAGTCATCCTCTATTTCAGGACCCTCTGCAATTGTAAAGCCCATTGAAGCGAATATGCGGAGCATTTCATTCTTCACGATAGAGAGTGGATGGCGCGTGCCGAGGCCAATCGGTGAGGGAGTGCGAGTAAGGTCTATCTCTGATAAAGCCGGGTCTTCGGCTGTAAGAAAATTATCTTTCAGTGAATTGATTTTATCCGTAGCTATTTTTTTCAACTCGTTTATTTTCTGACCAATTTCGCGTTTTTGCTCTGCCGGAACATTGCGGAAATCGGCCATAAGCTCTGAGACAGCCCCCTTTTTACTCAGATATTTTATTCTCAACTGCTCCACTACATCAAGTGTGGCAGCAGTGCATGCTTCTATTTCAGCGCGAAGCGCATTTATTTTATCTATCATATTATGTTGACTCTTATCAAGTCCGGGATTTCAGTGAACAAACACAAAATTAATAAATATTTGCGACTTTCAGTCTCCATTCTCCAAAATTGTAAAGTAGAGGGCGTAAATTTGGCGCAGATTTATTCTTGCAGAAGAAGAAACATAGCGAGCTATATGACTGAATCAAAAGGATAAAAATGCACGCATTTGCGCCCCCTGCTTTAATATTTTTTGGGGAATGAAGCCTAAATAAATTGACAATAAATCACATGACTGTTTTATATTTAAATTACTATTGGCATAGAGCAGGAGGCCACACTCTGCCTCATAAAAAAGGAACAAAATCAGGCAATGGCTCCGCCTCCACACGTATTGGCATTTTGCTTACGGGATGCATAAATTCTATACTGTGCGCTTGCAAGGAAATTCCGCCATCGCGATTGCTTCTTCTCGCCCCATATTTCAAATCGCCTTTAATTGGATTTCCCATTGCCGCCAATTGCGCACGAATCTGATGTTTTCTGCCTGTCAGCAGATTCACTTCGAGGAGAGAATATCTGTCACCCTTTGAAATAATCCTATATTTAAGCATTGATTTTTTTGCCGAGGGAGTGGATGCATCCGATATAAAGGTTTTGTTAATACGCCCATCCGAGACAAGGTAATTCTCAAGCGTAGCTTCCTGTTTTGAGGGGAATCCTTCAACCAGTGCATAATAAGTTTTATGGATTTCTCCGTTGCGCAACATTTTGTTAAGCCGTTCAAGCGCTTTGGACGTGCGCGCGAAAATAACGAGACCTGACACGGGGCGGTCAATTCTATGCACTACTCCGCAGAACACATTACCTGGTTTTTGATACTTCTCCTTAATATACTCCTTCACAAATTCAGAAAGAGGCTTGTCGCCGGTTTTGTCTCCCTGCACGATTTCACCGGAGCATTTGTTGACAATTATGATGTGATTATCTTCGTAGACGATCTGCATGAGTGCCCGATATAAAAGATAAGCCGCTGAACATCATCTGATATCCGGCGGCCTTTGGTGGCGGGAGCAGGACTCGAACCTGCGACCTTTGGGTTATGAGCCCAACGAGCTACCACTGCTCCATCCCGCGGTGTTATTTTCGATTACAAAAGTACAACTTTTTTTTGAATCTGCAAAATTTCTCACAAAAAAAAATAATAAATAAAGGAGCACACGAAATTGTGCACTCCTGTATTTTTTATCTGCAAGTTTCAGATTAGTTTTGCTTGCGAAGTTCTATTTCTTCCGGTGTCAGCTCGGGATCCACTCCCCAGTTTTGCGCGGCAAGACGCTTATAGTTGTTATATCTCCATTGAGCGTTTGCCTTGGCTGCTGCAAAGAGTTCATCAGCAGCCTGCGGGAATGATTTGTAGAGAGATGCGAATCGCACTTCACCTTTCAGGAAATCATCAAATTTTTCCCAATCCGGCTCCTTGCTGTCGAGTGAGAAGGGATTCTTTCCTTCAGCTTCAAGAGAGGGATTATATCGCCACAAATGCCAGTAGCCACATTCTACAGCCTGTCTTTCCTCTTCCTGACTGTGACCCATACCTTTCTTGATTCCATGATTGATACAGGGTGAATATGCAATTATCAGCGATGGACCGTCGTAAGCCTCAGCCTCACGGATTGCCTTCAATGTCTGCGCATTGTCTGCCCCCATTGCAATTTGGGCAACATATACATAGCCATAGGTGGTGGCAATAAGCCCAAGATCTTTCTTTCTGATTCGCTTGCCTGCAGCAGCAAATTTTGCAATCGCACCTATAGGTGTGGATTTTGACGACTGTCCGCCGGTGTTGGAATATACTTCAGTGTCAAGCACAAGAATATTCACATTCTTTCCTGACGCAATCACATGGTCAAGACCGCCGAAGCCGATGTCGTAACTTGCACCGTCACCTCCGATAATCCATTGGCTGCGCTTTGTGAGATATCCGGAGAGATTCACCACTGTGCTGCAATCGGGACACCCCTTGGCTGCACCCTCCTTGCATGCCTCGGCAAGAACCACGCCCTTAAGATGAGACTCTTTCGCATCGTTGCGGGCTTCAAGCCATGCACCGGCAGCTTCACGAAGATTCGCAGGCGCTTCGGCATTGTTTCTGATATTGTCGGCCGCAACTTTTACTCTGTCGTGGAGCTTTTCATAAGCTATATACATGCCGAGACCAAATTCGCAGAAATCCTCGAAGAGAGAGTTGGCCCATGCCGGCCCGTGGCCGTGCTCATTGGTGGTGTAAGGTGTGGAAGGAACCGAACCTGAATAAATAGAGCTACAACCGGTGGCATTTGCCACTACCTCACGAGAACCGAAGAGCTGGGTAATGAGCTTCACATAGGGCGTTTCACCGCAACCGGCGCAAGCTCCGGAGAATTCAAACAGAGGCTGTGCAAACTGGCTGTTTTTTACATTGGCAGACACATCAAAGAGATCTGCTTTGTTTTTGACATTCTTCACAAGCCATTCCCAGTTCTTATCCTGATCGAGCTGGCTTTCAAGATGAACCATTTTGAGAGCCTTCTCACCCTTCATGCCCGGGCAGACATCTGCACAGTTGCCGCAGCCGAGACAGTCAAGCACATCCACTTGTTCCACAAAACGCATGCCTGTAAGCCCCTTGCCGATAGCGGGCTTGGAGTGTTCCTCACCGAAGGGAGCCGCGGCTGCCTCTTCCGGGGTCAGGATAAACGGACGAATTGATGCGTGGGGACAAACGAACGAGCATTTGTTACATTGAATACAGTTTGCGGGGTTCCATTCCGGAACGAAAGCGGCCACACCTCGTTTTTCATATGCAGCTGTGCCGGGAGTCCATGTGCCGTCGGCGTTATCTTTAAATGAGCTAACCGGGAGCAGGTCGCCATCCTGGGCGTTTATCGGGCGAACAACCGTTTGCACGAAAAGGGGAGCAGGAGCCGGAGCGGGTGCATCGTCCGAAAGATTTGCCCATGCCGGATCCACATCAAGTTTATGATATTCTCCACCGCGGTCAACGGCCTGATTATTCATATTTACCACATTCTCACCCTTCTTGCCATACGACTTCACAATGAATTTTTTCATCTGCGCAATGGCCAAATCAACGGGAATCACCTCTGTGATGCGGAAGAATGCACTCTGAAGAATGGTGTTGGTGCGGTTGCCAAGTCCGATTTCCTGTGCAATCTTTGTGGCGTTGATATAATATACGGTGATATTGTTTTTGGCAAAATAACGTTTCACCTTGTTTGGAAGGTTTTTGGCGAGCTCTTCACCCTCCCAGATAGTGTTGAGCAGGAATGTGCCGTTAGGCTGAAGACCACGTGTCACATCATACATGTGGAGATAAGCCTGCACATGGCATGCCACAAAGTTGGGTGTATTCACCAAATATGTGGAGCGGATGGGATTATCACCGAAACGGAGATGAGAGCAAGTGAAGCCGCCCGACTTCTTGGAGTCGTAGGAGAAATAGGCCTGACAATATTTATCTGTATTGTCGCCGATTATTTTTACCGAATTCTTATTTGCACCCACAGTTCCGTCAGCACCGAGGCCATAAAATTTGGCCTGGAACATGCCCTTGTCGGCCACGTTGATTTCGGGAGACAACGGAAGAGAGTGATTAGTGATGTCATCGACTATTCCGATAGTAAAATTGCTACGGGGAGCATCAGACTTAAGATTTTCATATACTTCCACAATCTGTGCGGGGGTGGTGTCTTTCGAACTCAACCCATAACGGCCGCCCACAATAATCGGGGCATTCTCTTTGCCATAGAAACAGTCTACCACATCAAGATAGAGGGGTTCTCCATTGGCACCCGGCTCTTTGGTGCGGTCGAGCACAGCAATTTTCTTTGCAGAAGCCGGCACGGCAGAGAGGAAATGACGCGCGGAGAACGGACGATAAAGATGCACAGCCACAAGGCCCACCTTCTCTCCCTTCTCGCGAAGATAATCGATTGTCTCTTTGATACACTGGGTGACGCTGCCCATGGCGATGATGACATTCTCAGCCTCGGGGTCGCCGTAATAGTCGAACAAGCCATAATTGCGGCCTGTGAGACGATTCATTTCATTGACATAATGCTCAACGATATCGGGAATTGCGTCATAATAGGGATTGCTTGATTCGCGGTGCTGGAAGAAGACGTCAGGATTTTCAGCCATACCACGCGAAACAGGCTTATCGGGATTGAGGGCACGCTTTCTGAATTCAGCGAGAGCTTCCTGATCCACGAGCGGTGCCAGGTCTTCTTCTGAGAGAGCCTCAATCTTTTGAATTTCATGAGAAGTGCGGAATCCGTCGAAGAAATTCACAAAGGGCACACGGCCCTTGATTGCCGACAGATGGGCTACAGCGGCAAGATCCATAACCTCTTGCACGGAACCCTCGCAGAACATTGCGAAGCCGGTTTGGCGCGCAGCCATCACATCCTGATGGTCGCCGAAAATGCTGAGTGCATGAGAAGCCAGAGTGCGCGCCGAAACATGGAACACACAGGGGAGAAGTTCTCCGGCTATTTTATACATATTGGGAATCATCAAAAGGAGTCCCTGTGACGCTGTATAGGTGGTGGTGAGTGCTCCGGCTTGAAGAGAGCCGTGAACGGCACCGGCGGCGCCGGCCTCACTTTGCATCTCCTGCACTAAAACTGTTTCTCCGAAGATGTTTTTTCTACCTGCTGCCGACCAGTCATCAACATATTCCGCCATTGTAGATGACGGAGTGATGGGATAAATGGCAGCTACTTCGCTAAACATATAGCTGATATGCGCAGCAGCCTGGTTGCCATCGCACGTCAGAAATTGTTTCGGTTTGCTCATAATGTTCCTTGAATATTTATTTAAAGCCAATTTTTTGAATCTATCATTGTCAGCCATGACCCAACGGCCAATAGCTTAATAGAATAGACCTTTACATGCACATAATTTTCAAGTTTCATGCGCAAGTCTCAGGATCTGTTTAGTTAATTTTTTATGAGACAGACTCTTTTATTATAACAATCAGTTAACCCTTTTTATTGAAAAAAACCACATATTGGTTGTTTCGTTTCGCAAAATTAACACTTTTTTGCGTTTTTACCAATCATTTTCTATTTTTCCGGATATTGGATTCATTTGATGCCCTATTCTCCAGGGATATACAACTTGCGCTTTTCACCCTTGATTTTTTTGTTTTTTGTTTCTGATATTATCTCCTTCGCTTTTTCTGCCCGAACAGCAGCAAGCGAATAGTGGTCGTAAACATCTATTCTGCCTATATCAGCCGGAGACGCCCCCGCCTCCTTAACAAAGAAACCCAATATATCTCCTTTCGACAGTTTCTCCTTTTTTCCTGCTGTAAAAGCGATTGTTTCGAAATGCGCTCCTTTACCCAAAAAGCTTTTTCTGCCGGGCTTGAATGTGGAATCACACTTCACATATTCTTTCAATTCTTCATCAGGGCCAACCAAGACATACACATCTCCCTCATTGTCAACACGTGCGGTGCGTCCGTTGCGGTGCGTGTAAATTTCAACAGTGAGTGGCTGATGATAATGAATCACAGACTTTACATTTTCTATATCAAGTCCGCGAGATGCCAGATCAGTGGCTATCAACACCGGGCGACTACCATTGTTGAACATTGACACAGCCATTTCGCGGGCACGCTGGTCAAGCGCTCCATGATAGAGAATGCAGGGGACATCGTTTCTCTTGAGAAATCCTGCAATTCTCTCAGCGCTTTCTCTGTGGTTCACAAAGACAATGCTGCGTTCATAGCCGTCATTTTCAGCGGCGAGATGATGCAAGAGGGTGAGCAATGTGCGGAGTTTGTCATTGGAATCAGAATCGACACGATAAACTCTCAATCGCTCTTTCAATGTCTCGTTATCTGCAAGATAATCAAGCGTGACAGGATTGTTCAATTCTAAGAAATCAGGGATTTCTTTGCTTCTTGTGGCAGATGTCAATATTATCCGGCTTACATTTTTCAGTCTTGTCACAATTTTTTTCATTTCCTCTTCAAATCCCAGTTCAAGGGATTTGTCAAATTCGTCAAGCACGAGGATGCGCGCGGGCAGCACATCTATATTTCTTCTTCGAATTTGGTCGAGCAAACGCCCCGGAGTTGCGACCACCATATCTGCACCGGCTGACAATGAATTCACTTCATCTTCCACCTTGTGGCCACCATAAAGAGGTGTTACTTTATAGCCCGAAGCAACAAGATTCATTACACGGCTGATTTGAATCACAAGTTCGCGCGAGGGAGCCACCACTATCACCTGCACTCTGCCCGAGGCCGGCTTTAGCATCTTGAGCACCGGCAATATAAAGGCGAGTGTTTTTCCGGAGCCTGTAGGCGACAGCAATATTATATCCCGTGTTTGCGATGACTGTTCCATCATTTTTTTCTGCATCGGATTAAGCTCCGGAATTCCGAGCACATCCCTCACTATTGGTAGAAACTCCTTTTCTCTCATTATTTCACATTATTTGTCAAGGCCTTGACCCGGCTTTACGCCTGCCGCTCATTTTCCTATATTCGTCATCATAACCCATGCAATCATGATATCATCGACCAGTCAATCTTCTTGCCATATCTATAACGCAACTGTTCCTTTAAAAGATTGACTGATTCCGTGCTTAGCTGAATCATATCGCCGGCGGGGAGGGAAATAGCGGCATCTTTTTCAAACAACTCGGGGTGTGCATCAAGCACTTTTGTTGCGGCATCGCGCGCCACATTCAGTATCTGTCCATCGGTGGTGAGATTAGCTATCCTTAAATCGAATGCTATTCCACTTTGCTGTGTGCCTTCCATATCGCCGGGACCGCGGATCTTCATATCAGCTTCTGAAATCAGAAAGCCATCTGATGTCTCAGTCATGATTTTCAGCCGTTTTTTGGTGTCACCGCTCACATCGGGCTTAGTGACAAGTATGCAATAACTTTTTTCGGATCCCCGTCCGACTCTTCCGCGAAGCTGATGGAGTTGCGAAAGTCCGAAGCGCTCGGCGTTTTCAATAAGCATTACCGATGCATTAGGCACATTCACTCCCACTTCGATCACAGTAGTGGCCACAAGAATGCGAGCCTCACCGCTTGCAAAGCGCTGCATCTGCGCATCCTTTACATCAGCTTTCATTTTGCCGTGTACACAGCTGACCTTATATTGCGGAAAAATTCCGCATATACGCTCATAACCGGTTTCGACACTTTTGTATTCAAGCTTCGGATTGTCGGCGACAAGCGGGTAGACCACATACACCTGTCTCCCCTCTGCAAGCTCACGTGCGAGCAGTCGATTCACCTCCATTCGGTTATCATCATATCTCAGCATTGTTGTAACCGGCTTCCTTCCGGGGGGCAATTCATCAATCACCGACACGTCGAGATCGCCATATACTGTCATTGCCAATGTGCGCGGAATGGGGGTGGCGGTCATGACCAGCACATGTGGAGCCACACTTCTCTTTCCCCATAATTTTGCCCGTTGGGCCACACCGAATCTATGCTGCTCATCAATCACAGCCACACCGAGGTTTTTGAATTCCACCTTTGCTTCTATCAGCGCATGTGTGCCCACAATTATGTTCACGCTGCCGCTGAGCAATCCGGACAAAATTTCACAACGCTCAGCCGTGCGTGTGCTTCCGGTGAGCAAACGCACATTCAAGCCTATCTGATGCCCCCATTTATGGATAGTTTCAAAATGTTGCGTGGCCAATATTTCAGTCGGAGCCATCAGGGCAGCCTGACATCCATTGTCAACACCTATCAGCATCGTCATAAAAGCCACCATGGTCTTTCCTGATCCGACATCGCCTTGCAACAGTCGGTTCATTTGTTTTCCGGTGCGCATATCAGCGCGTATCTCCTTGAGCACCCTTTTCTGCGCATCAGTCAGCTCAAAGGGCATGCAATTTGAATAAAACCCATTAAAATATTCCCCAATCCTCGGAAACATCATCCCTTTGGTGCGCCGCCCGCGCTCTCTCGCAAAACGCAATATATGCAACTCCAGATAGAAGAGCTCTTCAAATTTAAGTCTTTCCCTCGCCTTCTGCAGCAATTCCACACTTTCCGGAAAATGCATCTGTCTTATGGAATATGCATATCCGAGTAAATTATACTTCCTTAATATTTCGACAGGTAATGTGTCGGGTAAATCCTTGAATTGCGGCAATGCCACCATTGCCTCCATCAAACCCGACAAAAATCGAGAGCTATACCCCGCCTTGCGCATTTTCTCGGAAATGGAATATATTCCGCGAAACCCTTTGGGCACATCTCCCGGATTATATTGAGACACCTCGGGGTGAGTCATGCTATAATCACCGCGATATGGAGTAGGTTTGCCAAAAATCACATAATCCACACCTGTATGATATGCATCTTTCAACGCATGAATCCGTGAAAACCAAACCACTTGCATCAGTCGGTCGCCATCGGAAAAGAGGGCCACAAGGCGTTTGCGCACACCCTCTCCTTCTATATCGAAACTAATGAACCGGCCTCTCACCTGAACGCTCGGCATGTCACCGTGGAAATCTCTTATCTTATAAAATTTGCTTTTGTCAATGTGTCTGAATGGGAATGTATGCGCCAGATCCCGATAAGTGGAGATGCCATATTCATCCAGAAGGAGCTTTGCGCGCTTCTCGCCTACTCCTTTCAGATATTGTATATTGGTGTCTAATAAAGTCTTCATGCCCGGCATAAGAGTCTGCTTCATAAAAAAACCATCTGCCACTATTTTCATTACACAGGCTCCATCATTCTGCGGGCAAGCAGTGTCTCGGCTATCGGGAAATCCACCGGCGTTGTCACCTTCATATTTGACGGATCTCCTTCATACAGGGCAATCTTATGGCCGGATGCTTCCACACGCGAAGCATCATCGGTGAATCCCGGACTATCTTCCAATTCGCAAGCTTGCTTAATAATATCGGCACGAAATATCTGCGGCGTCTGCACTGCCACATAATCACATCGGTCAACGGCTCTGCTGCCTTCTTTTTCAACTATTCTCAGAGAATCGGTCAGCGGCACAGCGGGGACTGCCGTGGAATGCTCTGCTGCACAACGCCAGCCACGCTCTATCATTGCAACTGTAAGCATTGGCCGAGCAGCATCATGAACTGCCACATATGAATGTGAATCACAACTGACCGACATCAACCCGTTTTTCACTGAATCATTGCGGGTGCGTCCGCCAGCCACCACTTTCACGTCTATCATCCTGTCTGCCTCGCTTAATGTAGAATACATAATATTCCAATCTGCGAAAAATCCAGGGTGAAGCACCACAATAATCTTAGCCTGTGGAGATGCCCGGTGAAATGCCCGTACAGACCACCACAGCATCGGAACACCGCAAAGATTTATAAATTGTTTGGGAATTTCTGTTCCGGCACGATGTCCCTCGCCACCTGCGAGTATAAGCACATATTTTTCAGTAGCCATTCAAATAAAAAGCATGAGGTTTGTGACCGTATCTAAATTGAAGCCTGCCGCAGGCCCTAAGAAAGAAGGAGTCCGCCAATCATGACGGACTCCTAAGAATTTTTACATATTCATGCCGCCGTCAACCTGTATTACCTGTCCGGTTACATAGCTTGACATGTCGGAGGCAAGGAATGTTGCAACATTTGCGATATCCTCTACTTTTCCTCCTCTTCTGAGCGGAATTTTCTGACACCATTCGGCACGCACTTCATCAGGCAGCGCTGCAGTCATGGCTGTTTCGATGAAACCCGGAGCGATTGCATTAGCGCGAATTCCCCTTGATCCCACCTCCTGGGCGATACTCTTGGCAAGGGCAATCAAACCGGCCTTTGAGGCGGCATAGTTAGCTTGTCCGGCATTACCATGAACACCGACAACAGAGGCCATATTGATGATTGAGCCTCCCTTCTGGCGAACCATGATGGGAAGAATTGCATGAATATAATTAAACGCTGACTTCAGATTCACTGCAATCACAGCATCCCATTGCTGTTCTGTCATACGGAGCATCAGGCCGTCTTTGGTAATTCCTGCGTTGTTCACCAGGATATCAATGTGGCCGAAATCATCCTTGATTTGTTTCACAGTTTCCTCAGTGGCTGCAAAATCAGCTGCATTTGAAGCATAACCTTTGCATTTCACACCATATGCGGCAATTTCCTCCTCTGTTTTCTTGCCATTTTCATCAATTACAAGGTCAGTGAATGCAATGTCACATCCCTCCGATGCAAATTTAAGGGCTATTTCTTTTCCAATTCCACGAGCCGCGCCGGTGACAACGGCTACTTTACCTTCTAACATTTTCATTTCCATATCATGTTTAAAAAAACGGCTATCAAGCGGGGCTTTAGAGTATGCCAATTACTTCATATAGCAAAAGCAGATTATATAAAGCTGCCTCCGGCCGCTTATGTTCTCATTCGTATACCATTAAGTATCAGCTCCGAAACCATGCGTTTCAAATCTGACTTGTCAATTCCGTATTCTGCGAGGCTATTGCGTATGAAAGGCACATCAAATCCGTGAATGGAATTTGTTATGATTATCGCACACTCTTTGATATTTGCTATGTTGAAATCTCCGGATTCAGCTCCTTCATGCAATATCCTCATAAGCAGCTGAATCTCTTTCTTGGAAATCACAGCACGTGCTCGGTCCACTTTTCTGACATCGCGAAAAAAGCCCGCCCGCAAGGAGCCATTGCGCGACACAATCTCGCGCATTGTCTCAAGTCGGACATCCACGTATTCGCACAATTTCTGCTCCGGGCTCACCGGAAGTGCCACAATGCGCCGGAGATTCTTCAACAAATCATCCGACTCACTCTCAATCACGGCATTAAATATCTCCCGCTTACTTTTAAAATAGGTATAGATAGTTCTACGCCCTTTATCAGAAGCCGCCGCTATATCGTTCATAGTGGTATTCTCCACGCCCTTTCTTGCAAACAGAGAGCGTGCCACTTCAATAAACCTATCACGCGTTTTCTTAACCATGCAGTATCGGAAATAAGAGTGACCGGAATTGCGCAAACCACAATTGATATAATTCCGTAAAATTTTTGCAACTTTTGCAAAGCATCACAGTCATAATGCACGCATTGATATCGCTTCAACCGGCAAAATCTGCTAAAATCTTAATCAGCATAATCACAGTTTAAGCTGGTCTGCTTAAACTGGTCTGCCACTTAGAGTCTGCCTCGTGTGCAAATTTAAGAATTTTTTTTTAATTATTTTAATTAATTTTGCCTCTCGCGATTATATACAATGTTCGCGGCAAAATTTTTGATAGAAAAAACCATGAAATTTCTTGTTATACGTTTCAGACAAATGGGAGACGCTATTCTCTCCACAAGCTTGCTGAATGCCATTAAAAATAATTTCCCTGACAGCGAAACTCATTTTGTCTTGAACGACAACATCGCTCCTCTGTTTGAGGGACATCCGGCAATCAACCGACTCATCACCTTCTCTAAAGAAGAAAGGCACTCGCCGCTGAAATATTTGAAGAAAATCTTCAGAATCATGCGCAGTGAAAAATATGATGTTATTATAGATATGCGTTCCACTCTCAACACTCTCCCATTCACTATGTTTGCTCCAAGTTGCAGATTCAGGATAGGTATTGATAAAAAATACACCCTCCCTTTCTTCAATTATCGGTTCAACGAATGCATCTCCGGCAATATGTGTGTCCATGATGTGAATCTGCTCTCTCCCCTGTCTAAGATCAAACAGCTTGATTTGAATGTGCGCATGTCGCTCGCGGTGACCAATGAAGAACTTGATGCCTACCGGAAATATTTAACAGAATCAGGCATTGATTTTAACAGGCCGGTGCTTCTATGTGGAGTTGTCACCAAGGATGACGACAAAGAATGGGCCGCCGACAGGATGTGCGAATCGCTTACAAAAATTATGGAAGATTTCCCTACAGCACAACTCATATTCAATTATGCTCCCGGTCATGAGGAAAAGAAAGCACTGACGATGTATGAAACACTTGGCAAACCGGACAATATATTTTTTCATGTCAAAGCTAAAAGCATGCGTGAACTGATGTGTCTTGCCACATTTTCTGATGCATATTTCGGCAATGAGGGCGGCGCAAGGCATATTGTGGAATCGATGGGCACACCATCTTTTGTGATTGGGAGTCCGACAATTCCTAAAGGTCTATGGGTAAAAGAGAGTGAAACTGCCGTGTGTTTAACAGTGAGCGATATTGATTCCGGGCATAATCCGCATGAATGCGATATTACCGATGCCTATCAGAAAATCACCGTGTCAGAGGTTTATTCCCGGCTCAAACCCTTCCTTAACAAATTTATGCAACATCAATAATTGTAAAAAAAGAGTGGGGCTCCTTAAATCAGGAGTCCCACTCACTCTTTATAATTTCAACTCTGTTATCAGAACATTGGGAGCGCTGCATTAACACAGTATTGATATATACACGGCACAATGCCGAAGAATACGATGCCTGCAACACATATCCAAAGAGCCATTCTCTCGCCACATGAGCTGCGGAACTGCTCCACTTTGGCTTCGCCGGGATTAATCCAGATTGCTTTCACCACAAGCAGATAATAATAGAGAGACACGATTGTATTGATTAATGCTATAAGCACGAGCATATACAATGCCATCGAATTAGAGGCTGTCACTGATGTAAAAATCAAGATCTTGCTGAAGAATCCGGCAAACGGAGGAATTCCGGCAAGTGAGAACATTGCAAGCGTCATGGCAAACGACAGCCAAGGATTCGTTTTGTGCAGACCATCGTAATCGGTCATACCCACTTTACCTGTTTTGTTCTCAACTGCAGAAATCACGCTGAACACTGCAAGATTGCTCACTACATATACAAATATGTAATACATCATGGAAGCAAGTCCGAGAGAAGATTCAGTCATCACACCCAGCATGATATATCCGGCTTGGGAAATTGATGAGAAAGCCATGAATCGTTTCATGTTTTTCTGTCGGATGGCAAACAAGTTGCCGACAGTGATAGTGGCAATTATCACTGCATACATCATCCATTCCCACATCCCCTCATACAGAGGGCCGAAAGCCTGCACAAAAATCACAAAGAATGCGAATGCTGCGGCACCCTTGGAGATAACCGAGAGATAACCTGTGATTGCAGTGGGTGCACCTTCATAAACATCAGCAGTCCACAAATGGAAAGGAACCAGAGACAGTTTGAAACCGATACCGGCAATCACAAAAGCCACCGCAGCAATAAGCAATCCCGAGGGGTTGACTCCGGTGATTGCTGCGCGAATGTCATCAAAATAGAGCGAACCATTGCCAGAGAATGCATACACGAGCGACAATCCCATCAATAATATAGCAGATGAGAACACAGCTGTCAGAATATATTTGATAGCGGCCTCATGGCTTTCATACTGATGCTTGTTGAATGCAACCAAAGCAGCAAGCGGAAGCGATGCCGCCTCAAGCCCTATTATGAAAATCAAGAAATGGCGAGCGGAAATCATCAGATACATTCCGAAGAGTGTAACGAGCAACAACTCATAGAACTCTCCCCTCCTTATAGCGATTTCCTCGCTCAAAGCCCATTTCGATGATTGCAGAATCACGATAAAAACACCAACATTCAGGATGGCCTTCATTGCCTTGCACGCCGTATTATCGACATACATCCCCGCGAACGCCTCAACGCCGCTCGAAGGAATTATCCATATAGCCACAGTGGCAATGCCAAACAGCACTGCTGTCATAGGCGTCAGCCATTTCTTGGGACCGTTGGCAAAGGTGTCAAAAATGAACACGATGAAAAACAATCCAAGAATTATGAGTTCGGGCACCATTGCCCCAAATTGTGAATAATCCATTATTTCTTGTTGTCTTGTTGTCTATTGTTTCAGAAATGTTAGATTGCCGAATTAAGTGCGTTGATAATTGGCACGAAACTTTCGCGAATTGTGTCATTAATCCAGTTGGGGAAGAATCCGATTCCGGCGAGACACGCTATTAGAGTCACTGTGGAGAGACGCTCCCACCATGTGGCATCAGTGAGCTTGAGATGATGCTCGTCCTGCACAGGTCCGAGAATAAGTTTGCCAACCACCCGCAGGATATAGACTGCGGTGATTACAATCGAGCATGTTGCTGCTATAACAAATATTCTATGGAACAAGTCGCTGTTTTCAAAAGCACCGAAGAAGATGGTCATCTCGGCAACAAAGCCTGACATACCCGGAAGTCCGAGCGATGCGAAACCGGCAATCATGTAGCATACACCGAGATATGGCATTATCTTCATCATGCCTCCCATTTGACGGATATCGCGTGTGTGTGTGCGGCCGTATATCATACCTATGAGTGCAAAGAAGAGGGCTGTCATCAAACCATGGCTCAACATTTGCAGAATACCACCCGTCATCGCAGTTTGATTCAACATCAGAATTGCGAAAAGCACCATGCCGCAGTGTGACACCGATGAATATGCGTTGATATATTTCAAGTCGGTCTGCACACACGCGGAGAAAGCACCATAAACAATGCTTATGCCTGTAAGGATAATGAATATCCAGGAGAGTTCCTGTGCTGCAGAGGGAAGCAGGAAGATTGCAATGCGGAAACATCCGTAGCCTCCAAGCTTCATCAACACGCCTGCATGAAGCATTGACACTGCAGTCGGAGCGCATGCGTGACCATCAGGGCTCCATGTGTGGAAGGGGAACATTGCGCCAAGCACACCGAATCCTACAAATGTGAAACAAAACAGAAGATTCTGCCATGATGGGTCAATTGCGTTATTATTTGCAATTTCAAGAATATTCCACGTGAGCACTTCCCCTTCAGGAGCACTGTGCCAATAAATGCCGAGCAAGCCGAGCATAAGAAAGGCTGAACCTCCCATAAGCATCAGCGTGAGCTTCATGGCTGAATATTCCTTGCGTCCCGTGCCCCAAACGCCAATTAAAAGATACATCGGAATCAATGCCACTTCATAGAACATGAACATGGTGAACATGTCGATGGAGATAAAGAAACCGAATACACCTGTGGAAAGCAACGCAAACCACAAAAAGAAGTTCTTTGGCAGAGGATCTATCTTCCATGAGGCGAATGTTCCGGCAAACACGATGATGGCTGAAAGAAGCAACATCAGCACGGAAATTCCGTCAACACCTACAGCGAGATGTATATTCAGAGGCTCATACCACATCCAACTGCCGGTGTAGAGCATGGCGGCAGTTTCACCTGCGGCCCGCAGAGCCAGAAAATCACACACAAGCCATATCGCCATTCCAAGCAACACGGTGGAACATGTCACCATCACTGTGCGGATGGCCTTCATATTGCCGTTGCCGCAACATGCAAGTCCCGCCATCATCAGGATGGGAATTACTACAAACCAAATTAATATATTTCCGAATAACATAATCAAGTTATTTTGCGACAATTATAATATACAAATCCAAGTTATTACAGAAAGAGCGATTGCTCCGAGAATATACCATGTCACATAAGTCTGGACACTTCCATTCTGCATGCCTTTGATTTTGACAGAGAAATATTGTGTCATAGCTGCAAGCGCATCCATAGTGCCGTCGATGATGTGACGGTCAAACCATGCGATTCCGCGGCAGATTATGTTAAAGATAATCTTATGCGTCACAAACATGTAAATCTCATCCCAATAGAAACGACGATTGGCCGCTGTCCAAAGTCCCGGCACAGCCTGACGTATTTTTGATGGAACAGGATTTTTACGCGCATACATCACCGTTGCCAGAACGATAGCCGCTACTGCCACTGCTATAGATGTGATGGCCACAGGAAGCTCAAGCTCTATATTATAAGGCTCACCATTGAATGTGACAAGCTTTCCGAACGGGATGAAACCGGCAACGCACGACACAGCCGCCAGGATAATCAGCGGAAGAGACATCTGCCAGGGGGCATCATGCGGTTTGTGTCCCTCATGTGAATATTTGGGGTTCACTTCCCACCAGAACACGAGGAAATACATACGGAACATATAGAATGCAGTCAAACCGGCGACCATTGTCATCCAGACTCCATAGAATATATGACGGTTGAACATCGCTGCGAGCATTTCGTCTTTTGAGAAGAATCCCGAGAAGGGGGGGATACCTGCAATTGCAAGACACCCGATGAGAAATGTCCAGTGGGTGATTGGCATATATTTGCGCAGACCACCCATCTCAGTGTAATTATTACTGTGCACAGCATGAATCAACGCTCCCGCTCCAAGGAATAGCAATGCCTTGAACATTGCATGTGTAAAGAGATGGAACATTCCTGCCATATATCCCAAACCGGAATAGTGCACACCCTCTATGGGCTGATTGTAAGCGCAACCAAGCGATACCATCATGAATGCTATCTGCGAAATTGTAGAGAATGCAAGGATTCTCTTGATATCGATCTGTGCACAAGCAACAACCGCTGCATAGAAGGCTGTAATTGCGCCGACAATGCTTATGAAATCCAGCGAATCCGGCACTATGCAGAATAGAGGGAAGAAACGTGCCACGAGATATACACCTGCCACAACCATTGTTGCAGCATGAATCAATGCCGATACAGGGGTCGGACCCTCCATGGCATCGGGAAGCCATATATGAAGGGGCATCATGGCAGATTTACCCATACCGCCGACAAAAATAAGAATCATTGCCCAGGTAAGCACAGAGCCGCCAAGGAATGTGGAGCCAAGTGTAGAGGCGAGCACATTGGTGGGGTGCGAATCAAGCATCAGGAAATTGAATGCAGATGCGCTGCCGAGAGGGCCATCAGCAGGTGTCTGCGCCACACAATATGAGAGCACAAGGATTCCGATAAGCATGAACAAGTCGGCGAAACGCGTCACAATAAAGGCCTTTTTAGAGGCTGACACAGCCGACGGCAACTTATAGAAGAATCCGATAAGCAGATAAGACGACACACCCACAAGCTCCCAGAAAATATACATCTGGAAAATATTTGTTGCCACAACGAGGCCGAGCATCGAGAATGTGAACAAAGCAAGAAAAGCATAATAGCGCTGGAATCCGGGCTCATGCTCCATATATCCCCAACTGTAGAGATGCACCATAAATGAAATTGTGGTAATCACCACAAGCATCATGGCACAAATGGGATCCAGGATAAATCCGATGTTGACAACAAGTCGGTCGGTGAATGCAAGCCACGTGACATCAAACAATTCCAACTGCTTGCGCACACCCTCCGCGCTGATGAAAGCTTCATCGCCTGAGAAGAAATAAGTGAACGCCACATAATAAGCCAGCACGGCGAGTGTGCCGTTGGCCACGATGCCAAGCAGGCCGGCGAGCTTTCTGCTCATCTTCACTCCGCCGATACCCAGCACAAGAAACATTGTGAAAGGTATGGCCAGAATCAATATTGGAAGAGTAATTCCCATTTTAGAATTTCATTTGTTTTACAGAGTTAATATCAGAATTGCCCACCTTGCGATAAATATTGACCACAATCGCGATTGCGATGGCAGTTTCAGCAGCCGCAATGGCAATGGCAAACAATGTGAAAACCATTCCCTCCATAGATCCGGGAAACAAGAAACGATTGAACACAACGAAATTCAAATCGGCGGAATTGAGCATAAGCTCAAGCGAGAGGAGAAGCGCAATCATATTCTTACGAGTGATAAACCCGTAAACGCCGCATGCGAACATCACTATGCTCGGCACAAGATACCAAAGTATTGTCAGGTCCATTATTGTTGTTTATCTTTTGCGGGCCACAGTGACGCCGCCGATTATACATGCAAGAAGAAGCACACTGATTGCCTCGAAAGGAAGCAGATACTGAAATTTTTCGGTGCCGGTAAACGCGCGGCCGATATCCTGCATCGTTATCTCTCTGCCGGCAGATATGCATTCTGTCAGTGACAGACCATGGAGCACTGGCATTGTGAACACAGCGACTGTGAGCAATGCCGCGCCAAGCACAGCGGTAATCACCCCGAGTGTGCGGCGGTGAGAATCTAGCAAAGGAGATTTCTCGTCCGGATGATGTGTGAGCAGGATTGCAAAAACAAACAGCACCATTATGCCGCCCGCATATACCGCTATCTGCACAGCTCCGAGAAATTGGAATCCGAGTTGGAAATAGAACACCGAACTTCCGAGGAGCACAAACAGCAGATATGTCGCTGCTCTAAGTATTTTGCGCGACACCACTGTCATCACAGAAAAAATACAGACAATGGCCGCTACCACAAAATACAAGATTATATTTGCTACAGAATCCATTATAAAGTTGTTGTTTGATTATAATTTTTAATTTTCAGCCGTCTTGCCGTCTACGTTTGCAGCAGCCTCTTTTGCAGCGGCCTCTTTAGCAGCCTTTATTGCAGCAGCCTTTTTAAGAGCTTCGGCTTTTATCTTTGCGAGCTGCTCGGGATCCATGGCCGGTTTGGGCGGAGCCACAGGCTCTCCTTCCGGCTCCGGACGATAATTGAGTTTTTTAATCAATTTGTCGCGCTCAAAAACAGCCTGTTCGAAATCATTGGAGAATTCCAATGCATGCTGCGGGCATGTGGTGACACACAACATGCAAAATGTGCAACTTCCAAGGTCATAGAAATATTTGTCGAGCTTGCGCTTCTTTTTTCCGTCAGGCATGTCAACCATCTTTGTTTCAAGCTTGATGGTGCCATTGGGGCAATTCATCTGACATATTCCACATGCAATGCATTTATGATGCCCTTCCGCGTCATAAATAAGAGTCAGTTCGGCCCTGAAACGGTCAGCAATCTGAAGCGTTGCGCGATTCTCGGGATATTGCTCGGTGACTTTGGGAGTTACGAGTTCTTTTCCGGTGACGCCCATGCCCACAAGGAGGCTTTTTACGCCTTGTCCGACAGATTTGAAATAATCTAATATATTACTCATTCTAATTAATGTGTATCTTTCTTATCCTATATCGTTCTGAAAAGTTACCTCTCCACCTGACCGCCCAGAATATCAAGAAGTTCGGTGGTGATGTTTTGCTGACGCAACTTATTATATTCAAGCTGCAACTGTTCGAGAAGATCCTTTGCATTATCATTTGCACTCTGCATTGCCATAACCCTGGCCGCTTGCTCGGAGCTGCGGTTCTCAATTGTTATTTCTTGCATCATCGACAAAACAAACATCGGCAACACCTCATTGAAAATACTGTTGGCATCCGGCTCGAAAATATAAAGCTGATTATCGGAAATGTCGGGCAGTCCGTCACGAAGTTGCTCCTCAACCACCGGGAAAAGCTGATCTTCTGTCAGCCTTTGTTTGCTCATGGAATAATAACGCATGTACACCACTTCTACAATATCCACATCCCCGCGGATAAAACGGTCTCTGAGAATCTTGGTGAATTCATTGACTTTCTCGCCCAACATTTTGCTGTCTACACCCTCCATGGTGATTACATGCATATGAGGGTCGCTGAGACGCTTCACTGCCTTCAGCATTTTTTTGCCGACCGGATACACGTCAATGTCGATATCAGAGCCATGTGTATTGCGCAACTCGTCAATCTTAATCAAAAATCCCTTCAGGATATTGATGTTATAGGCACCGCAGAGTCCGTCATCGGAACCAAACACAACGACAGCCGCTCTCTTGACTTCGCGAGCCTCAATGAGCGATGAGTTGAAATTCATATCGGTGGACAAAATGTGCCCCATAATCGACTTGATCTTATCCTTAAACGGCTGCAACTTGCGAAGCGATTGCTCGCTTTGATGCACCTTTGCAGAGGAGATCATTTTCATCGCGCCGGTGATTTTCTCAGTAGATGCAACCGACCCGATTCTTGTCTTTAATTCTCTTAGCGTTGCCATTTAATATAATATTGCCGTTAGCGAATATCTCAATTTTTTGCAGTGTCAGCACTAATCATATCAGCCACCTCACGAGCGCATGCTGTGAGTTTTTCCTCGCACTCGGCAGTGAGCTTGCCAGATTTCAGCACATCCAGCACTTCTTTTTGTGCATTCATCTTAAGACGCGTGATAAGCTGCTGTTCAAATTCTTTCACTTTCTCGATGGGAACATTCTCAAGGAGTCCGTTAACACCGCAATAAATCACAGCTACCTCCTGTTCAACGGGCCATGGATTATACTGCGGCTGCACAAGAATCTGCTGATTTTTGCGCCCACGGTCTATGGTGGCTGCAGTTACAGGGTCTATATCGCCGCCAAATTTGGTGAACGATTCAAGCTCTCGATACTGTGCCTGCGCTATTTTAAGAGTGCCGGCCACTTTCTTCATACATTTAATCTGTGCATTACCACCTACACGAGACACAGATATACCCACATTAATGGCGGGGCGAATACCTTGGTTGAAGAGAGCAGTTTCGAGAAATATCTGTCCATCGGTGATTGAAATCACATTGGTCGGGATATAAGCCGAGACATCGCCCGCTTGCGTTTCAATAATCGGGAGCGCAGTAAGAGATCCACCGCCCTTCACGCGAGATTTCATCACTTCCGGAAGGTCGTTCATATTTTCTGCCACTTTTTGGTCGGCATTAATTTTAGCGGCACGTTCCAGCAGACGCGAGTGGAGATAGAAGATATCGCCCGGGTAAGCTTCACGTCCGGATGGGCGCTTCAAGATAAGTGAGACCTCACGATATGCCACGGCCTGTTTCGACAAGTCATCGTATACAATCAAGGCGTCACGACCTGAATCACGGAAGAATTCTCCGATTGCAACGCCTGCAAAGGGAGCATAATATCTCATTGACGAGGAGTCAGAAGCATTGGCCGCTACGACTACCGTGTAAGCCATTGCGCCATATTTCTCCAAGGTGTGCACGATAGATGCCACAGTTGAGGCTTTTTGTCCGATTGCCACATAGATACAATATACGGGCTGACCCTTGTCATAATTTTCTTTCTGATTGATGATGGTATCAACTGCGATGGCAGTTTTGCCCACCTGACGGTCACCGATAATCAGCTCGCGCTGACCGCGACCGATAGGAATCATGGCATCTATAGCCTTGATACCGGTTTGCAACGGTTGATTCACCGGTTGACGGAAAATAACACCGGGAGCCTTGCGCTCAAGAGGCAGCAGGATACGCTCTCCTTCGATGGGGCCTTTACCATCGATAGGCTCACCGAGCATATTTATGACGCGACCGAGCAAGCCCTCCCCTACGGGTATGGAAGCCACTTGTCCCGTGCGCTTCACCGACATATTCTCAGTGATAGAATTCACCTTATCAAGGAGCACAACGCCGACATTGCTCTCCTCAAGGTTAAGGGCGACACCCTTGGCGCCGTTCTCAAACTCTACCAATTCATTGCTTCGAACGTTGTCAAGACCATAAACATGCGCAACACCATCACCGACGTTGAGCACAGTGCCCACTTCTTCAAATTTCACTTTAGAATTGATGTTCTCAAGTTCTTGTTTCAGAACATCTGATATTTCGCTGGGATTAAGCATCTTATTAATTGCTTGTTAGGTTTTGTCGTAATTGTTCAAGTTCATTGCTAATCGATGCATCCATTCGGGTGGAATCAACATCGATAACGAATCCGCCTATGAGGTCGGGGTCAATAGCATAACTATATTCAAAAGTTTCTCCCTTGAATGATTTCTCAACCACGCCGCGAAGTTTCTGCAACTCTATATCCGGGAGTTCGGAGGCTGTGGTGATTTTGACTTGCGAGATGTTGTTTTCAGTGCGGTAAATGTCGCCGTATGCAAGAGACATCATATACATGAACTCTTCACGCTTATGGTCAAGCACAAGTTGTACAAAGCGAACATAGTCATCGCCCGGATTCTCGCCTGCGGCAGAGAGAAGGAGTTTTCTCTTGTCATCGGTGTGAACATATGGGTTAGACAGCACTTTTTCAAGATCCGGGTTGGAGCGAAAGGCTTCAGCCACTGTCTTCATGATGCCATAAACATCTTTGCGTTGGTTGTTTTCGCCGGCATATTTATATAATGCCATTGCATATCGGTGAGGAATCAATCCGGAAGTCATGCCTTTTAATTTTTCTCTATTTCGTCCAGAAGCTTATTAACAAGTTCGGTCTGAGCCTTATCGTTATTCATATTCCGGCGCATCATTTTCTCTGCGATATCGATTGAGAATCGACTCACTTCATCTCTGAATGAAAGCTCGGCTTCCTTGCGGGCCTGTTCGATGGCCATCTTTGCGGCATCCATCTCCTTTTTAGCAGCACTTTGTGCTTCTTTACGGGCCTCTTCAATTATTTCCGACTTCATTTTTGCGGCTTCGCGAAGCATTTCAGCTTGTTGTGCCTGAGCATCTTTCACATATTTTTGCGCTTCAGCCCTTGCATTATCAAGCTGCTCCCTGGCATTCCGGGCATCTTCCACACCCTGGTCGATGGTGTCGGCACGCTTGTCCATCATTTTAATGATAACAGGCCATCCCCATTTCGCAAGGACGAGGAATAATAGAATGAACGATACGAACATCCAGAACACCAGGCCAAAATCGGGCGTGAATAATTCCATAACAGAACTTTTATACGTTTATATTCGGGGAGAGTTGCAGCAACTCTCCCCATAATTAATCTGCCTTTTACTTGATAAATATAGCAAGCGCTGATACAATCACTGCGAAAAGGGCAACACCTTCGATAAGAGCAGCAATCACAATCATGTTACTACGAATATCACCGGCAGCCTCCGGCTGACGTGCGATGGCTTCCATAGCGGATGAACCGATCTTACCGATACCAAAGCCTGCAGCAAGAGCTGCAATACCTGCTCCTACGGCCGCACCAAGAGCTGCAACCGGCTGGAGCGACATAACATCATTCAGAATTGTGGATAACATAATTCAGTTTTTTTAATTGTTTATTTAATTCGTTTTATTATTCTTCAAAATTCGACTTCGATTATTTATCTATGGCCTGCGCCTCAGTGTGAAGCAGGGCTTCTTCTTGCCGCAGCTCAGCGCGATCGCGAGAGTCGGGCTGGTCTTCGAGCTCATCACGCAACACATGATGTTCATCTTCATGCACTTGCGCCGCACCGATGAACATTGCAGACAACATTGTGAATACATATGCCTGAATAAAGCTGACTAACACATCAAGCGCCAGCATGAAGAGCGAGAAGAGCACTGAAATCACAGTTGCCCCACCGGCTGCGGCTGTGCCGAAAGCTGCGAAAATAAATATCAGTAACGTGAGTGTGATCACAATCATGTGGCCTCCCATCATATTGGCGAACAGACGCACGCACAATGCGGCAGGCTTGGTGAAAATTCCAAACACCTCTATTACCTGCATGATAGGAAGAGGAAATTTCAACCAGATAGGCACATCGGGCCAGAATATTTCTTTCCAATAGTCTTTAGTGCCCAAAACGTTTGTCATAATAAACGTAAGCACTGCAAGCACCAACGTTATTGCTATGTTGCCTGTAAGGTTTGCGCCTCCGGGAAAAATCACAATCAGTCCGACCAGATTCATTGTGAGAATGAAGAAGAAGGCTGTGAGCAGATAAGGAGCGAATTTCTCTGTCTTCTTTCCAAGAGTGGCTTTGATTACATCATAATACACAAAACCTACAAGCATCTCAAAGAAGCCCATCCCTTTTCTCGGAGCTTTCAGATTGTTTTTCCTGTAATATCTCACTAGCCCTAAAACCACAGCTATTACGATAAGCATGGTTATGAAAAGCGCACAAACATTCTTGGTGATAGAAAAATCCCATGGGCGATACTCCCCTTCGTTTGTGGAATTGCTCCCCGGGAAGATTTCCACCACTTTATCCTTGTGGGGACCGGTAGTTGCAATTTCGAAACTATAAGATTTTCCGTTGCGGTTAGTGGTGTAAACCACCGGTTCAAGAGATTCGTGGGTCTTGCCTGTTGCCTCATCCATATGCGACACCAACTTTGTCAGCCGGGCAGAACTGAAGCAAAACCATTCGCCATCTTCAGCACGAACAATAACCGGCAACGGAATTCTGCGGCTGTGAGAGAAAGGCACTTCCCATCCGTAGCCATCGCCGAGATGTTCGAAGATGATTTCCTTCACATCCATTTCGTCTTGTTTGACATTGGATGCGTTGACACTCTCAGGGATGAGAATTGCCAATACAATTACCAACCATGCAAACATTCCGCCACGGAGAAGATAACGATTCATACGTTGAAGTGCGTTCAGATTTGACATCTTCAGGGTTGTTAAATTATTTCTTCTTGCGAAGTTTCATTAAATTTTAATAAACACAAACAGAGACAACGTTGTTATTCACATCGCAAATTCCCCCTTCAATCTCAAAATTTCCCGATTCGCCCTGTGCATCAGTATATTTCATGTTTCCCTTTGTCAGAACAGAAATCAGAGGCGCATGATCTTTCAAAACGGTGAATGAGCCGAGAACACCGGGCAAAGTGACTGAAGTCACTTCTCCGGAAAATGTCACTTCATGGGCTGATATAACTTCGAGTTTCATATTGTGTAAATTGTATCTACCAAGAGGCCATTTAGAAGTATATAGCGGCTTGGTTACTTAACATTCTTAAGCATTTCCTCACCTTTCTTGATAGCCTCCTCTATCGGGCCAACATTAAGAAAAGCTTGCTCCGGGAGATAATCAAGCTCGCCGCTCAGAATCATCTTGAATCCACGGATAGTGTCTGCAAGCGACACCATTACTCCCGGGACACCGGTGAATTGCTCGGCAACGAAGAAAGGCTGTGAGAGATAACGCTGAGCCCTGCGTGCACGGTTCACCACTTGTTTGTCTTCATCACTCAGCTCGTCTACACCGAGAATTGCAATGATATCCTGCAACTCATTATATTTCTGCAAAAGTTGCTTCACAGCCTGGGCTGTGTTGTAATGATCTTCTCCCACAATATTCGGATCAAGAATACGCGATGTGGAGTCGAGTGGGTCAACCGCCGGATAAATTCCGAGCTCTGAAATTTTTCTACTGAGCACGGTTGTGGCATCGAGGAAGCTGAAAGTGGTAGCCGGCGCAGGGTCGGTCAAGTCGTCGGCCGGCACATAGATTGCCTGCACTGATGTGATGCTGCCATTCTTTGTTGATGTGATTCGTTCCTGCAACGCACCCATCTCTGATGCAAGAGTGGGCTGGTAACCTACGGCCGAAGGCATGCGTCCTAAAAGTGCGGACACCTCTGAACCTGCCTGAGTGAATCGAAAGATATTATCAATAAAGAGAAGAATTTCCTTGCCGCCGCCATCGTTGTCGCGGAATTGCTCGGCAACAGTCAGACCCGACAAAGCCACACGCAAACGCGCACCCGGGGGCTCATTCATCTGGCCAAAGACGAGCGTGGCTTGAGAATTTGACAAATCTTTATGATCTACATCAGAGAGATTCCATTCTCCCTTTTCCATTCCTTCCTCAAACTTCTTTCCATACTTTATAACGCCACTCTCAATCATTTCGCGCAAGAGGTCGTTACCCTCACGGGTGCGCTCTCCGACTCCGGTAAATACCGAATAACCGTTGTGTCCTTTCGCGATGTTATTGATGAGCTCCATAATGAGCACGGTTTTACCGACACCGGCGCCTCCGAACAAACCAATCTTGCCACCCTTGGAATAGGGTTCCAAAAGGTCGATCACCTTTATACCGGTGTAAAGAACCTCCTGGGAAATTGCGAGCTCGTCAAATTCCGGGGCAGGCTGATGAATGGGGCGCAGATTATCCCGGTCGAGATTGCCAAGCATATCAATGGGCTCACCAACCACATTAAGCAGACGTCCTTTTACTTGATTGCCGGTGGGCACAGCGATAGGACGGCCCAGATTACGCACCTTCACACCGCGACGCACACCATCTGTGCTCTCCATTGCGACACAACGAACAATATCTTCACCGATGTGCTGTTCAACTTCAAGAATCAGCTCCTCTCCATTGTCGCGCAACACCTGCAGCGCAGTGTAAATGGGAGGAATGTTATCCTTTCCTCCTTCAAACGAAACGTCGATCACCGGACCAATCACCTGGGTCACTGTACCTAAAAATTCGCTCATAACGATTTTGCGTTTTTATCTTCCGGGAGGCTTTCCGTAAGCTCCGGAAGCATGCCATATTTTGTATTATTATTATCTTATTTTATTTTTTACCGAGTGATTGGATTCTTAAAGCATCACACGGTTGCTTTCCTTTGTTAAAAATGCCATCCGTAAGCCACCAGCACAGTCATAAGTAAAAGATTTGCGAGTGCGAACGGCATGAGATATTTCCATTCAAAGGCCAGTAGCTGGTCGATTCTTACGCGCGGGAATGTCCATTTGAACCAGATAATGATGAACGATACGAAGATTGCCTTTCCGAGGAACCAAACAATCGAAGGAATATAATTCATTACATCATTAAACCCCTCCCAACCCGGCACATGCAAGGGCATCCAGCCGCCAAGGAACATCAGCGAAGCAATTCCGGATACGATGAACAGGTTGAGATATTCTGCAAGATAGAAAAATCCGAAATGCATACCGGAATATTCGGTGTGATAACCGGCTGTAAGCTCATGCTCTGCCTCCGGAAGATCGAAAGGTCCACGGTTTGTTTCGGCAGTGGCGGCGATTACATAGATAATAAAAGCAATCACTGCCGGCACATGGCCTTTGAATATAAACCAGCAATCGGCCTGCTCCTGCACAAGCGTTGAGATATTCAGTGAGCCTGCCAACAACGCAATAGTGATTATAGCCAGACCGATTGAAATTTCATAACTAATCATCTGAGCGCCGCTTCGCATGGCACCAATAAGTGTGTATTTATTATTAGATGCCCAACCTGCCAACAGAATTCCAAGCACACCTACCGATGAGGCGGCCAGGATAAAGAACACTCCGATATTCCAATCAATGATTTGCAATCCGTTGCCCCAAGGCAGGCATGCAAACATCACCACTGAAGAGGCAATAACAAGATAGGGTGCAAGCTTAAAGAGAAATCTGTCGGTGCCTTTAAGACTGATAAGCTCCTTGATTAGGATTTTAATCACATCGGCAAACAACTGCAGTAAGCCCCATTTGCCGACACGCATTGGTCCGAGTCGGCATTGAAACCATGCACAAAGCTTGCGTTCGTAGAAGATATAGAAAATCGCCAGCACGGCATACATCACCATCAGGGCAACACCGATTAGCACGCATTCAATCACAACTGCGAGCCACTCGGCCATGCCTGTTCCAAGAAGGAAGTCGTTAAAGGCGGATGTCCATTTTCCGAAATCAAACATTTTATCGATTCAATTTTATTTATAAATAACCGTTCTGAAATTTATTGCAACGCGTGTGATATCAACGATCGATATCAGGAATTACAAAATCGAGTGCCGCACCGATTGTGATAAGGTCGGCAATCATATATCCGGCACATGTAAGATCCATCACACCCACAAGATTGAAGCACGGGCTCTGGAAATGCACGCGATAGGGATTCTTCTGCCCGTCACTCTCGATGTATACACCGAAAGTGCCGCGGCTTGCCTCTACCTGTTGATACCACCGACCAGCCGGCAGCTTGACAACTTTCGGCACTTGCGCCCTAATGTCGCCTTCGGGAATATTGTCGACAAGCTGCGCAAGAATTCGACAACTCTGCTCAATTTCCTTCATGCGCACCATATAGCGCGAATATGAGTCGCAACCATCGAGGAGCACCTCATCAAATTCCACTTCGGGATATGCGGCATATGGGTGTTTTTTGCGACAGTCACAACTCCAGTTAGAGCCACGCCCGCTCGGACCGGTGATGGCATAATTGACGGCATCCTCCTTCTTCAGGATTCCTACCCCTTCAAGGCGGTTCTTGGCGATAAGATTGTTGGAGAATACATCATGATACTCCTTCAAACGTGAAGGCATTATATCTATGAGTTTCTTCACATCTTTCCGGAAATCAGGATGAAGGTCGGCAATTACACCTCCAATCACATTATAATTCATTGACATACGTGCTCCGCATGTCTTTTCAAATATATCGAGCACCATTTCGCGCTCGCGGAATCCGTAAAAGAACGCGGTTGTGGCGCCAAGATCCATTGCGGTGCATCCAAATGACAGCAGGTGGGAGGAGATTCGCATCAGCTCATCCATCATTGTGCGAATCACCTGAGCGCGATGAGGCACCTCAAGGCCGAGTGCCTTCTCTATGCACATGCAAAGACAATGGCGGTTCTGATGAGCCGACATATAGTCCATACGGTCGGTGAAATGGAGAATCTGCGGATAAGTCATGCCCTCGGTGAGCTTCTCTATGCCACGATGAATGTAGCCGGAAACAACATCAACCTTTTTTACGGTTTCGCCCTCTATTGCAGCTCTAAAACGCATTACACCATGAGTGGAGGGATGCTGCGGACCTATGTTGACTACGTAATCATTTTTTTCAAACACCTTTCCGGGGGTTGCTTTCAGCTTCCCGTTTTCATCCAACGAAAAAGAGCGAGTATCATCCTCATTAATCTCATCGTCAAGACGGATGGGATTGAGCTTCGGGTCGGTGTCATAATCTTTGCGGAGGGGATGTCCCACCCAATCGTTGCGCAAGAAGAAACGGCGCATGTCGGGATGGCCGACAAACTTGATGCCGAACATATCGTAGACCTCGCGTTCCTGGAAATTAGCAACTTTCCAAAGAGAGCAAACCGAATGTATATAGGCATTATCACGGTCATCACCGGCAGCTTCCACTTTCACAGCGAGCATATCCCAATTCATCAATGTGGCAGTGAGATAATACACCACACCGAGCTTATCCTTCCAATCCATTCCCACAACGGCAGACAAAACATCGAAACCGAGGGCTGTTTTAAGCTTTGAGGCCACTTCAAGCCAATCTTTCTCGGCTACTGTAACCATCAGGCACTCACCCTCTTCAAACTGAGCCGCCGGATATATCTTCAGGATTTTATCTTTTAAATCACTCATAGTCTATATGTAGAATCTATCGGTTTGCGGTTATCCAATCTCACCCTTTTCCTCAGGATGCTCTGCGAAAAATTCTTCTACTTTCTCTTTGCGGTTCACCCCGCCGAAGAATTTTTGCACCTTTATTTTACGCTGCAACTGCATCAGCCCGTAAAACATTGCTTCCGGGCGGGGAGGACATCCGGGGATATAGACATCGACCGGAAGAATTTCATCCACACCGGGAACAACACAGTAAGAATTTTTGAACGGGCCGCCCGAAACAGCACAACCTCCGCATGCAATAACATATTTCGGCTCGGCGAGCTGCTCATAAAGGCGGCGAAGCGCCGGCGCCATGCGATGCACAATTGTGCCCTGCACCATAATATAGTCGGCCTGGCGAGGTGAATTTCGAGCCACCTCAAATCCAAAGCGTGCCATGTCATAACGCGCCGCGCCCAGGCTCATAAACTCGATGGCGCAACAGCTTGTGCCAAAGCACAACGGCCACAAAGAGTTGGAGATGCCCCAATTAATAAGCTCATCAAATTTGCCAACCATTACATTGGCGCCCGTCGCATTCAGCTCTTCAACCAACTTGTCGATATAATCGTTGTTTTTGAAGTCTTCGCGACTCATGCTTTTTATATGATCTAATCCCATTTAAGCGCTCCTTTCCGCCAGGCATAAGCCAGACCCATAATTAGAACAAACATAAATATTCCGATACAAAGGATTCCCCCGGGCCCCATATTGCGCATCACCACCGACCATGGGTAAAGAAACACAACCTCGACATCAAACAGAAGGAAGAGGATTGCAAAAATATAATAGCCGACCCTGAATTGAATCATAGACTCCCCGCGTGTAGGAATACCACATTCATAAGGCTCGGCTTTCTTTACCGAATAAGATTTCGGCGAAATCAATTTCGCGATTAGCATCGCAGCCACCACCAAACCGACCCCGGTAAGCAGAGCCGTGATGGACAGCACGCCATTACTTATCTCGCACAACAGATTCATATAATACTAATGTTTAAACAGTTATTCAGTTATATGCAGATGCATTCCAACAATGCGCCGCCAATTATTCACAAAATTAGATAATTTTTGCTAATCCGCAAACAATTTATTCATTCACTTTTTATGCAATTGTTAAAAAATCTTAAACATTAAACCCCTTAGACCAACAATTTTTATTTTTGTAAAAACAAATACACTATTTCCAAAAAGTGTAAAATACAACCCCGTTGCAATCTTTTTCATATCGTCTCCCATGAAACAGTTTCTTAGAAACTGGTGGCTCACTGCCACTGCCACGGCAATTATTCTCTGGCTTACTCTTGCTCCCCACCCCATTCCCGAAAACAATCTGCCGCTTTTTCACGATGCCGACAAACTTGTGCATGCCTTGATGATGGCAACTCTTACTGTCACTGCCATGCACGACCTTAGCAAATCACGCAAAGAAAGCACAAAAAAAATGACAGCCGGCACATTTGCGACTGTCATTATATGTATAGTTGTTTTTTCCGCGCTTGATGAATACGCACAAAGCACAATGGGAATTGGAAGGTCGGGCGACATTTATGATTTCCTCGCCGACCTGGGCGGCATCATCACTGCGGGATGCGGCACATTTCTTATTTTTTCACGCAAGAACCGGTGAATGCACCATTGATTCTGCCATCCACCCGATAATTTATCGAAACATTTGTCAAGTCACCCAATATCTTTGCCTTGAACGAATCAAACATTACTGTGGAAGAAGAAGATGATCCTGCAGACTGCATAGTGGCATTGACGTTATTGCCCGACACATCAATTCCGGATGATGAGAATGACAAGTCGAGATTCTTGAGAATCACTGTAGCCGAATCAGCTCCCTTTTCAAATGCCGCATTATAGACAATCAAATCAGCTGTATAATGCGAGCTCACCGGGTTGTCAAGATTCATCTTTATTCTATACACTGTTCCGGAATTTTCATATGGACCCATGCCATATTCAGTGGTTGTGGCGCCATGAAAAATAAGATCAGGAAAAAATGTGCGCACATTCCACATATCCGAGAGATTATATTGCATGACCAGAAATTCGCGCATACCTCCGGGTGTGAGCCAATTTTCATATCCCGCCACTGCGTAGGGGGGTGCGTAAAAAGCCTGTGTCCACAGCATGTTAAGATTTTTCACTGCGAGACCGGAGGCAGTAGGATTGGCAGATGAAGCCGCTACCGACTGGAAAGAGCTGCCATCAATTTGACTATAGCCAATGGTGAAAGGCATCTCTACTGTTCTGAAACTCGCTACAGATGCACCCGTGACCGGCATGTTGTCAACAGAAATCATCAACTTGTTCTCAGGTGTGCGTGCTGTCAGATTATACACTACTTCCTTGAATTCAACATTTCCGCCACCGGTTGCCGGCACATAAAGATTATAAGCCGTAAGAGAATAATTGCGCGTTTGCGAATTCTCATTATCTGACGAACAAGATGCAAGCGCAAGCGCTGCAACGGCAGCACCAATTAAAGTTATCTTTTTCATTTATAATGCAGTATTATATAAAATTTCGTTTCATAATGCTCCAAACAATGCATTCGGCAGCAAGGTTGTTTACACATAAAACGAAAAGCATTGATTTTTATTGAGATTAAGACTCCATTTTATAAAAAATAGCGGTCGCCCGTGATCGCAACCTTGAGTCGATTTTTGTCTTGGACTGAAAGGAGTAACCACTCGCTTGTGAATGGCTAGCCTCTTCTTTAACAATATTTGGGGAATGGAGCCTAAATCTTTCCTAAATGAAAGCCTCGAGTCACAACAAAATTCACCCGGCATTCGTTGCTAAAATATGTCAACTTTCAGTATTCACACATTAGGATGCGGATCAGCCAAGCCTACAATGCGACATCAGCCATCGTCAACAGTGATTGACCATCGCGGCAATCTGTTCATGATAGACTGTGGCGAGGGAGCACAACTTGCCTTTCAGCGCCAGAGGCTGAAATTCTCACGTTTGGGACACATTTTCCTCACCCACTTGCATGGAGATCATGTGCTCGGGCTTCCGGGGCTGATATCCACACTTGCACTGGGGAATCAGGGAGGCGAACTGGTGATTCACACTTTTGAAGATGGAAAAGAGATTCTGACCGAAATATTTGATTTTTTTGCTCGCGACCTGAGCTACAAACTATCGTTCAATGTGATAAAACCTGAAGACAAGCTTATATGGGAAACATCATCACTGACCATCCGCACTGTAAAGTTGCGGCATCGCGTTCCGACGGTAGGATATATATTTGAAGAGAAGCCAAAGCTCAGACACATCAACCGCGAAATGGTGGATTTTCACCATGTGCCTGTGTCGCAAATGCGCGATATCAAAGGGGGTGCCGATTTTATAAAATCCGATGGCACAATTATAAGGAATGAGATTCTCACCACTCCCCCAACGCCTTCGCTGAAATATTCACACATTAGCGACACTATATACATGCCCGAATTGGCTGAGAAAATAGGCCCGTCAGACTTGCTTTTCCACGAAACCACCTATCTCGACTGCAACCGGGCTGAAGCTAAGGAGCGCTACCACAGCACAGCCGAGCAGGCTGCCATGGTGGCACGTGATTCCGGCGCAAAGGCATTAATCACCGGGCATTATTCTTCAAGATATAATGATGACAACCTGTTTGCTGAAGAGGCCCGAAGTGTATTCCCGAATGTAATTCTTAATCGCGAAGGACTCGTGACTAACCTGGATTAGACCCGTTTCATAATCCATTCCCCAAAAATTGCTAATGCAGTGAGCGCAGATGTGCCTCAGATTTCTTCTTTAGCTGAAGGACCTTATCGAGACAAGTGACTTGAGCTAAAGAAGAAATATGAGGCACAGCTGCGAGACTAATGTTAATTTTTTATGAAACAGACTCTAGTCAAAGGCTGAAACTTTATTTTCGGAAACCTTTATAATTCCACCGGCTGAATGTGCCGTAATCAAAGGCTCATATTGTGACTGCACAACTGTGCTCCCGTCGGTATACTTCCCGGAACGGTCGAAATAACAATCATAAGATATCACATGTGTGCCCTTCGGCAGATACGGAATAAACAGATTTGTTGCGGTGTTGCGCACCTCTTTGTAGAACCATACTCCATCTGCAACAGTATATTCCGAAAGTTGCTCGGCCGGTTCAAGGCAGCAAGGGCGAGGATCGCTTACGACAACATAATCAATATCGCGGTCAGTGACAATAGTGAGTGTCACTCTTGCCCTTTGGCCCACTGAAAATCCCCCGGCATTGGCAACCACACTGTTATCCGCAACATTTTCAACATAGATATTTTTATTAACAGAGAGCATCGGCACAGTTGCAGCCTTCACTTCACTTATCGGAGCCACATATTGAGATATGACGCCGCCCCATGCCGGTCCGTCCGTTTTCTTTACAATCTCCAGTATCCGGGCACCACGAAGGTTGGCAATATCAACAGTGAACGCGCCTGTAAGAGCATCCCTGCCACCAACTTCAAGCGGCTTTCCATCAATATAAAATTCTGACATACGTTCACTTCCAATCCAATCACTCCCCGTGGTGAGAATTGCATTAATTACTTCGGATGTCTCATTATCGCTACCCCAGTCTTGCACCTGTTTAGACACTAACAGCCACTGGCGCAACAAGTCTATCTCAGGAGCTGCGGGAGAAATCTCTGCATAAGCCTCGAGAACCTTGGATGTAACAATCAATGCACTGACACCCGAATATTCGAAGCCGAGATTTTCAAACCACATGCCCCTCTCCTCACTTTTTGAAGCATACTCCCCAAGCGATTCAAGCACGGTGCGTGCCAATGTTTTTTCTCCTGAGCGGAAGAACACTGAAGCAGCCAGAGCCTTGTCATAAATGCCAAACTTTTTCCACGACTTCTTAATATTACGATAAGCCTCTGCCTTCAATCCGGCAAATGCTGAAGATTCCTTCACTCCGCTGAAGCTGCTTCTAAAATAAATATAATTCAGCATCTCAGAGGTCGGGATATTTTTATATTTAGATTTCTTCCACTCCTTCACAAGCTGCCGGTCAGAATATTCAACAGCCTTTTTAGCCATTGACTCCACTTCCGGAGGCAGGAATCCGGCACGCTTAAGCATTGAGAATGCGGAAATCACACGCATTGTGATAAATTCAGAGCTTGTCATTCCCGGACACCAGCTGAATCCGCCATCCGGATTCTGCATCTTTCCGAGAGATTCAACTATATCAGCGACAGCCGCATCCGCATTCTTCCGATCAGAATATTTCAACAGCGAGCGCATCCTGAGTGTTTCACATTCAGCATTATTCACCCAAGGAGTGTTGTTGAGATTCACAATCTTCAATTCGAAATTTTTCTCAAGATTTGATTTGAGTGCTCCCCCGGCAGTGTCGGAAGCTGCACGCATCAACGCATCAATCAGAATCGGATATTTATCAAACAATCCCGAAGCCATGGCGTTGCCATAAAGTGCGCTCACTTGCGAAAGAGTATTGATTGATTTCGGAACAACAATCGACGGCAAAGCTGTGACGCATTCCCAGACAGGGTTTTGACAATATGACAATGTCACTTGCGCGTTTTTAGCAAAATCGGGAATATCAAACTTATATACCGATTGGCTCGGAGAGATATAGAAAACTTTGGAGTCAATAACAGGTGCTGAAGCCGGAAGAATGGCTACATTTGTCTGTTCTCCATCAGAATTCCCATCCAGGCGGGCATACGCCCTAACTACTACCTCAGACAAATCCGAAGGCACATTCCATATCATCGACACCACGCGCGACATTGAAGGAGCCAGATTCTCGGCTTCAAACTCGCTCGATGCGATAACCTCGCCCGTTGCCGCGCTGCAGATTTCCATAACACCGGATACAGGGCGAGTGGCATCGTCGTTATTAAATAGTGTTGCGGAGATTTCCACTTCATCACCGGTTCGCATGAACCTCGGAGCATTCATCTGCACCATTACCTTCTTGGCGGAAACAGCATTAAGCATAATCACGTCTCCCTTCATATCAGGGGTGTATCCCAATAATTGGAACTGCCATTCACCAACAAACTGCGGAGCCTCAAATTCCAATGCCAACTCTCCGTTTTGCGTGTTCAGAGACGGCATAAAGAAAGCCAGCGGATATTCCATTTGCCTATAACTAATGTCAGATTGCCCGGATTTAGCTGTTCCACCCATATCCTCACCTTCTGCTTTCGCCAAATCAGCCGAAACCTTTGCCGCAGCATAATCAGCAGACGTAGTCTCAACACATTCAAACACCTCTTCTTTTTCATTCCTCGAGTTAGAATTTCCCCCAGATGTGAGGAGTTTGCGTCTCACCATACCGGTAACGTAATATTGAGGCACATACCATGAATATGAATAAAGTTGCCACTGTGGATTACCCTGCGGTTCTACATTATAAGTTTTTCCGGGTTTGAAAAATCCATAGTTTGATTTTACATAAAGATTATCAAACGACACACGCAGCGGATTGTTCCAGAAAAGATATGCAGAAGGATTAAACTCCCATTTAAAAGGCGCAACAGCATTCAGAGCTGCGTTAGACATAACAGCCATGGAGGCCACATCTTTCGCAACCTCGTCATTGACTGTAAATCTGAATTTCCATTGTTCCCTGTCACCCGGGGTGATATTATTGCGGAAAGTAAGTGTTTCAATCTTCAGTTTTTCCATCTGGCATTCCGGCATCAATGTAACAGTCTCCTTCTTCACAACAAAATCATGCATTGCGAGCAGCGAGACAAACACACGCTGATTATTGGCAGGCGCATCCACTTTAATAGTGGCATAACCATCTTTTATCTCAACCCATTCGCTGCGTGATTCACCGTTTGAATCAGATATGACTGCCATGACATAACTATCAGGATAATAAGAAGCGAATTTCAAATCGACTGATTTTTGTTCCTTTGCCACAATTATGTTCTTTTCAAACACCCATAACGGAGTTTGCACAGGCGCTTTCTTATCAGACTTTCTATAAATCACTACCAATGTCTCAGCCGTATCTGCTTTATTATTACTTTCCCGGTTATTATCATTTAGAGAGAACTTCAACTTATATTCACCCGATGCAAAATGTGACAAGTCAATTTTAAACGTCGGCGATTCAAATTCGCCCCTGCCAACTGTGCCTGAGGCATTTGAAATTGAATAATAAACCTTTTGAACAATTGGCTTGCCAACCATATTCAATACTCTGACAGGGAACTCAGCCGGCTTTTCAGTCACGGTAATTTCATTTGGGATATCCGGCACAATTTCATATGCAGAACCAAGTGCAAAATATTTATCATCTGCTTCCTGCGACTCTCCGGCCGCATTTGTCACCGTCACCGATAATCTATATTTTCCCTTTTCAAATCGTGTGCCTTGCAGATTTCCTGTTTCAAGAGACAACTCAAAATTTCCGGCACCATCTGTCACAGTTTCCCCGGCATAACTTGCATTGCCACCGGCGATTCTGCGCCACCATCCCGGCATATAATCGATTTTATATGCCACCTTGCCATTAATCACAGGCATTCCGGAATATGTTCTGACCAAGCCTCTTATCACAATCGGGCTTCCCACAGCTATTTCTTCAGCAGGCATTGACACATCGACCATGAATGTGGGCGACTTATATTCGGCCACTTCAATATTTTGCGAAGAAATCACATGTTTTGTGCTATCGGCGAGCTGCAACATATATGTGCCGAGAAGCCCTGTTTCGGGGATTTGCATTTCACCCCAAACTCTACCCATGTTGTCGGTTACATGTTCTGCCGAACCAACAGTCTTTCCATTGGCATCCTTCATCAGCATTTTCAGTGGGAAAAGCTTCGCCACATGCTGCTCATTATCGTTCTGTTGATACACCACAGCCGAATAGCGCACCGTATCTCCCGGATGATACACAGAGAGCGAGCTGAACACAGAAGCCAGCATTTCAGGTTTAGTCGCGACTGAGCCATGTGTGTAATTCCACACATCATCGCGCACGACACTGCCGTTGCTTACTGCTCTGAATCTGAAATTTCCTTCAGGCACCTCAACATAACCTGACGTGTCAGTTACTTTTGAGATAACGCTCCCTTTGTTTTTCCCCGAGAGGCTTTCAAAGTTCACCGTCACTCCCCGGCATGGCTGCTGATTGCGTGCAGACACAATATAGAGTGACTTTGGAGAATTATCAGCAGCATCAAGTGTGAAATAAGAGAGGTCGGAGACATTCATCACTCTGACAGAATTCTTCTCATTTGTGCATATCAGTCCGTCTACATTCGCGGATATTGAAGGGAGGATAACATAATATCCGGCATCGAGCGCCGGCAGGCGCAACGTATCCTTAAATTCTTCCGGTGTGGCATTGCCTGAAGCCACAGGTAGCACATGCTTCAATTGCCCGTGTTTACGCACGTTAGCATAGTTGCAATCCGTAACAGCATTCTTTTCCGGCAGAGAGAAAACCAGCAAATTAAAATTATAGATATTTTTAGCTGACACATTGACAGGAATCTCTTGTCCGGGTAATGCCATCGACGGGAAATTCACAGAAATATTTCTGTTGAGCATATATGCAATCTTATTCTTCACGACTGCTATATTGAACGCATTGGGGAAACGTTCAGAATAATTCTTCAGTTTCCCAAGACATATACGCTCGATACTCTCATTATTATCCGACGAAAACTCGCTATTATCAGATAATGCATTGCCCCTCCTCAATTTATTTTCAACCCATGCCGTGAGAATTCCAGCTCCATAAGGAGTGTCAATCATTTTATCAAGACAACTTTGAAGGAATTTATCGGCAGCTTCATTCTGCCCCACTCTGTTCAGAAAATCATATTTCGACAGCATTAGGTCCGACAACACGCGCGATGGTGTATTTTCATGATTGGCAATAGCCTTATTGAGAATTTTTTCACAAAAGGAGACTACACTGTTCGTATGAGGTTTGTCATTGCCAAAGGGGATTATTTCGGCAGTATATTCCGGGAGACATGGTGTGAGCAACTCCATTGCATTGAGAGTCATAAAATCAGACACATATAGATTTTCCAGGTCATGAGCATCATAGTCGGCCAAAATCGGGCTGATTTCTTTTAATGGCATTTTTTCAACAACCGTCATGTCAGAGAAGGCTTTGTGGAGCAATTCCATCACCTTGTCAGTAAACATCGGTGTGCTCCATTCCTGCACATTTTCCGGTATCGGGGTAGCCGGGATTACGCGATTATTATATGTATAGGAATCCGACCTGTAGACAGACGAATAAATGTTGGCTTGGGCAAGATAGGCCAAATTTCTCCATGGAGCCGGGAATTTATCTGCAATGATGTTAAAATCGGCTATGCCCCGTGTAAAATCCTTACTTGCGATGAGGTTGCGTGCTATATTGGCCTGAACGGCATACTTCATCGCGTCGAGGCCGTTGTTTCTTTCCACAGCCTCTTTAAAAGCCTTGCCGGCATGCGACGACACCTGTGCCGGAAATGCGAAATCGGGAGTTTTCTCCTTCTTGACATCTGCAAAACCCATCACTGTGAAATTGGCAATTAACAACAAAAGGAAGCTTATATGCCTCCCTTTATTTACAGTCAGTATTTTCATAATATTTCAATTCATATATTTCAAAAGAGAGCCAACCTTCATTTTTTTGACTTGTCTCTATGCATTTTATGCAGTTTATGGCGGAACGACTCTTCAGCCTTCTTCATTTTAAATATTTGGCGCGGGGAAAGGAAGGTAGCGAATTTTTCATCATATTTTCTTTCAATCTCCGCATCCTTCTCCTTAGCTGAAGTTATGGATTTGCTCAATTGTTCGTAATCAGCGTCAGAGGCATTTTCCATATTTTCCACCCTTCTCTCGAGAGTCTTTATTTCTCTGAAAATTTTCATACGCTCATCGTCAAGCTGATTATAAACCTCAAAGAATTTTTTCTGTTGGTCTTCCTTGAGATCCATTTCCTGTGCCATGAATTTGAGCTTGAATTCCCTCACCTCCTTGCGCATTGATTCGCGATTACGCTCATGCTTGCGTCCTTGAGCTGAAACAGATGCGAACGCTGTTAGAAATATCAGAATAAAAAGTAAATATTTTCTCATAACTTACTTATGTCAATATTATCATATTCCGGTTCAAAAGAATATCCGAAATCCTTTTCAAATTCATCAATTGAGGCATAGGAATCACTCACTTCATTTAACAACTCTTCGTCAGAGATTGTTGTAGGGAGCATATATGTGTCGGTAATTTCGGGGTCGGCCATCAGGGCAGCGATATTTTCCGGCGGATTTTCTATGCTTAAACGATTCATGCCCGAAACATTGTGAAACACTTTCATCATGCACCATATACCGGCGAACATAGCCGCGAGATAAACATATGGCCGCACACGATGCCACGTCGACAATTTCTGCGGTTTCGGTGCAACCCTATAATCAGGAAGATTTGATATTATTTCGGCTCTCACCGAATCAAAATAACCCTCCGGAACGCGCCAGGGGGATTCCTTCCCAACTTTATCTATGAGTTTTTTCTCTTCATTCATATTTCCTGTTTGATCTATCCTATATCCGGTTTATAAATAGCAAAGAAAAAAGTTTAAATTACTTCTTTATTATTTCAATTGCTGCTGCAAAATCAGTTTTGCAGTTTGAATTTTTGACTGAATTTGTTTCAAGTGGTTTAATGAAAAAGGAAACAATTCAGAAAAAATCGGCGATTCTCAAAAAAAATTGCAGTTTTCGAAAAAAAAATGTGGTTTCCCAAAACTTTTTCTCATCAGTAGTGTTTAAAGGATATAAGAAATCGTTTCATGATGTTAGGTTAGTTCGAAAAGTATTATGGAAAACACTTGAATGCAGCCGGTTGGGAAACCGGCTGCATTTGCTTTATTCCGGCTGCATTTGCTTTATTATTGCACGTTCTGCAGGCCTGAGTCAAAGCAATTTCAGTCAAGCCAAACAAATTAATCGTGAAAGTTTTGGACGACAACAGAGTATTTTGTAATTTTCCATTCTGAATTTACACAATTTGCTAAAGAAACAACCTCTAAGCTCCTTACTTTCGCAATTTGTAAACTTGCAAAAGTTGAATATTTAAATTACTGTTGGCCTCGCATGCGACTCCTAATGTTAAATTTCTTATGAAACAGACGATATGAAAACCACTGTAAAAATTGCCAATATATTTTTTCTGACATTTCTATTATATTCATGCGGAGGGAATAAGGCTTCAAAAATTGAAGATTTTAATAAGGACATTTACTCCGCAGCACATTCAAACGGCTTTAATATAAAAGGGGCTGAGGGGAAAGAGAGTGTGATTATCACAACCAACGCTCCCTGGCAAGGAGCTGACGGCATAAGCACGCAGCTTTTTATATCACGCAACGGAGAGGCCGTCCCCGACGGATTTCCCGGACAGGTGCTCAATGGAGACGCCCATAGAATTGTGGCAATGTCATCTACACACATAGCAATGCTAAATGCCATTGGAGAAGATGGCAGAGTTGTGGGAGTGTCGGGAATTGATTATATCATCAATCCTCACATACAGGCACGCCGCGACAGCATCGGAGATATTGGCTATGAGGGAAACATAAATTACGAATTGCTGCTCTCACTTAATCCCGATCTGATTTTGCTTTATGGCATAAACGGAGCAAGCTCTATGGAAGGGAAGCTCAAGGAGCTGGGCATACCATATATGTATGTAGGAGATTATCTTGAAGAATCACCGCTCGGGAAAGCCGAATGGATGGTTGCACTTGCAGAAGTGGCAGGCAAAAGAGAGGAGGGGGTGAAGCGGTTTGCCGGAATTCCTCAAAGATACGATGCCCTGAAAAAGAGGGTGGCCAACATCATAAGCCACCCCATGAAAGTAATGGTGAATGCGCCCTATGGCGACTCCTGGTCAATGCCCTCAACACAAAGCTATGTGGCGGCTCTGATAAAAGATGCCGGAGGAGAATTGCTTTATAAGAAAAATACAGGCAACACATCCATTCCCATTGGCATGGAAGAAGCCTATCGTCTTGCATCGGAGGCAGACGTCTGGATTAACGTCGGCACGGCAAAGAATCTTGAATCTCTCAAAGAGATGTGTCCGAAATTCACAGACACCCGCTGTTTTACAACCGGGAATATTTTCAACAACAATCTGCGATCCAACTCCATCGGCGGCAACGACTATTTTGAGTCTGCGGTTGTTAATCCTGACATAGTGCTTCGCGACCTTGTAAAAATATTTCATCCGGAGCTTGTTTCTGAAGACTTCGTGTATTATCAGCAATTGAAACCCGCGGAAAAGAGCAGCGCTCCAAAAACCGTAAAATAAAAATGCGCTCGAAGACCTCACTTTTATTCATCATATTGATACTCCTCACGCTTTTCCTATTTGTCGTGGATCTGTCGGTTGGAGAAATTTCCATACCAATCCACGATGTGTGGGGAGCATTATGTGGAGGGGATTGTCCGCCAACCACAGCGAGGATAATACTAAATATTCGCCTGGTAAAAGCAATTGTGGCATTGTTTGCCGGTGCGGCCCTGTCGGTGAGCGGACTTCAAATGCAGACATTATTCCGCAATCCTTTGGCCGGCCCATATGTGTTGGGTATAAGTGCCGGGGCAAGTCTTGGCGTGGCAATCATAGTGCTCGCGGGCGTGAGTTTTCCACTTGGCATTGCCGGTGCAGCATGGTTAGGGGCAGCAGCAGTATTGGTTGTTATTTCAGCTGTGGGACACCGTATCCGCGACATAATGGTGATTCTAATTCTCGGAATGATGTTCTCATCGGGCGTTGGTGCGGTGGTACAGATTCTGCAATTTCTCAGCAAGGAAGAGTCGCTCAAGGCTTTTGTGATATGGACCATGGGCTCTCTCGGGGATGTGACATGGCGACAGATGCAAATCTTTGCGCCTTCGGTTGTTCTTGGCCTGCTGATAGCCATCCTGGCAATCAAGCCATTGAATCTGATGATGTTCGGCGAAGAATATGCGGTAACAATGGGGTTGAACGTAAAACGTTCAAGAAACATGCTCTTCGTGTCGACAACACTTCTTGCCGGCACAGTCACGGCATTCTGCGGGCCGATAGGATTTATTGGGCTGGCAATGCCGCATGTCACCCGGATGCTGTTTTGCAACAGTAATCACCGGGTTCTGCTGCCGGGCACCATATTTTCCGGGGCAAGCATACTGTTGCTGTGCGACATGATTTCAAAAATATTTACGTTGCCGGTCAATGCCGTCACTGCTTTATTGGGAATTCCAATCGTAATATGGGTTGTAATCAGAAATAAGTAAGGCTCCATTCCCCAAAAAATATTAAAGCAGGAGTCGCAAATTTGGCGCAGATTTATTCTTGCAGATGAAGGAATATAGCGAGCTATATGACTGAGTCAAAAGGGACAAATATGCCCGGATTTGCGAGACGCGGGCAACTTTAAAAGCTGAATAATTTTACAAATTTTAATTAATGCTTCATTCTGATAAAGAAATATTGGCATCGACCGGCCTCTTTTTGGCTACTTTGCTTCATCTCCGCGGTCACATAGATCGCTATGCTCCCTCAGAGATAAAGCAAATTAGCGCAAAAACAAGCCGCCCCTGCTTTAACATTTTTTGGAAAATGGAGTCTGGACAACAATGATAGAATTTCGAAATTTTTCCATAGGATACGGCAAACGACAACTGCTTTCAAAAATAAATGAAAAGATTCCCGATGGGAAGCTTACTGCGCTGATAGGGCGTAATGGTTCTGGGAAGTCTACTTTGCTGAGAGCCATAGCGCGATTAAACACTCACTATGAGGGTGAAATTCTCATGAACGGGGAGAGTCAATCTGCAATGACACCGGCACAATTAGCAAAAAATCTGGCCTATGTCTCAACAGAGCGCACCCGGATTCCCAACTTGCAATGTCGCGACGTGGTTGCAATCGGGCGTGCGCCTTACACCAACTGGATAGGGAATCTGCAAGATAACGACCATGAGATTGTGGAGCGTTCGCTCAGCTCCGTAGGCATGCTGGAATTCGCTGACAAAACCATGGACCGCATGAGTGATGGAGAATGTCAGCGGGTGATGATTGCAAGGGCGTTGGCTCAGTCAACCCCAATAATCATACTTGACGAGCCCACTTCATTTCTCGATCTTCCGAATCGCTTTGAGCTATGCTCCCTTTTGGCCGACCTTGCCCACAAAGAGGGAAAATGTATTCTTTTTTCCACACACGAACTTGACATTGCTTTGTCGCTGTGCGATGACATAGCTCTTATAGACACACCTCATCTATATTGCCTTCCAACTGAGGAAATGCGGACAAGCGGTTTAATCAACAAATTGTTTCAAAACGACAACATGACCTTTGATGCCTCCTCAGCATCAATAATCAGAAAAAATGATGGAAAACCGAAGCGAATACTCAATTGAGTATTTTTCAACCGATATATCTGTTGAAGAATACATTGCAAACTTTAGAGATGAGGCGCGTTTCATTGAAATGTGCAGACAGTGTCCGAATCATGGCAATTCGTGGGGATGTCCTCCGTTCAATTTTGACACTGAATCATATATGCGGCAATACAGGCATGTGCATCTGATGGCGACAAAGATAACGCCCCGACATCCGGATATGTTTGCAGGCTCTATTCAGGAATTCATACGTCCCGAGCGTATCCGCATAGAAAAGAGATTGCTTGAAATGGAAAAGAAATATGGGGGGCGCGCCTTCGCCTACATAGGGAGCTGTCTGCACTGCAAGGGGGCGGAGTGCATGCGTAAATTCAAGAAGCCATGCCTACACCCTGACAAAGTGCGTCCTTCGCTTGAAGCGTTCGGCTTCGACATATCACGCACACTGACCGAATTATTCGATATTCAGCTGATTTGGGGCAAAAATGGAGGTTTGCCCGAATATCTGGTGCTGGTATGCGCATTGTTTCACAATTCTGACAGCTTAGGCTCCATTCCCCCAAAAACACCGCTCTTACTTTAACAATTTTTTGGGGATGACGCCTTATAGTTTGTTTCATAGAATCTCCGCATCGCGGATTGCAGCCTCTATTTTTTTTACTGCATGGTGGTAAGAGGCTTTTAGTGCGCCAACCGATGTGCCGAGGATTTCAGACATCTCTTCATATTTCATTTCATCGAAATAACGCATGTTGAACACGAGTCTTTGCTTCTCCGGCAAAGTGGCAATCGCCCTTTGCAACGTCACTTGCAGCTCATCGCCATCGAAATATTCGTCACTTTCAATATTCTGCAACAAATATGAATCATCCTCTTCATCGCCGGCTTTTACAGAATGGTTCTCTCTCAAGCGCTCCTTATTAAGGAAATTTATCGATTCATTCACAGCGATTTTATATAGCCATGTAGACAATTTGGCATCACCTCGGAAATTATGCAGATTGTTCCAGGCCTTGATAAAGCAATTCTGAAGCAAGTCATTGGCATCATCGTGCGACACCACCATTTTTCTGATTTGCCAATAAATTTGCTCTCCATATTTACGTATTAGCGCGTCAAAGGCATCGGCCGCCTTCTTTGGATTATGAAGGTCGGCCACCAACAGCTTCTCGTCGATGGGGGCTACATATGGCATTATTGCAATTGTTTGGCTAATTATTCCGTAAAGTTAGTCAAAATTATCATTACAAAAAATTCCCCCGCCAATTTTTGCAACAGGCAGGAAACTGAAAAACCGGGGAAAAGCAATTATTGTTATATAATAAAAACAAGTTTCGCAAGTTTGCAACTTGCAAAAAATCAGGAATGTTATGGGTGAGATGTTATATTTTTAACAACAAACATATTGTAAAATCAGAAAGGTTGTATCATTAACTATTCCAACCTCCTGATTCATAACCTGCGAAAATTTGGAAAGAATCGGTACAAGCTTCAGCCGGCCAAAGTCAAACAATTATGAAACAGTCATTAAGGCATATTTTACTTTTGATTTCGGTCATTGCCGGGGGCATAACCGGCGCTTCAGCCCAAATTGCCGATGTTGTCAACGGGCTCACCAATGTTGCCATTCCGGCTATGCGGAGAGGCTCCGGATATAAGGGCTATATCGAGGCAGACTTCACGGAGGGATTCGGACGTTACAGATCGAATTTTGTGACACTTGCCACCTCGCAGGGATACATGGTGAACAAATGGCTATATGTCGGAGCCGGCATCGGTGTGGACTTTCTATGGTCGACAGTCGACACCGGGTGGGGAAGCGACTGGAGCGCGTCAAACCCGGAATGGTATGCCCATGAGCACACCTCAACGGCAGTGATGATTCCGGTGTTTACAGATTTCCGATTTATTATTGGGGGGATTTCAAACACATCACTCTATTTTAATCTTCGTCTTGGCATGGCATTTTTGTGCACTGACAGTTATGTTCAGATTCGCGATGGATATCTCACCAACCGGAGCTATTTTTACACACAGCCCGCCATTGGGGTGCGTATTCCGGTGAGCAACGACACGCCCAAAAAAGCGATTGACATAGGTATCCACTATCGGCTCATGGCATCCGATTATTGGGCAAATTGGCAACACAACGCCACAATCAATGGCATCGGAGTGAATATAGTTTACGAATGGTGAACATAATGAATGTTAAAAGTCTGTTTCATATTTTTTTTAAGGCTTAAGGGTATCCGGATTTTGAAAACATATTAAATATGACTAAATTTGCAATACATACAGGCAGAAATGAGGTCTGTCGCTATATGGAGGCCGCACAAGTGTTGCTGAAGCCGCCATAAAGAGGAAAGTCCGGGCAACACAGGGCATCGCATTTTCTAACAGAAAGCCGGCGGCGACGTCGGGGACAATGTGACAGAAAACAACCGCCGCAGCCAAGAGTTGCGGCAAGGGTGAAAAGGCGGGGTAAGAGCCCACCGGTTCGGATGGTGACATCCGAAGCCGCACATCCTGCGAGTTGCAAGGTCAAATATACCGGCAGCCAAGGGCTGCTCGTCCGTTGCCGGGGGGTAGACTGCTATAGCGAGTCGGGCAACCGACCGCAAAGATAAATGACAGACGCCCGCTTTAGTGCGGGGCACATAACCCGGCTTATATCATTTCTGTCGTTCAACACACCGGGGGTGATTTCTCCCGGTGTTTTCTTTTTTCCAAGCATCCAATCAAATATTGTGACACATTCCAAATCAATCCGGAATCCGATGAAAAACACAGCAGATTCACACAATTCCGCCAACACTCAACCGCAGGAACAGAGCTTCTTCTCAAAATTGATGAGCAAGGGGATGAATTTTTATGAATATGTATCAAAAGATGTATGGAACGACCCCAGCAGCTCACTAAAAACAAGGATTGTTAAAATTATCAATCTCACACTGAGCTCATTTTTAGACAATGACTTGCAAAACAAATCGATGGCTCTCACCTATTCCACAGTGCTCTCAATTGTCCCGGCATTCGCAATGCTCGTGGCAATCGGACGGGGGTTCGGCCTTGACGATATTCTGCAGCAGCAATTGTATAACATTTTCCCGGCACAAAGCCAAAGTGTGGCAACGGCCTTGAAATTTGTCGACTCATATCTGTCAACAACCACAAAAGGGATGTTTGTCGGAATAGGCATAATAGTGCTGTTATGGACAATGATTTCGCTACTTTCCAACATTGAAGATGCATTCAATTCAATATGGGGAATAAAGACATCACGCTCATTCTATCAAAAAATCACAGACTATATTGCGGTGTGCCTGATAATTCCGGTTTTGATTATCTGCTCAAGCGGGGTCTCATTTTTTATGACCGACATAATCCAGAGCAACATCACGCTCCCCTTTCTCACGCCATTGGTGAATGTTATCCTCAGTCTTGTACCGCTTGTGTTGTATTGGCTGGCATTTACACTGTCATACTTTATCATTCCCAACACAAAAGTAAAATTCAAATATGCCGCCATCTCGGGATTGTTCGCCGCAATATGCTTCATTGTGTTGCAGATGCTTTTTCTCAACGGACAGATTTATGTATCGAAATACAACGCCATATATGGCTCGTTTGCATTTCTGCCTCTTCTTCTAATATGGCTGCAATTTTCCTGGCTGCTGTTGCTTTCCGGATGCATGATCTGCTATTCAATGCAGAATGTATTCACATTCAATCTTATGGGTGACTCCTCAACCATCTCCACAGACAGCTGGCTGAATATGGCGTTGATTATTATGTCAGTGGTATTCAAACGGTTTGTTGACAAAAAAATTCCTCTTACAGAGGGGGAAATAGCAATGGAATATAATCTTCCCATCAGGATTGTTCACCGGATATTTGACAAGCTCCGGGAAAGCAAACTCGTGTATTATATAAAATTGGACAGCGGCAACACCGGCATATCACCGGCCGTTGAGCCTACAAATTTCACTGTAGAAGATTTCCTGAAAGTGTTCCTTTCAACCGGCGAGACACACATGTTTCCCGATTTCAGCATTGTATACTCAAAATTTCTCAAGGAGATCAACACACTCAAAGAGAAAGCTTATGGAAACTTCTCCGGGATACTCATAAAAGACCTTCCATTGCCAACCCCGGAAGAAATTGTCTCAAGAGTCGCAATAGAAGCGGGGGAACCCTCAGAAATGTTATAAAACATCTTTTATTCGTTGCATTTATTTGTTATATTTGTGAATAGACTATATAAGTGTCAAGCCAACCATTTAGGTCCCATTCCCCAAAAATGTTAAAGCAGGGGTCGCAAATTTGGCGCAGATTTATTCTTGCAGATGAAGGAATAT
>JAMPDQ010000006.1 GCA_023665575.1 Candidatus Amulumruptor caecigallinarius | reverse complement strand
ATAACCTCTAACCTCATTGCTTTTCGCAAGTTGCAAACTTGCGAAAGTTGAATTATTTAATTCCGAGTGTTTCCTCTTTGCCTAAAAGGGCGTCAAGTTCGCTTGTCGACACGAGGTAATTATATATTGATTGCAGATATGCGAGCTGTGCAGAGGTGTTTGCCAGTTCGCTGTCGCGAAGGCTCAGATAAGTGGCAGCTCCGATTTCGAAACTTCTCTGCATGATTTCAAGTGCTTTTGCTGCCTGCTTCACACCCTCTTCGCTCGATGCAATCTGTTTTGCCTCCATATTGATGTTGTCAATGGCGAGGTCAACCTGCATATTCAGTGAGTTCACAAGATTTTCGCGCTGTATCTCTATCTCCTTGGCCTGCACTTGTGCCTGACGAAGTTTGCTGTATTTGCTGCCGCCGGAAAAAATCGGCACCTGGAGCACCACGCCAACATTGCTGTAGGGATTGAACATCTGGTTTTTCAATGCGTTGCCATTGCTGATGGCGTTCCAGTTGAGATTGAAAGATGCCGAAAGGGTGGGCACCCATGCCAATTTCTGAAGCGTGACATTCCGGTCGGCAAGCTTCTTCTGAAGGTCCATGCTTCTCAACGAGGAGTTTCCTTTCAGGGAGCGATTCATGCCCTGTGTATAGCCATACATGTCGCGTTTCAACTCGCTGAGCGTGATATTCGGCTTTATTGCAACGGTTGTTTCAATACCCATGAGCACGCATAGCTGCAGTTGGCAACTGCGCACGGAAATGTCAGCCTGAAGCAGTTCCGGCTCTACATTCTTTACCTGCACCGAACTGCGCAGCACATCATATTCCGATGCGGTGCCCTGTTCGAATTGTTTCTGATATAATTCATGGTTGAATTTGGCGAGGTCGTAATTGGCTTGAATCACTTTCTTGGAATCAATGGCCAAAAGAAGAGAATAATAGGCCTTGTTGATATTGTTCACAAGGTCTATGCGCGATGCGCGCGCATCTTCAAGCGACTGCAGAATCTGCGTGTCGCTGAGACTGATTGATTTCCAAAGCGATGCATTTGCCAAAGGCATTGCGGCGGAAAATCCGAAATTCCAAGTGTTGTCGCGTCCCATCTTGATGGATTGGGATTGCCCCCCAAAGTCCATCGACATCGTTTGCAACTCGATGCTCCGCTGATAGGTGCCGGTAAAGTCTATCTGTGGAAAAAGATTGGCAAGCACTTCCTTTTTTGAATAGTCCATGCGTTTCACCTCAAGATTGGCCACTTTGACGGCAGGACTTTTTTCAAGGGCAATTGCCACACATTCCTCTTTCGACAGCGTGACGCTGTCGGCAAACACCCTGTTGTCAGCCATTCCCACAGCTGTGGCACATATTGTGGCCAATGCCAACAGCCATGTTCTTAGAGTCTGTTTTATGAAAAAGACTCCTGATTTCCGAGAAAATTTCATTTATTATCCAGTAATTAATTTATTCAATTGTTAAATTTGTCTGAAAGCTTATTGAGCACCTCCATCCCTTTCTCTGTGGCAATGCTCCTCAAAAATCCGAGCCCTATGGCATTGAATGCCTGGGCAAGTGTGATTTCAGGTGGAAACAGTTCTTCCATCCGTTTCAATGATTCCATCTGAATCCGGAGCAAGCGCAGCGAAAGGTCGACATTCGTATCTTCTCTTATCACTCCCTGACGCACACCGAGTCTGATAGCCTGCATAATCACGGCTCCCCATGCCTGGAATTGTTTCTCATAATCATTGCGAAGATTGCGGTGGCGACGGTCCATGTCGCGGAAAAATTCCACATTGATGCCGGCAATCTGGCGCTGTTGGTGAAGCACTACATTTGCCATTGCCTCCATCACGTTTCCCGTGGCACGGATTATTTTTATTACTTCCTGTGAATTCTTTTGGTCAATGTGACTCAACACGCAGCGATACATGTTGTCTTTTGAGCCGAATATTTCATATAGTGTGCGTTTGGACATCGACAGCCTGGAGGCTACAAGATCCATTGTGGTTCGTGAAAGTCCCCGAACAGCTATTAGCTTGAATATTGATTCAATAAGTTTGTCGTATTGTTCCCTGTTCATTTTTTGTTGTGAAGTTCAACATACCTTTATTATTGTGATGGTGTCGAATGAAATGCAAAATTATTAAAAAACTGAAAAACAAAAAATAGTTTTATCAAATTTCCGGCCGAAAATTTTCCGGCCGTGATTCCTCAGGCTTAGGCTTCATTCCCCAAAAATTGTTAAAGTAGGGGAATGGAGCCTAAGGAATAATAAATTCGGGCCCGTTTTCATAGAAAAAGCGGTCATAAATTTCAATTGGATTGTTATATTTGTGAAACCTTAGATTTGCATCGGCAAACCGAAACTGAAATATGAATATTCCGGATAAATTGAGAGAAGCCGCAGTGACACGCTATGTGATGCCTTTGCGTGAGGGCGGCTCTCTGCCGGCGTTGGCCGAGGCCGACGATGGCTTTAAATATGTGGTTAAGTTTCGTGGCGGGGGGCATGGTTCCAAGCCGCTGATTTCCGAATTGCTTGGAGGTGAGCTGGCAAGGTATGTCGGATTAAAAGTTCCCGAGCTTGTTTTTCTCGATTTGGATGAAGATTTCGGGCGCACTGAGGGTGATGAGGAAATTCAGGATTTGCTCAAGTGGAGTCGCGGACTTAACATTGGGCTGCATTTTCTTTCAGGCGCGATGAGTTGGGATGTTGCCGTGAACCGTCCCGACAGTCGGGAAGCTTCGATGATAGTGTGGCTTGATGCATGGATCACTAATGTTGACCGCACCGCTCGCAACACTAATATGCTATGGTGGAACCGTGAGTTGTGGCTGATTGACCATGGATCGGCGTTTTATTTCCATCACAATTGGGAGTCTGCCGAAAAAGCGGCTCTCTCTGAATTTGCATATGTCAGGGATCACGCTCTTCTTCCCTGGGCCTCCGAGCTTGAGGTGGTGGATGCGGAAATGCATAAACATCTTGATGACGGCAAGGCTATCGATAGCATTGTAGAAATGCTCCCCGATGAATGGCTGATGCAGTCGGAGCCTGAAGTGTCTCCTGATATTCAGCGAGATGTTTACCGGAATTTTCTCAAAACAAGATTAAAAAATTCATCAAAATTTGTGGAGAATGCAGTCAGTGCAAGAAAATCACTTGTATGAATATGCCGTGGTGCGTTATCTTCCGAGTGTGGAGCGTGAGGAATTTGTTAATGTAGGCCTGATAATGATGTGCAAGCGCAGGCGATGGATTAAAGTGAAATTTTATGTGGATGCCGCGCGAATATTGGCTTTTAATGCAAGCGCGGATATTAATCTGTTGCTTTCTCAATTGGAAGGATTCAAAATAATAGCGTCAGGAAAGGCAAGGGGAGCGTTGTGCGGATTGGAAACTCACGAGCGGTTCCGCTGGCTCACTGCCGTGCGCAGTGCATGCATCTCCACATCAAGACCGCATCCCGGCAAAACTTCTGACCTTGAATTGACGTTCAGCCGTTTGATGAACGAACTTGTTCTCCCCGTTTGACATAAGCGTAACATATGAAATGAAAAAAGACATCGATTGTTTCGATGTCTTTTTTAAGGGTGAAATGTGGGTCTCGAACCCACGACCTTCGGAACCACAATCCGACGCTCTAACCAACTGAGCTAAATTCACCATATCAGCTTACGGCTTCCCGAAAAGCGATGCAAAGTTAAGAAAGTTTTTTTATAAATCCAAATAAAAAATCAAATCAATTTGATTTTTTATTTGGATTTGCTTTTTCGAATGCAGCATTCGCACGTGTCTATTTCAGAAGTTTGTTAAGGAGAACAAAAAATTCGGGGTTGTCGCCTGATGTGATGTTCACAATTTTACCTTGCGGATTTACAATGACTTTTGTGGGGAATCCTTCAACGGCATATTCCTCAATCACTTTGCCTCCGCCCTGTTCCGAATTATAGAGATTCACCCATGGGAGCTCATATTTTTTGAGCGCGTTTTCCCATGCGTCGCGAGGATCGCTGCAAGCCACACCCACAATCTCAAGTTGCGGCTTATATTTTGCATAGGCCTCTTTCAGCTTTGGAAATCCTTTAATACACCATGGACACCATGAGCCCCAAAAATCAATAATCACCCATTTCCCCCGAAAATCGGAAAGACTGATTTCTTTACCGGTGATGTCGGGGAAAGTAAAGTTGGGTGCTGTCACATCGCCGGACTGCAATTGCACAAGCTTGCGCTCGGCTTCCATTTTTTTGTCGATATATTGCTTCTGTGGTTCAAGAAATATGGCAATCGGACTGGCTTTTGCCCGGGGTGTCATATTGTTGTATGCCACAAGAAAGTCTTCACCGTCAAGATTCATGATTGCATAGGGGATTGCCTCTGACTCCGGATCGGCGTTGATGTAATCAAGAAAGAGACTGTTATATTCTTTTTGAATGGCAGCCACCTCTTCATCTGTGAAATTTTCTGATTGGCGGAGTTTGTTAAAACGGTCAAGAATGGCGCCGGATCTCGTGTCAAGTTCGGAAATATCTTCCATTAATTTGCTTCCCGACACAGTGTAGTTGAGTGGGCTCTTGCTTAAGATGTCGAGCGTGAGATTTTCGCCGGGACGGGAATAAACCACAATATATTCGCGGTCGCCGGTTGGAATCACATATTGTGCCGGTCCATCGGGCATTTCGGGCAGTTTGAATTGTCCGATGTCGTTGACAGTGGCTTGTAGTTTTTTTGCTTGCGGACGCTCACTGCGAGGTTTCACCATGTCGTCCAGATAGCCATATTCCACATTAAACACTCTCATCCCGGTGGCGGGAGCCACATTTACAGTGATGTCGGCCTGCGCTGAGTTGATTCCGGCAAAAGCCGCTAATGCTATCACGAATGCTGTTTTCATATCATATTTTTTGAAAGCTGCTTTAGAAGCAGATGTGTGAACTCATAATTTTTTATGCCCCATTTAGGAGCTGTCACTTTTTCAGGGGGTGCTGATGCGAGGAATCGTTCAATAGCTATTGAGCGCGGCACAAGCCTTACGATTTCAATGCATAAATCAATATATTCACTTAATTCGAATGGCCGGATTTCAATTTTATGTTCCATCCGGAGCTTGTGTAGCGGGGTGCCATGCAGAATCTGCATGTGATGCAGCTTTATCGATTCCACCGGAAGCGAGCAAACCTTTTGCACGGTGTGCAGAATCATGTCGCGGTTCTCACCGGGGAGGCCGGCAATCAGATGCACACCCGTGTGCAATCCATATTCGGAAAGTCGGCATATTGCATCTTCAGCCTGTGAGAATGTGTGGCGGCGATTCACTCTCTTCAGCGTCTCGTCATGACAAGTCTCCACACCAAGTTCAACAAATACAGGTGCCTCTTGGTTGAGTTGCGAAAGGAGTTTTATAATATTGTCAGGCAGGCAATCGGGGCGTGTGCCGATGATGATTCCGGCTATGCCTTCGGTGTCGAGAGCCTCGCGATAATAAGAATGGAGAATTGCGGGGTCATTGCGATGTGTGCCCGTATAAGATTGAAAATATGCCAGGAATCGCATTCGCGGATATTTGCGCGAAAAGAATTTCTTTCCCTCTTCAAGCTGCTCTCCAACACCTTTCACGGTGAAGCAGTAGCCGGGTGTGAAGCTGCTGTTGTCGCAATAGATGCATCCCCCATAGCCGAGTGTACCGTCTCGGTTAGGGCAGGTGTTGCCTGTATTCACCGAGATTTTCTGAATTTTCTCATTTGGAAAAAATTCAGAAAGATATTCAGCGTAGTCTTTAAAGTAGGGATTCATAAATAAGAGCCGGTATCAAAAAATTTTTTATAAAACGGACTCTTAACCCCGCATTTTCAGAAAATCAGCAATGGTAAGCGCTGCCATAGCTTCAACCACGGGCACTGCTCTGACTGCCACACAAGGGTCGTGTCTCCCTTTGGAGTGTATCACGCATGGATTTTCTTCTGAGTCGATGGTCTTAATGTCACGCATTATAGTGGGGGTTGGCTTGAAGTATACTTTGAATTCAATAGGCATTGAGTTGGATATTCCTCCCTGCATTCCTCCGCAATGGTTTGATGATAACAGCATCCCGGTTGCATCCTTTTCTTCCGGGGTGCAAAACATGTCGGCCGACTCGCTTCCAAGCATTCGGGCACTTCTAAAGCCGTCGCCATATTCGAATGCTTTGGCGGCATTGATGCCCATCATTGCCATGGAAAGCCGGGCATGCAATTTGTCAAATACCGGCTCTCCCAGTCCGAGCGGCACACCATCGATGCGGCATCTCACAATGCCGCCGGTGCTGTCGCCGTTTGCCGCGCATGCGGCGATATCATTGGTGGGCTCCAATACTGCTTTAATGGAAATACCCTCCCTTCCAATCCATTGCCGGCATATTGCACCGGCGATTACCCACGACACCGTTTCCCGGGCGCTTGCGCGTCCGCCCCCTCTGAAGTCGTGAATGCCATATTTTTTATAATATGTGTAATCAGCATGGTTGGGACGGAATTTCCCCTGAAAATCATCGTAGTCGGCACTTCTGCAATCTTTGTTGCGCACAATAAAGCCAATAGGCGAGCCGAGTGTCACTCCATCATGCGAGAGCCCGGAAAGAAATTCGGGCTCGTCAGGTTCGTTTCTTGCGGAAACGGCGGGTCCGCTGCCGGGCCTGCGGCGCGACAACTCTTTTTTTAAGGCCTCAATATCTATGGGGACGAGTGGGGGAATGCCGTCGAGTATTCCCCCCATGGCCGGGCCATGGCTCTCTCCAAAGGTTGTGAGACGAATTGCCTTGCCGAATGTGTTCATCACTTGTCCATGGTGACAAGGAGCTCCTCGTTTGTGCGAGTGAGTTCCATGCGTTTTTTAATGAATTCCATGGCCTCGGTAGAGGTCATGTCGCTGAGATAGTTGCGGAGAATCCACATGCGGTTAAGCGTTTCTTGCGGCAGAAGCAGGTCATCGCGACGGGTGGAGGAAGATATGATGTCCACTGCCGGGAAGATTCGCTTGTTCGACAGTTTGCGGTCAAGTTGCAACTCCATGTTGCCAGTGCCTTTGAATTCTTCGAAAATCACCTCGTCCATCTTTGAAGATGTCTCTGTCAATGCGGTTGCGATAATAGTGAGTGAGCCTCCGTTCTCAATGTTTCTTGCGGCGCCGAAGAAGCGTTTGGGGCGTTGAAGAGCGTTGGCATCGACACCTCCCGACAGGATTTTGCCGGATGCCGGCGACACGGTGTTATAAGCGCGTGCGAGGCGAGTGATGGAGTCAAGCATTATTACCACATCATGGCCGCTTTCCACAAGGCGCTTGGCTTTTTCAAGCACGAGCCCGGCTATTTTTACGTGTCTTTCTGCCGGCTCGTCGAAAGTGGATGCGATTACTTCGGCATTGACGCTGCGACTCATGTCGGTCACCTCTTCCGGACGCTCGTCGATCAGCAGCATTATAATGTATGTGTCGGGATGATTCTCGGCTATTGAGTTGGCTATGTCTTTCAGCAGGATTGTCTTTCCGGTTTTCGGGGGTGCCACAATCAGTGCGCGCTGCCCTTTTCCGATTGGTGCAAACATGTCAACCACGCGCGTGGACAGATTGTTGGAGCGGCCGCCGGTAAGATTGAATTTCTCTTCCGGAAACAGTGGCACAAGGTGCTCGAAAGGCACGCGGTCGCGACTCGCTTCGGGCATTAATCCGTTGATGGTTTTTACATTGCACAAGGGGAAATATTTCTCACCCTGGCGGGGAGGACGGATTCCGCCTTCCACCACATCGCCTGTTTTAAGCCCGTAATCGCGAATCTGCTGTTGTGTCACATACACGTCATCGGGACTGCTCAAATAATTGTAGTCGCTTGAACGCAGAAAGCCATATCCCTCGGGCAAAACTTCAAGCACGCCGAAGGTGGTGAGTATGCCTGTTAAGTCGTAGCTCGTTTCGGGCTGTTGAGAAGGCTGCTGTGTTTGGAGGCGCTTCTGCTGCTGACGCTGTTTTTTTGTGAGACGCTTCTGCTGTTTGGGGTTTACAAGTGCGTTAGGTGCCGGCTCTGCGATAATGATGGGAGCGGTGGCGGCAGCCTGCTGTGCTTCACGGATTTCGCGTTGCGAGCGGGGCACAAATGTCTTTCCTTTGGCATTGGAGAAGAAAGAGCCCAGAGATGGTTCTGCAGGCCGCACTTTTTGTTGCGACATGTCATTACTCTGCTCCTGCTTTGACTCGGGCGCTTCAATTGTTGCTGCAGGTTCAGGAATATTGGAGGGAGTCTCCACCTCTGCTGCAATCTCGGTCGGCTCCGGTTGTGAAGCGGAAGGCTGTGCATCGTCTGATGCCGGAATCTCAGCCTCAGCTGCAACTGCTTTTGGTTTGCGTCCGCGTCTTTTGGGAGTATCCTGCTCTTTCAGCTCTGCATTCTCTTCTGCAGTAGCGTTGGCTTCGTCAGATTCTGCAACTTTTGTTTTTGTTTTGGACTTAGCCTTGGTTTTTGTTTTTGGAGCATCGGCATTTGCATTTGCATTTGCATCGGCATTTGCATCGGCAGTATCGATGGCCTCGGTTTTTTTTGATCTTGTGGCGCGGGTTTTGCGCTCCTTTGCGGCACGAGGCTTTTGCTTTGCCGCCATTTCCTTTGCGGTGATTTCCGAGGCGTTATCTATGATATAGTAGGCAATTTCCTCTTTGCTTTCAGATGCATTCTTTTTCATTCCCATCGATTCGGCGAGTTCGCGGAGTGCGGATTCGTCCATCGACATAAGTTCTTCAAGACTTTGCATAAATGATGCTTTAATATTTTTTGATACGGGGGCGAAGGGATGTGTTAAGCTGGTTTGACACTTAAGAGCCCCTTTAATAAATTTTCAGGCAGCGGATTTAGATTCTGTTTTATAAAAAAAATTAACATTAAGGGTTGCATGAATGAGCCGGATTTGGCTCTGCAAAATCAGCAGCATAGTGGGCTGCGTAACTGATTCAAAGAGTCAACCCCTGCAATGTATGCGAGGCCAATTATAATTAAAATATAAAACAGACATATGGTGTATTGTTAATTTATTTAATTCAAGTTTCGCAAGTTGCAAGCAACTTGGAATCTTGAAGGTTAAAGTTAGGTGGTTAGAAAGGTTAGTGAGATAATCATTGTAAAATTACAATGTAATTGTTGTAAAAAACAACCTCTAACCTCATTGATTTTCGCGGGTTGCAAACTTGCGAAAGTTGAATTATTTAATACTTATGTTTGTATCAATAAAAAATTACTTTAGTTCGGCCTATTTTTTGGTTAATTTATCCAATCTCGCTGGTCACAATCGAGAGGTTGTGACCCTCTGAGATTAAATAAATTATCTCAAAAATAAGCCGCTTCTAATGTTGTATTCTTTATGAATCAGATTCTTAATCGGCTGCTGAATCATCGCGGGGATAGATTCGAAAATTGGGTGTTAAGATGATTGTGAATAAAAACCGCTTTATAATAATAATTCGCAAAGACAGTGAATTGTTCAGCGGTTACAGCGCGCGAATGCGCATTAAGGCGAAGGATTTAAAAAAATCCTGAGATATAGTCAATGGCACCGTTGCCATTTGATACCACAAAATTAGTAAAAAAAACAAAACGTGCAAAATAATTGCAGAAAAAAGGCCGGCGTATATACGTCGGCCTTCGCAAATTAACTGTAGGGATTTATCTTATTTCACTATTACTTTTGTGGTATGGCTTCCAACCTTAACCAAATATACGCCCTGATTAGCAGTAATCCTGAGCAGATTGGTGTGTGAATCAGATGTCGCAGTCACTGTGCCATCTACATTGTATACAGATACTCTTTGACCGGCCGCTTCTGTTATCTCAATATATCCGGCACGACCTCTCACAGATATTTTTTCACTCATGTCAGAAGAAATTCCGGAGGGATTAACCTTTACTTTGTCAGAGGGGCGCGATTCTCCATTGAGGAAAAGAGCAGTCATCTGATAAGTGGGGTCGGTTGATATATTCCCGTCATTGTCATTGAATTCTCTGTCGAGCGTATCGACAGTCTTTATCAATTTGCCATCACGATATATGTTGAATCCGATAAGTTCCAGTTCGGACGAGTCTCCAACGGGAGTATATGTGAAATCATCTATGAAGAGCATGAAGCCACCATGCGACACACATCGTATTGCTGCGCGTTTAGCCCCTTCCGGAAGTTTGAAGTCATAACGGATCCATGAGTCATGGTTGACGGTTTTTGAATCTATGCGCACAAAATCGTCAGGATTGACGCTTCCTTCTGAATAGAGAACCTCAAATGATTCCGGATATTCTCCGTAGTAACAGCGTGCGTAGAAACTGATTGTCTGTTCTGCACCGCAGAGTTCGGGCGATATTGCCCAGTCATCACAAGTGGCTTCGCCTTGTGGTGTGTAAGAGAACATTTGTGCGAGGTGCTTATTCCCCGAGTTCGACATAAAGTAGATGTCGCCCTTAAATCCCTCACCATTGCTGTCGAATACCCAGAACGATTGTGTGGAGTTGGTAGCTATTCCGGGGAACACTGTCCCGTCGTTGAATCCGCCGATGCCGGCGCCGTCACGGTCAATAAGAACCCAGTCGCCAACTCCCTTGTTAGCCCATGATTCGTAGCTTTCAAAGTCATCGGTGATCATGTCGGGAATATAGTCGTTCATGTCGGGTTCAGACCATGTAAGGAGCACGCCATTGTCAGATTCGACTGCGGAAAGATCCTTAATGTATGGAAGCGTGGGCATAACCGGAGTGACCGTCACCTGTTCCGAAATATTGTCGGATGTATCCTCATCGTTGCTGAATACAATTCTGAACGAATATGCATGTTCATCCTCATCGATTGCGGAAAGGCTTGTGTTGAATTCCACATTTTTGTCGGAATCGGAATTGATTTGTGGTCCCGCTTTTGCGTCAATCACCTCTCCATCGCAAAGCAGCTCCAGAGAATAGTCTGTGGCTGAATTGCTGCCGTTGTTGGAAATTTTTGCCGACACGCTGAATTCCGAGCCTGCTTTGACAGTTGCCGGAGCTGTCAGCCCGCGTGCTGTCAGATTGTTTTTACAGTCGTTTACAATATTGATTCTGTCTACAAAAATGTTTCCCCATGTATTATGGCGCGAAGTGAGTCGTAACTGTATTTTATTGCCTTGATATTTAGTGAGAGGCACAATAACTCTGCACCATCCCTCATCATCTTGCAGCTGTCCTATCTTCACATTACGCTCAACTGTTGCAACTCCGTTACAAACAATTTCCACATCAAGTTCATCCTCATTGAGGGTCTCTTCATCTTCAATATTATATACATAGAATGACAGCATTGGCTTCTGAAGAGGCGACAAATCGATATTGCCGGTGTAGAGAGTGGAGTATTGTGACAGAGCGTTAGCTTTGGAGCCGATGAATCCATTATCTGCGTCTGCCGCCGCAATGCCGATGCTGTTGTCATACAGACCCCATGATGCGCCGCCAAGAGAGCTCGAAGCAAGAATGTAGGAGAGTGTGCCCATTGAGAATGATTCGGTGTAGGGAGTCTTATATGCTTTGCCCACCGGTACGCTCGGAGTGCTTATACCTTCTGAATATCCACCTTTTGTACTGGCTGCTACGAAATATTGCACGAATTTTTGATTCTCCGTATCGTTGCTTGCCCTGAATGTATGGGATGTTTCGGAAAGATTGCCAAAAAGCTCTTCGAGTTCGCCATCCTTATAAATGTATATTCCATATTTTACATACTGAGGATTGAGCGTGTTGCCTTCGATGTCGCATGTAACGGCATCCCAACTTACGGTCACTTCACCGAGATTGGAGGTCTCCACCATATTTACATTCTCAGGATTGGCAGGTGCCTTCACTCCAACAAATGTTTCAACCTGAACGCCGGGACCATTGCCGGAATCATTCGTGGCGAAGGCGGTGTAGCCATAGGTGCCGCAGTCGCTGACTTCGTCTACACAACTCAATGAGGAGCCCGGTTCCGGATTCTCAAACGTTTTCACAACATCACCGTTGCGCAGCACTGTTATGGATTTCAATGTCTGCAGCTTAGTGCCGTCAAGAGCACAGGAGGGAGCTTTCAGACTTATGTCGGCTTTCATTTCACCGGTTGTTCTTGATTTTATGACGAGTTCATTGCAGACATCGGGCAACGAAGCGTCTATTCCGCTGTTGATGGCGAAATTGTCGATAGTAATGGTGTATTTGTCGGGTGCGCTGCATCCGTGGATCCCTATATAATGGAGTCCTCCGATTTTCGGGCTAATGAATCCGGAATAGGTCACAACCTCTGTATGAGCAACAGATTTCCTTTCTATCAATGTATTTGTCATATCAGCAATAGTGTTGCCAGTGCCCCACATTACCTCGAAATCCTCTTTTTCGCGACTATTACCCGTGACAATATCAATAGAGAATTGATATGATTTGCCGGATTCAAGCATAACGGGAGGGCTGATCAACCAGTCGTCCATAGCAAGAGTCTTATCATCTGAATAGGCGATACGGAGGTTGCCGATGTATGGTCCCCAGGTCACGTTGTCACCATTGGCATCAATCGTTGTGTAGTAATCAAATGTGTTGATATCATTGTAATCATCAGTGTAAGGAGGCATAATGTGGCCTGTCACCACTTTGGGCGTGCGTGCGGGTGCCGACATTATGTCCATGTGCTTGGCTTCAATGGTGTAGTAACGCCATGATAGCTCCTGCGGATTTTCAATTGGATCGTTTGCGAAAGTTTCCCCATTTACGGTTGTCAGAATTTCGCCTCCGGGATATCGCTTTACGATATAGGATACATTCTCGCCGGCAATCGTTCCGCCATTAACGGTGGCAATGACCGGATTCCATGTTATAACAACATTTGCACCGTTGATTGTTGCCATTGGTGAGCCGGGTGCAAGTGGAGTGTCACGGCCGATAAATGTTGATATCGAGCTCTCCGGAGAATTTCCGGCACTGTTGCTTATGACTACTGTGAATTTATATAGGCCCTCATCTCCAACTGTTACGGAAGCATTCACCCTTGCACCCGGGATAGCCTCTCCGGAAGCCATTGTATCAGCTCCGGACGTCACCTTATATCCAAGGTTACCCGACAGCTCGTTGCCTTCATTGTCAAGAGTCGGCATAGTAAATGAAATTGTTCCTTGCATGTTTCCGTCAGGAAATTCTGCAATCAGTTCGGAAGCTGCGGACGGCACGCCGCCATTCACTCTGGTATCAGGGATATACATGCCGACAATTTCTTCATTGTCGGGGAACTGATATATTAACGTAGTGGCTCCGGAGGTTTTGTCTACCTCGTAAAGATAACCACATTCATCTGATGGATTTACCACCCAAAACATTCTACCGGTGGCCGGGTCGATACAAGCTGAAGAACGGTATTCGGGAAGTTGGCCGGTTTTACCGATGAGTGTCATTTCTCCTGTTTGTGCGCTGATTTCATATAAGTCTGCGCCAACTGTTTCAAGGAAATAACCATTTTTCTCCTGCTGTTTGTCGATGACGTATATCTTCCCGGCAGTGTCAATGGCTATGGCTGCCATTTCGCGAGGAAGCTTGCTTATTTCCGTAGTTTGTCCTGTTTTGTAGTCAATTGTTCCGAAATAGTATCCTGTAAAGTCGGGTGACTCCGGGTCTGCAAAACATCCATACACCTTCCCATCCGCAGGATTGTATGCCACATCAACGGCTTCAGCCTTCGGGTCTCCGTATAATGTGCCTTTTTTTGTGCCGGACGCAACATCGAATGAATCTATATATAGCTGATATTCTCCATAATATTCCGTGTGATTCGCAGCATAATAGATTCCATCGATGTATGCTCCTCCATCTAATGCGTTTACGCCCTCCACAATCACTTCAAATTTCTCAGAATCCGAGGTGGCGATACGGCAAAGAGTATTGTCAATACCGGCGCGTGAATCTGAATAAAAAACCGATCCGTAAATTGCAGGGATTTCAGAGTTGCTTCTTTGCGTAACAGATTGTTTCGGAGTATTCACAATAATTTTGTCGGGAGTAGATTTGATTGCTCCCCGATTGGAATTGGCTCGTTTATGTTTGCCAACATTCCTTATGCCTTTTTCAGTCCGTAACGATGTTTTGTAGGCATTTTCTGCATCGCGCTTCACTCTTGTGGGTGGCGCAGCGGACAGAGTGAATGTCAGTAGTGCGACACCCAGCAATGAAACCGGAATGCGTTCTGTAATTTTTTTCATAAAAAGTTGTTTAATAAAGAATTGTGTTTCGAAAGAATAATTATTTCAATAACACCGATATGTTTGTTCACAAATATAATAAGAATATTATGAGAAAGAAATTTTTTGCAACAAGTATGTGTATTATGCGTGTATTATGCGCAAATTATTTAGAGTCTGTTTAATAAAAAATTCAACATTAGGTGCGGCTTGTTTTTTTGAAACAACCTCTTGGCAAATGGCATAAAAAAGCCCGCAGCGGTTGTCTGCGGGCTTGTATGCGGTGTGGCGAATTTTTTATTTGAGCACGTTCAGGCGTTTCCCAACTTTGATGAAGGCGTCAATGGCTTTGTCAAGCTGTTCGCGTGTGTGTGCTGCTGAAAGCTGCACACGGATGCGTGCCTGATCTTTGGGGACAACCGGATAGTAGAAGCCGGTTACATATATGCCCTCCTTTTGCATCTCGGCTGCAAAATCCTGTGAGAGTTTCGCATCATAAAGCATCACGGCGCAGATTGCACTCTGTGTGGGCTTGATGTCAAAGCCGGCCTCAAGCATCTTGTTGCGGAAATATTCCACATTTGTCATAAGTCTATCGTGGATTTCATTGGTCTCTCCGAGCATTTTGAACATCTCAATACTTGCGCCGACGATTGATGGAGCAACAGAGTTGGAGAAGAGATAGGGGCGTGAACGCTGACGGAGCATGTCAATAATCTCCTTGGGACCTGTTGTGAATCCACCCATAGCGCCTCCGAATGATTTGCCGAGAGTGCCGGTGAAGATGTCAATCTTGCCGTAGCAGTTGAATTTCTCAGCCACACCATGACCGGTTTCTCCGACAACACCTGCGGAATGGCTTTCATCCACCATCACAAGAGCGTCATACTTTTCGGCAAGTTCGCATATTTTATCCATTGGAGCTACATTCCCATCCATGGAGAATACACCATCGGTTGCAATGATTTTGAACCGGCAGTCGGCAGCCTCGCGGAGGCAACGCTCCAAATCTTCCATATCGGCATTTTTATAGCGGAAGCGTTTGGCTTTGCAAAGACGCACGCCGTCAATGATTGATGCGTGATTGAGCGCATCGCTTATGATTGCATCCTCTTCTGTGAAAAGGGGTTCGAAGAGCCCGCCGTTGGCATCAAAGCATGCGGCGTAAAGAATAGTGTCTTCAGTGTGGAAATATTCGCTGATTGCTTTCTCAAGTTCCTTGTGGAGATCCTGGGTGCCGCAGATGAAGCGAACAGACGACATTCCGTAGCCTCTCTTGTCCATAGCTTTCTTGGCAGCCTCGATAAGGCGTGAATTATCTGCAAGGCCAAGATAATTGTTGGCGCAGAAATTCAGCACTTCGCGCGGAGTGCCGTCAACTTCGATGTCGCTGCTCTGGGGAGAAACGATGATACGTTCATTTTTGTAAAGACCGGCATCCTTGATGTCACGAAGCTCTTTTTCAAGATGTGTTTTAAAGTTCTTATACATGGTATAAACAGGTTAAAAAGAATTTCCAAATGCTGACGGACTCTGTCTGGCCCGCGATTCCAACAAAATTAATAAAAGAAAGTGTAAAAGGAGTATGTTTTATGAAAATTTTTTTATTTTTGCATTGATTAACCAAATGAACTCTTAGGTAGCTAAGAAAAATAAGCCGCCCCTAATGTAAAATTTTTATAAAACAGACTCTTAAATGCAGATAATATCACGAAACAGCTTCATTTAATCTGTTTGTTTATTTTTCTCAGCTGCCTGAAAGAAAAATCCGCAATAACGAGAACGCCTAACTTAAATCTAAATGAAAAATATCCTTGTAATCGGAGGGACCGGTCAAATCGGCTCCGAATTGATTATGAAACTGCGTTCAATTTATGGTAACGCAAATGTGGTGTGTGGCTATATTCCCGGTGCAGAGCCAAAAGGAATACTTCTGGAAAGCGGCCCGGCCGAAATCGTTGACATTACAAATCCCGATCAGATAGCGAAAGTGGTGAAGGATTATAGAATTGACACTATCTATAATCTTGCCGCTCTTCTCTCAGCAGTAGCTGAAGCTCGCCCACAGCTCGCCTGGAAAATCGGTGTGGGCGGACTTTACAACACTCTTGAAGTGGCCCGCGAATATGGTTGCGCCGTGTTCACACCAAGCTCTATCGGCTCATTTGGCAAGTCAACCCCGCATGTCAAAACTCCCCAGGACACAGTGCAACGCCCGGATACAATCTATGGCGTTACAAAAGTGTCGGGAGAGCTGCTTTCTGATTATTACGCTAAAAGATTTGGCGTTGACACACGCTCGGTGCGCTTTCCCGGTTTAATTTCATATACCACACTGCCCGGTGGCGGCACCACCGACTATGCCGTGGATATTTATTATTCCGCTGTCAAGGGGGAAACATTCAAATGTCCGCTCAAGCCGGGCACTTTCATGGATATGATGTATATGCCTGATGCATTGCGTGCAGCCGTAGACATCATGGAGGCCGACCCCTCGCGTCTCATTCACAGAAATTCATTCAATATTGCATCAATGAGTTTCGATCCGGAAATTATTTACAACAAGATTCGTGAGTATGTGCCGGAATTCAAGATGGAATATGAGCTGGATCCTCTGCGTCAGCAGATTGCCGACTCATGGCCCGATTCGCTTGATGACACATGCGCACGCGAGGAGTGGGATTGGAAGCCGGAATTCGACCTTGACAGCATGACTCAGGATATGCTCGTGAATCTCCGCAAGAAACTCCTTGTAAACGCATAAACAAAAACGCGAATATCAGCACAGCCCTGTAACAGGCAACTGACATTTTTCGATTAACAATTACACAAAGGCTTCATTTTCTCATACAGAGTTAATGAAGCCTTGAATTATTGAAAGATTTTTTATTATTTTTGTGTTTGCCGATTTTTTATTTTGAAGTGATTTAAACTTTTTTCAAATGCAAGATTCATTAATGCTCCATTCCCCAAAAAATGTTAAAGCAAATTAGCGCAAAAAACAGGCCGCCCCAGCTTTAACATTTTTTGGGGAATGGAGCCTTAAATTTTTCATAAAATAGACTCTTATTTTTAATTATGGATATTACACCTGTTGACAAACTTTCTTATTCAGAATTGCGAGAACTTATTGCATTGGCACAATCTGTCAGAGTGTCGCTTTTCCCGGCGCTGGATAATAATGAGAAGAAACGCATCTCCGACCAGTTGCTTGCCGGATTGAAATGCAGCCAGACAGCCCACGACAAGAATGGCCTTCCCATCGCTCTGATGACACTTAGGCTCGCCTGCACATTCGCTGAAATGGTCGACCCGGACAGAAACATTCTATTGGCCGTACTCGTAAATCCGCTTGTAATGACAGGGAGTATGACGATAGAAGATGTGAAGGCCGAATGGGGAGAGGATGTGGCTCTTTTGCTACAGGGTCTGAAAAATGTGGGTAAGTTCTCCAACAGAAATTCTGCTACAAACCAAGAAAATTTTAGAGGGCTAATCCTGGCTCTCGCTCATGACATACGCGTAATTATCATTATGATAGTGCGCTCTCTTGTGTTAATGCGCAACATCAATTTCCACCCCGATGGCGCGTGGGTGCGGAATGTGGCCTTTGAGGCAAATTGTCTCTACGCGCAGCTTGCTCACCGGCTCGGATTATACAAAATAAAGGGAGAATTGGAAGATTTGTCGCTTAAATACACCAATCGTGACATCTACAAGCAAATCGCACAAAAGCTCAATGCCACAAAGAAATCGCGCGATGCTTATATCAAGGCTTTTATCGATCCTGTGAAACGCCGTCTTGAGAAAGCGGGACTGAAGTTCGAAATAAAAGGACGCACAAAGTCTATTTCTTCGATATGGAACAAGATGAAAAAGCAGAAGGTGGATCTCCCCGGCATTTATGACCTTTTTGCAATACGCGTGATTATAGACACAGAGCGCGAAAAGGAGAAGAGCGACTGCTGGCTTGCTTATTCAATTCTTGCCGATATGTATACTGCCAATCCCGCACGGATGAAAGACTGGATTTCACTTCCCAAGAGCAATGGATATGAATCGTTGCATGCCACTGTGATGGGTCCGGAAAACAAATGGGTGGAAGTGCAATTCAGATCACGCAGAATGGATCTTGTGGCGGAAAAAGGACTTGCCGCACATTGGAGATACAAAGGGGGGAAAGCCGACGGTTCTGACCAATGGATGAACAATATCCGTGATATCCTGGAGACTGCCGATGCCGGCCCGATGCAACTGATGAAGAATATCAACATGGATCCCTTCGGCAACGAAGTGTTCGCGTTCACCCCGAAGGGAGACTTGTTCAGATTGTCGGGGGGCGCAACAGTGCTTGATTTCGCATTTCATATCCATTCAAATGTAGGCTCCAAATGTGCCGGCGCCGTTGTAAACGGCCAACATAAGCGACTGAATTATAAGATTCAGAACGGTGATACAGTGGAGATATTGACTTCAGCCAACCAAACTCCAAAGTTGGAATGGCTCAACATCGTCACCTCCTCGAAAGCCAGAAACAAAATCAAGCAATCGCTCAACGAGGAGAAACAACGCATGGCCGAGCTGGGCAAGGAAACGCTGCTGCGGCGTGCAAAAAACAGAAAAATTGAAATCGACGAGGCTTCCCTAATGAAGCTTATCAAAAAACAAGGATATAAGTTTACTCTCGATTTTTATGCCGACATTGCTTCAGAAAAAATTGATGCCGGAAAATTCCTTTCAGCCTACACAGTGTTCCTGAACCCGTCGGATGAGGCGGAAAAAATTTCCGCGGAAGAATTTGAGATTCGACATAATCAGGAAGATGAAAACCCGGCTAACGAGGTGCTCGTGATCGGTGAGAAATCAATCAGCGGGTTGAAATATAAATTCGCACGTTGCTGCAATCCTATTTATGGCGATGATGTGTTTGGGTTCATATCAAGCGATGGCGTTGTGAAAATTCACAAAATTGACTGTCCCAATGCTCGCCACATAAACTCGAGATACCCCTACCGTGTGATCCGCGCCGATTGGAGTGGCGGAAACGGCACCGAGCTTCCTGCAACTCTCAAAGTGATTGGCAATGATGACATTGGAATTGTCACCAATATCACTTCTATTATTTCGCACGAACCGAAAACCAGGTTGAGAAATATCTCGATTGATTCTCATGACGGCATGTTTCAGGGAATACTTGTGATTGGTGTGACCGATAACCGTCAACTCACATCGCTTGTGAAAAAAATAAAGGCGGTGAAGGGAGTAAAGGATGTGCAAAGAATTTAAAATTTATACTATATCTGATGAATGCTTTTATAAAAATATCCGCAGTGTGTCTATCGGCGGCAGTGATAGCCTGTGGATGCGCCCGAAGGAATGACAGTGCGAAGGAGCAACGTGAGAATTACAGCCGTGCCCTCGGAGACTCAATAGAAATAATCAAGCAGGAAATTGATTCCTGCAATAGTGTGATCGACTCAACCGGCAAACGGATTGCCGAAATGCTCGGCAATTTTGTAACAGTAGCCAATCCGCGGGAGGTAGGCTCTTACATGATCTATGCCCCGATGAAAAACAAATATCCGGCACACAGCACCGCCTTAATGTCACGAATAAACGACAGCGAGCAGTTTGAACTCATTGCCACGTTGTCGGGGAAGCCTTTTGACATGATTCGCGTGTTTGTTGCCGGCGCTTCAGTTTATTCGGGAGTGGTGCCTCATGACCAGGCTCTCAACTATCGCAGCAATGGCATCACCACAGTGCTTTTCACCGGTGAAAAAGCTGATTCAATCGGAAGCATCATAGCCCACCATGAGGATGACAGAATCATCGTGTCATATTTGCAGGGTGGCGCTACAGCGGATGAATGGATTCTAAATGCCGACTGTGCAAAAATGATTACTCTCACATATAATCTTTATTCCGCAAACAGAGAATTAAACCGGCTTGAGCGCAGAGTGCCCATGCTTCATGAAAAGATAAATCTGCTGAGGGCACATCTCGACAGAAGATCCGGAAAATGAGCCATATCTAATATGAAATGTGGCCTGATGAAACGGAGCCTTAGTTTGTAAAGTCAATAGATAAACCCATTCTGAATTGTCGCGGGTCGATTGGATAATGGGGTAGGGAAAAATAGTTTTTGGAAAACCATCCCTGATTCACGTGGCTGCACATGAGGAAGAGCCTCACTTTATACAATTTGGCAGTGAGATATGCATTGGCAACAGCGAAATTTCCAATGTCTGTTGCGTTGTCGCCCTGCACATGAAAAGACATTGTGGCGGGTTGATAGGCGAGTCCCTTGTATTTAGTGTAATAATTGCAATCAATGCCTACTTGCACTGTAAGAGCTCTGAATGCCTTGAAATATAGGAACATGTTGCTATATATGCTCAGCGTGGGGAGTGGCAGAACAGATTCATTGGTAGTGGCTTGATATGTAATGGTGTTGTTCCAATTCCATATTCCGGCTCTCAGCTTTTGAGAGACGGAGGCTGATACCACCTGCACATTTCCACCATATTGTTCCGGCATGGAAGAGGCGTTGAAATATATATGGTTCTGAATGTTTTCCACTCCGACCATTATGTCGGTTTTCGACCATGGAATGTGCAGATGCCCCTCGGCATGATAACTTCTGATTTTTCCGAAATTGTTGTTCCATATAAAGTTGTTGCCGGTGTAATGATTGAGGAAATAGTTAGGCTCCAGATTCTTGAAATGTCCTTTGGCGGATATTACAACAGTGTCTTTGAACAGGCGGAACTTTGTTCGCAATTCGCCTTGTAATTTAATATCGCCAACCACATCGCCCATGAGTCCGAAAGAGGCATCAGCTGAATAACGCAGAATCGCTCCGCGGGTTTTTTCAATGCGGCCTCCCACCCACAACCTGTTGCGCGACTCTCCGGTGTTTAGATAGTCTGAGGGGAGCGGGGTGAGCACCGGATTGCGTTCAGCGGCATTCATTCCTGCAACATCATAGCCATATTTGTCGAATTCATATGTGGCGTATGCCGCAAGTCCGAATTTGGCCCATTTTTGAAACCCCTCAATCATCTCTATTCCGAATGTGTTGGCCACCGACCAATATGTTGCGCGATCTTCCGTGCGTTGCAAATCGAAGTATCTATGGTCCCAAAACGATTCTATTTCCGATGCATTGGTGTCAAGAAACAGATGCTTGTTACTTTTCCAATTGAATGAATAAACAAATTTGGTGACCGGCACATACTCCTCGCGCTGCACAGTGTCATTGGGCTGAGTGATGTCGCGCCAGAACCCGATTTTGTATGCGTGGCTCATGTAAAATTCATTTCCAATCACCCGGTTGTGTGCGTCATGCAAGTTCACCGGAATGCTTATCGGCTCAATATCCTCCACTCCACCCTGCATTTCTGCCGGGTTTGTGATATACAGGTCGTTAGTGATTCCTCCGTTCTCTTTGTTCAGATGGTTGTAGTGATTATAAAAAGCCTGCATTTCATAACGCGCCCCGGTGTAATAGCCGGTGAATCCGAATGCAAGTTCTTTTGTGGCCTGATTGGCGTATGTGCCTTTTGTATAGGGATAGTCTACCCATGCGCCGAATCCAAGATCTTTGTTGACGTTTCCGGCGAATGTGGCGCGAAGCAAGTCTGTGCGGTTCTCTGTGCCATATCCCATGTTGTAAGACAGCTGGGTATAAGGAATATAAACGTTATAAAATTTCTGCTTGGCGAAGGTGGGCACCCATTTCTCGATTGCGTTGTCAAAATGAAAAGAGAGAGGGGCTGTTCTGTTGAAATAAATCATATTTATTCCGGGCCCCGCCAGTTGGCCGGTAGATGCCCAGGCATCGGAGGTGAGCGCCACAACAAACTGTCGCTGATAGTTATACAATAGAGTGTCGAGTGTCGACTCAATTCTGGTGCCGAGAGGGTATGAGAGCGTCCAGGCATTGCCGGGAGGGTATATTTTTCTCTGAGAAGACGACTCTCCTGAAATTTGATCCTGTCGTTGCGCAGCCATTCCGAAGGCAGTGCAAACCAACAACCAGGTGAATACACGGTGTAATATCTTGTTCAAAACAGAATTGTTATTATGTGACAGACTCTAAAATTGTTCGCAAAGCAAATTTACAAAAAAGAGTTGATGTTTGAAAATAAGAGAAGGCTCCGTTTGTTGGAAACGAAGCCTTCTCTTAATGGGGAAGTGTATATTATGTGTTTTGTGTCGCTTGTGATGGTTCGGTATTAGCCCTCTATCTTTGTTTTTTCATAGTGTGCCTTCTCAAGCTTTTCAGCCACATATCCGGCATCAACTGTGAATTTCTTTGTTTTCAGAGATGGCGCATCAAACATCGCATCAACCATTACTGTTTCAACAATCGAACGCAATCCTCTGGCACCAAGCTTATATTCCACAGCCTTGTCTACAATCAGGTCAAGGGCGTCTTCTGTGAATTCAAGCTCCTTTTTATCCATTTCAAACAATTTCTTATATTGTCGGGTAATGGCATTTTTCGGCTCGGTGAGGATTTTGCGCAGAGCTTCCTTGTCGAGCGGGTCAAGGCTGGTGAGCACCGGGAGACGACCGATAATTTCAGGAATCAGGCCGAAAGATTTCAAATCCTGAGGCAGCACAAACTGCATAAGGTTATCGCGCTGCTTCTTTCTGGATTTTTCATCATGGCCATATCCCACCATGTGAGTGTTGAGACGCGATGCAATTTTCCTCTCAATGCCATCGAATGCCCCGCCACAAATGAAAAGAATATTTTTCGTGTCAACAGCAATCATCTTTTGGTCAGGATGTTTGCGGCCGCCGTTTGGCGGAACAAGCACCACGCTTCCCTCAAGGAGTTTGAGAAGCCCCTGCTGCACACCTTCACCGCTTACATCGCGCGTGATTGAGGGATTGTCGCTTTTGCGTGCAATCTTGTCAATCTCATCGATAAACACTATGCCACGTTCAGCTTTCTCGACGTCATAGTCGCAAGCCTGCAGAAGGCGAGTAAGGAGCGATTCAATATCTTCACCTACATATCCGGCCTCTGTGAGCACCGTGGCATCAACAATGGTGAACGGCACATCAAGCAGGCGAGCAATCGACTTTGCAAGCAAGGTTTTGCCTGTGCCGGTAGGCCCCACCATTATGATGTTGGATTTCTCAATGTCCACATCATCTGTTGAATCCTTCTGGTCGATACGCTTGTAGTGGTTGTAAACAGCCACTGAAAGATATTTTTTAGCTTCGGTCTGCCCGATTACATACTGATTGAGAAACTCGTTTATCTCATGCGGAGTCGGAATTTTTTTCGATTTCGAGGTTTCAGCATTTCTGCTTCGGGATTTTTTTACCTGACTTTTTTCTGCATCGCGTTGCTGATCGATGAAGTTGATGCAATCTTCGCAAATTGTCAGGTCTTCGTAAATGGTGATGACTTTGTTGGAGGGGCTGTCAGTCGCTCCGCACATCACACATCTCTTATGAGGTTTTGTCATTTGTTTTCTTTTCTTGTGTTAACAAGCACACGGTCAATCATTCCATATTCCTTTGCTTCAGCGGCTGTCATCCAATAATCGCGGTCGGAATCAGCTTCCACTTTTTTAAAGGGTTGCCCGGAGTGGGTGGAAATGATATTATAAAGTTCCTCCTTGAGTTTTAAAATCTCACGGGCTGTGATTTCAATATCCGAAGCCTGGCCTTGGATGCCGCCCATCGGCTGGTGAATCATCACCCTCGAGTGTGGCAATGCGAAGCGTTTGCCTGTTTCTCCCGACACAAGCAGCACAGCAGCCATTGATGCAGCCATGCCGGTGCAGATAGTCGACACATCGCTGTTGATATATTGCATCGTGTCGTAAATTCCCAGTCCGGCATATACGGATCCGCCCGGAGAATTGATATAAAGACTTATATCCTTGTCGGGGTCAACAGAGTCAAGATAGAGCATTTGTGCCTGAATGATATTGGCGCTGGTGTCGGTGACTTGTGTTCCGAGAAAAATGATGCGGTCCATCATCAAACGTGAAAACACATCCATTTGTGTCACATTCAATTGACGCTCCTCAAGAATATATGGATTCATATAGTCGGCAGAAGGTGCGGTGACTGATGTAAGTCCGGAAGTTCCAATGGCCCGGGCATATGAGTCAAGAGTAGTCGAGCTGATGCCGAGATGATTCACGGCGTAGTTTCTAAAGTCGTTTTTCATACATGTAATTATAAAGATTCAACTTCGCGGATTAACAATTGCAATCCGCGAAGTTGAATATCATATTGCAAATAGCATGCCAAATTTATTCCGATGTTGGAAAAAGCTTGAATTCGTTAATCTTCCTCGCGGAAAAGAGCGTTGAATTCTTCCACACTTACCGGCTTCTCGTCAATAGCTAATGTGGCGCGGAGAGCGTTGAAGAGTTTCATGTCGAGAGTCTGGCGATAGATGCTGTTGCTGGCCTTCTCGTCTTTCAGAATCTCATTTGCATAGCGGTCGAGCGATTCTTCCGGCACATTGGTCATGCCATATTGTGCGAACTGGCTGCGGGCCATCATGCGTGCGGAGTTGTTCATATCCTCTTTGTCAACTTTGATTTCTAGCTGGTCAATCATTTTCTGTTTCTCGATGTCCCATACAAGCTGACGGCGTATTTCAGGATATTCTTCTTCAATGTTCTCTGCTGTGAGCTTTTCATTCTGTGATATAAGGAAGTCCTTGAGAATGTCATCGGGAAGCGCAATCTCGCCTACAGAGTCTTTAATGGCTTTCTCGGCATCAATTGTAAAGCGATAGTTCTGGTCGGCAACAAGCGACTGCTTAATCATGTTTTTCACAGCCTCGCGATATTGCTTCTCATCCTTAACACTGTCTCCAAAAGCATCTTTGTAATATTCTTCTCCGAGCTCGGCAGGTTTGAGCACGATAATTTCCTTGATTTCAAAGCGGAAATCACCTTTATGCTGTTCTGTGTGGGCTTTATCGATATTGAGCATCGATGACATTTCCGTGGGGTTGGCATCGCAAGTAGCTGCCGGATTGAACACCACAACATCGCCGGGATGTTTGCCTAAGAAGATGTTTTTCTGGTTTTCATCTTTGAAATATTGGGGAGCCACGATGCCGTTTTCAACAACAATGCCTCCCTCCTTAACCGTGCCATCTTCGTTAAGCTCAGTGATCACACCCTTTACAAGCGCTGTTGCATCAACCTCGTCGCCGGGTTCCTGCTTGCCGAAGCGTTTACGCATGTTCTCATCCTGACGGTCGATCATTTCATCGGTCACCTGAATGTCATAGTAGGGCACATGGATGCTCTTGTCGAGCTTCACTTCAATGGCGGGTGCAACTCCCACTTTGAATTTGAGGGTGAAATCTTTGAGATCATCATCAATCCTGTTGTTGATATCGGGAATAGGATTGCCCAGCACTTCAATATTGTTTTCTCTGATATAATCATAGACAGCCTCGCCCACGAGTTTGTTAATCTCGTCGTAGCGTATGGCCTTTCCATATTTTTTTTCTATCAAACCTGCGGGCACGTGTCCGGGACGGAATCCCGGCTCAGCATGCTTTTTGCCTACCTCTTTGAGCTGTTTTTTAACTCTGTCCGCATAATCTTTTTCTTCTACATTGAGTGTAATCTCGCCTGTAACGTCGTTCAGGGCTGAATATTCAATTTTCATCTGTCAGATATGATTTTTATTTGTCTAAACGGGTTGTTCAAGCCATTTGTGTCGCAACATGGCTCATATGTTTAAACACATATACCGGTGAAGATATTCTCCGGTTTTTGCGTCTGAAATGCAAAATTAACAAATTTTATGTTTATTTCAAGAACGTGGTTAAAACTTTCACCATGTCGAGGTGGTCGCTCACTGATGCAGTTTCTCTGGCAGAGTGCATCGCCCATATGGCGCAACCCACATCAACACCGTCTATGTCGAGCTGTGAAGATGATATGTTGCCCAATGTGCTTCCTCCTGCCACATCAGCGTGATTCACAAAATACTGGCAATTCACTTCCGCCTCTTCGCACAATGATTTGAACACTGTTGCACCGCGGGCATCCGTCATGTATTTGCAATTGGCATTGATTTTCACCACAGGACCCCCTCCCATCACCGGATGATTTGTGGGATCATATTTTTCATTATAGTTCGGATGCCATGCGTGGGCGTCGTCAGCCGATATCATGAATGAATTTGCCAGAGCCATATATATGCCCTGACTGTTGCTTCCGGTGCATATGCACACGCGCTCGGCGATGTGGCGCAGCACGGGCGATGCAGCTCCCTGTTTGGTGCCTGAGCCGGTCTCTTCATTGTCGAATATGGCGATTACTCTTGTAGCATCGCACGGGGTGTTGCAAGTTGCCAACATTGCTTCAAGCGATGCGAATGCCATAGAGAGGTCATCGATTCTTGCAGATTGGAAATATTCGAGATTGGCCCCTACAAGCGACGGCTCTTCTGCCGGATAAAGACAGAGTTCATAGTCGAGAATGTCTTGGGGCGACACTTCATTGTTAAGACGCATATTCGCAGCGGGTGAGAATTGATCACGGATATTGAAAAATTGCTCGGGGTTGCGGTTTATGTGTTGTGCTATCAAGTGTCTGATCACCCCTCCGTTAGATTTGAATTGTGCAATCTCTTCTTGTGTGTAATATCCCAAAACCGGCTTCATGTCTTTCTGCACTGAGAGTGGGTTGCCCTCATTAACAGAGCGGTTGAAGTGGATTGCGAGGTGCGGGATTGTGGCCACAGGCATTCTGAGGTCTATCACATATTCCTCGGGATGGAAAGCATCGTAACCGCGCAGCATAATCCTTCCTGACACGGAAAGCGGACGATCAAACCATGTGTAAAGAATGCCGCCGCCATATTTTTCCACATTGAGCGACACTACCCCTCCGTCACCATAAATCTCGCAGTTGGGTTTGAGTTTAAAGCAGGGGCTGTCGCTGTGGGAGGATATAATCCGAAACCCGGCTGATTCCACCGGTGCGGTGCCTGCAACAAAGGCAAATATGGCAGAATGATTCTTTACCACGTAATATTTGCATCCCGGCTCTATCTCCCATTTATCGCCTTCCGGAAGCTCGACAAATCCGTTTTCGTCAAGATTGTATTTTATGGCATCAATTGCCCTGAAATTGCATGTAGAATAGTCCAGCATTTGGAAGAGCCTGTTAATCACAGGGTGTTCCAGAGGTCTATTGTTCTCTTTCATAATGATGTTGTTTGATTAAATCGGAGGTGGTTGAGTGCGCGCAACACATTGCAAAGTGTTTGCGACCAATATTCAATGAAGCTCTCTCTGCATTCTCTGTAGGCTTCGAGCGTTTGTGTGCCGTCACTCTCTTTCACCACGCTGATGAAATTATAAAGAGGCTGAAAAATATCGGCAAGCGATTCCGAAATAGAGGCGGCAATCGGGGTGTCGCTGTATTTCATGTCATTCTCGAAGGTTTCGAGGAACACATCATCGGGTCCCATCACCATCTCTACTTTGCGGCGGATGCTGTCGTAATATTCCTCATCCACATAGGAATTGAAATATTGGAATTCGTCGAAGCCGGTTTTCTCATCCGGCTCCAATTCGGAAAATTCCCAATATATGCGTGGCAGCAAGCTGAGAATCTCCACGATAAAGTCTGATTTGTCGCCCTCTGTCGCATTTTCAAGGCATACACAATAATTTGATGCGAGCGCGGTGATTCCGAGCAGTTGTGACTGAGTTATGTCATTTGCCATATAAGTGGTTTTCTTTTATATATTTCACTACATCCACAGGCACCATATAGTTCAGATTGTCATTTTTGCCAATATGTTCTCTCACGAATGTCGATGAGATGAGCGACTGCGGAGCATCATATATTATTTTTACGTTCGAAGGCAATTTGGCGGAATCCGTTATAAATCCGGGTCGTGGATATACGATTATTGAATGGTTGTCGAGAATTTCTTCATAATTTTTCCATTCTCTGAATGCAATCCAATTGTCGGACCCTATTATCAGCACAAATTCATAATCAGGAAAGGCAGCACGCAGCTGTGCGAGAGTGTTGAAAGTATAGGAGGGAGTGGGGAGGCCAAGTTCGAATTCGCTGACTGCCACATTCCTGCAATTCTCTGCCACTATCCTGCACATGTTGGCGCGATGCATATCGGCAATGGGTGGCGCATCCGTTTTCCATGGATTTACACGGCTCACCATCAGCCATAATTCATCAATGCCACCAAACTGTGCCACATAATTGGCCATTATGGCATGGCCGGTATGTATGGGGTTGAAGCTCCCGGAGAATATTCCAATTCTTCTGCTCTTTCTTTCCGATTGATTTGGCATGGCGGGGTCTTGTGTCTGATTTCAGCGGATGAAATTCTCTATGAGTTCAGCCACTTCCCGCACAGCGTCCTGCAGATTGTCGTTCACCACCTGACAGTCAAATCTGTCGGCTTTTTCCATCTCGAATCTGGCTTTTTCTATGCGGTTTGTGATTGCCTGCTCTGTGTCAGTGTTGCGAGTGCGCAGCCTTCGCTCCAATTCTGCAACACTAGGCGGAAGAATGAATATGGACATTGCTTTGTCGCCATATTGCTCCTTGACATTGAGCGCGCCCATCACATCTATATCCATAATCAGATTGCGTCCGGATTCCACTACGCGTCTCACCTCAGAGCGCAATGTGCCATAACATGTGCCTTTATACACCTCTTCCCATTCCACAAACTCATTGTTGACAACACGATGCATGAAATCTTCTTGAGTGAGGAAATAATATTCACGTCCATGTTGCTCATTTCCGCGAGGGTTGCGGCTTGTGGCGGAAATCGAAAACCCGAGATTAAGTGCGGGATTCTGCATGAGTTGCGCTATTATGGTTGACTTGCCTGTGCCTGAAGGCGCCGACAATATTATGATTTTTCCTTCTTTCATTTTTTTTGTATTGTATCTGCCGACAATTTTCAGAATAGCTTACAACACATTGAGCACCTGCTCCTTGATTTGCTCAAGCTCATCTTTCATCTTCACAACAATCTTCTGCATCTCGGCGTGATTTGATTTGGAGCCGAGAGTGTTGATTTCGCGTCCCATTTCCTGGGCAATGAATCCGAGCTTTTTTCCTTGTCCCTGTTGCGGGCGAACATCTTCCGCGCCCATTGTTTCAAGAAAATAATTGAGATGTGCTGCAAGACGTGTCTTTTCTTCCGTTACATCAAGTTTCTCTATATAGAATATCAGTTCCTGCTCAAGCCGGCCTCTGTCATATTCCACCGATGTGAGCCTTGCAAGATTCTCTTCCAGTCTGGCCTTGATTTTTGGCACACGTTCCAGCTCATATGGCTCGATCTCTTTGAGCAATGCAGTGATATTCTTGATTTTCTGAACAAAGAATTTATATAGTTTTTTCCCTTCGTTTATGCGGAAGTCGGTCAAAGCCTCAGCTGCTGCAACAGAGGCCCGCATGAAAGCGTCAAGATCGGCCTTGTCTGTTTCAATATTGTCTGCCTTCATGGCATCCGGCAAACGCAGGAGCACGGAATACCAGTCGGCGGGAGCCGGAATATCGAGTTCTTCGCCCATCCGCACGATCTGCTCTTTATATTGTCGAATCATTTCCTGATTAAAAATAGGGGAGCATTCCTTGCCTATAAATTCTGAAGTGGCTTGAAATTCCATTTTTCCCCGCTCGAGCATGGATGCAAGCCGGTTGCGCACATCAACTTCCATCTCTTTCAGGAAGTAAGGTTCGCGCATGCTCATGTCGAACTGCTTGGAATTTAAAGATTTTATTTCAACTGTTATTTTCTTGTCGGGAGAGGATGATGAGCCCCGGCCGAAGCCGGTCATGGATAGTATCATATTCTTAGGTTTTGTCGGAGAGGCGAATGTTACATTTTTTATGAAACAGACTCTTAGTCGCAAATATAATGATTATTTCTAAAAAAACCGCAACTGACACAAAGAGTCAGTTGCGGTTTCCGCTTATTTTTTATGCAAATCTTATGCTAAGCTTATTTCACGCCGAGGTCTTCAAGCACTTTGTCAATATGTTTGTCGGCAAGAGCCACGGTTTCTTCATATTTATCTTTTGAGGGCATATTTTCACGCACCTCAACATAGAATTTGATTTTGGGTTCTGTGCCTGAGGGACGCACGCTCACTTTATCGCCTGCTTCTGTGAAGAACTGCAGCACGTTTGATGTAGTGGGGAAATCAAGTTTGGTCACCTCCCCCGATTTGAGGTCGTGGCAGTTGAGGTCGGAATAATCCTTTATGCAGGTCACCGGGCTTCCGGCCAATGTTTTGGGCGGATTCTCACGGAAATTCTTCATCATTGCCACAATCTCATCGGCTCCCGTTTTTCCGGGACGCACCACACTCACACCACGCTCACGAGAGAACCCATATTCAGCATAGATGTCAACGAGCACTTCATATAGATTCTTCCCCTGTTCGGCAGCCCATGCGGCGCATTCGGCAATAAGAGAATTGGCTGAAATAGAGTCTTTGTCGCGAACGAATGTGTCTGCAAGGAAGCCGTAGCTCTCTTCTCCGCCACCAAGATAGCGACCTTGTTTCTCCATGTTTCGGATCACATCCGCAATCCATTTGAAGCCGGTGTAGCAGTCGAAGCATTTTATTTTGTTCGCATCGGCAATACGCTTGATTGTTTCGGTGGTGACAATTGTCTTCACCACATATTCTGTGCCGTTGAGCATGTTTTTCTTTACATTCTGTGTGATTATGTAATAGATAAGAAGCATGCAAATCTGGTTGCCGTTCACAAGCTGGTAATTGCCCATTTTGTCGCGCACCACAAGACCCACGCGATCAGCGTCGGGGTCGGACGCCAATACAAGGCTTGCACCCGTTTCTTTTGCTTTCTCAATTCCCATGGCCATTGCCTCAGGATTCTCGGGGTTGGGTGAAACAACAGTTGGGAAATCTCCACTCTGCACATCCTGCTCAGGCACATGAATCACATTGTCAAAGCCCCACATCTTAAGGCTGTCGAACATGAGTCGCAGACCGGTGCCGTGAATCGGAGTGTAAACAATCTTCATGTCGTGATGCTTGCGGTCGATTTCAGGGTTCAGTGTCAGTGTGTGGATATCATCAAGAAACATCTTATCCACATCTTTGCCGATTGGCTGGATAAGCGACTTGTCGCCATTAAATTTAATCTGATCCACTGATGTGATTGCGTTGACATATTCAATTGTCTTTACATCATGCGGGGCAATCATCTGCGCACCATCGCTCCAATATGCCTTGTATCCGTTATATTCTTTGGGATTGTGGCTCGCAGTCACCATGACGCCGCTTTGACATCCGAGTTTTCGGATTGCATATGAAACTTCGGGAGTGGGGCACGGACCATCGAATAGATACACCTTAATTCCGTTGGCTGCAAAAACATCCGCAGTCAGCTCTGCGAATTTGCGTGAGTTATTCCTCACATCATGACCCACAACCACTGATATTTGAGGCTCCCCCTTGAATGCATCTTTGAGGTAATTGGCAAGACCCTGAGTGGCTGAACCGACTGTGTATTTGTTCATGCGGTTGGTGCCGGCTCCCATTATGCCTCGCAAACCTCCCGTGCCGAATTCCAAATCTTTATAAAATGCTTCGATAAGCGGTGTCTTGTCTTCAGCTTCAAGCATTTTCTTAACTTCCGACTTTGTTTCTTCATCATATTGCGGACCGAGCCATTTCTCTGCACGCTCCGTAACAACTTTCAATAATTCTTCGTTGCTCATTTTACAAGGGTATTTAATTCTTTCTATCGCTTTCGCCGAAATCATCTGATTTCGAATGCCGACATCAGTTGCGCAAATCTTCTGTGCCGCACACTTATTAAACACAAAATTAGTTATTTTTGATTAACAAGAAAACTTCTATTTATATTAAATTGTGTTTAATCGGAATTATTTTCGTAATTTTGAAAAACAATTGCGCAGTGAAGTGATTTAAACTTTTTATAAAAACTAAAAAACTATGGAATTTGTATTCTTCAAAAAAAAGTTTAAATCACTTTAGTCTGAAAATTCTATGAAAAAATATGGACAATATTGTTTCGGTCAATAATGTAAGCAAAAGCTTCTCCAATCATAAAGCTCTTGACAACGTTTCGTTTGATGTGCCGCGTGGCAGCGTTTACGGATTGCTTGGGCCAAATGGCGCAGGGAAGACCACTCTTATTAGAATAATTAATCATATTACCTTGCCGGATGAAGGAATTGTAACATTCAATGGTCATCCTCTTTCGGCCGATGATGTGTATAACATCGGTTATCTTCCTGAAGAAAGAGGATTGTATAAAAAGATGAAAGTGGGCGAGCAGGCCATTTTCTTTGCGCGTCTCAAAGGCTTGTCTCAACGTGAGGCCACCGTCAGACTCAAGGAATGGTTTGAACGGATGGAAATATCTGATTGGTGGGATAAAAAAATTGAGGAGCTTTCAAAAGGTATGGCTCAGAAGGTGCAGTTTATTATCACTGTGCTTCATAATCCGCAATTGCTCATTTTCGATGAGCCGTTCTCCGGGTTTGATCCCATTAACGCGAATATCCTTAAACGTGAAATCCTGCGCCTTCGCAATGAGGGATCCACAATTATTTTTTCCACCCACAACATGGAAAGCGTTGAGGAGCTTTGCGACAATATCACATTAATCAACAGGTCTAAAAATATTTTGACCGGTTCGGTGAAGGATGTCAAGAGACGGTTCGCCGATAACCGATTCTCGCTTATATATGAGGGTGACGCCATGAAATTGCTTGAAAGCATGCGCAATATAGGCGCCGGGTTCACCCCCGAATCCACCGATAAGCTTGGACGCTCCACTGCGATTCTAGAGCTGCCCGACAATGACCGGACAGATGTGAGGGCGCTTGTGTCGGCTGTGAATAATGCAGTGGATATCTGTTCGTTTGAGCAGCTGATGCCCTCTTTTAATAACATTTTTGTATCCGCCGTGCAGAAAGCTGACAAAGTGGCGGAAAGCTTCAACAATAATAACGCGTGATTTTATTATGTCATCACCAATTTCACTTATAATTACTCGTGAATATCTTGAGCGAACAAGGCGTAAGAGTTTCATAATCACTACGCTGCTAGTTCCGCTTCTGATGCTGCTGTTAATGGCGGCCCCGACTCTCATAATGTTTTTCAGCACACCGGAGAAACGGGTGGTATCGGTTGTAGACAACACAGGAGTGCTTTTCAAGAGCCTGAAGGGCAACGATGAGATTGCATTCGTAAATGCCACCCTGCCTGTTGACAGTCTGAGAAAAGATGCCGATTCTGATATTATTCTTGTTATAGGTCCCAATGCCGTGAAAGCTCCCGACCGAGACATAACGCTCCTTACACGCGGTTCCCTCAGCATGATGACCGACCAATATATATCAGATCAATTAAAAACAGCTATTGAAGATGAGCGACTTAAGGATTACAATATTTCCAATTTGCGCGAAATCATGAAGCGGGTGCATGCAGATGTGTCTTACCCCACAATTCGAATTGACGGGGAGGAGGATTCGGAAACTTCATCTATTTTGTCTTATGGTCTGTCAATGGCGATGGATATGGTGCTGTATATGTTTATCATAATATACGGCCAGATGGTGATGACCTCGATTATAGAGGAAAAGACCAACCGTGTGCTCGAGATTGTAGTGTCTTCAGTAAAGCCTGCACAACTCATGCTCGGCAAAATTATCGGAATAGGACTTGTGGCAATCACTCAGATTCTGATATGGGCAGTTATAGCATTGGTGTGCTCATCAGTAGCCATTCCATTCATGGTGCCCGCTGAGGCAACTGCAGAGATTCCTGAATTGTCGGGGGTTGTGGCGCAACTGGGCGATTTGGGATTCATAGTTTCGCTGATAGTATATACGTTACTGTTTTTTATCGGCGGTTTTCTCTTTTATGCCTCAATTTATGCAGCTATCGGCTCGGCTGTGAGCAATGTGCAGGATGCGAGCCAGCTCTCAACAATTGCCACAATGCCGGTCATAGTAGGCATAGTCGCTTCGATGTCAATTATGAATAATCCCGGCAGCACACTCGCTTTCTGGATATCGATATTTCCGTTTACATCTCCGATGGCTATGATGTCGCGCATTCCGTTTGGAGTGCCGTTCTGGCAAATCGGCCTCTCTTTGGTGCTTCTTTATGCCTCATTCCTCTTTATGATATGGATTTGCGCCAAGATATACAGAATTGGAATCTTTATGTATGGAAAAAAGCCCACACTGATGGAAATTATCAAATGGGCCAAATATTGAATTTTTGACTGCTTGCTCAGCCCCTGTTTCATAAGTCATGGCAAAAGAAAGTTGGAGACCCGGCACAATGATTTATCCGTTGCCGGCGGTAATTGTTACAGCAGGTGCCTGCCGGGAAGAGTGGAACATGCTCACTGTGGCATGGACCGGCACAATATGCTCAGAGCCTGCAATGTGTTATATATCGGTGAGGAAGGAACGCCATTCTCATGAATTAATCATGAAGAATATGGAGTTTACCATTAATCTTACCACTCAGGAAATGGCAAGGGCTACCGATTGGGTGGGAGTAAGGTCAGGCCGCAATTACGATAAATGGAAAGAGACCGGACTGACGCCGCTGGCCGGAGAAACAGTGGCCTCCCCCACAATTGAGGAGTCTCCCCTCAGCATAGAATGCAGAGTAAAAAGTGTGACAAATCTCGGTTCGCATGACATGTTTGTGGCCGAAGTGCTGAATGTCAGGGCTGATTCACGTTGGATTGACCCTGAAACAGGACGCTTTGATCTCGAGAAATCCGGACTCATGGCGTATTGTCACGGGCATTATTACTCCCTGGGCAAAGTGATCGGAAAATTTGGTTTCTCCGTTAAGAAGAATTAATTCTTTTATGGAAAGGAGCGTAAGCTCCCAACTTTTCGTAAGATTAAAACTTGCGAAACATGAATTTTTTATATCTTTGTATGAGTGGAAAATTCATTGCAAAAACAAGCAACCCTTGCGTGTGCAAAGTTATGAAATAGACTCTAAAAATATAAATTTGTGTAACGCATCCTTCTGTTAAATTCAGAATATGAGTCATAACGACGATAATTTATACGATTTCTCAAAGCCGGAAACAAAGTCGGCTAAACGGCGCCGCCGCAATATTGCAGTGGTGAAATGGCTGTGGATTTCTTTTCTGTCAATCGGCTTTTTTATTCTCCTGTTCCTCACTCTTATATATAATGGTGTGATAGGATATATGCCCCCGATTGAGGAGCTCGAGGACCCTCACGATAAGCTTGCATCTCTGCTCTATGCCTCCGATGGCACAACGGAGCTCGGGCGTTATTATTACGGTTCGGGCAACCGTGTCTATACTGATTATAATGGCATTTCCGAGCATGTAATCAATGCATTGGTGGCTACAGAAGATGTTAGATTTCTCGAACATTCCGGCATCGATTTCAAGGCGCTCGGAAGAACAGCGGTGAAAACGCTTATCATGGGCGACAAGTCATCGGGTGGTGCCTCCACTATCACCCAACAGCTTGCCAAACAGCTCTATTCAGAACCATCGTCAAATATGTTTGAGCGTGCAATACAAAAACCCATTGAATGGATGATTGCGGTGAAGCTGGAGCGCTTCTATACGAAAGATGAGATTATCAACATGTATCTCAATCGATTCGATTTCCTAAACAATGCAGTGGGCATTAAAACAGCTGCTAATGTGTATTTCGGCAAGGAACCGCGCGACCTGAAGGTGGAGGAGGCGGCCATGTTGGTCGGCATGCTGAAAAATCCAAGCTATTATAATCCGTTGCGCCATGAGCAGAGAACGCGCGACCGGCGTAATGTGGTGTTCGACCAGATGGTGAAGGCCGGATTCCTTTCTGTTGCTGATGCAGATTCTCTCAAACAATTGCCACTTGGACTTGATTATCATAAGGTTGACCATAAAGAGGGGGGTGCTCCATATTTGCGTGAGGAAATAAGAAGACTGATGACTGCCTCAAAGCCCGAACGCCCCAAACGCTCTGACTATGGCTCTGTATCGGCCTACAAGATCGCACTTGGAAATTACAACACCGACTCTCTGCAATGGGAAGAGAACCCGCTATATGGCTGGATTCTGAAAAACCCGAAGCCCGATGGCAGCTATTATAATCTTTACACCGACGGTCTGCGCATCTACACCACAATTGACATGCGGATGCAGCAATATGCTGAAGAAGCCGTAAATGAGCATCTTGGCGGATATCTACAGCCTGCTTTCGAGAGAGAAAAAAGAGGCTCTCGCACCGGTCCGTATACCACCAATCAAGCGGAATTGAGCTATGCCAATGTGCGGAAACTTATAAAGAATGCAATCCGACAAACAGAGCGTTATCGCAATATGAAGAAGGCCGGATTCAGCGAATCGGAAATAGACAAGGCATTTCACACGCCACAGGAAATGGATGTGTTTGCATATGTTAAAGAGAAACGAACTGAAAAGGGACACACTATATCGAAAATAGTGCCCGGCACAAAGGCCGTGACTATGACCCCTTACGATTCTCTAATGTATATGAAGACTATATTGCGCACGGGGCTGATGAGCATGGACCCGGTGACAGGATATGTCAAAGCATATGTGGGAGGCCCTGATTTCAAGCATTTCCAATATGATATGGTGTCGCGCGGAAAACGCCAGATTGGCTCAACAGCAAAGCCCTTCCTTTATACACTCGCAATGGAGCAGGAATATACACCCTGTTCTACCTTCAGCAATACGCAGCCGGTGTTTGGAAACTGGGCACCACGAAATTCCGGCCGCTCAAGAATAGGCGAGATGGTTGACTTGAGATGGGCTCTCACAAATTCAAACAACTGGATTTCAGCGCGTCTTGTGCACGAACTGACCCCCGGTGCACTTGCCAACAAGATGAGAATGTTCGGCTTGTCGGGATATATCGAAGCCACGTTGCCTTTGTGTCTTGGCACCGTTGATGTGTCTGTGGGGCAAATGGTGGCGGCATATACCGCTTTTGCCAACCATGGAATAAGGGTAAATCCCATTTATGTGAGCCGTATAGAGGATAACCAGGGTAATCTGATTTATTCGGCAGTGCCTCACCGCACGGAAGTTACATCTGAAGATGCCTACAATAAGATTGTGTCAATCTTGCTGAATGTAGTGGATTCCGGAACAGGAGCGAGCCTGCGCGGCAGATATGGCATAAGGGCGCAGATGGGCGGTAAAACCGGAACCACCAATGCCAATTCAGATTCATGGTTTATGGGCTTCACCCCGGAACTCGTCACCGGCGTATGGGTGGGAGGAGAAGAACGCTATATCCATTTTAATTCAATGGCTTTCGGTCAGGGAGCCAAGGCGGCACTCCCGATTTACGGACTATATATGAAAAAAGTATATTCCGACAAGAAGTTGCCCTATTCGCAAGATGCAAAATTTGATTTTCCGGAAAATATGAATCTTTGCGGATCAGAGCATGTGATGTATAATTATGTATCTGATGAAGCTGAAGAGGAAACTGCGGAGGGCATATTTGATTAGCATTAGCAGATGAATCAACATGAAAAAATAAAAAATAAAGATTTGGATTTGTAGAAATGCCAACTAATGTTTATATTAGCGACATTATTAAAGAAATAAATCCTTAAATCTAAAACACGGAATAAATTTAGCTATGGCAAAAGTATTAAAAATTAGAGACTTAACTCTTCGTGATGGCCAGCAATCACTGTTTGCCACCCGAATGAAACAAGAGAACATCGACAAGCTCTTACCTCTTTACAAGGAGGCAAAATTCTATATTATGGAAGTTTGGGGCGGCGCTGTTCCTGATTCTGTGATGCGTTATCTCGGTGAGTCTCCCTGGGATCGTCTCCGCGAATGCAGCAAAGCAATGAAGGGTATTTCTCTTTTATCCGCTCTTTCTCGCGGTAGAAATCTTTTCGGTTATGTGCCTTATCCCGATTATGTGCTCGAAGGTTTCTATAAAGAGGCCATTGATAATGGTTTAAATGTAATGCGAATCTTCGACGCCCTCAATGATATCAATAATATTCGCGGCTCTGTCAAGATGATCAACGACCTTGGCGGAATCTCCGATACAGCAGTGTGCTACACCGTTGACCCCAAACCCTCAGCCGAGCCCAAACCCGAGAAAAAAGGTTTCTTTTCAAAACTCTTCGGAGGCTCCAAGCATGAGGAAACTCAAGAGTTGATATTCACCGATGAATATTTTGTCAACAAAGCTCGCGAAATGGAATCTCTCGGAGCAAAGATGGTTACTCTTAAGGATATGGCCGGACTTGTGAATCCGTCGCGAATTTTCACTCTTATGCCAAAGCTCAAACAAAGTCTCCGCGTACCGGTTGACTTCCACACTCACTGTACACCCGGATATGGTCTGGCTTCTGTGCTTACAGCAATCATCAAGGGGGTGGATATCGTCGACACCAACATATGGTGGTTTGGTGGTGGATCGGCTGCTCCCGCTATTGAGCTGGTTTGGATATTCTGTCAGAAACTCGGCATTGAGCTTGAAGCCAACATGGATGCTGTTGCAAAAATCCGCAAGGAGCTCCGCGAGGCACGCAAATCGCTCGCAGATTTCGACCTTAACAAGGACAAATGGCCGAACGACTTCGACGAATATTATGCAAAAATGCCGAAAGAAATTGACGCAGAATTCGATCGTGCAATCGCAGCCGCAACAGAAAATCGCGAGGATGAGCTTCTTGAAGCCTGCCACAAAATCGAGGCTTATTTCGGATTCCCGAAACCCAACGAACTGGTTAAGAATGCAGAGGTTCCCGGCGGTATGTATTCAAATATGGTTGCAAATCTTCGCGCTCTCAAGGCTGAGGATGTGCTTGATGAGGCAATGGCTCTCATACCGAAGGTGCGTAGGGATGCAGGTCTTGTGCCTCTCGTTACTCCCACCAGCCAGATAGTAGGATCTCAGGCTGTGGCCCTCGCTCTTGACCGTCGCAAAGGTGTTGCCGATTACACTAATAAGAATAATCAATTCATCTCTCTCGTCAAGGGAGAATACGGCCAGACTCCGGTGCCCGTTGACCCTGCATTTCGTCAGAAAATCACGGGAAGCCCCGAAGAGAAGCCATACGACACATCTACATTCAAGGAGCCTGCCAATCCGGTGCTTGAGGAATATGGTGGTGTGAAGCTCGCGAAGAATCAGGAGGAATTCCTCCTTCTTGAACTCCTTCCGGCTGTTGCTAATACCTTCCTCAAAAACCTCCGCAAGAAGGAGTATGAAGCCAACAAGACTAATAAGACTGCTGCCCCCGCGAATCCCAAGGCTGCAGAGGCTCCCAAGGCGGAAGCCAAGTCAGAGCCCGCATCCGATATCACAGGCCCGGTGTTTAAAGCTCCGATGGGCGGAACAGTGATTGAAGTTATGGTTAAGCCCGGCCAGACTGTGAAACCGGGTGATGTAGTGCTTGTTTACGAAGCAATGAAGATGGAAAATGACCTCTCTTGCGACATGGCCGGCACTGTGAAAAGAGTGCTTGTGGGTGATGGTGATGTGATTGGCACTGACCAGCCCCTTATCGAATTTGAATAAAAGAATCGAATTTTAACAGAAATTATATATTAAGTTCCTGTACGAAAGAGATCTCCCCAAAAGGAGGTCTCTTTTTTAGACTACGTTTCATATTACCTGAAATCACCGGCATTTCAGGTAAATTTAGAATGGTCGTTTCTAAAAAATGTTGTATATTTGCATTGGAATATGCCGGATATGGAAATGAATTTGTCTAAGCCCGCTATGCTCCTGATTTTGCAGAGTCGAACTCAGCTTATGTATGCGACCCTTAATGCTAAATTTTTATGAAGCATACTATTAGTTTAAACAACTTCAACAGAAAACACAATAACGATAAATTACTAATATTCAAGAACTATGTCAAAAAAATGGATTTGCACCGTCTGTGGTTATATCGCAGAAGGCGAAGAAGCTCCTGAGATTTGTCCACAGTGCAAGGCTCCCCGATCGAAATTCAAGGAGCTCAATGAAGAAGAATTGCTTCAGTTTGTAACCGAACATGAAATCGGCGTTGCAAAAGGCTGCGATGAAGAGATGATTAAAGATCTCAACAATCACTTTATCGGTGAATGCACCGAAGTGGGAATGTATCTTGCCATGAGCCGCCAGGCGGACCGTGAAGGATATCCGGAGATTGCGGAGGCCTTCAAACGCTATGCATGGGAGGAAGCTGAACATGCCTCTAAATTCGCGGAGCTTCTCGGCGATATGGTGTGGGATACAAAGACTAATCTGGACAAGAGAATGCATGCTGAAGCAGGCGCAAACGCCGACAAAATGAGAATTGCTAAAAATGCAAAAGAGGCCGGTCTTGATGCCATCCACGACACCGTGCATGAAATGGCAAAGGATGAGGCTCGCCATGGACGCGGCTTTGCAGGTCTCTACAAGCGCTATTTTGAGAAATAATCGAGTGATTTTTCATCAAGTTATTACTTGTTGAAAATGTTTGAAGGTTGGTGGTAATCGGGATGCCCTGCAGTCTGCAGTTATCTATTGCCACCGGCCTTCAAATTTTAATGATTTTCATGCTTGCAGCTTGTCTGCAACAAGAGAGAAGTGAGTCTTAAAATCGGAATGGGAAGATTACTCGCTATTGATTTTGGTCGCAAGAGATGTGGTGTTGCGGTGACTGATGTGTTGAAAATTTCTGCCAACAGTCTGCCCGTGGTACGCACATGTGATTTGATGGATTTCCTAAAAAATTATTGTTCTCGGGAGGATGTGGATAAAATCTTGATGGGGGAGCCGAAAACCATGCGGGGCGAACCGTCAGAGTCAATGAGATATATCACACCTTTTCTGAACAGATTAAAAAAAGAGATGCCCCATATGCCTGTGGAGATGGTAGATGAAAGGTTCACTTCCGTGATTGCTCATCGCGATATGCTTGCTGCCGGCTTCAGGAAATCTGAGCGCCGACGCAAAGGGCTTGCTGATGAAATGTCGGCTGTGATTATTCTAACCACTTATCTCGAATCACAAATGTAAGAGTATGTTTCATAAATAATTTAACATTAGTGGCCGCATACATAATCCGGGTTAGGCTCCGCATAATCAGGAGAATATCTGACGATATGACTGATTTAAAGTTCATACCCGGCCATGCATGCGAGTCCAATAGTAATTTAAATATAAAACAGACATATGATTTAATGTCAATTTATTTAACTCAAGTTTCGCAAGTTGCAAGCAACTTGGAACCTTGAAGGTTAGAGTTCGGTAGTTAGAACGATTAGTGAGATAACTGTTGTATAGTTACAATGTAGTTGTTGCTAAAAAACAATCTCTAACCTCATTGTTTTTTGCAAGTTGCAAACCTGCGAAAGTTGAATTATTTAATATTTATGTATGTATCAATGAAAAAATTGCTTTAGTTCGGCTTCTTTTTGGCTGATTTATCCAATCTTACCGATAATGACCGTGAGGTTGTTGTCTCTGAGAATTAATAAATTATCTCAAAAATGAGCCGCTCTAATGTTGAATTTTTTATGGAACCTTAGACAACTTCACTTTAAATGAATTTTTAAAAATGGTATTACCGGTTTATTTATATGGCCATCCGGTTTTGAAGGCGGAGGCTGAGGATATAGATAAGGATTATCCTGATTTGCAGAAGCTGATAAAGGATATGTTTGAGACAATGTATTTCACTGAAGGCATAGGGTTGGCCGCCCCCCAGATAGGGAAGTCTATTGCAGTAATTGTAATTGATGCCGACGTGCTCGCCAATGATTTTCCCGAATGCAAGGATTCAAAAATGGTACTGATTAATCCGCAGCTTGATGTCATAGAAGATGAGCCGGCTGTGACACGTTCTGAGGGCTGTTTGTCGCTTCCAGGCTTGTCGGAAAATGTGAAGCGTTATGAGCATGTGGTGCTTAATTGGCTGGACGAAAATTTTGTGGAGCATGAGCAGGAATTCAAGGGCTTTCTCGCAAGGGTGATTCAGCATGAATATGACCATTTGCTGGGCACAGTCTATACCGACCGAATCGCTCCAATTCGCAAGCAAATGATCAGAAATAAATTGCATAATATGGAACGCGGAAAAGTGAAATGTGACTACCGCACTGTTGCTAAATCAAATAAGTAATATATATATGGCTGACGACAAGAAAATTATATTTTCAATGGTGGGGGTGAGCAAGGTGATTCCTCCACAAAGACAGATTCTGAAAAATATATACCTCTCCTTTTTCTATGGTGCAAAGATTGGTATTATTGGCCTAAATGGCAGTGGAAAGTCAACACTGTTGAAAATAATTGCCGGTATCGACAAGTCTTACCAGGGCAATGTAGTGTTTTCTCCGGGCTATTCTGTCGGTTATCTTGAGCAGGAACCAAAGCTTGATCCGGAAAAGACTGTGCGAGAAGTTGTGCAGGAAGGTGTGGAGCCGATTCTCGCTCTCTTGAAGGAATATGATGAAGTGAATAATTCGTTTGCCGACCCGGATGTACTTGAAAATCCCGAGGCCATGGATAAGCTGATTTCCCGTCAGGCTGAACTGCAAGACAAGCTTGATTCCACCGATGCCTGGAATATTGATAACAAGCTTGACCGAGCCATGGATGCACTGCGCTGTCCCCCCGACGATAAGAAGATTGCAGTGCTGTCGGGTGGAGAAAAACGCCGTGTTGCCTTGTGCCGTCTGTTGCTGCAGCAACCCGACATATTATTGCTCGATGAGCCTACCAACCATCTTGATGCAGAGTCTATAGATTGGCTGGAGCAGCATCTTCAGCAATACCCCGGCACGGTTATCGCTGTTACACACGACAGATATTTTCTTGACCATGTGGCAGGATGGATCCTTGAACTCGACCGCGGTGAGGGAATTCCATGGAAAGGCAATTATTCCTCATGGCTCGACCAAAAGACACAACGTCTTGCACAGGAGGAAAAACAGGCTAGTAAACGCCGTAAAACGCTTGAACGTGAGCTTGAATGGGTGAGAATGGCTCCCAAGGCGCGTCATGCCAAGGGGAAGGCCCGCTTGTCGAGCTATGACCGACTCATGAATGCCGACCAAAAAGAGCGCGAAGAGAAACTCGAGATATTCATTCCCAACGGCCCGCGACTTGGCAACAAGGTGATAGAAGCGCGTCATCTGGCCAAGGGATATGATGACAAAGCTCTCTTTAACGACCTTAATTTCATGTTGCCTCCCAACGGCATTGTGGGTGTGATTGGTCCTAACGGCGCCGGTAAAACAACGCTTTTCCGTCTTATCATGGGGCTTGAAACTCCGGATAATGGCGATTTTGAGGTGGGCGAAACTGTAAAGATTGCTTATGTGGATCAAAATCATAAGGATCTGTTGCCGGAAAAGAGCGTGTATGATGTGATTTCACAAGGTGTTGAATCGTTCCGGATGGGTGGTCGCGACATGAATGCTCGGGCTTATCTGTCGAGATTCAATTTCACAGGCGCCGACCAGGAGAAGAAGATAGGTGTGCTCTCCGGTGGCGAGCGCAACCGTTTGCATCTGGCCATGGCTCTCAAAGAAGAGGGAAATGTGCTTCTGCTCGATGAGCCTACCAATGATATTGATGTCAATACACTCCGCGCTCTTGAGGAGGGTTTGGAAAATTTCGCCGGATGTGCAGTAATTGTAAGCCACGACCGCTGGTTTCTCGATCGAATAGCCACACACATTCTTGCTTTCGAAGGTGACAGTGTGGTGACATATTTTGAAGGCAGCTATTCGGAATATGAGGAATTTAAAAAGAAACGAGATGGAGGAGCCGACACCCCTCACCGCATAAAATACCGCAAATTGGTATGAAGCCATTTCCCAAAAAATTGATTATGCATGGGGAAACATGGTCGAATCTCGCAAAAAAATGTTAATTTTGCATTCGGATTCTTGGTGTCTGTTTTATAAAAAATTAACATTAAGAGTTGCATGCATGAGCCTGGTTGGGTTCTGTAGAATTAAGAATATAGCGGGCTAAGTAGCTGATTCAAAGAATTAACCCGACCATGCGTGCGATATTGATATTGATTTAATATAAGACAGACATGTGATTTATTGTTAATTTATTTAATATTTATGTCTGTTCAATGAAAAAAATACTTTAGCCGGCTTCTTTTTGGCTTAGTTATCCTGTCTCACCGGTCACAATCGTGAGGTAGTTCCCTCTGAGATTGAATAAATTATTTTAAAAATTAGCCACCCCTAATGTTGAATTTTTTTATGAATCAGACTCTTAATTCAAATTATCATGCAGTAAGGCATGATAACTTGATAACTGGGTATTATAGGTAAAACAGGTTAAAATGGAATGGCTTATAAATCTTCTTAAGCCGGGAAGCCTCGAGCTTGCAAACACGATTTTGCTATATTCGTTTGTGATTTTTGCAGGCATCTACCTTGGAAAGATTAAATTTTTCGGTATTTCTCTCGGTGTGACGTTTGTGCTGTTTGTTGGAATTCTGCTGGGACATCTCGGCTATACTGCAGATGCAGATGTGTTGCATTTCCTTAGAGAATTTGGCTTGATTTTATTTATCTTTTCCATTGGTATGCAGGTGGGCCCCGGTTTTTTCTCTTCGTTCAAGGAGGGTGGTGTTCAAATGAACGTTCTGGCAGTGTTTGGCATAGCGATGAACGTTGGTATCATGGTGACAATCTTTTTTCTACAAGGAGGTTTTGATGGTGACACCACCATCTCACAGTTTGTGGGCATAATGAGTGGCGCTGTGACCAACACTCCGGGGCTTGGCGCTGCGCAGCAAGCATTTCTGCAGGTGAATCCCGAAGGATATGATGTCAGCCAGCAGATGTCGATGGGATATGCGGCAGCCTATCCTCTCGGAGTGGTGGGTATAATTATCTCAATGGTGATACTCAAACTAATTTTTAAAATAAACCCTGAAAAAGAAATTTCCGAGATAGAGAACGACCAGAAATCTTCAGCACTCGCACCACATATAGTGACTCTTCGAGTCACTAACGACCTTATCAACGGACTTGACATGCAGAGACTCCACAATCTTATATCCGCAAATTATGTTATTTCGCGGATTGAGAAGCCCGATGGCACAGTCATTATTCCCACATCAAAGGATGTTCTTGAGCTTGGCGACCTTTGCCTGGTTGTGTGCTCTGTTCAGGATGAGGAAATCTTCAACCGGTTTATTGGCCCGAAAGTGGAAAAGGTGTGGGAAATGGAAAATGGTCCGGTTGTGTCGCGCAGAATATTAGTGACACAGACACAGTTTAATGGTGTCAAACTAGGCTCGCTTCGTTTGCACAGTGCATATAAGCTGAATGTAACGCGTGTGAATCGAGCCGGCGTGGATCTTATGGCTTCTGCCAATCTCCGTCTGCAGCTGGGCGACAGAATCACGGTGGTAGGCAAACTTGACGACATCAATAATCTTGCAAACCGTTTGGGAAATTCAATGAAACGACTCAATGAGCCGAATCTTATCACAATGTTTATAGGCATTTTCCTCGGAATCGTGGTCGGTAGTATTCCGCTTCGATTCCCCGGCATGTCAGTTCCGATGAAGTTGGGATTGGCAGGTGGCCCTTTGGTAATAGCCATTCTGATTAGTGCATATGGGCATAAGTTTCATTTGGTCACCTACACTAATTCTTCAGCTAATCTCCTGCTTCGTGAAATAGGCATTTGTCTTTTCCTTGCCTCTGTTGGAATTTCTGCGGGTAAGGATTTTGCAGCTACAGTGTTTAATATGCGAGGCGTCACATGGGTTGGATATGGAGTGATTATCACAGTTGTTCCGCTTATGGTGACAGGCATAATTGCCAGGGCCAAATACAAGATGAATTATTTCACAATCAGCGGTATGATGGCAGGCATGTATACAGATCCCCCGGCACTGGCATATTCCAACAAGCTTGCCAATAATGATGCTCCGGCAGTGGCCTATTCCACGGTTTATCCGCTTACAATGTTCATGCGTGTGATAGCAGCGCAGTTGATAATTCTATGTTTTATGTAGGTCGTGTGTAGAGTCTGTTACATAAAAAAATACGGGTCAGAAATTTTCCGCCCCGTATTTTTTATTAATGAACTATTGATGCAAATCAGTCCTGCGTCAGTCCATGATTTTGTTGAAGTGATTTTTCACTTTCCCTGTCTCTGCATCGCTGAGCTTGAGGCTCCGGAAGTTGAATTTGTTTCCGTTGATATTTACAATACCTGATGCATTGAGTGCGTTGTTGATGGCATCATTATAATTTTCGGTGCTGCGTGACATGATATTTTCAGGCCAGTTGTCAACACCATCATTAATTGTGAATTTCATCACTACAGTGTGGTCACCGTTAGGAGCGTTGACGCGATATGTGCCGTATGCGGGGTTAGAACCGTAAGACACCGGGATAACGTTGCCCTTGTAACGTGCCACAATTGCCCAGTCTGTAGCAATGCTTTTCTTGCAATTTTCATACATATCAACAATTACCGTGTATTCACCATTAAGAACAAAGAGCTCGGGAAGAACAATGTTTTCATTGTTCAAACCATCTATTGAACATCCGGGATTTGAATCATGGTCGAGACCGAATTCACATACGGAGTTATTGTCGTCATCTACCAATACGCCTCCACGATTCCCAAAATAGATGCGCTGGCCATTGGGGCAAATAAGATGGAGATCTACATCTTTGTCGTTGCTGAACGTAAGGTTGATTGCAAGATCGCCCGCGATGCTTTCCAGAAACTTTACAGGCTTCTTCACTGTGGCTGTCAGGTTGCCATCAATCTGCAGGGCAGAAAGAAGAATATCGTGGTCTTTGTTGAGGTTGGTAGAATACATCATGGGGATGTTGTATACATGAACACCGGTGGTTGACTGGTCGTTTGCATCAACTTCATAATAACCTTCACAGCCATCGATACCAACATAAAACTTTGCGTATTCAACTGCGGAAGACACCATAATGTAATTGAGGCCGCCGGCGAGAGCCTGATTATTGTAGGATACTCCATCGAGAGACTCTGTTCCTTCGGGTTGTGCTCCTTCGCAAAAGACACCGTTGTCAATTGTAAAATAGTCGTTCTGAAGAGCGGGTCCGTTGGGGCCGTCGTCATTGCTGCATGAAGTGAAACCTGCTGCGACAAGTGCAGTCAGAAGAGCTGCACCTGCATTTCTGAAATTCATTTTCATAAGTTGTTGGTTTTGAGAAAAAAGTAAAATAATAATAATGAGATTAAATAATAAAAGGACGGCTTTTTAAGCAGAACCTTAAAATTTGCTTAATAAAGCCGTCCTGAATAAACTGTGTTCAGATTATTTTTTTGTGCGGTTGCCGTAGCGGCTGCGGAATTTATCCACACGTCCGGCAGTGTCAACGAGCTTCTGTTTGCCTGTAAAGAAAGGGTGAGAAGAGCTTGTGATTTCAAGCTTTACAAGAGGATAGGTTTTGCCGTCTATCTCAATTGTCTCACGTGAGGCCACTGTTGAACGTGTGATAAACACTTCATCGTTCGACATATCCTTGAAGCAAACCTCACGATAATCTGAGGGATGAATGTCTTTTTTCATTTTAAACTGCAGTTATTTTCTGGTTAGTTATAAATCTCAGCAGGTCGCGATCCCGCTGAATCGGCTTGCAAAAGTAGTAAAATTTTCCGAATGCCGCAAATTTTTCTTATATTTGAATATTATGGATGATGTTTGCAAAATAATGGAGGATGAAGTGTCGGAACTGCTTCGGCGTGCAGGCGTCTCGCGACTGCTTGTGGGAGTGAGTGGCGGTGCTGACAGCATCGCGTTGCTCGCTATGCTCCGTAATCTGAATGTCAGTGTGTTGGCTGTGCATTGCAATTTCGGTCTTCGTGGTGATGAGAGCGTTCGAGACATGCAGTTTGTGCAAAAAATGACGTCGGAAATGGGTGTGGAATTGCATACCATAGTATTTGACACCATTCAATATTGCAAATCTCAAAAGTGCTCCATAGAGACCGGATGCCGCCGGCTGCGTTATGCGGAGTTCCGGCGTATAATGGCCGTTGAAAAGCTCGATAGAATAGCCGTGGGGCACAATGCAGATGATAATGCAGAAACATTGCTGCTTAATCTCTTTCGCGGTGCGGGCATAAAAGGACTATCGGGAATGCGGCGTGACACAGGTGAAATAATCAGGCCTCTGCTCACTTTCTCCCGGAATGAGATTCTCCGATATCTTGAATGCAGGAAGCTAAGCCATATCGAGGATTCAAGTAATGGCGAATCAGTGTATCGCAGAAATTTTATTCGAAACGAACTGATTCCGCTAATCAAAACGCGTTGGCCGGCAGTGGTGAGAAAGCTTAACGACACTGCCCGAATCATGGAAGATGAATGGAACGTGGCTAATGAATATGAAAGCATGCTTTCAAATTGTGAAAGCAATGTGCTTGATTACACGGAAATTCTTAACCCCGTGCACGGATTGTGGCTATTGAAACGTTTTGTTGCCGGACTCGGCGGTTCTGCCGTGACTGCTGTTGAAATTTACCGTGCCGTTTCGTCTTCTAATTCCGTGTCCGGAAAATTATGGCAGTTGCCGGAGGGTGAATTGCGCACAGAACGTGAAAAACTTGTGTTTTATCCTTATGGTGAGACAACACCCCGTAAATGCGAAAGCTTGTTTGAAGTCGCTGCCGTTGCGGATAAAACGGAGGCAATGCAGCTCGCGCATGAATATGGGAATGCCATTCTGCTGACAACACTTCCCCCCGAAAGAATTAAATTCCGCTATGCCGTCAGAGGTGACAGAATCTCTCCATTGGGGATGACCGGCAGCAAACTCGTAAGCAAAATATTTAAAGATCACAAGCTTAGCCACAAAGAAAAATGCCGGGTAATACTTGCTGTGGATTGTGAGTCCGAAAAAGTGGTATGGGTGGAAGGTTTGTCGCGCTCGCGTCTTTTTCTCGCTGCCGACAACGTAGAAAAAATATGGTGCTATCATAGAAAACATTTAGAATAACACTAATGTTAAATTAATAGGATGGGAGCAGCGCCGTTTTTGAATCAGACTGTGAGTCGGATGCCGCGCCTATCCTCCGATACAATTACAAACGATGAAGGAAATTACTGATAAGAAGGAAATTGCAAGAAACACAGAACATTACAACCCTGAATTTATGAAACTTGCAGCTGACATTTCGCTAAAAAGTGTAGAGACGGGAGGCGGACCGTTTGGCGCAGTCATAATCAAGGATAACGAGATTGTGTCGACCGGACATAACAGTGTCACAAGAGATAATGACCCAACAGCGCATGCCGAAATAAATGCCATAAGAAACGCATGCCGCAAACTCAATACGTTCAGCTTGTCAGGATGCACTGTATATTCAAGTTGCGAGCCATGCCCCATGTGTCTCAGTGCACTATATTGGGCCGGTGTCAGAAAAGTGTATTATGGCAACACAAAAGAGGATGCCGATGCAATTGATTTTTCTGATAAGGAGATATATGAAGAGCTCGACAAGGAGCCAACGCAACGCAATCTGAAGGGTATACATGTAGGCAACGAATACACTATAAGAGCATTTGAAAAATGGGCATCTTCTCCGGATAAAATAAAATATTGAGGTCTGTCCTCATAATATTATTGTTATAAAACATTAAGACCATGAAATTAGACACAAAAGATCTTGAGAAACTATATTCAAAAGGAATAACGGAAAAACAACTTGAAGATCAGCTCCGAATGCTGAGAGAAGGGTTTCCCTATCTGCGGCTTGTCGGCCCGGCTGTAATCGGCAACGGCATCTCAAAACTGTCTCCGCAAATGGAGATGGGAGCAATTGCCTGCTGGGATGAATTCCTTGCAAAAGGGGGCACCGTAGTCAAAATGGTGCCTGCCAGTGGAGCTGCATCCCGTATGTTCAAAGATGTGTATTCATTTGTAAACGGAAAAAATGATTCCCCCAATAATGATTTTATCAAAGAGTTTTTCAATCGAATCGAGGATTTCGCTTTCTTCAACCGTCTGAATTTCGTGACTCTTTCGCATCATGGATTGAGCATTGCTTCAATGCTGAAACAAAAGCGTTACAAGGAAGTGGCCGAGGCGATGCTTGAGAAGTCAGGTCTGAACTATGGCAAGCTTCCGAAGGCATTGCTGCAATTTCACAAGGTGACAGGCACAACGCGCACTCCACTTGAAGAGCACCTTGCCGAAGGCGCAAAATATGCCGCCGGTAAGGATAAAAAGGTGCATGTGCATTTCACAGTCTCGGAAGAGCACATGCCTTTGATGCAATACAAGGTGGAGGAAGCGTCCGGACATCTCGGCCATGAATATGATGTGGAATATGATGTGACCTACAGTGTGCAGAAAGCAAACACCGACACAATTGCAGTTACAAAGAATAACGATCCATATCGCGAAAATGGCGAACTTTTCTTCCGCCCCGGAGGTCATGGCGCTTTGATTGAGAATCTCAACGATCTTGATGCCGATGTGATTTTTATAAAGAATATTGACAATGTAGTGCCTGATACACATAGGAATGCCACTATTCAATACAAGAGGGTGCTCGGCGGAACATTGGTGGCTGTGAAGCAGCGACTCAATGAATTTTGCGGAATTCTCTCAAACGGAGAGCCGACAGAAGATCAACTCGCAGATATGCAGAATTTTCTATTGACAGTGCTATGCACAAGTGTGGAAGGCATAGAAGCAATGTCGCGCGATGAGAAAATCAATCTTTTGTTGGGTAAATTCAATCGCCCGCTGCGCGTGTGCGGCATGGTTAGAAATGAGGGTGAGCCCGGTGGAGGCCCCTTCCTTGCCTATAATCCCGACGGATCTGTCAGCCCGCAGATTCTGGAGTCAACTCAGATTAATCCAAAAGACAAGGAAGCCGTTAAATTCATGAAAGAATCAACTCATTTCAATCCGGTGGATTTAGCAGTGTCTATAAAGGATTTCAAAGGCGACAAATTCAATTTGCCCGATTATGTTGACAAGTCAACCGGATTCATATCGTCAAAAAGCCGCGAAGGTGTGGAAATCAAAGCTCTTGAACTCCCCGGACTTTGGAATGGCGCAATGAGCGACTGGAACACAATCTTTATTGAAGTGCCGGCTCAGACTTTTAATCCTGTCAAGACAGTCAACGATTTGCTTCGTCAGGCCCATCAGCCTCTTCCCACAGCCGATTTGATTGCGGAGTAGGGTAAAAAAGCGCTGAACATATTGTAATTTACAAATATTCTGTTTAATTTTGTGTATAGGTGCTTTTCGCCAATGTGAATCTCCTCATACATGTCTAATACAGAAAAAATCTATGAAGCGTTAAAATATCACTTCGGATTTGACAGCTTCAAAGGAAACCAATTTGAAATAATTAAATCGTTGCTTGAGGGCAATGATGTGTTTGTTCTAATGCCTACAGGCGGTGGCAAATCCTTATGCTATCAGCTGCCGGCACTGATGAGCGGAGGCACGGCAATAGTTGTGTCGCCGCTCATCGCGTTGATGAAAAACCAGGTTGACGCTATCCGGAATTTTGAGGAAAAAGATCATGTGGCGCATTTCCTGAATTCATCGCTCTCAAGAGTGGCAGCTGAGGAAGTGAAGCGTGATGTGCGCGAAGGACGCACAAAATTGCTCTATGTGGCTCCGGAATCCCTGGCAAAGGAGGAGAACCTGGAATTTCTCAAATCTATCAGAATCTCATTTGTAGCTGTAGACGAAGCTCACTGTATCTCTGAATGGGGACATGATTTTCGCCCCGAATATCGCAGAATACGTCCCATTATATCAGAAATAGGAGATTTCCCCGTCATTGCTCTCACCGCCACCGCAACGCCAAAGGTGCAGTATGATATCATGAAAAATCTTTGCATCCTCAATGCAAAGGTGTTTAAATCGAGCTTCAACAGAAAAAATCTCTATTATGAAGTGAGGCCCAAAAATAATGATACGGAGCGAGATATAATCAGATATGTAAAAAACAATCGGGGGCGTTCGGGAATCATATATTGTCTCAGCAGAAAGAAAGTGGAGGAGCTCGCGGAAGTGTTGCGTATTAATGATATAAAGGCGTTGCCATATCATGCCGGCATGGATGCCGCCACGCGTTCACAAAATCAGGATGCATTCCTTAAGGAGGATGTGGATGTGATTGTTGCCACGATTGCTTTCGGAATGGGAATTGACAAGCCGGATGTGAGATATGTGATTCATTACGACATCCCCAAAAGTCTTGAAGGATATTATCAGGAAACGGGTCGTGCCGGGCGTGACGGGGGTGAAGGAAGATGCATCACATTTTATTCGCCAAAAGATTTGCAAAAACTCGACAAACTGATGCAGAGCAAGTCGGTGCAGGAGCAGGAAATCGGACATCAACTGCTAATGGAAACCGCAGAATATGCGGAGTCATCAGTGTGTCGCCGCAAGATTCTGCTACATTATTTCGGAGAAGAATATGATGAAGAGACATGTTGCAACTGTGACAACTGTATGAATCCGAGAAAGCGCACAGATGCCGAGGAGCAATTGCTCGATGTGCTTGAGGCTGTGGAGGCCGTTGGCCAGCGTTATCGAGCAGAATATATTGTGAATATCTTAATTGAACGCGCCACAGATGAAATCAAACAGAACAGGCATGATCGTCTGCCGGTGTTTGGCAGCCAAAAAGATAGCGATGAAAAGTTTGTTTTGATGGTGATTCGCCAGGCTGTGATTGCCGGCTATCTTCAGAAGGATCTCGATAATTACGGAATATTGAAAATCACTCCGAAGGGGAATGAATATCGTAAAAAACCGGCTTCTTTCACTATTGTTGAGGATGTTGACTATTCTGAAAGCGACACTGAGGCCGCCATGCAAAATTCTGTGGGCGGCGCCTCCGATGAGGAGCTTTATGGTATTCTCAAAGGTCTTCGCAAGGATATTTCGCGCAAGCACAATCTTCCACCCTATGTTGTTTTTCTCGACCAGTCGCTCGAGGCTATGGCCACGATGTATCCGATTTCTAATGAAGAATTACTTGCAATCCCGGGGGTGGGTGCGGGCAAAGCACATAAATTCGGCAAGGAATTTATTGATGTGATAAAGACATATGTCAAGGATAATGACATAGTGCGCCCCGAAGATATGCGGGTGAAACTTATAGCGAAAAAAAACAACACAAAGGTATCTATAATCCAGTCTGTAGACCGTAAGATTGATCTTGAGGAAATAGCGGAAAGCCTTGGAATCGAATTTATGGATTTTATAAGGGAGCTTGATGCGATAGTGGAGTCGGGCACAAGAATCGACATATCATATTACATCGACCAATTTCTTGACGATGAGCAGCAGGAAGAGCTGATTGAATATTTTCGGGAATCGCCCAATGGCGACATAGAGGAGGCAATGAGTGAATTTGACGATGACTATGCCGAGGAAGATATACGGCTTATGAAGGTGAAGTTTGTATCTGACATGGGAAATTGATGCCGGTTGCGTGAAAGTATGCCGCCCCGGCAACCGCTGTTTTTTATAAAACAGAGCCTAAAAATGCAGGTCATATTGGCAATAAATCCGGTGGCTTTTCGTTTAATGAAAGTGGAAAAAGACGGGAGAATCACTTTAATGCCCGTTTCATAAATCTTGAAATGAAAATTCTCAGATAATGAAAAAATTAATGGTGGCAGGCATGGGAGCTTGCGCAGTTGCGCTTGGCTTCGCCGCAAAAGATCCGGTGATAATGACCGTGAACGGAACAGATGTGCCAAAATCGGAATTTGAATATCTTTACAACAAGAATTCACAGCAGCAGGTTAATCCCCAAACACTTGATGAATATGTGGAGATGTTCAAACTATATAAGCTGAAAGTGGCTGATGCAAAGGCAGAGGGTCTTGACACAGTTGAAAAGTTCCGCAAGGAGATGGAGCAGTATCGTCACGAACTCGCAACTCCTTATCTTACTGACTCTGCGTATCTGAACAATCTCGTAAATGAGGCTTTCAACAGGTCGAAGGAGGAGGTTGAGGCATATCATATCATGCTTTTCAAGACTAAAGATAATTATAAAAACGAGAAATTGCGCCAGAAGGCCGACTCTCTGAGACAATTGGTTGCAAATGGTGCTGATTTTGGTGATATTGCCATAAAATATTCTGACGACCGCGGCTCCAACACGAAGGGAGGACGAATGGGTTATATTGTATCGGAAACTTATCCATACGCCTTTGAAATCGCAGCCTACAACACCCCTGAGGGAAGCATATCGGAAGTTGTGGAAAGCCCGATGGGATTCCATATCCTCAAGGGAGGCAAACATCGCAAGGCAAGAGGAAAAGCCCAAGTAGCACATATCATGAAGCTCACGCAGGGGAAAGATGCGGAAGGAAGGGCAAAGGCAAAGCAGGAAATAGACAGCCTTTATAACCTGGTAATGGCTAACCCCGGCAAATTCGGCGAAATAGCTACTGACAATTCCGAGGACCGCATGAGCGCGCGTCAGGGCGGAATGCTCCCATGGTTTGGTGCCGGCGAAATGGTGGCCGCTTTCGACTCAGTCTCTTTTGCACTCACCGATGGTGAAATCAGTAAGCCCGTGCTCACTGAATATGGTTATCACATCATAAAGAAAATCAGTAGCAAGCAGTCGGCACCAATTGATGAGTTGCGTCCGCGTGTGCTTTCGCATATAAACAATAGGATGGATCCACGCTATAACATGGTGTTGAATAATCAAAACGAGAAGCTGGCACGCAAGCATAAGGCGGAAATCATAGGCTCCACGCTTTCAGTGCTCACCGATAAAGCAAATTCTTTGGGCCTTGATTCTGTATTTGCACAGGAATGCATGTCGGGAGCTTTGGCAAATCTCCCCATTGTCTCTGTAGACGGTGTGAAAAATAGTGTTGGAGAGTTTGTTGCTGAATATCCAATGCCACAGTATCCGGCTTCGGCGAGGGCTGCAGAAATTCTCAAAGAGAAATTGAATCAATATTACAACGATAAGCTCGTTTATGCAGAAGAGGATCTTCTGCTAAAGACAGTTCCCGAATATTCCAATCTGATGAAGGAATATATCGACGGCAGTCTCCTTTACGAAGTGAGTGTGAAAAAAGTGTGGGACAAGGCCGCGAAAGACACAGAGGGTCTCGATAAATATTTCAAGGATCACAAGGAGAATTACAAATGGACCGAACCGCATGTAAAGGGTTTCCTCGTGCAAACGCTCAATGATTCCGTGAAATCACTTATCGAACAGCGTGCGGTAAATCTTTCCGCTGATTCAGTTGTGGATGTGCTGAGAAAAGAATTCGGTCGCAAAATAGCAATTGACAAGGTGCTGGTTTCTAAAGGCACCAACGCCATGGTAGACAATATTATGTTTGGCGGCCCTGTCGTTACGCCCTCAATGAGCAATTATCAGGTGTATTTCATGATTAACCCCCGCATAATCATGGAGCCCGAGGAGGTGGCGGATGTGAAAGGACTTGTCACAAGCGACTATCAGAATGAGTTTCAGGAAGCATGGGAGAATCAACTCAGGAAAAAATATCCGGTAAAAGTTAATGAGAAGGTTCTTAAGCAAATAAAATAATCCGGGTTTCGCGAGTTACAGATTGCATAATATTGCATAATAGCGGTGGCACTGTTCGTATGAACATGTGCCACTCTGTTTTTTATGAAACAGACTCTATTAAACAAACTATAAGGAAATTGATGAAATCATACATCGGTTGGGATTTGTTGTGTTTCAAAATTCAGTAAAAATCATTATTTTTGTTGATTGAACTGAAATCAGCAAGATGTTGATGAGAATGAGGCAGACACTGAAAATAATAATCGGCATTTTGGCAGTTGCATTAAATGGCGTCGCATCGGGATGTTCGCGCGAAAAAAATCATGCCGACACCCCCGACGAAAGCGGAAGTGACGAGGTGCTTGTGGCTGTGGGAGATTCCGCGCTGAGAATGGAAGATGTGATACGCAGAATTCCGGCGGGATTGAGTCCGGAAGACAGCACCGCTCTCTTCAAGCGTATTGTTTCCGGGTGGGTGCGCGATCTTGTGCTACGCGATGTGGCGGAAAAAAACATCACTGATCTCGACAAAATTGAAAAAATGGTGGAGAGCTATCGCAACAATTTGATTGTGAACAGATATCTCTCGAATATGATGGAAAATATTCCCAATCGTGTCACCGATGAGCGCATAAAGAAATATTACGAACAATATGGTGATGAGATGATTCTTGAGCAGCCTGTCGTAAAAGGTGCATATCTGAAAGTGGGAGAATCAGCTGAAAATATTGACAACCTCCGCAAATGGATGATGCAGTTCACCGATGAATCGATTGACAAGATAGAGAATTCCGGACTCCGACAAGCCTCGCAATATGAATATTTCAAGGACACATGGCAGGAATGGAATGTGATTGCCGAGCAGATTCCGTATCGGTTTTACGACGCCGATGCCTTTCTGAAATCGGTTAAAAACTTCGAAACGTCCGACAATGGCATAATATACCTTCTGCACATATCGGAATATATTCCCTCCGGTGAGAAGATGCCTTATGAGTTTGCCAAGGTGAAAATTGCCGAGATTCTTAGGTCGGGCGACGTTGATGCGTCACGAACAGCGCTGCTAAATGAAATTTATCGTCATCAAATCAGTGAGGGCAAATTGAAGCCTGGTGTGTTCGATCCTTTGTCGGGAGAAATCAAAAGTAAGAAAAAATGAGGAAAACAATATTGAAGACAAGTGTCAAATAAATTTAACAGACTCTAAATTGTAAAAAACATTAAAAAGTGAAAATATACAGATTAATTTTTCCGGCAGCTGCTTTGGCAGCATTGTGTGCTTTGGCCGCACCAATAAGAAAAAATGTTATAGACGAGGTGGCCTGGGTAGTGGGCGATGAGCCGATTTATCGTTCTGAGATTGAAGAAACATATGCGCAGCTGAGATCGGAAGGCAGCACTATTGATGGTGACCCCTATTGTGTTATACCCGAGAGGCTTGCGGTTGACAAGCTATATTTGCACCAGGCAAAAGTAGACACTGTTACCGCCCCAGAGGCACAGGTGGCCGCCGGTGTAGAGAAGCGTATCAACTATTTTGTGACCAACCTAGGCTCAAAGGAGAAAGTGGAAGAGTATTTTCAAAAACCTTTGCCCCGGCTTCGTCAGCAACTCATGGAAATGATGTCTAACGGATATATTATCGAGCAGGTGCAAAGCCAATTGACAAAGAATGTTAAAGCCACTCCGGCCGATGTCAGAAAATATTTTGCATCTCTTCCGGAAGACAGCATTCCTTATGTGCCGATGCAGGTGGAGACACAGCTCGTTTCCGTAAACCCCAGAATCCCGGAGCAAGAGATTGAAGATGTGAAATCAAGGCTCCGCGAATATGCCGACAGAGTGAATCGAGGGGAAGCGGAATTCTCGACACTTGCCATTATGTATGGTGAGGATGGTTCCGCGATGCAGGGTGGTGAGCTTGGATATCACGGCCGCGCTGATTGGGTGCCGGAATTTTCGGCCGTGGCTTTCAGTCTCACCGATCCGAAAAGGGTGTCAAAAGTAGTGGAGACTGAATATGGATTCCATATAATTCAGCTTATTGACAAGAGGGGAGAGCAGGTGAATGTGCGCCATATTCTAATCACCCCCAAAGTTAATTCCAAAGATCTGGCCGAGGGTGTGACAAAACTTGACTCACTGCGAAATGAAATGATGAGCGGAAAGTTCACGTTTGAAGATGCCGCCACATATATTTCACAAGACAAGGAGACGAAGAACAACAAGGGAATCATGATGAATTCCTCCACGGGAAGTACACGCTTCGAGATGCAGGATTTACCTCCGGAAGTGGCACGCCGCGTGGAGTCGATGCAACCGGGTGATGTGTCGGAAGCGTTTATAATGAAAGACCGCAAGAAGAATCGCGATGTGATTGCACTTGTGAAACTCACCAATCGCATTCCGGGTCATAAAGCTAATCTGTCTGACGATTACAACCTGTTGAAACAGATGTGTGAACGCAGTGAAAAACAAAAGATTCTCAAGGAGTGGGTGGAAAATAAAATCAAGAACACCTACACACGCATCGCAGATGGATGGGATCAATGCGATTTTCAATACAAGGGGTGGAACAACGCCCAAAAGAAGTAGACTTTATATAAGATATAGTCAATGAGTGGTTTTGGCATAAGGACAAGAAACTTTATAATATCAATCCCGGTGGCAATCGCAGTTATCGGGGCTTTTTCCGTCATTGAAGACGTAGTTGCCCAGAAGCAACGGCAAACAGCGGCTCAAAAGGAAACATATACGCGCCCCAAACCAACCAGGCCGATTAAACCTACTATCCCGGATGCCAACAGATATCAGGATGACAAGGTGTTTCTTGAATATGCCGACTCTCTTTTTCGTCCGGAAAATGAATATGAGGAATTCCAGATTGTAAAGGGGAATGTAAAGTTCAGGCAGGGTGCGATGTGGATGTTTTGTGACTCGGCTTATTTCTATCCGCAGAAGAATTCAATGGATGCATTCGGGCATGTGGAAATGCGTCAAGGTGACACTCTTTTCGTATATGCCGACAAATTATATTATGACGGCGCATCCCGCCACGCCACTCTGACAAAAGGACCATCGAGAGGGAATGTGACACTGAAGGACACTGAAGCCTCACTCACAACCGACAGCCTTGACTATGATCTTGTCACAGAAATCGGATGGTACACCACAGGCGGCCGGCTTGAAGATAAAGTGAACGAGCTTACTTCCGGATATGGCGAATATTCACCCTCCACAAAACTGGCTCGTTTCCGACAGGATGTGGTGCTCGTAAATAATAAAGATGGCTACAGAATGCTCACCGAGGAGCTTGACTATAACACGGGCACACATATCGCCACAATCAATCAGAGCACCAAGATTGAGGGTGCCAACGACACTATTATCACCACACGCGGTTGGTATGACACAAATACCGACCATGCAGAGCTTCTTTCACGCTCCACAATTCTTCACCGCGATTCTGCCGAGAATATAATCACCCTCGAAGGGGATTCAATCATATATGACAAGCTGACCCGCACCAGCCGCGCATATATGTTCAGGGACAATTCAAAATTACCAAAGCCTATGGTGCTCACCGACACTGCCCGGAAGGTGACGCTTATAGGCGGATATGGTGAATATAATGACGGCACGGGGGTGGCATATTCCACACAGTATCCGTTGCTGATGGAATATTCGCGCCCTGACACACTTTTTCTGCGTGCAGACACAATACAATCATCGGTAGAAAGGGATTCTTTGAAGGAATTCAATGTGGCGAAGGCCATAGGGAGAGCGAGATTTTTCAACCGCGACATGCAGGGAATAGCCGACACTCTGATTTTTCGTGAGCGAGATTCGATTCTATATATGCTTCGAAAGCCGGTGGTGTGGAATGACAACAAACAAGTATATGGTAACCGCATCAATGTGCATTTTAACGATTCCACTCCCGATTGGGCAGAGTTGCCTCTTGCCGGGATGATGGGTGAGCATATCGACGAAGATTTTTATAATCAGCTCACAGGTCAGTATATGAAGGCTTATTTCGCCGACCGCACTCTTAAAAGACTTGAGGTGGACGGCGGTGTGCAAACAATATTCCTGCCGCAGGAAAAGGATTCAACTTATAATAAACTTGTTAGAATTGAGAGTTCTTATCTGGAACTCGATATGGACAGCAACAAGATAAAACATATACGCTATTGGCCGGAGCCGTCGGGAGTGGTGTATCCGCTATTCAGTGTGAAAAATGCCGACAGATTTATCGAGGGTTTTCGCTGGCTGGAGTCTCTGCGGCCACGCCGCGAATGGTATGGGGCGGGCTATCGCTGGCTCGATGACTTGGGTGATGAGTCGGAAGAGCTTGAGGAATATTTCATGCAGCCACCTATTATAAAGGAGCCGCAGAAAGTGCCGCGTCAGCCGGATGCCGAAGAGACGGCAGATAAAGACCCTCTTGTCATGCCTGATTCGAAAATAGCGGTTCCGGTTGAAAATGATTAGGATAAAGAGATGGGAGATGTGATTAGACTGTTGCCTGATTCTGTGGCAAATCAAATAGCTGCCGGTGAGGTGATTCAGCGTCCTGCATCAGTGATTAAGGAGCTTGTCGAGAATGCGGTTGATGCGGGTGCAACTGATATTCAGATTGTTGTGAAAGATGCCGGCAAAACGGAAATACGCGTTGTCGACAATGGCAAGGGAATGTCTGAGACAGATGTGAGAATGGCATTTGAGCGCCATGCCACATCCAAAATCACCAAAGCTGATGATTTGTTTACTCTGCGTACAATGGGATTCCGGGGAGAGGCTCTTCCCTCAATATGCGCAATATCGGAGGTGGAGGTGAAAACACGCACAGCCGACTCCGCAATGGGCACAAGGCTTATAATTGTAGGCTCAAATATAACTGTTTATGAACCATGCGTATGCGACAAAGGCACGGTAATTTCTGTGAGAAGAATATTCTTCAATGTTCCGGCGCGTAGAAAGTTTCTCAAAAGCGATAATGTGGAGCTGGCCAATATAATGCGTGAGTTTGAGCGGCTTGCCCTTGTAAACACCGGTATAAGGATGTCGATTGACACAGGAGCCCGCCGACAGGATCTTCGTGCGGCTTCCATGCGTCTGCGCATAGAGGATATTTGGCACAACTATCTCAAATCGGATCATCTTATCCCGGTGGATGTTGACACTTCTCTTGTGAAAATAGAGGGGTTTGTTTCAAGACCGGAATTCGCACGGCGCAGAAATCCGTTGCAATTTTTGATTGTAAACGGTAGAAACATGCGCCATCCATATTTCCACAAAGCGGTGCTCAGCTGTTATAATAATCTTATTCCCACTGATACGCAGCCATGCTATTTTCTCCGCTTCACAGTGGATCCATCCACAATCGATGTAAATATTCATCCCACCAAAAATGAAATAAAGTTTGAATATGAGCAGCAGATATGGCCTATACTTGTGTCGGCTGTGAAGACATCTCTCGGGCGCTATTCGGCTGTTCCGAGCATCGATTTCGAGACGGATGCGATCCCTTTGAATCCCCTTCGAAATGGTGAATCGGCATCGGCACCCAGTGTAGAATACAGAAGCGACTATAATCCATTCGCCTCACATGAGAACATAAAGCCAATGCCATCGCCGGGCGCGCCCATAAATTCAGATTGGGAAAGACTGTATGAAAATTTCAATGTGGCCACGCTTCCTTCTTCTGAAGATTCGCTGTTTGAAAACAATAAAGAGGAAACATCGCCCTCAATGTGCATTCAGTTCGCGTTGAAATATATTGTCACCACCACTACTTCGGGCCTGATTGTGATCGATCAACACAGGGCGCACCTTAAAATATTGTATGAAGAATATCTTGAGAAGGTGAAGCGGTTGAAAGTTGTGTCGCAGGCAGTGATGTTTCCGGAGTCAATAGTTCTGGACTCCACGCAGCATGCTGCTCTTGAAGGCATGATTGGTGAGTTGCGGCGAATGGGTTTTAATCTTGAAAATGATAATGACACCTCCTGGCGCATATTGTCAGTGCCGGCAATGTTTGGAAATACAGAGCCGCGCGATGTGATAATGCGTGTACTCGATTCGATAGTAGAAGATACAGCGAATTATGGAAATGAGGGGGGAGTAGACAGTTCTCTAAGGGAGAAGATGGCGCTTCTCATGGCAAGGTCGGCCGCTGTGACACGTGGGAAAAAGCTGTCGGCGGCCGAAATGGAGAAAATCATAAGTGCGCTGTTCTCTCTTGAGAATCCCGCACTGACTCCCAATGGTAACCCTGTGTATAAAGTGCTGACGGATGCCGATGTGGCATCGCTTGTGGGGTAAACGGGATAATCGAATATTCAATGCACATAAGTATGCAATAATATGCATATTTATATAAAAAAATATGCGGGAGGATGCTGAATCAGAATCCTCCCGCATGTTATCAGGGTTATCGGTTTGATTCTTCAATCTTGGTTTTAACCATGGCGTTGAAAGAAGTCTTCGACTGAAGTTCTTCAACTGTCAAGTGCATGCGGTAGCGCCAGTAGTGACGGGGATTAGCCGGAACATTGATTAGCTCTTCAGCCGGGTTCTGGCGACGTATCGAACCATCCGTTGAGAGCCAGTCCTGCAGAGGAAGTATGCAGAGCATTGACGGACTTTTGAGCTGCAAGTCGATGATTTTATCGCAAATCCAGGGCTCTGCAAAATAGGGAGCTTCACCGGCCTCATGCAGCACATTGTTATAGAAACGCTGAGCAACAGCGTGGTCCGACTCCCACCATGCGCGGATTCCATCCATGTCATGGGTGGATGTGGTGCATACTGAATAATATGGGTAATGCCAGGTGTCGCCGAATTCTGCTTTCGGGTCTTTAGGCATGCGCTGAATCTCAAGTGAAAGAATTTCCAACTGGTGCATCACAGCCGGAACGCAATCAGGAATCATGCCGAGGTCTTCACCGCAGGCGAGCATGGATGTAGAGTCGAGCAATGGAGGAAGTTTCCACATTGCCTTGCCATACCAGAAGTCGTTGTGGCGATGATAGAAGAAATCGTTGTAGAGACGATTGAAACACCATTTTTCATAATCGCTGAGCACGCGATATTGATATGTGTATTGGGCAGAGATGCGGGGATGATAGTGTCCTTTCTGATATGGGTCTTCTATGAAGAGCACATCATCAAGCAAACCGAGAAGCGCGTTTTTGAAGCGGTTGTTCTTCTCATTCTCTTCTTTCCCTTTGAAATATTCCTCTACTTTCACCTGTGTGTCCACAATGCTCTTTAGACCGTAGCGGTCACCGCCAATGCGGTCGAGGAAAAGATCTTTTGCCTCGTTGGTGTATTCACCGAAGAAGTCGGTGAGCATCCATTCAAGGATAAGGGGATATGTCTGCACTTCGGGATTAATCCAGAAGTCGTAGGAATTCCGAAGTTCATCGGCTGAATATGGCATTGCCGGATTGAAATAACCGAGCAAACCATGGGTGGCCGTGAGCGGAATCTGCCATATGCGGAAGAAGCCGAGAATATGGTCAATGCGGTATGCATCGAAATATTCGGCCATCTTTGCAAACCTGTTTTTCCACCATTTGAAACCATCTTCTGCCATTACATCCCAATTATATGTGGGGAAGCCCCAGTTTTGTCCGAGCACTGAAAAATCATCGGGGGGCGCTCCGGCCTGACAGTCCATGTTGAAAAGGCGGGGGTCAATCCATGTGTCAACACTGTGGCGGCTCACACCGATAGGAATGTCTCCCTTGAGAATGACACCTTGTGAATGGGCGTAGTTGCGCACGTGGCGAAGCTGACGGTCAAGATGATACTGCATGAAATAATAGAAGTCGGCTTCCTTGCGGTGTTCATTCATGAATCCGGCCACTTTGTCATGGTTGAATACTGAATATTCTCCCCATTTGGAGTGGTCGGCCGTGTGGTTGAGGTCGCGGAGCACGCACCATGCGGAATAGGAGAAAAGCCAATGGTCGTTGGCGGCTACAAACTCCTTGTAATCCTTGCGACGTTGCGTTGAGCCGAAGTCTTGTGCGTAGAGCTCATGCAGATATTCCAATTTTGCATTGTTTACACGCTCATAGTCTACCGTAGTGAGCATATTCAGCTCCTGTCGCAGCTTTTCGTAATATTCGAGTCTTGCTTCATCTTTCAGTGTTCCCACGGCCTCCATGCGCAAATACATGGGATGCAATGCAAAGATTGAATTGGCTTTGTAGGGATAGGAATCCAGCCATGTGCCGGTCATTGTGGTGTCGTTGATGGGCAGAATCTGAAGTATGTTCTGTCCTGTTGATTTGCACCAGTCGGCCATCTTCATTATATCATAGAAATCACCGGCGCCGAAGTCTTCTTCTGAGCGAATGGAAAATACGGGTATGGCGGTTCCCGCGCCTCTCCACTGTTGCTTGGGATTGGCGAAACGAGTGCCGTCGATTATAATCTGTTGGTTGCGGCCGGTGGGGACAATGCCGTAAACGCGGTTGTTCATTGCTTCCCAGCCTACAGTTTCACCCTCCTTGTCGAGAATGATGAATTTATATTCAAACGGAATTTTGAGCTTGCTCAAGTCAAGATTAACCTCCCACACCGGAAAATGCGCATCATTCAGTTTGATGGCATGACGGGGATCCCAGTTCCCGAGATAATCACCCTCGCCACAGATGGCCAGCGTTTCATCAGGATTAATCATTGCGGCTTCGATGCGGATATTGACTGTTCCGGGCATCATCGGAAGCGGCTCATCACGGTGTGAACGGCGCAATATGCCGTTCAGGAAGGCTGAAGAATAGAAAGGTTTGTCGGCCGGCTGTTCGTGCCAGCTGTCATAGATTACATAATCGGATATTCCCGCTCCCGGCACAAATTTGTGGGGTTCTCCCCACTCAAAGCGCCAGGCGCGATTGTCGGCCTTAACCACAAAGAAGTAGTCGAACGCAAGAGGCGTCTCGGGCACATCAAGAGTAAACTGCCACATGTCGGGGCTTATCAGGCTCATTTCAACGGCCTGCCTTGCATCACCATTGCCAAGCAGCGGAGAGGCACCGTACAGATACACCGACTCACCCCAATTGGTGTGGTAGTTGATATTAAATGTAATTTTCATGATTTATAAATTTGTTGAGTTATTTCAGCTTTGAAAAAGACTCATAAACCTTAAAAGTTTTATGAAATGGTGTCTGAGTCTCAGCCACATTTGGATGTGCCGCAATTTGTGCAAATTAGACACCCTTCCTGGTATATCAGGGTCTCCTCGCCGCAGTGCGGACATCTTTGTCCTGTTGCTGCGGTTCCGTTAGTGACATATTTTTTGAGAGCACGCTCCACACCATTTTTCCATGTGTTGATGTTGGTGGAGTCGAGCTCAAGGCCTCCCACGAGCTTCAGCACCTGATCGATTGGCATGCCATAACGCAACACTCCGGATATCAGCTTGGCATAGTTCCAGAATTCAGGATTGAATTTCTCACTCAGACCCTCAATAGTGGTTTTATAGCCTCTTTTATTGATAAACTGGAAGTCGTATCGCTTGTTTCCCTTTGCATCAAAGGCTTTTATAATCTTGCCGTGGCTGACGCTTTTAGGACAGAAAATACCATCCTCATCGTCGGCCAAACCGGTGAAAATTTCGTAAGGTTTGTTGTCAACGAGTCCGACAAACGCAATCCATTTCTCTTTGTTATTCTGGAATCTCACCACATCTGCCTCAAGCTCAGCGGGACGCTTCATGATGTGTGCCGGTGTGGCTATAAGGCTCTCCTTTTCGTGTTTGTCCGGCTTAATTGCCTCAAGCACATTGTTTCTTGAGCCGTCACGATATACAGTGCATCCCTTGCATCCCACCTTCCATGCCTCCACATAAAGATTGCCAACCAACTCTTCGCTGACATCAGCCGGAAGGTTTATGGTTACGGATATGGAATGATCCACCCATTTCTGCACCGCACCTTGCATTCTGACTTTTTCCATCCAGTCAACATCGTTGGCGGTAGCTTTGTAATATGGAGAACGTGCCACCAGCTCTTTGATTTCTTCCGGAGTCATTTTGCGTTTCACCTCATAGCCGTTAACCTTCATCCATTCGATGAATTTGTGGTGATATACGGTGTATTCTTCAAAGGCGTCACCGGTTTCATCTATGAAGTCAACCCTCACGTCTGTATCGCTTGGGTTTACTTTGCGTTTGCGTGTGTATACGGGCATAAAAACAGGCTCGATGCCCGAAGATGTGCGGGTCATTATTGAAGTGGTGCCGGTGGGTGCTATTGTTAGGCATGAGATGTTGCGACGTCCATGTTTCACCATTCGCTCGTAAAGCGCGGGGTCGGCTTCGCGCAGTCGTGATATATACGGATTATTCTTTTCGCGTTCTGCATCATACACTTTGAAGGCGCCTCGCTCTTCAGCCATTGTCACTGAGGCTCCGTAATAGGCGAGTGCCAGCTCGCGGTGAATACTCTCGGAAAAGGCTGTAGCTTCGGGCGTGCCATATCTTAACCCAAGGGCGGCAAGCATGTCTCCCTCTCCGGTTGTGCCGCATCCAGTGCGCCTCCCTTCAAGTGTTTTTGTGCGAATCTTTTTCCATAGATTCAGTTCGGTAGATTTTACCTCGTCTGTCTCCGGGTCGCCATTTATTTTTTCGATAATAGTGTCGATTTTCTCCGCTTCAAGGTCGATAATGTCATCCATTATCCTTTGTGCCTTGGCCACATGGTCTCTGAACTTGGCATAGTTGAATTCAGCGCGTTCGGTGAAGGGATTGTCAACATAGCTGTAGAGATTGATTGCCACAAGGCGGCAACTGTCGTACGGGCAGAGGGGAATCTCGCCACAGGGGTTGGTGGAGACTGTCTCAAAGCCAAGATCGGAATAGCAGTCAGCCACTGATTCGCGTTGTATGGTGTCCCAGAAAAGCACTCCCGGCTCGGCACTCTTCCATGCGTTGTGCACAATCTTTTGCCACAATGCTGTTGCATCAATATCACGGCTTACGGCCGGATTGTCGGAATTTACAGGATATTGTGAGCGATATGGGGTGCCGTTCACGGCAGCCTGCATGAACGCGTCATCAATTTTCACAGATACATTCGCTCCGGTCACTTTCCCCTCGGTCATTTTAGCATCGATGAAGCTCTCGGCATCGGGATGCTTTATGCTCACTGTCATCATCAGGGCTCCGCGACGTCCGTCTTGCGCCACTTCGCGAGTTGAGTTGCTGTAGCGCTCCATGAATGGCACAAGCCCTGTGGATGTAAGGGCGGAATTCTTTACAGCCGAGCCTTTGGGACGAATATGACTCAAATCATGACCTACACCGCCACGACGCTTCATGAGCTGCACCTGCTCCTCGTCAATACGGATTATGCCTCCATAAGAGTCGGGGTGACCGTCAAGACCAATCACAAAACAATTCGAAAGAGAGCCCACTTGAAAATTATTGCCTATGCCGGCCATGGGGCTGCCTTGCGGCACAATATATCTGAATCCGTCGAGCAGCTCAAATATGGTTTGCTCATCCATCGGGTTGGGATATGTTTTCTCGATTCTTGCTATTTCAGCGGCTATGCGATGGTGCATGTCGGCGGGTGTCTTTTCATAAAAATTGCCCTCTGAATCTTTTAACGCATATTTGCTCGCCCATACTCTTGCGGCAAGTTCATCTCCGTTGAAATAATCCAGGCTTGCCTCATATGCATCCTGATAACTATAAATCTGTGTTTCTGACATAAGTTGGAAGATATCTTTTAGGGGAGACCGTCCGATGTTGTGTTTCCGGAAATAATCCCCGGGTATAAAATGTCAAACCAATTCGTATTTTTTTGAAATAAACTTTTATGGCTACCTTTTTTTTTATTGCCATAAATTTAGAGCTTGTTTAATAAAAAATGTGAATGTCAGGGCGGTGTATTTTTGAGC
>JAMPDQ010000005.1 GCA_023665575.1 Candidatus Amulumruptor caecigallinarius | reverse complement strand
GAGCGTCTGCCTTACAAGCAGAGGGTCTGCGGTTCGAATCCGTAATCGCCCACAGAAACAGGAGATAAATCATGCGATTTGTCTCCTGTTTTTTATGTAACGGAGCCTTAGGTGAGAAAGGAGAAAAATTAATGTATTATTATTGCTGAATAAAAAAATTTTTATAAATTCGCGGCTGTTATGGTTGCTTGGCCGCGAAGAGTCGCATGCCATAAGCATCAAAAGGGAATCAGGTGAGAATCCTGAACAGTACCCGCTGCTGTAAGTTCCTGAGAGTTTTTTTAATTATTATTAAGAGACTCTGAAAAAGAAACCGCACAATGTCATTGGAGCAGAGAGCTCTGAGAAGGCGCGATTTCCGGGACAAGTCAGAAGACCTGCCATAGCCATCTTTGGAACAGCCTGCGGGATTATGGGCAAGATTCTGATTTGACAGCCGAAATTGTCGCGTCACCCACTGCGGAGACGTATCAGATATTATGACACTCCCGTGTGCACATCCGAATGGTGCAAACGGGAGTGTTTTTTCATAATACTCAGACAATGAAGACTATCAGAATCGGCGCACTTATCGGGTTAATAAGCATCGCGCCATATACGGCATCGGGCGAAGAGAACGCCGACACCATGAAAACGCAACAGCTTAAGGAGGTAGTTGTCACCGCCCTGCAGACAAAGACGGAAATAATCCCCGTGCAGACACTTTCAGGCGACGAACTGCAACGACTCAACAGCAACAGTGTGGCCGACGCACTCCGCTACTTTGCGGGGGTGCAGGTAAAAGACTATGGAGGTGTGGGAGGCATAAAAACAGTCAATGTCAGATCTATGGGCACCAACCATACCGGAGTTGTGTATGACGGAGTGCAGCTCGGCAACGCCCAGAACGGACAAATAGACCTTGGCCAATTCTCGCTCGACAACATAGAGGCCATCTCGCTACATAACGGACAGAAGAGTCAGATACTGCAACCCGCGAGAGACTTCGGCTCCGCCGGTACAATCTATATGCGCACCCGCACACCGCATTTCAAAGAGGGAGAAAGCTACCATGCGAGAGCGGCGTTGCGATTCGGCTCATTCGACCTGCTCAATCCCTCCGCCCTGATAGAATTGCGGCTGTCGGAGCGTGTAAACGTGTCGCTGAATGCAGAATGGCTCAATTCATCGGGCAAATACAAATTCAGATACCGACGTGTGAATCCTGCCGGAGAGCTGGCCTATGACACCACCGCCGTGAGGCAAAACGGTGATATCAACGCCACTCGCATAGAAGCCAATCTTAATGGCGCGCTCAACGCGGGAGAATGGCATATAAAGGTATACAATTACAATTCAGAGCGGGGTGTGCCCGGTGCGATTGTCAACAATGTGTGGCGCCGCGGCGAGAGAATCTGGGACACCAACTCCTTTGTGCAAGGGAATTTCACACAAAATTATGGCCGGTTCACAACGCTTAACACCGCCAAGTATGCCTTTTACCGCACCCACTATGTCAATAACGATGACAAACAGATAAAGATAGACAACCTTTATCGCCAGCGCGAAATATATTTCTCAACAGCCAACGAATATGAGATATTCAGTTGGTGGAGAGTTTCGGCGAGTTATGATTTCATGTGGAACACGCTTATTGCCGACATGTACGACTTTGCAAAGCCGACACGCTGCACCAATCTTCTTTCAGCCGCCACGGCCATAGACCTTGGGCAGCTCAAGATACAAGCCAGCGGACTGGGCACATTCATCCATGACAGTCTCGACGGGAAGGAGGCTCCGGCCGACAAAAAAGTATTCACACCCGCCGTATATGCAAGCTTTTCCCCGATAAGGAGTTTCCGCGACTTCTCCATACGCGCATTTTTCAAGAAGTCATTCCGCATGCCCACATTCAACGATCTATATTATGCCGACATGGGAAATTCGAAGCTGAATCCCGAAAGGGTGACACAATATAATGCGGGACTTTTATTTGACCATTATTCGGCCGGGAATCTCATATCACACGCCATGGTGAGCGTGGACGGATATTATAACAAAGTGAAAGACAAGATTGTGGCCTATCCCAAGGGGCAACAGTTTCGCTGGACGATGCTAAATCTCGGCGTTGTGGATATACGGGGCATTGATGTGTCGGCGCAAATTACGGTAAATCCTATAAAGGAGCTTGATTTAACGCTTCGCGGGCAATACACATATCAGCGTGCAATAGATGTCACCAACCCTGCCGACAACTACTATCGCGACCAGATTCCCTACATACCGCGCAACTCCGGCGCAATGGTGTTCAACGCCTCATGGCGGGGCATCAATCTCAACTACAGCTTCATCTATGTGGGAGAGCGCTATAATCAGCAGGAGAACATCAGATACAATTATACACAGCCGTGGTATACCTCCGACATCTCGGCAAGCTATGATTTCACTTTGGGGAAGGCGCGCCTCAGAGCCATGCTCGAGCTGAACAATCTTCTGAGCCAGGATTATGATGTAATCATCAACTACCCCATGCCGAAACGCAACTACCGCATTTCATTAACAGTGGAAATATGAAACCAAGACATCAAACAAATCATACAATTTTTCTTTTTATTATTTTACTCCTTTCGGTGACCACGGGCTGTCGCGAGGACGAGCTCGTGGTGCCCACGGAGTATGACATCATTCCGGAAACGCCGGCAGAAGACAGCAAGATTCGCGGGTTCTATCTTGTGAACGAGGGAAATATGGGGTCGAACAAATGCACGCTTGATTATTTCGACTACATGACCGGCCTTTATGCCCGCAATTTCTATGCCGAGCGCAATCCCAATGTTGTAAAAGAGCTGGGAGATGTAGGCAACGACATAGGCATATACGGCTCAAAGCTATATGTAGTGGTGAATTGCTCTCACAAGGTGGAGGTGATGGATGCAAAGACCGGCATACGTCTTGGACAGATAGATATTCCCAACTGTCGCTATGTGCGCTTTCATCGGGGGAAAGCCTATGTCAGCTCCTACGTAGGGCCGGTGCTCATCAATCCCGATGCACCGAAAGGGGCCGTGTTTGAGATAGACACATTAACGCTGGGTGTTACAAGGAAAGTAACGGTGGGATATCAGCCCGAAGAGATGGAGATAATCGACGACTACATGTATGTGGCCAACTCCGGCGGCTATCGTGCGCCCAACTATGACAACACGGTTTCTGTGATACAGATGATCGATTTCAAGCAGGTGCAGCAGATTCCGGTGGCAATCAATCTGCACAGACTCAAGAAAGACAGATACAACAAACTGTGGGTAAGTTCGCGGGGCGACTATCAGAGCCGTCCGTCGCGATTGTGCGTGCTTGCCAAGAAGCCCGGATATAACAACATGGTTGTGACCGACACACTCAATATTGCATGCTCTAACATGGCGATACGCGGAGATTCACTCTATTACTATGCCACAGAATGGAGCAATTATTCGCAGACCAACACAATTTCCTACGGCATAATAAATGTGCGCACCAAAGAAGTGGTATCGACCAATTTCATAACCGACGGCACCGAGAGAGAAATAACCATCCCCTATGGGATAGCAATACATCCCGAAAGCGGTGACATATTTGTGACGGATGCGAAAAACTATGTAAGCAGCGGCACACTCTATTGTTTCTCGCCCGAGGGGAAGAAAAAATGGAGCGTCCGCACCGGCGACATTCCGGCACACATAACATTCTTGAGAAAATGAAGAAATTTCTTATAACATCCTTATCCGCACTCGCGGCATCCTTATTCGCCATCCTTGCAGGTTGCACCGATGACATTCCCACGGTGAGCCTTGGCCTGGATGACACCTATTACATAGCAAGGATGCAGAAGCTCAGCCTGCGCCCGGCGCTAACCGGTGAAAAATATGAATGGCGTGTCAATGGCGAAACAGTGTCGCATAACAAAGATTTCATATTTATTTCAGCTGACGAGGGAATATACAATCTATCATTTGAGATAAAAGATGATTCCACCCCCTATAAATATGACTTCACCGTAAATGTATTGCATGAGGAAGTGGAGTATAGCCCGTATATTTCGAAAGTGCTTGAATATTGTCCGGCCCCGGGTCAATTTGTCAACGAAATGCCCAAATATGAGGAGGGCGACACATATGCCGACATTCTTCAGAAAGCTGAGGAATCGATTTCCGGCACCAATGACATTATGATTTCACTTGGAGGCTACGGAGGATATGTGACATTTGCATTCGACCACACAGTGATGAATATTGATGGGGAGAACGACTTCCGCATCTGGGGGAACGCATTTTACGAACTGACAAATCCCGATGCCCGGGGAGGCTCCGCAGAGCCGGGGATTGTGATGGTGAGTTACGACATGAATTGCAACGGGCTTGCCGATGACCCGTGGTATGAGCTGGCGGGGAGCGAATATTGCAATCCCGGCACTAAACACAGCTATTCAATCACGTATAACCGTCCGGAACCCGACAGGGAGATTATTGAGGATGAAGACAACAGCCTTGCCGACACACATTATATCCGTTGGACCGACTCAGAAAATTCAGAGGGCTATATTCCGAAAAATTATTTCCATGAGCAGGAATATTGGCCGGCATGGGTGGCGGGCAACACGCTGCATTTCAGCGGCTCGCTGCTTCCGCGCAATGGTGTGGACATCAGTGGAAGCGGCACATATTATGTGCTTTACAGCTATCCATGGGGTTATGTTGACAACCACCCCAACGAATATGAGGATTTGAATTCATTCGACATCGGCAACGCTGTTGACTCCAACGGCAACCGGGTGCACCTCCCGGGTGTTGACTTTATCCGTGTATACACCGGAGTGAATCAGACATGCGGATGGCTGGGCGAAACTTCCACTGAAATCAGCAAGGCGCGCGACCTTCACATAAAGCTCACAGGACTTGAGTTCTAGAGTTTGCTTCAAACACTAATCTAACATCAGCACATCATGAAAAAAATTTTACTGTCAGGAATCTGCATGTCGGCATCAATGGTTGCCACAGCGCAGATTCAGGTGGATTTCAACAAAATTACACATTGGACCGGCGAGGGTGAAAACAGGGCTGCATTAGTGATTTATAACAATGCCGGAGCCTCCGACCCATCCGCATATGTATGGGGTTACAGATGGCCCGCCGGAGAGACAAGAAATGGCGATGACATGTTCAAAGACATCTGCGCTAACTCCACGGAGCTTGTGCTTCTCACCCAGATTACGGGTCAATATGGCTCCACTGTGTGCGGCATAGGGTTTGGCAATGCCGAAAAGCTGCTTGAGAATATTTATTTCGACTTTGACATGGCGAAAGACTACGAGTTTATCAACTTTGACTATTACAACACCAATACACTGTTCGGGCAATCTTCCGCTCCGGGAGACAACACTCCTGAAATTTGCCGGGAGGCAATAGAGGAGGCGCGGACAACGGGAAAGCACTATATCCAGCATCCGATTGACTATAATCATTACGGCTATCCGGCCTACGATTACGACTGTTGGAAAATAACTGAAGGCGGAAACGAGTATGGTTGGTGGAATTCGGCATGGTATACCGGCTACTGGAGCTACTGGACAGCCGACATCAGAGATGATGAATGGATGTACAGCGGCTCAGGCTTCACCGGCCGCCGACTCAGCGATGGCAGTCTGGACGCATGGTCGTTCACAATGTTCGAGCATGCCATGGTGGGAGGTATAGGCGAGGGAGAGGCTCCTCCGCAAGATGAAACGCTTTACAGCTATCGCCCGGCCAACACCACTTCGGATATAACGGAAATAGCGACCGACGATGACACCCCCGGCGAATACTATTCAATCGACGGAACATATATCGGACACAACAGACCCAAGAAAGGGCTATACATCATCAGAAAGGGATCCAAATCAAAGAAAATCGTAATTAAATAATCAAACAACACAACAACTAAACATGAAAATCCGAAAAATTTCTTTAAGCATTACGGCAGCCGTCTCTCTTACGCTTGCGGCACCGGGTCTGAATGCTGTTGCCGGCCGTTTCAGTCAGGAGGCAGATGGCAATGCAAAGGTGTGGAGAAATTTCAAGCACATCGATGAGGCCAAGCCTGTATGCGGCATCAATGTGGAGAATATCCGCTACATAGTGGGCGATGGGGCGAACCTTTATGCTGTCACTATCGATTTCAACAATGATGAGCGTCTTGACAATCTTGTGCTCGGCTACCGCACAAACAGCGATGCCGCAGACCCTACAGAGGTTGTGAAAGCTATTGCGCAGGCCGACAAACGCCTTGAAATTGAGGATAACGGGACAGGAATCTCCTCCGTGAAATTCGATCTTGACGGCAACAATGAGCTTGATGTGAAAGATGCTATCCGAGTGAACGATTCAGCCAACATCTGGCATGTGGAATACGCGATGAACGCCTCTGATGAAGAGACACCGGTAATATCACTTCATTACGCACCTGCAGACACCGCTGAACCCGACAGGGCAGCTCCCTACTATTTCTATCTGCCCGGGCCCGATGAGCAGGGTGTATGGGTGCCTGAGGAGATGACAGTGAAGCTTTCTGATGCCGGATTTGTGCTCCCCGTGCTTGTGCAGCCCCAGGGCGCCAAAATTTCCAACACATCCAACTGGCAGGCATCATCAAAAAATACGAGCTATCTTCTTGACAAAAAAATCATAACCAGTCCCTACACATCTGTGGACGGCTCCTATCATGCACGTCCTGTGTTCGTCGGAGCCACAGGCACTACATACATGCGTTTCCGCCCGATGATCAACGGCAAATGGTGCGAATCTAATTATATGACACTCAATGTAGATACACCCGAGATTCCGGCAACCGCAATCTCATTTGCCGAAGAAGAGCTCACAAGCGGCCTTAACAATACAGTGGAATACACACTGAATGTAACACCGGAGAATGCCACCTACACGGGCGTCACTTTCACCATCTCTGACAAAACAATAGCATCCTGGAGCGCCACAGCGGGGCTTAAGACCCTGAAAAAGGAGGGAGAAACAGCAGTTACAGCCGAATACAACTGTAATAAAGAAATAAAGGCATCTTTCATTCTCAAGTCACAGCTTCTGAACCCCGTGACAGGCGTGAACTTCGGTCCCGGCACAGAGGATGGCATAATCAATGTGCCGGTGCGCCGGATTGTGGGTCTGAAGCCGGTGATAACGCCGGAAAACGCCGATATACCTGAAGTGAAGATAACCCTGACAGACAACGGCACTTCGCGCGATGACATGACATGCTCCACATACAATGTAAACTGGTGGGACATCAATAATGTGCGCAGCCAATTCCTTGAGCTGTCCGGGCATCGTCCCACAGGCGATCATCCGGCGAAATTGCATGTGACATCGGCCGACGGAAAATATGAGGCAGACTTTGTTGTGAATGTGATTGAAGCTGACCGAACTCCGCTTGAGGGAGGATATACTGAAGGCACAATTATTCTGAACGAAGAATGGTTTGGACACACCAACGGCGGTCTTAATTACTTCACAGAGGATGGCGAGGTGATTTATCAGGCATACGAAAAAGAGAATCCCGGGATGGCTTTCGGAGCCACCTCCCAGCATGGCATAATCTGGAACGACAAACTTATTGTGGCCTCCAAGCAAGCACAGGATGGTGGCGACCCGATGCCGGGCGGCGGCCGCCTGGTGATTGCCGATGCGTCCACACTCAAGCGTTTCGGAAGCCTCGACCTTTTGGAGGTGACAGATGCTGACGGCAACAAATTCAGCGGTGACGGACGCGCAGTGTGCGGCGCAACCCCCGACAAGGTATATGTCAGCTCAAATAACGGCATATATGTGGTCGACATAACTGACGCCGCCAATCCGGTAATAACCGGCCGCGTTGCAATGAACACGGGCAACAACAACAATCTCTATAATGGCCAGGTGGGCGACATGGTGAATTCATGCGGCCATGTATTCGCAATAATGCAGAAAACCGGTCTGCTTATTATAGACACCGACACCGACAAACTCAACGAGGCAACGGTGCATGACGAGCAAGTGCAGGGAGTCACACAGAGTGCCGACGGCAATGTGTGGTATTGCACAATCGGGAAAGACGAGTCCGGCGCGGCATGTTCGGTATTTGTGGCAATTGATCCGGAGACACTTGAAGAGGTGGACCGTGTATCCATGCCGGCATCACTCGGCACAGTGGTATGCGGCTGGGGAGCATGGCGTTCCACTGCCTTCAAGGGTTCATACACCGGCAATGACCTTTGGTTTGTGACCGGAGCAGCCGGGATAATGGGAGGAGCCACCGGCGACTATTATCGCTACACCATCGGCGATGATCCGAAGGATATCAAGGCATTCTTTACATTATCCGACAAAACCGGCATCAATGGTTTTGGCGAAGAGGTAGGCCTGATGACTTATGGCACCCCGCTTTACGACCCTCGGAGCAATCAGCTGATTGTCATGGCCGGCAGAAAAGGGGCGGCCAGCGGCGGCTACCGTGACCATTGGACAATGTGGGTGAACGCAGACACCGGTGAAATTGACCGCAAAATAAAGTTGGAGCCCTATTACTGGTTTCAGTCACTCCCTATTCTTCCCGACAAATATGATGTTGAAATCAACCTTGACGACATTGAAGTGCCTTATGACAACGAGCCGCTTGAATATGATCTCAACGAGCTTGTTGATGATCCCGACAACATCAACCGCAATATTCGCATAAGCCTTGAAGGCGCGCCAATGATTGCTGCAGAGATGAATGAAGATGAAGTTACGGTGCCCGCGGAAGTGAAGCTTGAAGGACGAAAGCTCACTGTAACACCCCATGCTGAGGGAAATGTGTCGTTCGCAATCAATGCCGAATCCAACGGACGCCTGGTGACAAAGAATATCAATGTGAGCGTGAATGACGGCACCAACTCCATCAATGAGATTGATGGCTCACGCTCAATTCTGTTCAAAGGAACACGCCTCCATATCAACGGCCACATCGGCGAGGAATTCACCGTATATAGCCTAAATGGTGAGGAGCTGATTCGGTTTGTTGCTGACTCTGACAATTATGTTCTTGATTTTAGCAGACACCCGGGAGTGTATGTTGTGAGTGGCAGCAATGGTTCGGCGATGAAAATCATTGTGAAATAAGTATGTTCCGGAAGTTAATTCTATCAATAATCCCCGCGCTTGCCATAACGGCAGGCGCGGCGGATTCCGATTATACGGAGGGGATAATTTTTGTGAACGAGGACTGGTATGGACATCAGAACTCCACACTGAATTATCTGATGCCGGATGATCCGGAAGGTGTGTTTTGGAAATACCGGGTGTTTCAGGCCGAGAATCCGGGACACGAGCTGGGATGCACAAACCAGTATGGAGCAATCTGGTATGGCCGACTTTATCTCATTGCCAAACAGGAGAAGGATCCCGGTGCGAGTGTCACCGGAGGGCGAATCACGGTGGCAGACGCCGGGACGCTGAAGCTGCTTCATCAGGCGGAGCAGATAGACCCTTCGGGAGCACAGTGTGACGGGCGGGGATTTGTAGGCGTTGACGAGCACAAAGGCTATATCTCTACGAGCAACGGCATGTGGATTATGAATCTTGACACTTATGAAATCATGGGACAGGTGAAGGGCACGGGCAACCCGAATGCCGGGGGCGACAACGACAAGCCGAATACCGATCCCACCGGCTCATTATATCATGGGCAGACAGGAATGATGGTGAGGGCCGCCGGGAAGATATTCGCGGCCCATCAGCAATATGGTCTTCTTGTGGTGGATCCCGACAAGGATGAAGTGACGGATATCATTCCGATGAGCATTGTTGCGGAGAAGGCGGGTATAGGCTCGATTGTGAAATCCAAGGATGGAATGCTGTGGCTTTCAGTAGCCAAAAACACTCAGGGCACGGGCGCGACTCTCCCCTACCTGGTGCGTGTGGATCCGAAAACGCTCGAAACGAAGCTTGTAAACATAGCCGAAGGGATGTATCCACCGTCAAATTCCTGGTATGCATGGACACCGGATGCTTTTACGGCATCCGCAGTGGAGAATGCACTATATTGGAAGGGGGGACAGAACCGCTGGTTCACCGGCACGAAGATTTACAAATATGACATTGACAAGGATGAGCTGTCACTTCACATTGATCTTGACTCCGATGGCGAAAACTGGAAACTGTATGGCTGCTCAATGGGCATTGATCCAAAGAGTGATGAAATGTATGTGTCGCTTTATCATGAATTTGGCACACCGGTGTATATTACACGCAGATATGCGCCCGACGGGAGCAAAATTCGCGATTACGACATGATACAGAACTATTGGTTTCCGTCATTGCCACTCTTCGCACAGGGCGATCATTCAAATGTTGAGGGGATTGCGACAGACGCAACGGAGGATGCTAATCTGACAGTGATTTCGCTCGACGGCAAGCCGGTATATAGCGGTGAAATGGAAAATTTCGAGCAAAACATCCGCTACCGTCTTCCAAAAGGCATCTATATTCTTCGCCAAGGCACGTCTACGCGAAAGGTAATTATTTGAAGCAAATTTCCAAATATAAAAAAGAGTAGTATGCAAGAAAGAGCCAAACCTCCGGGGTTCGGCTCTTTCTTTTTTATTGTTGTCTTACCAGGATTCGAACCTGGACAGGCAGAACCAAAAACTGCAGTGCTACCATTACACCATAAGACAATCCAACGTTTCAAAGGATTTGCGAATTTTGCCATGATTGGCGGCGCTTTCCTCTTGAAACTGATGCAAAGGTAATGTTTTTTTTTATTCTTTCAAAATGAAATCCGGCTTTTGGATGATTTTTCATATGATTGATTGCCGCGGCTTTGAGGCTTCATTGCCCAAAAGATGTTAAAGCAGGGTCACTTCTGCTATATATACGGCTGCGCCGGCGAGATAACCCAACAAAGCGGGGATGGTGAACTTTTTAAGATACCAACCGAAATTGATTTTCTCAAGACCCATAGCAATCACACCTGCAGCGGAGCCTATAATCAACAGACTTCCACCCACACCGGCACAGTAGCTGAGGAACTCCCAAAACACACCGTCTTGCACAAAATTGGCGGCATAGCCCACTGCTCCAGCATCTTCAAGCGGATACATTCCCATCACTCCGGCAACAAGAGGCACATTGTCGAATATCGACGAGAGCACACCCAGAAACACATTGATTGCATATACATCATGCACATTGGCATCAAGCCATGTGGCAGTAGCCTCAAGGATTCCGGCGGCATCAAGCACAGCCACGGCCATTAATATGCCGAGGAAAAACAATATCGAGGGCATGTCGATACGCGCAATTACCTGTGGCAATCTGTGCTGCTTGATACGCTCAATCTTCTTGCCATTATAGAAAGTTTCTGTGTAAAGCCACAAGGCTCCCAGCACAAACAGCATCCCTACAAAGGGAGGAAGATGCGTGATGCTCTTGAATACCGGCACAAAGAGAAGGCCCGCCACACCAAGCACAAGAATCAATGTGCGCTCTTTTGCAGACATGCCATGCGTCTGGTCGGCCACCGGAGTTGACATCGCAGGAATTTGCCCGCGCAAATTACGCATTATGATGAGAGCCGGCACCACAACAGCAACCACAGAGGGGAGCAACACGCGCTCCACGAGCGCCATGGCAGTGACATTACCTTTCACCCAGAGCATGATTGTAGTGACATCCCCGATAGGGCTCCATGCTCCGCCGGTGTTGGCGGCGATTACAATCATTCCGGCATATAGCCATCGCTCATGCTTGTCTTCTATAATTTTCCGCAGCAGGAGCACCATCACGATTGTAGTGGTCATATTGTCAAGCACGGCGGAAAAAATGAATGTCACGGCACACAGCACCCACAACAGAGTGCGCTTGTTGCGTGTGCTGATTTTATTAGTGATTACAGTGAATCCTCCGTGAATATCGACCAGTTCTACAATTGTCATGGCCCCGATAAGGAAGAAGAGGGTCTGTGTGACATCTCCGAGCGTTTCAACGATTTTCACGTTAATCACATAATCAAGAGCCTGCATGTGCAGACCGGCATTCGCAAGAGATGGATGAGCCGCTACGTAGGCCTTCAGGCTTTCACCCTCTACAAGCGGCACAATAAATTCTGCACCGAGGGCATAGAGAATCCAGAGCAACATACCGAGCAGAAGGGCGGTTGCGGTTTTGTCAACACGCAAAGGATGCTCAAGAGCGATCGCCAGATAACCGACGACAAACAAAGCAATTAATGTGGATATCATTTTAGATAAAGGCTGTTATTTGGCAAGCACCGTGGCTTGCATGTTCGTGGTATTAGATAAATAATAGCATGTTACATAAAAACGGGTATGCGGACACATGGCCTGAATACCCGTTTATTACATTATTTTATTTTCTTTTCTTTTTTGCTTTTTTAGCGCCGGTTGCCTTTTTTCCTTTTTTTGAATTGCCTGTCGCCGCTTTTTCCTTTCCGGGCAATTTCAGTTTGTCGCCCGGATGCAATTCATCCCCGGAGAGTCCATTCGCCTTTTTGAGTTCCGACACGGTGACTCCATATTTTTTGGCGATAGTGGTAAGATTCTCTCCGGATTTCACGCTGTGAGAAGATGGTTTGACATCCTTTTTTTTCTTTGCGGATTTCTTTTTGCCGGCATTTTTGTCTGAGGCATTAGAATTAGTTTCCTTAGCGGCCACGGCAGCGGTATTGGATTTTCCCACTTTCGGAGTTGCAGCGGCATTTGCCACGGTTTTGGCAGGGGTGGCATCGGAAGCTACCCGAAGCACACGACCGGTTCTCACTGAATTGCGTGTAAGATTATTCCAGCTCTTCAAGTCGGCTACAGTGACGCCATATTTATTGGCAATTGATGAGAGAGTTTCTCCCGGCGCCACCTTGTGCTGCACGGCTGTGGCTCCGGCAGCTTTGCCGGGTTTTACTTTTTTCACCGGCACTTCCGTTTCAACAGGAGCCGGCTCCACGGGAGCTATCGACACTTCGGGGTCATCGTCGCTGCCTGCAGAAAATTGAGCCAATTCGCGCTGAGCCTCATCCTCCACCGCTCGCACATCGGAAGCACTCGGCTGCACGCCGGGCTCCGCATCATAGCGCAAGGCATATTTATCGGCATCATAAGCCTTTATTGCATCCTCACTCATAATGTAGGCATGACATTGTTGCGAAGGGAGCACAAGTGTATAACTTTTGTCGGGTCGGCCCGGAATTATATCGGCACGGAATTGCGGATTGAGCACACGCAGCTCGTCAACGGGAATGTCGAGCACCTTGGAAATCTGGTTGAAATGCACGCGGTCAGAAATCATGAGAGTGTCAGTGACCAAAGGTTTTGTGGCAAGCACGGGGCTAATGTTGTGATAAGGATAATAATTCATCACATAATTAGCCGCAATAAACATTGGCACATAGCCCCTTGTTTCAGCGGGGAGAAAATAATAGATTGACCAGAAGTCATGGTTTGCGGGGTCGCCACCGGCACGCCGAATAGCTTTGTTCACAGTGCCCGGGCCGCAATTGTATGCAGCAATTGCAAGGCTCCAATCGTTGTAAGACTCATACAGGCTTTTGAGATATTGTGCAGCCTTTTGAGAAGATAGAAAAGGGTCGCGGCGCTCGTCAACGAGAGAGGATATTTCCATATCGAGACCCTTTCCTGTGGCGAGCATAAACTGCCAGAGCCCGGTTGCGCCATGACGCGACACGGCATTCGGATTGAGTCCGGACTCAATGACGGGGAGATATTTCAGCTCATTCGGAAGGCCGTTTTCTTCGAGAGCCTGCTCAAAAATGGGAATATAATAGTGGCTGAGGCCAAGGATTGCCGCCACCCCCGAGCGTCCGTTGCGAGTGTAGCGTTCGATATAGCTTCGCACAATTTGATTGAAAGGCATTTCAATCACAGTGTTAAGAGACGCCAGCCTTTTTCGGATAACGTCGTCGGAGACCTCCACATCGCTTTGCCGACTGTATCGGTCATCAGTGGCGGTGTAATTTTTCATATACCATCCTTCGAGCATTTTTTGAGTGTCAATCTCGTAGCTTTCGGGGAAGATTATATTTGAGTCGGTGATTCCTGTTTTCACATCAAGCACATTCCGAACCTGGTCGGCGTGTGCTGCAAGGGGAAAAACCAGAGAAGCCGATGCCAATATTGCGAGCTGAAAAATATATTTTGTCATTTCCATATTATTATGAGGTGAAACAGACTCTAAAGCGTAGCGAGCAACAATATAGTGTGTTATAATTATAATATTGTATCGATTTAACCGGGGTTAGAAAGTCAGGCCCCAGTTAAGGCCGAGCGCGGGTTTGCCTCCTGCCTTGTTGAGCATTACAGCCGGAGCCACATCCATAGAGAGAGAGGGAGAGACATCGAAATGGGTGAGAGAGGCATCCACATAAGCATCGAGCATGCAAAGAGCATATAGAGCCACAAGGCAGATAATGCACAAATCGCGGTTGCGCCGGTAATAATCCTTTCTTGATTTGAAAGTGCGTTCAAGCCAGGCTTTGTCGAGCGATCCTTCCTCAACGGTTGGTGGGAAGAAATCCATATATGATTTCGTGTTGGGATCATTGTCGAGGATATCGCGATATCCTTGCAAATAGTCCTGGTATTGATTATTATTCCAGTTGGTGGCATATCCGAGCCCCATGAACCCCCCGATAATAATAGGGAGCTTCCAATACCTTCGGTTGTAGATTTGTCCGAGACCGGGGCAAAGTGCGGAGAGCCACACCGCACGTGTTGGAGATGGATTGAACGGAATTTTGCCGTTTTCATCGTATGCATAATCATCTGCCTGCACCACAGTGGGAGGGATTGAATCGGCCACTTCCACTTTTGCGTCAAGATATACAGAGTCGTTGGTCGGTTCAGCGGCAAAGGCACCGGCAGAGAAATATCCAACTGGGAAAACCATCAGAAAGCACAGAGCACAGATGAGAGTGCGTTCAAGCGGGCGGTGTGCGAATGCGGATTTGTTATTATTGTTGAGAGGATTCATTTATTCCAAAGCCTTGATTAACCGGTGCAACTCATCGTCGGAGGAGAAATTGATTGTGATGGTGCCTTTTCCGCTGGCGTTGCGTTTGAACTTCACCGGAGTGTTGAAACGTTTCGAAAGTTGTTCGGCGAAAGCATCATATGCATGTGAATCAGCGGCAACATGCTTCACCTCTTTATCTTTTTCCTGATTTTCAGAGGCATCCCGCGCGAGTTTCTCAACGGCTCTCACCGAGAGCCCCTCCTTTAATATTTTCTTATATAGCCGGAGCTGGTCTTTGGTATCGGGGACAGCGAGCAAAGCTCTTGCATGTCCCATGTCGATGCGGCGGTCGCGCAAGCCAATCTGGATTTCTGCAGGCAATTTGAGAAGTCTGAGATGATTGGCAATTGTGGCTCTGTTTTTACCAAGGCGTGTTGAGAGCCGGTCTTGCGTAAGTTTATAAGTGTCAATCAGCTTTTTAAATCCGAGAGCCACTTCGATTGCATTTAGGTCCTCCCGCTGTATATTCTCTATGAGGGCCATTTCGGTCATTTCTGAGTCGGAGGCGGTTCGCACGTAAGCCGGCACTGACTTAAGGCCTGCCCGGTTGGCGGCACGCCACCGTCGCTCACCGGCGATAATCTGATATTTGCCATTGTCGGCAAGTCTCAGCGTGAGAGGCTGCACGATGCCGAGTTCGCGGATAGAGTCGGCGAGCTCCTCCAGACTCTCCTCGGGGAATGTGCGTCGCGGCTGCTCCGGATTAGGCTCAATTCTTGCCAACTCTATTTCGGAAATTGCTGAAGAGCCATCAGTGCGCACCTCATCAAGACTGATTAACGAATCGAGCCCGCGCCCCAACGCTCTGCGTTTCTGCATGCTCATTTTTTCTTCTTGTTTCTTGATTTCAATTCCTTTGCCAATTGCATATATGCGATTGCACCGCGCGAATCGGGGTCATAAAGAATCACCGGCAGACCATGACTCGGAGACTCCGACAACTTGATGTTCCGGGGGATAACAGTGGTGAACACCATATCGCCGAAATGGCCTTTCAATTCCTCAAAAATTTGGTTGGCAAGGCGAAGCCGAGCGTCATACATCGTCAGCAGGAAGCCTTCGATTTCAAGTGTGGGTTTGAGCCGGCTTTTAATGATTCTCACAGTGTTAAGCAACTGGGCAATTCCTTCTAACGCAAAATATTCGGCCTGCACCGGGATAAGCACAGAGTCGGAGGCCGTAAGCGCGTTGACAGTGATAATGCCGAGCGAAGGGCTGCAATCAATCAGCACATAGTCATAGCTGTCTTTCACCGGCGAAAGCACTTTCGAGAGGGCATGCTCGCGGTCGGCGCGATTCATAAGCTCCACCTCCGCGCCTACAAGATCTATTCTTGAGGCAATTATATCGAGGTTTTTCACTTGTGTGTGCAAGATTGCATCCCCGGCAGGATACCCGTCGATGAGACATTCATAGATGGAAGCATCGCTTTCATCCACCTCCACACCGATTCCCGACGTTGCATTAGCCTGCGGATCGGCATCAACGAGGAGCACCTTCTTGCCGCCAATGGCAAGACAGGCACCGAGATTAAACGATGTAGTGGTTTTTCCCACTCCACCCTTTTGATTCGCTATCGCTATTATTTTTCCCATCAATATGCAAATATTGAATTCTTATTTGTATTTGCAAATGTAATCAAATTTTACCACAATATTGATATATTTGGGGTTCAGATGTATGAAAAAATGTTAAGAGTCTGTTTCATAAAAAATTTAACACAAAGGGTTGCATGCATGAGCCGGGGTAGACTCTGTAAAATCAAGAAATCACAATAAAGAAGTTGCTCCCGCTGAGATTGAATAAATCATCTCAAAAATAAGCCGCTCCTAATGTTGGATTCGTTATAATACAGACACATAGACCTCGAACAACGCTGTTGTTGCTAACGAACATAAGGGATGATGTCTGCAAAAAGATTCCAGGGAAATTTCGATTTATAGCGCGTCAATGCGGCAGCCGGGACAACGAGTCGGCATGTGGAATACATATGACTCTCATTATCTTCAAAGAGGGTGCTGTTGCAGTCGAAATATGGCGGAATCATCGATGGAACTGTAATTTCCCGCAGGTTGCGGCATCCGCTGAAGATGAGCTCCCCAAGCATTTTTCCGTTTCCCGGCAATACAACCCTCTCCAGAGCCACACACTCCGAGAATGCATAAGATTCCAACTCGGTTATATGCACAGAGAGATCTATACTCTTCAAAGACTTACAGAAAGAGAAAGCGTTAGCCCCTATATGAGTCACTGCCGGGGGGATTGTAATATTTTCAAGATTCCGGCAATATGCGAAAGCTCGCGAAGAAATGCTTTTCAGGCATTGCGGGAGCGACACCTTTTGCAAATTTTCGCACCATGCGAAGAGTTCAACGGGCAATTTTCGTACAGACTCATTTAAGACCGCCACACGCAACGAGCTGCATTCGCGAAACGCTCCGTCACCTACTTTTTTGAGAGTTGACGGCAATTCAATCGATTCGAGGTTAGAGCACCCCATAAAGGCATACTCACCGATTTCAACCAAAGTTGCCGGCAACATGAACCTTACATTATTAAAATCACTTCTATCGGCAAATTCTTTCGATGGAATCGACTTAATACCTGATTTTATCACCAACGTGGAGTCTACCACCTCCCAATCAGCTGCAACAGCTCCGACAGGCCTGAATATGGCTGCGAATAAGAAAGCGACAATCGGAAAAAAACTCCGATAAAACCGATAAAAAATCATCTTATTCATTTCCTTTAACAGTGGCAGGCTGCCGGTCGGGCGGGAGTATGTCGCGTTCATTCACAGAATCGACACGAGTGATTATATAGCGGGTGTTTCCACGCCAGGGCATCCGAGTGTGATAAACGCTATAAATCACTCTGACCGGAAGGTTAGAGAACTGCATTTCCTTCAATCGCGCGGCGATTTCGGGGTTGGATGTTGAGAATTCGAAGTCGCCTTCATAAGCGCGAGTGGTGTCCATAAGGCTTTTATAGGGCAAAATAATCCCCTCATAAGTTGTGAACACATCGCCATGTTTCGAGATTTTCTCAACATAACCATATTGGGCGGCCTGAGTGATATATGGAGAAAAGTATCTGAGATATACCCCCCATATAATTCCGACTGCCACAGCAACGGCGCCCACCCATATCCACAGCTTCCGGGAATATCGGCCGGAGGGGCGAAGATGTTCGAATTCATCTTCCGGCTGATCCCAATATCTGGGGTCGTCAGGCTTATAGACGGGCTTCTTCTCCACAATCGGATTTTCGGGAATATCAGGCCCGTCGAAATAATCGTTCTTGTTGTCCTCTTTTAAATTCATATTATCTTATACATTATACCCTGTTTCGTAAAAATTTTAAGGCTTAGGGGCGGTTTTAGGCTTCATTCGGTTTTCCCTTTTTCCGATGGAAATATAAATCATTGTAAAGATTCCCAAGACAATCAGCATCACAGTTTGACCTGACCATTGCAACATAGAGAAAGCCGTGCCCTCGGCATCCGTAACGCCATATATTGCGAGGCCGAACATTACAGCAATGTTCCACGGTCCAAGGCCCCCATTGGAAGGGACAGCCATGCCGATAGAGCTGAGCACAAATGCCACGAGACAAGGCACCAAGCCGAAGGCAAGCGACGGATCCACACAAAGAGCGCGTGTAAAAGGGAATGCGAAAAAAGCCACATAGAGCTGCACATAATAGCATGCCCAGATAGCAATTGAATAGCCAAGGAATTGCCATTTACCCTTCATTCCGGCAACATCTGCAAATCCATGCCACATTTCAGCCACCCACCGGCGAATTTTGATAATCGGGCCGAGATTGCGGCCGAATGCAAACACTCCCCATATCAACAGTACAATCACCGCAAACAACAGCCATATCAACGGGTTTTGCACCAGTGCAATCAAATCGCGCCCTATGGGATATTTTTCAAGGAAAGCCTCGATAGCCGGGGCAGCCACAATAAGTGTGAAGAGGGTGATAATGAACACCATAATCAAATCTGAAAATCTGTCGGCCACCATGGAGCCGACAATTTCCGTGACCGGTTTTTTCTCACGGGAGGCGATATATGTGCATCGCCACACTTCACCAAGTCTCGGAAACACGAGATTAAGAGCGTATGTGCCAAAAATAGAACAACACAACGCCATTAACGGAGGCGTGATTCCGAGACTCCTCAATTGTATCCGCCAGCGTAGCGCTCGGAAAATATGGCTGAACACACTGATTGCCATTGCCAGCAAAATCCACCAATAATCCACACCGTGTGTAATCAGATGCCACATATCGGAAAAATTCACCTTCCTAAACATGTAGCATAGCAGTAACACTGTCAAAGCGAGAGGCAGCAGCCACCTCACCACATATGAAATCAGTTGCTTCCAAACAGGTTCTTTAGTTGTCATTGTTATCTAAAATCACAATATAAATTCCACTTCCTTAAAGAGATATTTCGACATGACGCCGGTAGCCGTATCAAGAATTGAGATGGCTCCATCATGGGCAACACCCACTATTACACCGGGAAAAACAGACTCTTCCGACCTTCTTCGGAAGGGAAAGGCCATTCCATTACCCCTCCACAAATTTCGCGTGAATTTTTCATGCAATATAGTGCGACCCTCCGGAGAGCCGCACAATTCCAGATGTTTCTGAATTGTGCACCCCGCTTCTTCAGCCAATCTATGGAGGTCATAATCAGAACCGGTGAGCATTTTCATTGACATGGGATTCGGGGCATCACTTGTAAAAACCGTTTGATTCACATTTATTCCCACTCCAATTCGAGAGTTGCAGATCCGGCTTCCCTGCAGAGAATGCTCAATGAGGATACCGCAAATTTTAGAATCTCCCACATACACATCATTAGGCCATTTCACCGTTGCCGAAATTCCATAAGTGGCGAGAAGATCTACAACAGCGAGAGCCACAGCCTCGCTGATGACGAATTGCTCCTTTGCAAGTATATTTACGGGAGTGTGCCACACCGAGAAGGTTAGATTTTTGCCCGGCTCCGACTCCCAACGGTTTCCCCTCTGGCCGCGGCCTTCGGTCTGAATTCCGGCCACAACCATAGTAAAATTTCCCAATTCACCGGCATTTTCCAACAGATACTTGTTGGTAGAATCAGTCTTGTCAATAAAAATTTTTTTCACAATCACACATGTTTCGAGAGACTGATTTTGCGCGAATCATCGGGCAAAATCTCTATATTTACATAAGTTGTGTCAGCGGGAAGAAAAGGATCCACATTCTCCGGCCATTCCATCAGGCAGAGCGCATCGGAATCAAAATATTCATCGAGCCCGAGATCAAGAGCCTCCTCCGTTGTTTCAATTCTATAAAAATCGAAATGGAACACCATCTCACCATTGTTACACTGATATTGATTCACAATGCTGAAAGTAGGGCTTGTCACATCATCCTCCACACCCAATTGTCTGCACAGTTCTGCGACAAACGTGGTTTTTCCTGCTCCCATGGGAGCGATGAAAGCAATGTGGCGACGTCCCTTCAAAACATTCAGAAAATCTGCAGCGGCAGCGGGCAAATCCTCGAGATTGCGAGTCAATATTTCCAATTTTTCAGAGTTAGAATCCATTTCATAAAAAATTAGGGGATATAATGGCGCAAATTTAGCGAAATTTTGATTAAATTTGTTGGATTAGACCCAAAATAGACAATTTCTCCAATCATTCGGCACACACCGCCCTGATTATTTGGAGCGAGGCCAATAGCAATTTAAATATAAAATAGGTATATATTTTATTGTTATATTATTGTTAATTTATTTAATACCTATGTCTGTGTTAATGAAAAATACTTTAGTCAGGCTTCTTTTTGATTGATTTCTCCAATCCGGCAGGTCACAATCGAGAAGCTGTTCTTTCTGAGACTGAATAAATTATCTCAAAAACAAGCCGTCCCTAACGTTGAATTTTTTATGAAACAGACCCTAAAATTCAAAGAACAAGAAACAAACAGATAGCAATGGGAAAAGTAATGATTATCGGCGCCGGAGGCGTGGGAACAGTAGTGGCCCACAAATGCGCCATGCACCCTGAGGTGTTCACAGAGATTGTTTTGGCATCGCGCACGAAATCGAAATGCGATGCCATAGCCGCAAAAATCGGAGGGAATCGCATCACAACCGACCGTGTGGATGCCGATTCTGTAGAAGAGCTGTGCGAGCTTTTTCATCGCCACAAGCCCGAGATTGTGATTAATGTTGCACTCCCCTATCAGGATCTCTCCATAATGGAGGCATGCCTGCAATGTGGCGTGAATTATCTTGACACCGCCAATTATGAGCCAAAAGATGAGGCCCACTTCGAATATTCATGGCAATGGGCCTATCGCGAAAGATTTGAGAAAGCGGGATTAACCGCCATACTCGGCTGTGGATTTGACCCCGGAGTTTCGGCAATCTTTGTGGCTTATGCCGCCAAGCATCACTTCTCTGAGATGAGATATCTCGATATTGTAGACTGCAACGCCGGCAATCATGGCAAGGCATTCGCCACCAACTTCAATCCCGAAATCAATATTCGCGAAATCACTCAGAAAGGAAAATATTGGCAGGAAGGGAAATGGGTGGAGACAGAGAATCTTGAGATTCACCGTCCGCTATCATATCCCAACATTGGGGAGCGCGAGAGCTATCTTCTCTACCACGAGGAGCTTGAGAGTCTTGTGCAGAATTTCCCCACAATCCGCAGGGCAAGATTCTGGATGACTTTCGGCCGGGAATATCTCACACACCTGCGTGTGATACAGGATATAGGGATGGCACGCATAGACCCTGTGATGTATAATGGTCAGGAAATCATTCCGATTCAATTTCTCAAAGCAGTGCTTCCCGATCCGGGCACACTCGGCGAGAACTATACGGGAGAGACTTCAATCGGATGCCGCATTTCCGGTCTTGACAAAGAGGGAAAAGAGAGCACATATTACATCTACAACAACTGTAGCCACCAGGCGGCTTACAAAGAGACGGGAGCACAGGCAGTGAGCTATACCACCGGCGTTCCGGCGATGGTAGGAGCCATGATGTTCCTGACCGGCAAATGGGTGATGCCGGGTGTGCATAATGTTGAGGAATTCGACCCAGATCCATTCCTTGCCACACTTGCCGAGAACGGGCTTCCATGGCATGTGATTACAGACGGCGACCTTGAATTCGATGATTTGCTATAAAGTCAGTCACATAAAAAACACACTGATTCAAACACACCTCAAAACACACAACAGGATGAAAAAGACAATCATGTCGGCAGTCGGGCTGTTTGGAGCGGCTGCCCTGGCGGCAACAATGCCGGGTGCAGGCTCAATATCGAGTTCGGGCAATTCCACAATGATATCCACCGACAACGGCGTGGTGGTTGTCACCCCACTCAGCCCGGAGATTTTTAAAGTGTCGCGCATTCCGTCAGCAGAGCACACATTTCGGTTTCCGGAGTCAAAGAGTGTGATACTTCCCTCAAGCACTGAGGGGGTAAGCTGGTATGCCAACGGCAATCAAGTGGTGTATAAAACCGCCACAACCACAATGACTGTGGATCGCAAGACCGGCCTGGCAACATTTCTGAGTGCGGAGGGTGATACATTGCTGGTGGAAGCCGGGGGTGTGAACAACGAGAGGCCGCTGAAGCGTGTGGATTTCAAGAATGGCGTGGCACAGAATTTCTATGGTGCGGGAGAGCGAGGCCACAGGTTGCGGCTTAACGGCGACACGTTGGTGATGTATAACCGACAGAACTACGGCTATGGAGGTGGCGACCCCCGCATTTCGCAAATGGGCATAACGATGCCATATTTCCTCTCCGACCACGGATATGGCGTGCTTTTTGACGATTACAACATGTCGAAATTGCATCTTGGCGCCGACACAATCAGCTATGAGTCGGCTACGCCGAAGCCACTTTCCTACTATTTTATCAATGGAGAGGGCACAATGCCCGGAGTTGTGTCAGGTCTTACAAAGCTAACAGGCCGCCAGCAGCTTCCGCCGCTATGGGCATTGGGCTATATAACTTCCCGATATGGATATCACAATGAGAAAGAGACACTCGGGGCAATTGACTCACTGAAGACACGAGGATTTCCTGTAGACGGCATCGTGCTCGACCTGTATTGGTATGGCAAGGAAACCGATATGGGCAGGCTTGAATGGAATAAAGAGCAATTTCCCGACCATAAGAAAATGCTTGACTCACTGCGCAACATGGGAGTGCACACAGTGCTTATCAATCAGCCATATATCAATAAGATTGGGGCAATCGACAATTACAATATGCTATCAGAGGCGGGGATGCTTGTGAAAGATTCACTTGGCAACACGCATGATGTGACCACATGGGTTGGCGATGCGGGGATGTTTGACATGTCGAATCCCGCCACCCGCGCATGGCTATACACACGGTTGCGCGATCTGACCGCCGACGGCGTGTCGGGTTGGTGGGGAGATTTGGGCGAGCCGGAGGTGCATCCTCTCACAATCCGCCACCACAACGGAGAGACGGCATCGCAATATCACAATGTATATGGCAACGACTGGTCAAAGCTCATATATGAGATGCTGCGCACCGAATATCCGGAGATGCGTCCCATGCTGATGATGCGCGGAGGCACAGCCGGTCTGCAGCGCTATTCCGTGTTTCCATGGACCACCGATGTTGCGCGCTCATGGGCGGGATTTGAGCCACAAGTGGCATTGATGCTCAATTCCGGACTTTCCGGACTCGGATACATGGGGAGCGATGTGGGGGGATTCGCTGTTGACCCATCAGACACATATCAGCCGGAGCTTTATGTGAGATGGTTGCAGATGGGCACATTCTCACCGATGCTTCGCACCCACGCGCAATTCAAGCCCGAGCCTTATCACTATATGCAGCATGAAGCAATCCTGAAAGATTTCATTTCAAAAAGATATCAGTGGCTTCCCTACAACTATACGCTGGCTTATGAAAACACAGCGGAGGGGTTGCCGCTTGCACGCCCGATTAACTTCCACAACACACCGGGCGAGGTAGACGCCAACAACACTGATGAATATCTTTGGGGCGAAGAAGTGCTTGTGGCTCCCGTATTCAAGCAAGGGGCGCGTCAGCGTAAGGTGACATTTCCGGCCGGTAGCCGGTGGATTGACTGGAACAATCCGCTGCGCAGCTACGCCGGGGGCACCACTGCCACAGTGGCAGCACCTCTGGAGCAGCTTCCGCTGTTTGTGAAAGCCGGGAGCTTCATTCCGCAATATATGATGCCGGTAAAGAATGTTGCCGATTATGACCCGACATTTTTAACCATCAAATATTTCCCCGGCGACAAAGAAACTAGCTACACCATGTTTGATGACAACAGACTCAGCCCGGTTTCGCTGTCGACGGGACAATACCAGCTTATCACATTCAGCGCAAAGCCGCAACAGGGAAAGACCACCATTGGAATCAGCACTGCCGGGAGCTACGAGGGGATGCCTGCGGGACGACAGCTCACATTCGAAGTTCCAGGCTTGGGCGCAGTGAAAAATGTGCTTTACAGAGGGAAAGAGCTCATGCAGCAGACCTCTGCAAAAGGCATACGCAATGCGGGCTGGCACTATGACGCAACCGGTAAATTGCTGACCGTGGGTATAGGCTACGATTATAGCGATGCGGAGCTTGAAATTGTGATGAAATAATGTTGGTGTGAAAAATTATCAACCGAAGTTTGTTAAATAATATATGGAAGACAACAGACATGATGCCTCTTCGAGAGTGATAGAAGAGGTGACAAATTCGGAATATAAATATGGATTTACATCCGACATAGACACAGAGATTGTGCCCCCCGGACTCAACGAAGATGTGATACGCTTCATTTCAGCCACAAAAGGGGAGCCCCAATGGCTGCTTGACTATAGATTGGAGGCTTATCGTTACTGGAAAACGCTCACACCGCCGCGATGGGCACATCTTCAGATACCGGTGATTGACTTTCAAGCCATAAGCTATTATGCGGCTCCAAAGAAGAAAGAGCTTAAAAAAAGCATGGATGAAGTAGATCCGGAGCTTGTGAAGACCTTCAACAAGCTCGGCATATCGCTTGAAGAGCAGAAACGGCTGGCCGGCGTGGCAGTGGATGCTGTTCTTGACTCGGTGAGTGTGAAAACCACACACCGCGAAAAGCTTGCGGAGCTTGGGGTGATATTCTGCTCAATGTCGGAGGCAGTGAAAGATTATCCGGAACTTGTAAAAAAATATTTGGGGAGCGTTGTGCCCTACCGCGACAATTTTTATGCGGCATTAAATGCGGCAGTGTTCTCCGACGGTTCCTTTGTGTATATACCCAAAGGAGTAAGATGCCCGATGGAGCTGAGCACCTATTTCCGCATCAACGCGAGCGGCACCGGACAATTCGAGCGCACACTAATAGTGGCCGATGATGATGCATACGTAAGCTATCTGGAGGGATGCACAGCTCCGATGCGTGATGAAAATCAACTGCATGCGGCAGTTGTGGAGATAATAGTGGAGGAGCGCGCGGAGGTGAAATATTCCACGGTGCAAAACTGGTATGCCGGCGACAAGGACGGGCGTGGCGGAGTGTTCAACTTTGTGACCAAGCGCGGGCTGTGTCGCGGACACCGTTCGAAAATTTCATGGACACAGGTAGAGACCGGCTCTGCAATCACATGGAAATATCCGTCATGTGTGCTTAGGGGAGACGAAAGTGTAGGCGAATTCTATTCAGTGGCACTCACCAACAATTATCAGCAGGCCGACACCGGCACAAAGATGATTCATATCGGCAAAAATTCACGCTCCACAATAGTTAGCAAAGGAATTTCCGCCGGCAAGTCGCAGAACAGCTACCGAGGTCTTGTGCGTGTGGCAAAGCAGGCTGAAAACTGCCGAAACTATACACAATGCGACTCGCTACTCATGGGCGACAAATGCGGGGCTCACACCTTTCCTTATATAGAGGTTGGCAACGACAGTTCCACAGTGGAACATGAGGCCACGACATCAAAGATCAATGAAGAGCAACTCTTCTATTGCCAACAGCGCGGCATAGACATTGAGGAGGCCATTGCACTGATTGTCGGAGGCTACGCACGCGAAGTGATGAACAAGCTGCCGATGGAATTTGCTGTTGAAGCTCAGAAACTACTACAAATTTCACTTGCAAACAGTGTGGGATGATAGAGAGAATTATATTGATAGATGGTGTGGATCCGCAGACGTTTTACGGCATCAACAATTCAAACATAAGCCTGATTAGGAATCTCTTTCCGAAGCTGAGGGTGGCGGCTCGCGGCAACGTCGTAAAAGTGATAGGCGAAGAGGGGGAGACAGCCGAATTCGAGAAAAAGATAAAGGAGATAGAGCAATATGCCTCGAAATACAATAAGCTGAACGAGGATGCCATAATCGACATAGTGCGTGGTGACACCCCCAGGAAGCTTGATGTAAAGGGTGTGATAATATATGGCCAGAATGGCAAGCCCATATCCGCACGCAATGCCAATCAGGGGCGCATGGTGAGCAGTTTTGAAGAAAACGACCTCACATTCGCACTTGGACCCGCCGGAACGGGAAAGACCTACATAGCAATCGCACTTGCGGTCAGGGCGCTTAAGAACAAGGAGATACGCAAGCTGATTTTGTCACGTCCGGCAGTAGAAGCCGGCGAGAAACTCGGTTTTTTGCCCGGCGACATGAAAGAGAAAATCGATCCTTATCTCCAGCCGCTCTATGACGCGCTTGAGGATATGCTTCCGGCATTAAAACTAAAAGAATATATGGATGCCGGCACCATACAGATTGCACCGCTCGCATTTATGCGCGGGCGCACGCTGAACGATGCCGTGATAATTCTCGATGAGGCACAAAACACCACTACCCAGCAGATGAAGATGTTTCTAACACGTTTGGGAATGAACTCCAAAATGGTTGTGACCGGAGATGTGACACAGATTGACCTTCCGAGATCCACACGCAGCGGTCTGCTCAGCGCACTCCGGATTCTGAAAAATGTGAAGGGAATCGGAGTGATAGAATATGAGAAAAAGGATATTGTGCGCCATCCGCTTGTGCAAAGGATAGTGGATGCATACGAAAAAACGCCGGAGACATCGGAAGAAATGGAAACAGAGAAGGAGGAAAAATTATAAAAAATGGTAAAACCGGGAGACACAGTAAGATATCTCAATGCCACAGGCGGTGGTGTTGTGGTGAGAGTGGAGGGAAAGATAGCATATGTCGATGATGATGGGTTTGAGACACCGGTTCAGACAAATGAAGTGGTTGTTGTGCTTCCCGCCGGTCACCGTCCCGACCGCCCGGGGAATATCATGTTCGATCAGAAAGCTTACGACACCGGGCGCACCGACATTCGAGAGAAGATAGTGGAGGCTCCTGAGAAAACACAGCCGAAACCGATGCCACCGACAGAAGATGACTTCCCGATAGAAGAAACGGAATATGGCGATGACATAACACTTATGCTGGCCTTTGAGCCTGAGAATGTGAAGCAATTGTCGGGCACTCCAATTAACGCGGCACTGGTGAACGATTCCAATTATTTTGTGCGCTACACACTGTTGCGACGTGCCGACGCCGGTTCCGGCTGGATGCTTGAGGCTTCGGGAGAGGCGGCCCCCAATGAGCTGGTGGATTTGAGATGCTACACTCAAGAGAGCGTAAAGGCACTCGAAAGGATAGTGTTTCAGGCTATTGCATACAAGAAAGGGAAGCTTTTTGAGGAAAAAGACCCAATCAATGTGTCGCGCAAGATAGACATGACAAAATTTTATAAGCTGCATTGCTTTCATCCGGGAGTATATTTCGAAACACCGGTGCTGGAGGTGCCGCTTTATGCCGAGAAAGTTCGCAATGCAAAGAAAAGCGAGAGCAAGAAAGGAGCCAAAAGATGAAAGAGCGGTGGTGGACAACCCCCATGGAGGGTGAGCATGGAGGCACGATAATGGTGTCGGGGCGCGACTATCTTGAGAAGATTATGGAATCGGGAAAATTTCCCAACCTTATCCGGGTGTCGTGGAAATATAATGCGCAGGGCAACGGACTTCCAGACACACAGGATGCGGAGTTGATGGAAAGGGTTTCGGAAGCACTTGAAACAGAATTTCATGCAGACAAATGCGCGTGGCTTGTGGCTGTATATACCGGCGAAGGTCTCCGCGAATGGATTTTTTATGCAGGCAATCTCAATATATTCAACAAAGTGTTCAACCGCGCACTTGAAGACATTGAGACAATACCGATAGAAATCACGGCCGAGTCAGACCCCGACTGGGAGGAATATAAAGAGATGCGCGGGCTAAGCTATATTCCGGAGAACGAAGACGAGAAATGATTCCGTCAAGCTTGAGAATTTCATGAAACGGAGTCTTTTGAAACGGTGTCTTGACTAGAGGAAGTCACATTGAATGCGAAATAATACCAAACTTATTTATTATAAAAACTTTAAAAATTTAACTACATGAAAAAATTCAGACTACTGTCATTGCTGGCGGCACTTCTGTGCATTCCGGCAATAAGAGCACAGGTCACCACCGAGCCTTCGCCACTGCAGGAAGATTCACAGAATGTGGTGATTTATTTCCACGCAGATGAGGGAGACAAAGGGATGATGGGGCTCACTCAAAGCACGGCTGTCTATGCCCATACAGGCGTGGAAGTGGTTGACGCCAACGGCAACAAAACGGAATGGAAATATGCCCCAAGCTGGGAAGTAAACTCGGAGAAATACCAACTCTCTTATGTCAGTGAAAACTTGTGGAAACTTGAGATTGGCGATATCCGCACATATTATGGTGTTGCAGACAACGAGACTGTAAAGAAGCTCTGTTTTGTGTTCAGAAACGCCAACGGGAGCAAGACTGGTCGTGCCCAGGGCGGCGGCGACATCTTTGTTGATGTGCTTGACTCCGGACTTCAGCTTGCATTTCGCAGCTCACCGATAGGGCCGATAGTAAAACCCGGAAGAACATACACTTTCACTGCGACTGCCACCGAGGCTGCCAATCTGAGCATCTATGTGAACAACACATTGATTGGGGAATCAGAAGGAGTGACAGAACTGAAAGCACAATATGAATTTCCGGCGGTCGGTGACTATCTAATAAAGGCAGTTGCCAAGAAAGGCAGCATCACACGCGAACGCACACTTGACTTTGTATATGCCAACGACTCACAGGCAGCCACCGACCAGACAGTTCCTCCTATGGGTGTCACCAAGAATTCCGATGGCACATACACCTTCTGCTTCTGCGCACCCAATAAGAACACAGTGATACTTGAAGGCTCATGGAATAATTTCAAGCCGGCCAACAACCAGGTGATGAGCTATGTTGACCAGGAGATAGATGGAGGCACATTCCGTTTCTTCAAGATAACACTTCCGGCAAGCGTAACGGGCACCGAGTTCCAGTATATATATCTTATCGACGGGGCAACCACCGTAGGCGACCCATATGCATTGCTTTGCCTTGATCCATACAATGACAAATATATCTCGGCTGATGTATTCCCGAATATTCCGGCATATCCGGAGAATCTGAGCGGCACACTCGTGTCATGGTATGGCGACGACTTGCTGAAATACGACTGGACATGCACAGATTTCGAGGCACCGGACCAGAAAGACCTTGTGATATATGAGCTGCTCTTCCGCGATTTCACCGGCACAGAGGGAGCCGCACGTGGTAATGGAACAGTACGTCAGGCAATTGAGAAGATTCCCTATCTGAAGAGTCTTGGAGTGAATGTGATAGAGTTGCTGCCGATAAATGAATTCAACGGCAACAACTCTTGGGGCTACAATCCCAACCTTTATTTTGCCGCTGACAAGGCATACGGCACACCCCGTGATTACAAGGAATTCATTGACCTTTGCCACCAGAACGGCATGGCAGTAGTGCTCGATGTTGTCTTCAATCAGTCAGACGGGTTGCATCCGTGGTATCAGATGTATAACTACACAAACAATCCGTTCTACAACCGCACGGCACCGCACGCCTTCAGTGTGCTCAACGACTGGAATCAGGGAAATCCGATGGTGGAGCGCCAATGGAAAGACATGTTGAAATTCTGGCTGAGCGAATACAAGGTAGACGGATTCCGCTTCGACCTTGTGAAAGGGCTCGGTGACAATGACTCTTATCTGAATGCCACTGATGGAGCCACCAACGCATATAATGCGAGCCGCGTGGCACGCATGAAACGCCTGCATGATGCAATGCGCGAAGTGAATCCGAAGGCATATTTCATCAACGAGAATCTTGCCGGACCAAAAGAAGAGAACGAAATGGCGGCAGATGGCGAGCTGAACTGGGCCAATGTGAATGACAGCGGATGTCAGTTTGCTATGGGCTATCAGTCGAACTCATCACTGATACGCATGAACGCCAAATATGACAGCAGAACAGCATTCTCCACAGTGGCATATCTTGAGAGTCACGATGAGCAGCGTCTTGCATACAAGCAGGACGAATGGGGAGTTGCAGGTGTGAAAGGCAATCATAAAGTGAGCATGCAGCGACTGGGGAGCGCGGCATCACAGATGATACTTGTGCCGGGTGCACACATGATTTGGATGTTCTCAGAGATGGGCAACGCACAAAACACCAAGAGCAATTCAGGCAACAACACCAGCCCGAAGATTGTGAACTGGGCTCTTCTCGAAGATCCCGACAACGCCGCGCTGATGCAGAACTATTCTGAAATGATAGCCATCCGTCTTGCCAATCCAGATCTGTTTGGTGAAAATGCGACCTACAGAAATATGACCGGCACATGGCAAACGGGGCGCTACATCACGGCCGTCAATGGCAACAAAGAGCTATATGTGGCAATCAATCCGCTTGTAGAGGGAAATGTAACCATCACGATTCCCTTCAAGAGTGACGACAACAATGCATATCAGATAGGCTCAAAATCATATCAAAGCAATCCGAGCTTCGATGCGGCTGCCAAAACCGTGACAGTAGAGCCCAACTGTTATGTTGTGATTGCAACAAAAGATGCCCTTTCCGGTGTTGATGACATAACAATCGACAATGCTAAAGATGTAAGCATCTATTCGGGCAATGGCTGCATAAATGTTGCCAACAGCAAAGCATCGGTAAATGTTTACAGTATTGATGGCGCACTTGCAGGCAGCGCAGCAGCGTCAGAGATGGTGAGCATACCGGTGTCGAGCGGCATATATGTAGTGAAGGCAGGTGAAAAGGTGTCTAAAATAATCGTCAGATAGATTGTTAAAAAATCCGATTTGTGAAGAATTTTAAGTTAAAAATGTTAAAATTTAGTCACAAATCGGAGATTTCAGAAAAAAAATCAAAAAATTTTGTGGGCGTAATAAAATTTATATTACCTTTGCATCGTTTTTGATAGCAAATACATTGTTTTATTATTTTAAATTTTTAAAGAGATGAAAAAATTAGTTTATTCACTTGCTGTTCTTTTCAGCGTTGCTCTCGTAAGCTGTGGTGGTAACAAGGCTGCTGAAGCTACTGACACTGACACAATCGCAACTGACACTCAGATTGAGGCTGTTGAAGTTGTTGACACTGCAAACGACACTGCAGTTGTTGCAGCTGAAGTTACTGAGAATGTAGTAGCTGTTGATTCTGCTGCTGCAAAATAAGAACAGTAAACTATAAGTCAAAGAAGTCGGTGATTCTATGAATTGCCGACTTTCTTCGTATATTGGAGTTTCTAAAAAAAATTCATTATATTTGCAGATTATAGCATGTTTCATAGAAAGGCTTTGGCTTTCATCTCCCAAAAGTCAGATTATACAACACGCTCCATAATGTCCGGGAAAAACAGATGAACGAGTCAGATCAAGATATTTCTGAGTTGATTCCGCCGCAGATCGAAGGAGCATAAAAACATATACTGTTTTATTTTTCTCATATACTTATAATTCCATTATAAACAGATTCGGAATGAACAAGAAAATAAAGACCCTGATAATTGGCGCCGTCGTAGTGCTTGTCTGCCTTATCGGACTGGTGGTGTTTCTGATTGTGAAAAACAACAGCAACACAATAGCAATTAATGACGCTACCGCACGTGCGGATTCACTCTCCATAGCCAACGACCAGCTGATGCTTACAAATGAGTTTAATCAGCTTAATGCCGATTTCGACCAATATGAGGGGCAGCAGATTTATTTAAAAAATGACTCGCTGGTTCAGAAATATAATGAGGCGAGAATGAAAGTGGAGGGGCTCTTGCGCGAGCTCAACGATGAGAAAAGCAAGCACAGCAAGGATATGGCTGCGTCGAGGGCGAAAATCAAGCAGCTTGAGGGAGAAATCGCCACACTTAAAAATATTGTGCGCCACTATCTTGAGGAGATAAAGCGTCTGGGAGAGGAGAATGCGGGCCTGAAGCAAGAGATAGAGCAAGTGCAGCAACGCAACGAGCAATTGTCAACACAGGTGACGCAGGCCACAGCCAGCAATGCCCGGCTGACACAGACTGTGCAACTCGCGAAAAAGCTGAACATCACCAATCTCACCTTTCATGCCTACAACAAGAAAGGGAAAAATGAGAAAAACATAACCAAAGCGCGTCAACTCGGCGCCACATTTACGGTGAGCCCCAACAACACGGCAGCCTCCGGCATGAAGAATTTCTACATGCGCATAATTTCGCCGGAAGGAACATTGCTTGGAGGAGGAGGAAATTTCACCATTGACGGCACAAGCGTGCAGTCGACAGCACACCGGAGTGTGGAATATGCCAATGAAGAAATGAAAGTGTCGATTTATTGGGATGTGAACACCACTCTGACTCCCGGCGACTACACAGTGGAGATATTTTGCGATGGTTACCGACTCGCATCGAGACATTTTACGATGAAAAAATAAAATAAGAGAGATGAATCTATTTGATCAGGTGAGCGAAGACATCAAGAAAGCGATGCTCGCAAGAGACAAAGTGCGTCTTGAAGCCCTAAGAGGGGCAAAAAAAGAGTTCCTGGAAGCAAAGACCGCCAAGGGAGCAAACGGAGAGCTTTCCGACGAGAATGCAGTAAAGATAATTGTAAAAATGGTGAAACAGCGCAAGGAAAGCGCATCAATATATAACGAAAATAATCGTCCGGAGCTTGCCGAAGCGGAGCTTGCCGAAGCGACCGTGCTTGAGGAATATCTTCCAAAGCAGCTGACAGCAGAAGAGCTCAGAGAGGAATTAAAGGGAATCATAGCACAGACAGGCGCAACGGGTCCGAAAGAGATGGGCAAGGTGATGGGGGTTGCCACAAAGCGTCTTGCCGGCAGAGCCGAGGGCCGGATGATTTCAGAGATGGTAAAAGAGCTTCTCAACAATATATAACACAACATTCGCACGTCAGGACTCGCGAATAAAAGCTTCAATCCAAGATGTTAACACTTCAAGTCATAAAGGCCGACCCCGCATTTGTAGTGGAGAGGCTTGCCGTGAAAGGTTTCGACGGCAAAGAAATAATCGACAATATTCTTTCGATAGATGCGGAGCGCAGGAAACTTCAGCAGAAGACAGACTCAGATGCATCCGAACTGAAGAAGCTCGCCTCATCCATAGGGAAGCTGATGAAAGAGGGGAAACAAGCTGAGGCAGAAGATGCCAAAGCGAGAGTGGCCGCTATCAAGGCAGACACGAAAGAGATGCAAGACAAGCTGGAGGATTGCGAGGTGCGCATGCGCGACTTGCTGCTGACAGTGCCCAATCTTCCATGCGCAGCGGTGCCCGCCGGGCTGACTGCAGAAGACAATGTTGTGGAAAAGACCGGGGGGCAGATGCCTCATCTTCCCGAGGATGCACTCCCCCACTGGGAACTTGCAAAGAAATACAATATAATAGATTTCGAGCTTGGAGTGAAGGTGACCGGAGCCGGATTTCCCTTCTACATCGGGAAAGGCGCACGCTTGCAACGCGCACTGATACAATTCTTCCTTGATGAAGCCTGGCATGCCGGATACACAGAGGTGGAGCCGCCGTTTGTGGTGAACGAAGCATCAGGCTACGGCACAGGCCAGCTGCCTGACAAAGAGGGCCAGATGTATCACGTAAATCTCGACAATCTTTATCTGATCCCCACAGCGGAAGTGCCGGTGACCAACATCTATAGAGATGTGATAATACCGGAGGCGGAGCTGCCGAAGATGAATTGCGCATATTCACCCTGCTGGCGCAGGGAGGCCGGAAGTTATGGCAAGGATGTGAGAGGACTTAACCGCCTGCACCAGTTTGACAAGGTGGAGATTGTCCGCATTGAGAAGCCGGAGAATTCCTATGAAGCTCTGGAAAAGATGAAAGATCATGTGCAGGGACTGCTTGAGAAGCTCGGCCTTCCGTGGCACATACTTCGTTTGTGTGGCGGCGACATGAGCTTCACATCAGCCATAACATTCGACTTTGAGGTGTGGTCGGCAGCGCAGAAGCGCTGGCTTGAAGTGTCGTCGGTGTCAAACTTCGAGACTTATCAAGCAAACAGGCTCAAATGTCGCTACCGCGATGCAAACAAGAAGATACATTTATGTCACACGCTCAACGGATCGGCACTCGCATTGCCAAGAATCATGGCAGCATTGCTGGAGAACAACCAGACACCGGAAGGGATTGTGATTCCGGAATGTCTGCGGAAATACACCGGATTTGACATAATCAGCTAAGAGTCTGTTTCACAACTGCCGGAATTATAAATATCCACTTAAAACAAAATCATATGCAACAGAACATGGCCTACCAAAGCAAAGAAGAAAAGAAGATACCGATAAACGACCCCGATGGAAAATGGACGGATCTCACTTTGCTTCCGGAATGGGGGGAGACTTATTACGACGTCTACACAGTGCGCAAACACGGCAAGTGGATAATGCTTAAGGCATTGAAGAAAGAATATGCCGACAAGCCGGAATATCGGCAAATGCTTGAGCAGGAATTTGAGACAAGATACAATCTTGCCCATCCCAACATTGTGATGGTGAACGACCTTGAGGAAGTGCCCGGCATAGGGAAATCGATAATCACCGACGATGTGTATGGCTATTCGCTTAGACGCCTCATTGACGAAAAACGTCTCACCCCCAGGATTGTGCATCGTTTGCAGACGCAACTTCTTGATGCCATGCAATATATTCAGGAGAACCATATTGTGCACGAGCCAATCACGCCCGACACGATAATATTCACTGAATATAATGAAAATCTGAAGCTTCTGAATGTTGGCTACGACCAGCAGGCGAGACTCTCGCAGCAAGACACCGATGAAGACATACGCAGCTACGGGAAAGTGGTTAACGAAGTGCTCGACCATCTGCCCGCCACACTGCCTCGCCTTCGCCGCATCGCCAACAGGTGTGAGGCCAACGACAAAAAAATGCAGTCGATATCCGACATCCAGCTGGCACTGGAACGCCGCAACTCGGCGCAGATATATGTGACGATATGCTGCTTCATAGTAGTGATGCTTGCACTGCTAATCTGGCTTACGCTCCGCTGATACATAGAAATTGTCCAAACCAAGAGTTTGATTACTATCTTTCATTAGCCTTTGCGAATATTTTTGGCTGCTTTTCCCCACTCAACGACACCAATCATCAGATTGCTGCCTCTTTGGGTGAGGGAATCGCCTCAAAAATATCTCGCAAATGCTAATAAAAACAAGAGCCTGTTTCATAAAAAAATCAACAGTAGTGGCTGCTTGTTTATAAGATTAGATATTAGGCTCCATTGTAAGAGAGAGGGTAAGCAAAACCTTTTTTAGATATACTTGACACACGATGGTTGAAATAAAAAAAATAAAGCCTGACAGATCATCTCTAAAAGAGTTCACAAAATTTCAGATTGATCTTTACGAAGGCAATCCATATTATGTGCCACCACTCGTAATTGATGATGTGCACACGTTGTCGCCGGGCATCAATCCGGCATTTGAATTTTGCGAGGCGGCATTGTTCATGGCCTATCGCGACGGGAAGCCTGTGGGTCGCATTGCCGGAATTATCAACCACCAGGTTAACAAGTTACAACATCAAAAGAGTGCACGTTTCGGATTTGTGGATTTTATCGATGACAATGAAGTTTCGAACGCCCTTTTTGAAGCTGTGGAGCAATGGAGCCGGGAAAAGGGAATGACACGGATTATAGGGCCGCTTGGATTTACGGATCTCGATCATGAGGGAATGCTTGTGGAGGGATTCGATGAGCTCTCCACCATGGCCACAATCTATAACTATCCCTATTATCCGGAGCACATGGCCCGACTGGGCTACAAAAAAGAGTCAGACTGGCTGGAATTCATGATGAAAGTGCCCGACAGCATTCCCGAGCGCTTCAACCGAGTGTCAGACATCGTAAAGAAAAAATATGAGCTCCGCGTGTTAAAATACAGAAATCGGAGTCGTCTGAAGCGTGAATACGGGCATGCCATATTTCACCTTATCAACAAAGCATATAAGAATATCTATCAATATTCCCCGCTCAGCGAGCGACAGATTGAATATTACATTGATCAGTATCTGAATCTTTTGAATCTTGATCTGATTTCACTTGTGGTGGATAAACAAAACCATCTTGTGGGCGTAGGCATATCGATGCCATCAATGAGCGTTGCACTGCAGAAGTCGAGAGGGAAATTCTTCCCGACAGGCTGGTATCATCTTCTGAAAGGGCTCAAAGGGAAGAATGACCGTGTGGATCTGCTTCTTGTGGCTGTGCACCCCGATTATCAGAACAAGGGGGTAAATGCATTGCTGTTTCAAGACCTGATTCCATATTACATCGCCTACGGATATAAATATGCGGAGTCGAATCCGGAGATGGAACTGAATGCAAAAGTGCAGAACCAGTGGGAATCATTCGAGACACGTCAGCACCGCAAACGAAGGTCGTTTGCCAAGAAATTGAAATAGATACTGCACGAATATGGCTTTTGACAAAAGCAACTGCAAGCTTGCGGGGGCAGAACTTGTAACCCCCTATAACAACGAAGACCGCAAGTCGGAACAGGTGGAGGTGATGTTTGATGCGATTGCCCCGGCCTACGACTTCATGAACAATGCGATGACATTCGGACTGCACACCCACTGGCGCACAAAGGCGCTTGATGCGGTTGGGGCGGCAGTCGGGGCTACATCCGAATCGCCGCGGCGCATCCTTGATATAGCCACAGGCACCGGCGAAGTGGCTTTTGAGCTGCACCGGCGCTATCCTGAAGCACGAATCACAGGCATTGATCTTTCAGAGGGGATGCTTGCTGTTGCACGAAAGAAGCTGGCTTTGCTGAGCCGCCAGGAGCAGACATTGCTCAGCTTTGAACAGGGAGATTCACTTGAGCTTCAATTTGCCGACAACACATTTGACATGGTGACCGTGGCATACGGAGTGCGCAATTTCGAGCATCTGGGCAAAGGATATGAAGAGATGGGGAGAGTGCTTCGCAAGCGAGGGATACTATGTGTCATAGAGCTGTCGGAACCCGACAACAGAATCACAAAAGCCATGTATCGCCTCTATTCGCGCAGAATAATTCCCGCGATAGGCAAGCTTGTGTCGGGCGACTCGCGGGCATATTCATATCTGCCGGAGAGCATAGCCGTGGCACCACAGCGCCGGGAAATGACCCGATTGATGGAAGCAGCCGGGCTGAGCCGGTGTGAATGGCATTCGCTCACCTTCGGTGCGGTGTGTTATTATCTTGCCATCAAATGAGCTTGAACCTTGCCATCAAACGAACTTGACACCAAGGCCCGGTTCATAAAATTTTTAAGGTTTGGTGACTTGAGAACAAAAACCATTACAGATGACACGTAAAGATTTTGAAATAATGGCTCCGGTTGGGAGTCGGGAATCACTGGCCGCGGCCGTCAATTCCGGGGCGGATGCGGTATATTTCGGCATAGAGGGTCTGAACATGAGGTCGCGTTCGAGCGCGAATTTCACCACTGACGATCTGTCGGAAATAGCGCATTTCTGCAAAGAGAGGGGCGTGAAGACATATCTCACTGTTAACACAGTGATTTACGACTCCGACATGGAGCGCATGCGCGAGATAATCGCAAAGGCGAAGGAATCAAGCATTTCCGCCATAATAGCGTCCGACATGGCGGCAATATCATATGCACGCGAAATCGGGCAGGAGGTGCATATCTCCACACAGGTGAATGTTTCAAACATCGAAGCGGTGAGATTCTATTCACAGTTTGCCGATGTAATGGTGCTGGCCCGGGAGCTGAATATGGAACAGGTCGCAGAGATACACCGTCGGATTGAAAAGGAGGGAATCACCGGTCCATCGGGCAAGCCAATACGTCTAGAGATGTTTTGCCACGGCGCACTGTGCATGGCCGTGAGCGGAAAATGCTATCTGAGTCTGCACGAGATGAATTCATCGGCCAATCGCGGTGCATGCAATCAGATATGCCGGCGCGGCTATACAGTGACCGACCGCGAAACAGGAGAACAGCTTGATATAGAGAACAAATATATAATGAGCCCCAAAGACCTCAAGACCATCCACTTTCTCAACAAGATGGTGCATGCCGGGGTGCGAGTGTTCAAAATAGAGGGGCGTGCCCGCGGTCCTGAATATGTTGCGGAGACAGTGGGCTGCTATTCGGAAGCACTTCAGGCGATTGTCGACGGCAAATATTCCGATGTGCTTGTGGAGCAGTGGGATGCGAGGCTTGCGAAAGTGTTCAATCGCGGATTCTGGAACGGCTATTATTTGGGACAGCGTCTCGGGGAATGGAGCTCTAAATATGGCTCATCCTCGACACGTGTGAAGCACTACGCGGCCAAAGCCATTCGGCATTTCGGCAAGATTGGAGTGGGCGAATTCCTGATGGAAGCCGGAGAGCTGCATATCGGAGATGAAATTGTAATCACCGGCCCCACCACCGGGGCATTGATTATGAAAGTTGAGGAATTGAGATTCGACCTGAATCCCGTTGAAAGCGTTGTCAAGGGGCAACTCTTCTCCATGCCTGTGCCGGATAAAATCCGCCCCTCCGACAAACTGTATGTATGGAAAGAGAAATAGACAACCATCGAAGTTATCTAAAATACTGTTTCATAAAAGATCCAACATTATAGACGGCTTATTTTGAGATAATTTATTAAGAAGTGATTTAAACTTTTTACAAAATAAAATCTTAGTTTAGACAACTTCATCAGGAAAGATGCCATAACAAGTCAATGGAAAACATGAATAACAGAAAAAAACGCCAAGTGGTGTATCTTCATGGTCTCGGCTCATCGGGACAGTCAACCACAGCGCAACGGCTTCGCCGCACACTTCCGCACCACGAAGTGATTTCACCCGACATACCGGTGCCTCCGGAGGTGGCCATGAGCGAACTGAAGAATCTCGCAAAGCAGCTTGGCAGCGATGCGATAATCGTGGGGACATCGCTTGGAGCTTTCTATGCACAGATGTTTCGCGGATTTCACCGCATACTGATTAACCCATCGTTTCATGTGTCGCGACACCTGCACGAAAAAGAGGGAAAGCGCCTCCCATTTCACAATCCGCGTCTCGACGGTGCCAAAGATTTCGAAGTCAACAAGAAGCTGGTGAAAAAATTCGAGAAACTCGAAGAGAAACAATTCGAGCCACGGACGGGAATAATCGGGACGAACGCTGACGCAAGAGACCAGGTGCAGGCATTTTTCGGCACACAGGATGAACTGGTGAATTGCAAGGATGAATATCTTGAGCATTATGACAAATTCATCGACTTTGAGGGGGGGCATCGACTGGATCCCAACACCACGATTACACTCATTGTGCCGAAAATTATGGAGCTGAGCGGGGAGAACGAGGGCAAACAGTAGAATCGGGAGAATCAGGCCGTAAGATAATCAGTGGTGAATATTTGGATGTAAAGCAATAAAAAATTAATTTTGTGAAACAACAGTAATCTAACCATAGCCATGAATCACATTTCGAAAAGAGTTCAAAACTTATCAGTTTCAGCCACACTTGCCATGCTCCAAAAGACCAATGAGCTTCGGGCAGCCGGGGTGGATATAATAGGCATGTCGGCCGGAGAGCCCGACTTCAACACGCCCGATTTCATCAAAGAGGCGGCAAAGCGAGCCATAGATGAGAATTATTCGCGTTACACAGCAGTGGCCGGATATGAGTCGCTGAGAAAAGCTATATGCGACAAGCTGAAAAGAGAGAACCGACTCGAATATACAACCGACTGCATAGTTGTTGGCAATGGTGCGAAGCAGGAGCTTGCCAACACACTTTTGGCCTGCATCAATCCGGGAGATGAGGTGATAATTCCCGTTCCGGCCTGGGTGAGCTATGTAGAGATGGTAAAACTCGCTGAGGGTGTGCCTGTGACAGTGCAGGCGCAGGCAGAGAATAATTTCAAAATCACAGCCACGCAGCTTGAGGAAGCCATCACGGAAAAATCGCGCATGATTATGCTGAATTCGCCGTGCAACCCTTCCGGCTCCGTATATACAAAAGAGGAGCTCGACGGCCTCGCTGCAGTGCTTGAGAAGCATCCGGAGATACTGATTCTTTCAGATGAGATTTATGAGCATATCAACTATTGTGGCGGCGTGACAAGTATTGCCCATTGCAAAGGGATGTTTGAACGCACCATAATCGTTAACGGCGTGTCGAAAGCGTATGCCATGACAGGCTGGCGCATCGGCTACATGGCCGGTCCGAAAGAGATTGCAAAGGCAGTGACAAAGCTACAGGGACAATACACTTCAGGAGCTTCATCAATTGCACAAAAGGCAGCGGAGGCTGCATATGCCGGTCCTCAGAAATGTGTGGAGGATATGCGCGAAGCCTTTGAGCGCCGCCGCAATCTAATTTGCGAACTGGCAAAAGATGTGAAGGGATGGAAGGTGAACATTCCCATGGGTGCTTTTTATCTGTTGCCTGATGTAACGGGACTTATCGGATGCAAGGCCGGAGACAAGGTGATAGAATCGAGCGGCGACTATGTGATGTATCTTCTTGAAGAGGCTCATGTGGCATGTGTTGACGGTGCGGCTTTCTGTGCTCCCGGATTCATCCGTCTCTCCTATGCCACTTCCGACGACAACATCCGCGAAGCAATGAGGAGAATCAAAGAGGCAACTGAGAAGCTTGACTGACAACCGCGACAAAGATATCAGACCAAATCTTATAATAATTTATGAAAATACATATTCTGTCAGTGTTGGCCATATTTGCATGGTCAACACTTATTTCAGCTACTACTCTGACGCCCGAAGATGCATTGTCAAGGGCTCTTGGAGATGTGCCGCAAAAAATGCGGGCTGACTGCGGTAAATTTCGGCTCGCATTCAAAAAAGACATTGAAAACGATCCGGCTCTGTATGTGTTTGACACTGCAGATTCCGGGTTCATTGTGGTTTCCGCACGCGACAATGCCGTGGCCGGCCTGGGATATGGTTATGGAGCTCTGTGCGATTCAGCGGGGAATTACGCACCCCAGTTTAGCTATTGGCTTGATGTGATGGCACGCAGAGTGGCATCTGCTCCCGAGGCAGAGAACGCATTGAGGGTGATTTCACGCGAACGCCCTGCACGCACACCGATTGCACCGCAATGCGCCACAAAGTGGAATCAGAGCGAACCCTTCAACAATTTTTGTCCCGTTGATGCCGGTGGCAGGGCCGTGACCGGATGTGTGGCTACGGCAATGGCACAGGCAATGAAATATCACAACTGGCCGCAGCGTGGTTTAGGCACGGTGATCAACGGCTCGTCAAAGCTCAACCTGAGCCAGACCACTTTCGACTGGAACAACATGCTTGATGATTACTATTACGGCTACACGAGCACAGAGGCCGATGCAGTGGCACTTCTCATGCAGGCATGCGGATATTCCGTCAACATGAATTATTCAAGCCACGCGAGCGGTGCACAATCGATCAACATAGGCACCGCATTGATCACAAATTTCAGATATGACCGCGGCATGCAATATCTTCTGCGCGACAATTACACGCTTAGCGAATGGGAAACATATATCTACAACTCATTGCAGGAAAACGGACCGGTGATTTATTGCGGACAAAGCTATGACGGAGGCCATGCATTCGTGTGCGATGGCTACGACGGCAACGGCTATTTCCATTTTAACTGGGGCTGGGGAGGAATGAGCGATGGCTTCTTTCTGCTTGACGCACTCGACCCAATCAACCAGGGGATTGGCGGCGCCTCAGCGGGCTTTGATTTCATGCAGGATGCCATAATCGGGATGAAACCAAACAGAGTCGGCAGCAGCAGCAAGGCTTACCCGATGCTTGTATCCCCGGGAAACCTGTTGCTGGCCATGGCAACTTCTGATGAAGATGGAAGTGATATCATACGCATGAACAATTTCATCTATAATCCCGGGCCTAATAAATTCCCGTCCGGAGGAGAGGCCGGGCTCTGTTTCGCCACTATTGATCCCGAGGGGAATATTATCGGCGAACCTCTCAACTACGCATTTGCCACTGAAGAGATTCCGACAGGCTACGGATATTCAAGTGTGGATTTCCCGATGCCTGAGCTTGACCAAGCTGCCACATACAAAGTGTGGATGATATATAGCGCTGACGGAGAGGAATATGAACGCATCCCAAACCCGGTTTACTGCTATTCAGATTATTTATTGAAATTCGAATCGGGATGGAAGATTACACCGGTTGGAGTGGCTGTGCCCATACTGACCGATGCTTCATGCCCGGATCAGATGATTTACAAAGACTCCAAGCTGAATATGAATGGAACGCTGGAAACCGGCAGCGACAAAGAATGCCTTTATTTCCTTCATGCCGTTCTTCTTAATAGGAACCGGGATGAAATAGAAGCAGAGGGACACATAGTGCCGTTTGACCTCACGCCGGGAGAGCCGGTTGACATGGCTTATTCAAGCAGCTGGGAGGCAGACAGACTGCCCAAGAATGCGTACAGAATGGCTATGGTGGCTGAGGTGGCCGATAATAACATAATCCTTAATGAACCGATAAAGGTATACTTCAACAACACCTCCGGGATTGACAGCACAAGGATTGATAACGCAGCAGAAGGCGTGTGTGAATATTTCACACTTGACGGCATCAAGGCCGGTGAATGTCGTGCGGGTCTTGTGCCCAATCTGGAGCCGGGCATTTATCTTGAAAAAGATGAAAACGGCCATATTGAGAAAGTGCTGGTGAAATAAGTCCCCGTTTCATAAAAAACAGTGGCCGCCGTGTTGATTGCACGGCGGCCTTTGTTTTGAGAATAAGATTGCAGGAATCAGCGGGTTGCAATGACTTCGATTTCAACGAGGGCACCCATCGGGAGAGCTTTTACGGCAAAAGCGGAACGCGCCGGGAATGGCTTGCCGAAGATTTCTCCATACACCTCATTCATCTCGCCAAAAAGACTCATGTCGGCAAGAAGCACGGTGGTTTTCACCACATTATTGATGTCGAGATTTTCTTCAGCAAGGATAGCCTTTACGTTTGCAAGGCTTTGGCGGGTCTGCTCCTTTACTCCTTCAGGCATCTTGCCTGTTTCGGGATTAATGGGAAGCTGACCCGAACAAAAAATCAAAGATTCTGTCTTGATTGCCTGTGAATAGGGGCCGATTGCAGCGGGAGCTGCCGATGTTGCGATTGGTTCTTTCATGATAATTTATTTTTTAGCTCTGCAAGCACAGCTTGCGGAGGGGTTAATATAGTATTTATGTTATGCGGATTGTGAAAGTTGCGGGGATTGTGGAGGGATATGAGTGCGCCGGAACACAACGTATGCGTAGAGAGATGTTGCGAGAAGTGCCACACAGAAGCTGTAATAAACACCTACAGATTGCCAGTTTAGCACCTCGGCGAAAACCAGGAGCACCGGCACACCGACTGCGACATATCCGGTGAGGGCAATCCAGAGGAGTGGGCGCACCTGCGATGTTCCACGGATTGCATTGATAAGAGTCAGCTGCGCCGCATCGGCATATTGATAGAGCACAAGAGGGGGTATGAACGACACTGCGGCAGCAATCACTCCGACATCCGGAGTGAACCAGGCGAGCATGTGGCGGTTTAGCAAGATAAACACAAGAGATGCAAGCGTGGCAAGCATGAAATTGAGATGAAGGCCGGCGCGTGCGCATCGGCCGGCACCTCTCTCATCGCCGAGTCCGCAATAGTTTGCCACTTTGACAGCTACTGCCACACCAAAGCTCATATATGTCATGAAACCGAGCTGTCCGATTGTGTTCACCACTTGATATGCTGCGAGCTGAATTTTTCCATACCAGCCGCACACCACCGCGCCGAAGCTCCACAGCGAGCATTCAATTCCCGTCTGCAACATTATGGGATAAGAAGTGTTCCACACCTTCCGACGCAAGACTCCGGCTGCAATCGGCTTGAAGATGCCATCCTTATATGGTGCGTAACGGCGCGAGCACAAAAACAGGATGCAGATTCCCGCAAGTCCCACAATACGTGCAACTGCCGTAGCTATTCCGGCACCAAGCAATCCCAGCTCAGGGAAACCGCAATTTCCGAAAATCAGGAGCCAGTTCAGCAGAATATTCACACCTACCATGAGCAAAACGAACCACATTGGAGAGCGCGTATCGGTGACACCGTTGCAAGTTTGTGTGAAAACATTAAAGAGCGACATCGGCAATATTGTAAACAACAAAGTGATGAAATACTGCCGGGCTGCCGGAAGAATTTCATAAGGCTGTCCGAATTTGTCGAGAATAAAGAACACTCCTGTCATCAGGAGTGTAAAGCATACAGCCGCAATTGAATTTATCTGCAACGCCGCACGCACGGTTTTTCCCGCATCATCACCCCTTTTCATTGCAAATAATGCACCGACAAGGGGTGTCACCCCCGAGGCAAGCCCCATGAGCATCACCATCGGAATGAGAAACACACTGTTGACAAAAGCTGCCGCTGCCAATTCGTTGACACCGTAGGCTCCCACCATCATAGTGTCGGCGAAACTCACGAGAATCACACCAAGCTGAGTGAGCAACACAGGAAAGCCGAGCTTTGTCAGCTCCGCATATTCATGCCTGTATGTCTTGAAAAGTGTTGGCGACAGATTCATCTCTTAAGTGTATTTCCTTTCACACCGACACCTCGCCCTTTATGGCGGGCCAGGGATTATACCCTTCAAGTTTGAAGTCGTTATAATTAAATTTAAAAATTGAATCTACCAGAGGATTAATCACCATTTCCGGCAAAGACCGGGGAACGCGCTTCAATTGCTCGTGCACCTGGTCAAGGTGATTAAGATATATATGCGCATCGCCAAGAGTGTGGATAAATTCTCCCGGTTTCAGGCCGGTGACATGCGCCATCATCATAGTGAGCAGAGCATATGATGCGATATTGAATGGGACTCCGAGAAAACAGTCGGCACTTCGCTGATAAAGCTGACACGACAATCTTCCTTCCGACACATAAAATTGGAAAAAGGCATGGCACGGGGGAAGATTCATGTTACCGAGGTCAGCGACATTCCAGGCGCTGACAATAATACGGCGCGAGTCGGGATTTCTTTTTATATCTTCAACAGCCTGCGATATCTGGTCAATTGAGCCGCCGGCATAATCAGGCCATGAGCGCCATTGATAGCCATATATATGGCCCAGCGAGCCGTCGGGGTCGGCCCATTCATTCCATATCCTCACCCCGTGGTCCTGAAGATAATGCACATTGGTGTCGCCTTGCAGAAACCATAGCAGCTCATATATAATGCTTTTGAGGTGCACCTTCTTTGTTGTGACGAGTGGAAATCCGTCGGCCAGATTAAAGCGCATCTGATATCCGAAAGAGGAGAGAGTGCCGGTGCCGGTGCGGTCTTCTTTGCGCACACCTTTTTCGAGAATATGTTTCAGCAGGTCAAGATATTGTTTCATTTTATACTTTTCACTTTTTTCATCAGCGGCATTTTGGGCCTGTTTCGGTTTATCTGGAAACGGATTGCATCATCAGGACATTTGGTCACACACTCAAAGCACCTCACGCAACGGGAATTGTCGACATAGCGGCTCACCACCTTAATACATTCCGAGCGGCAAATGTCTTCACATATCCCGCATCCCGAGCATTTGTCGGGGTCAATTTCGATGTGAAACAAGGCATGTTGATGCGCGATTCCCATGGCAGTGCCGAGCGGGCACCATCTTGAGCAAAACACTCTCCCTCTCCAAAGGGAGAGGCCGGCAATGATAAGAAACGATGCGATTCCTGCAACCATACCCACAATTGCCGCCACTCCCATTTGCGACCAATAGGCACGCGCTACAGGCGCTCCGGCAGCACCTGCAATATTGTTTGCGATGCTCCAGGGCTCGAAGATGATTCCCACATAAGCCATTCCGAGCATCAGGCACACCAGATAAATCAGCAGCACGGGCAGGAGCATCCGGGAGGGGGGGCTATATGAGAAACACCTGTCAAGAGGCCTGACATTCCTTCTTATCAAGAGAAACAGGTCAGACAGCGTCCCTATCGGGCACACAGTGGAACAATACACTCTGCCAAACATAAATGTCAACAGGAGCCACACCAAAGCAGCTCCCATTGTGACAGGTATCATTGAGAGTATGAGTTGAGAAGATTCGGCAATATGCGCAACCGGATGCACACGCGGCCCGAAAATCAGACAGGCCACGGAGCCGGCAAAAAGCAAAGCAGCCAGCAACAGCCGTATGGCGCGCAATTGTTTCACCTTCTTCTTTTTTGTTGTTCGCGAAGCATTGCCTGCTGCTGTTTCTGCATTTCTTCAATACGCGCCATAAACCCGGATTTCTTCCGCGGTTTCTGTGCATTTTTCTTCATTTTTTCCCTTACATCCTCCTCCTTGACTACAAAGCGGAAAGCGTAAGTCTGCATAATTGAAAGGAGAAGCGAAAGGAAATAATAATATGAGAGGCCGGCAGCGTAATTATTGAAGAACACCATGAAGAACACCGGCATAAGATACATCATCCATTTCATTCCGGGCATTGAATTCGCCTGGTTTTGCGAGTTGAGATATGTGTAAAGGATGTTGGTGCCCGTCATTAGCAGACAGAACAAAGATATGTGGTTGCCGAAATATTTTGTAACGAGGGGTATGTTGCCGCTCCATGAAATGATTGCATCCGGTGCGGAGAGGTCGTGCGCCCAAAGAAAACTTTCGCCTCTCAGCTCTATGCATGATGGAAAAAATGCGAACATTGCAATCAGCACGGGAAACTGGAGCAACATCGGGAGACATCCTGACATTGGGCTTGCGCCGGCCTTGGAATAGAGAGCCATTGTTTTTTGCTGACGTGTCAGGGCATTCTCTTGGCCGGGATATTTGTCGTTGATTGCCTTTATTTCGGGCGATAATATCCGCATCACAGCCTGGCTTCTGTAGCTCTTGTATGAGAGAGGGAACAGAATTAGCTTGATGAAGATTGTAAGCAGCAGGATAATAATTCCGTAATTGGTGATAAACTTTCCGAGGAAAGTAAACACGGGAATCACGATTCCGGTGTTAATCCAGCGGAAGAGAGTCCAGCCGAGCGGAATGAGGCGGGTGAGATGAAGGTCTTCACCGGCATTGATAGTGTCGTCGAGACCAGACAGCAGCGGATAAAGATTGGGGCCGATAAAAAGGGAGAAATTCACCGGATTGGGAGAATTCCAGTCATAATCGTTGCTGACAGCTTCAGCCTGGAAGCTTTTGAGATAGTCGGAGCCGGTGAGCACTTTGGAGCTGAAATCAGCTGTATTGAATGGTTTGTCGGCCACAATCACGGTGGAAAAGAACTGGTTTTTGAAACCAATCCATTTCACTTTTGCCTTGCGTTCTTCAGTGTCGTCTTTGGCTTCGCTGAGGTTTTCCACGCTGCCTCCGGCGAATTTATAATACAGTCCGGAATTTCTTTCCTCAAACATTCGTCCGCGCTCCTGGCGATGAAGGTCCTGGGTCCAGGAGAAGCCGAGGTTGCGATTGTTTGATTGCACCACTGATGCCATGTTTTTCTGCACCACACGCATTTTCACCACATAAGAATCACCTTTTGGCAGAGTGTATTCGATGCCCCAATATGTGTCGGGAGTAATTTCGAGAGCCATCCTCACGGCAGAGTCGCCAATCATTATGGGCTTGAAATAGAGTTGGGCAGTTTCGATGGGAGCCGGAAGCGGGAGCTGGAAATTGAAGGTGTTCTTATCGCCTTCAAATATCACTACCTTCTTTTTGCTTCTCTTCGTTTCATCGCTTGAATATTCAGTGTCGTATTTCTTAAGTTCGGCGCGAGTCACAGAGCCTGAAAGAGTGCTGAGCTGAAGCGACAAAACATCGTTTTCAAGTTTAATGATTTTCTCCTTGCCGCTGAGGAATTGTGCGAATTTTCCATATTTGTCGAGGGCAACAGTGGCATTTCTCACCATCTCCACAGCCTTGCGCTGTTCGGCCACAGTCATTTTCTGAAGGTCGGCAGCCACTACATCAGCCCATTGCAGGTTGCGGCCGTCAACCAGCACGGTGCCATACACGGAATCACCGCGCAGGGTGAGGTTCATCCCATCCTGATTGAGAGTATAAGTGCGCAGGCTGTCTGCGCCGACAGTCATAACGCCGTTAGCGGCAATGCTTTTCATGAGCCATTCCCTGTCGGAATCCGAAAGTTTATCAACATTGAGACTCACTGGTGTTTCCGTTGCCACATCAGGAGTTTCCGGCTGTTTCTCAGGAGCCTGTTCCTTGGGTGTGAACCACATAAACGCGGCAAACACCAAGAGCATAAGCAACAGGCCGTTTAGCGTATTTTTATCCATCTGAAATTATCCTTCTGCAATAATTCTTGCTTGATTGCTTATTTATTTTTTTCCTCGCTGTAATCTATTGCGGCCTTCACAAAAGATGTGAATATCGGGTTAGGATTGAGCACGGTCGATTGATATTCGGGGTGATATTGAGTTCCTATAAACCATCTTTTTTCGGGTATTTCCACCACTTCCACAAGGTGTGTGGCAGGGTTTTCGCCGACACATTGCATTCCGGCGCGTTCGAACTCCTCACGATAGTCATCGTTGAATTCGAAGCGGTGGCGGTGGCGCTCCTTTATCTGAGATGTGCCGTAAGCTTCGGCCACACGCGAACCGGGGCGCAGCGTGCAATCGTAGGCGCCAAGGCGCATTGTGCCGCCCATGTTGGAAACGCTTTTCTGTTCCTCCATAAGGTCTATCACGTTATGCTGCGTCTTGGTGTCCATTTCTGTAGAGTTGGCATCAGCATATCCGAGCACATTGCGGGCGAACTCTATCACCATGCATTGCATTCCGAGGCATATTCCGAAAGTGGGCACATCATGTTCGCGACACCATTTGAGAGCCACGAATTTTCCTTCGATGCCACGCTGGCCGAATCCCGGGGCAATAATCACACCATCCTTGTCTTCAAGCGTTTCCATCACATTTGCTTCGGTGAGTTTTTCCGAATGCACATATACGATATTCACCTTATGGTCGAGATATGTTGCGGCCTGCATCAGCGATTCGTTGATTGATTTGTAGGCATCTTGCAGTTCCACATATTTGCCTACGAGAGCGATGTTGACCACTTTTTCGGCATTTGCGAGTTTGTGCAGGAAGGTGTTCCAGGCCTCCAGGTTGGGCTCGGGAGTGGGGTCGGCACCGGTTTTGGCTATCACCATATCATCAAGGTGCTGCTCGTGCATTCGCAGCGGCACCTGATAGATTGTAGGCTGGTCGAGACTCTGGATTACAGCCTCAGGCTCCACATTGCAGAATTTTCCCACTTTGCGACGCATTGCGGGCGGAATCTCGTGTTCGGTGCGAAGCACAAGGATGTCGGGCTGAATGCCGAGGCTCTGAAGCATCTTCACACTATGCTGGGTAGGCTTTGTTTTCAGCTCCTTTGCGGCTTTCAGATAAGGCACATAAGTGAGGTGAATGAAGAGGGCATCGCGTCCGAGCTCCCATTTGAGCTGGCGCACAGCTTCAAGAAAGGGAGTTGACTCGATATCGCCGACAGTGCCTCCGATTTCGGTGATTACAAAATCATATTCGCCGGTGTTGCCGAGCAATTTTACATTGCGTTTTATTTCGTCGGTGATATGTGGGATAATCTGCACTGTTTTTCCGAGATAGTCGCCATGGCGCTCTTTATCGATAACCGACTGGTAAATTCTGCCGGTGGTTATGTTGTTGGCGCGAGAGGTACGGATGTTGGTGAAGCGCTCGTAGTGTCCGAGGTCGAGGTCGGCTTCGTGTCCGTCGACGGTCACATAGCATTCTCCATGCTCGTAGGGGTTAAGCGTCCCCGGGTCGATGTTGATGTAGGGGTCGAATTTCTGAATTGTCACTCTGTAGCCCCTGCTCAGAAGCAGGCGGGCCAAAGAACTTGAGATGATGCCTTTACCGAGGGAGGAGACAACGCCTCCGGTCACAAATATATATTTTGTATTCACGTTGAAATGGTTTATCGTTTTCACAACCGGGTGTCGGCACGCTCTTCGCGCCAAGGCGCACACAGACGCACGCGAACGCACACACCCCCGGCCGATGCAAAGTTAGCGAGTTTTCGCTGAATACGCAAATTTAGCCACATCGGATTGTGGATTGAATCTGCAAGCTCAACCATATGCGCACCATTGGAGACCGATTGCTCATCAACGATTTTATTTACCAGCACTGCTTTGTATTTTTCCGAAAAGGCTTCAAGGATAAGAGCCATGGTAACAACCGCAGAGAATATAAATGAGCCAAGCACACTTAAACCGATGGTCTTCCAATTAGAGGGCAATACCTCCTTTTTATTGGCCTGATACTGTTCGAGCATTTGTCTCTCTGCCGACTTTATCCGTTCTCCCGCAGAAGCCACCACAAATGAAGCAAGCGACGCATCTGCCTGATATATATATATTTTCAAACTGGCCATCAGTATTTGAAGACAAGGCAAAAGCATTCCACTCCACTTGATTTAGCTCGCGACCGCACCCTCCCTTTATTGATTCAATAACTTCAATTTTGTGCCTCTTGTATATGCCATGGGCAACCATGCCGATAATGTCATCATTATCGCGCACCAATTTAGAGTAAATAATTTTAGTATGTGACAAAATTATTTTAAACAAAATAATCGAAACTCGATGACGTTATGAAAGTAATTGTCACCATAATATTAACTAAATTTTTATTATCACGAATGAATTAAAGCAAAGGATCAGTGAATTTATAGAAAATTCAGACGCGACGTTAATTGAAAGCTCTACCGTTTTAATGGGAGGCTCAAATAGAAATCCAGGTGGCAGCATCACAAGCAAAAACACCGGATCCTGCACAAACGTCACATATGAAGGTTGCCATAAGGCTACAAATGGCTTGAATTGCAAGAATACGACTAACTCTTGCAATGATTCCACAAACAAAGGGGATTGCGACAATGGTTATCACGATATTGTCACCAATGAAAAATGTTGAAAGTGCTTTCCTTCATTAAATGATAAAGTATAGGCGCATCAAATGCCCTGACAATATTTAGCAATAAGCCGTAACCATTGAGTTTCGGCTGATTGCAATAGCATCCTTACATTAAATCCTGACGGACTATGCTGACATCTACTTTTAAATCATATCGTCTACAATCTGCTGCCGCACTGTGTCTGCTGGCAATGTCTGCGCAAACTGCCTCTGCCGGGGAATCAACGCCCGCAGAACCAAAACAGGAAAATGACAAAGTGATGGAACTGTCGGAGCTTGTGGTGAAAAGTGACCGCGTCTGGATTGAAAATGGCAAGGCAGTATTTATCCCCCGCAAGTCAGAAAAGAACCTTTCAAGAGACATGAACGGCCTTATTGACCGAATGCACACAGGCATTCTGAATGTGCGGGATGGTGTCATCACCGACCCTGACGGCCAGCCTGTGAATATCTTCATCAATGGTGTTCCGGCTGACAATCTTGACATATCAACCTTCTGGCCGAAAAATGTCAACAGCGTGGAATATCTGACAAGCTCCGATGACCCTCGCTATTTGGGCAAGAACAGTATCCTGAATTTTGTGGTCAAGGAATATTCTGCCGGAGGTCTGACAAGGTTTGAAGTTGACCAGACATTTCCCAATGAGGGTGATTACTCAGTGGCGTCTAAACTGGTTTACGGCAAAATGACGTACAATGCGATGTTCAGGGGCAGCTATTCGCGCGACCATCTTTCCGGCCGGGATTTTTCGGAGAGTTTTGACGACATATGGTATGACGGACTTCAATATGACAACATCACAAAATCGGAACGAACGGACGAGTCAAACCGCAGGGACAATATGTATGGAGGCTTTACGGCCAGATACAGGTCGGACAAATTCATGGCCACACACAAGGCTGCTCTTGAATGGAGCCGCAATCCGGAAAGCACTGTCGCCGGTGAGCTTTTGTTTCGTCCCGATGTCATCAGCGGCAACATTTCATTCGCTCTGACAAATTCTCGGAGCATGTCGCCGGAAATATCCGGAAGGTATGCATGGTTTGCCAGCAGGAATTCAATTTATTATTGCAAAATAAAGTCTTAATCTCAATGTGGAGCTGCTACGCAAATATCTTTCCAAACTTCTTGCCTTCCCCATATCATTTTTGACAGAAAAGTATCAACAGAACTCATGAACAATTAATACGGCTTCAAGGCCGGTACTATAATTTAGTATGTCACCAGCTCGAAAATTCATTGTGATGCTCACCATTGTTAAGGCTTAATCCTTGCCAGATAATTTTATTTAATGAAATGTTTTCATAAATTACCTATTATGAGCAAAAAACCGATATTTATCGTGGGCTATATGGCTTCGGGGAAGACAACTTTCGGACGCGCCTTGTCCAAGGCTCTAGGCCGGGATTTTATCGACCTCGACTTCTATATTGAGCAAAGATTCCGAAAAACCATCAACGAGATTTTTGAGGAAAGGGGAGAAAATTCATTTCGTCGTATGGAGAGTTGCATGCTTGAGGAAGTGTCGGCATTTGAGAATGCTGTTGTGGCCTGCGGCGGGGGTACTCCATGTTTCGGCAACAATATGGATGTCATGCTTGAAAGTGGCATTGTGGTGTGGCTGCAGGCATCTCGGCAGCGAATCCTTGACAGATTGTTGGCAAACAACAGTCGCCGGCCATTGATGCGAGGGAAGAGCCGGGCGGAGATAGAGGCCGGGATAGTCGAGGGACTCGGCGCCAGGGAGCGGCACTACAGCAGGGCGCAGATAATCTACAGTGGGGAAAATCTCGAAACCCACGCCCAGATTGACTCTGCCATTCAAAGTTTCATCAACAAATATGAATTTTAACCACAAAGTTGCGGATTAGGAACCATGCAAGCATGGCGATGCCTATTATGGCTATGGCCCAGAGGGAGTTCATAGCGTTGTAGAGCCGGGGGGCTCTTCGGCGCGTGCAGGCCGCATATATGGCCGGCACCGCGTAGATGCCCATCAGCATGATGAAGGGATTGAGCCGCCATGCGGCTTTGAAATCGCCATGGAGCAACGCGTGGAGCATCCGCTGGCTGCCGCATCCCGGACAGTCAAGCCCCGTCAGCGTGCGAAACATGCACTTTGGCGCATACTCCCCCGAAGGATCGAATATGTAATAAAGCACAATTATTGCCGCCACCGCGCTTACCGCCAACACTCCACCGCGTTTCATCAGTTGGTAAGAAGTGAGAAAGGCATCATAAGCGCGTTGCTGACCACACCGGCCACTATGGCAATGATAATCCACAACTGTGCGCGCTCCGAAGCCTTTTCTGCACCTTCATAATCGCGCGCATAAAATTTGCTGCTCACCGATGCGCTGTAGAATATAGCCACCACTCCGCCGGCGATGCAGCAACACACTGTGGCAAGAATAGACCACACCATATAAGTTGGAGGCATTACGCGCTGCGGATAGACATCTTTCGTGTTCTGTGTATTTTGCACACCTTGCGTGTTTTGCGTGTCCTGCGCGTTTTGCGGTGGCATTGTCGGTGCGGGAGGAATCACCGGTGGAACCATTTGTGATTCGGGTCCGGTGGAATCAGAGACGGCAGAATACGGCGGAATCGGCGGAAGGCCAAGCCTTTCGGCCCATTGCTCGTCAACACTGTCGGGAGTTTTACATTCACCGGAATTCCTTTCCGGAGTCAAATCATTGATATCTTCGCTATTCAATTTATTATCTTCCATAAATCATCAAACTTGTTGCATGTCTACAAGGCGTTTATACAGGCCATTCTTCTCTATAAGCTCAGTGTGAGTGCCCTGCTCCACAATTTCTCCATCGCGCAACACACATATCTTGTCAGCATTGATAATTGTAGAGAGTCTGTGAGCAATGATAATAGTGGTGCGGTCGCACATCAGATTTTCAAGAGCCTCCTGCACAAGGCGCTCACTTTCAGTGTCAAGGGCAGATGTCGCCTCGTCAAGGATAAGGATTGCCGGATTTTTCAGGATTGCGCGTGCGATGCTGATGCGTTGCCTCTGACCGCCCGAAAGTCGGCATCCACGGTCGCCTATAATGGTTTGGTAGCCATCTTCCGTTTCGAGAATAAATTCATGGGCATTGGCAATTTTGGCGGCTTCCTCCACCTGTTGGGGAGTTGCATTTTCCACACCGAAAGCAATGTTGTTGTAGATAGTGTCGTGAAATAATATTGCTTCCTGATTCACATTACCCATCAGTGAGCGCAACTCCTTCACCTTTAAATCCTTCACATTAACGCCATCCACAATTACTTCGCCGCGGTCAACATCCCAAAAACGCGGAATCAAATCAACAAGGGTAGACTTGCCCGAGCCCGACTGGCCCACTATCGCCACAGTTTCTCCCGGGTTCACCTCCAGATTGATATTTTTAAGCACATCCGTTTCAGGCGTGTATCCAAAGCTGACATTTCTGAAAGCCACGCTGCTTTTCGAGCCGGCGCCACGAGGCAGAGGCACAGGATGCGGTGGGTCGGCAATCGGATTTTTCGCTTTCAGAATCAGGTCTATACGGTCTTTTGCGGCCATTCCCTTCTTGATTGTATATGACACTTTCGAGAGCTCTTTAGCCGGATTGATCATGCTGTAGAACATCAGCATGTAATAGATAAATGATGCGGCATCTATTGAAGAAGAGCCCTTTATAATCAACGAACCGCCAAACCACAAGATAATTGCAATGGCAGTTGTGCCAAGAAATTCACTCATGGGATGAGCAAGCGTGGTGCGGCGGTTCACAGAGTTATTTATTCGATAGAGGTCTTCGGTCTGTTGCCGGAATCGGCGTTCCATATTCTTTTCGGCATTAAAAGCCTTTATAATTCTCAGGCCGCCGATCGTTTCTTCGGTATTTGAGAGGATTTCGCCCCATTTGTCTTGTGCGGCCAACGACTTTGCGCGCAATTTCTTTCCGATAGCGCCCATGACGCCGCCGACAATCGGGAGCATGATGAACACAAAAATTGTAAGGCGCCAGCTCACAAGAATCATCATTCCGAGGCAGGCCACAATCATAATAGGATATTTCACAAGCGAAAAGAGGCTGGCCATAACGGAAGTCTGCACCTCCTGCACATCGCCCGAAAGGCGTGCCATGATGTCGCCCTTGCGTTCAGACGTGAAAAAGCCAATGGGCAACGACACGATTTTGTCGTACATTTCGCGACGGATATCGCGCACCACTCCATTCTGCATCGGGATTGTGAAAAACTCACTGAAATATGCGGTCAGCACCTTGAGCAAAGTCATCGCCACCAGCACAAGCGCCAGAAACGCAAGAGTCATAGACGGACCGCGGTGGGCAATCAGCCCCGCCACATAATAATAAAAATTATTTATGGCGACATCCTTAAAATCAGCCGATCCCACCTCCATATAAAAATAGTCGGTGGTGGAGATTCCGAAAAGCATTTGCAAAATCGGAATAATGAAAGCAAACGAGAAGAGTGTAAAAAATGCCGTCAGCAAATTGAAAACAATGCTGAGAAGAATATTCCCTTTGTAGGGTTTGGCGTATCTGTTCAGAAAACTGAAAAGTTCTTTCATGGGCGGTATGATGAAATGGGGTGAGGCCGCTACAGATGCGACAGCTGTTTGTCGGCATTATCGCCCCAATAGTCGTTAAACATTTTGCGGGTTCTTTTCCATCGTTTGTGGCTCCAGAGCCAATATTGCGGGGCCTCGCGTATATTTGATTCGAGCATTTCGAAATATTTCCGGCTAACGTCGAACACCTTCTCTGTTTTGGGGGCACCAGTGATTTTCACAAAGCGGAGTCGGTAAAATCCGCGTTTTTCCCGATGAAGGTGGCAGAAGAGCACCTCCGCATCGAGGAATTTCGCAATTCTTTCGGGGCCGGTGTAAACGGGAGTGTCGTGATTGAGGAAATCCACAAATAAATGAATGTCGAGATTTGGAGCCTGATCAGCTATAAATCCGGTAACACTCAGTTTTCCCTCTTTTTTCCACACAATCAATTGCCGAAGGATTTCCGACATTTCCAGATTGTTGGAATGGAACTTTGTGCGGATTTTCATGAATATATCATTCATAACCTTGTTGTGAAGATGATGATACACCTGAGCCGGCACAATTCCCGACTTGAAATTCAGAGGGAGAGAGCTGACCCATTCCCAGTTGCAATAGTGGCCGAGCAAGAGCGCCACATTTCTGCCGCGCCGGAAAGCCTCATCCACCATTTCCGGATTCTCTATAAACATGTGTCGGCGGATGTCATCATCCGACATTGAGAGCATCTTCACCGTTTCCAGCATATAGTCGGTCAGAAACCGATAAAAATCGCGTTCGATACGGCGCAATTCGGTGTCATTTTTTTCAGGAAAGGAGGATTCCAGATTCTCTCTCACCACTTTCCGGCGATATCTGATTATACTGTGCATGAATCCCGCCAGCAAGTCAGACAACAGATATATCACCCGGAAAGGCAACAGCGACAGCAATTTAAGAGCTGAATATGTCAGAACATAGATAGGCTTCATGGATATGCCGTGAACCACCCCGAAAGAGGGTGCAGTTGCAAATTTAGTAATTTGCTCCGATTTGCGCAACTTTATGCGCAACAGCCGGGCGGACCACCCATCTTTGGCAGCAATAGCCGCAAATCCACCAAAAGGCCGCGAGAATCCACAGCATGCAGTATTCGTGGCGCACATCGGCAAGAGAGGCACCGTTGCTGTTCATCTTTATGAAGCCTTCAACACCCCAGGTGGAGGGACAGACGCTCCCAATCCAACGCCACACCGGATACATGTCGCATCTCGGCCAGATCAAGCCCGACAGCAGAAGAAACACTACCGAAGTCACCACCCATGTGAGAAACACCGATTCCCTTTCGGTCACCATGGACTGGAAAACGAAACCCATACCGCAACATGCAATAATCATAGGAATGATAAACACAAGCTCCTCAAGCAAATTTCCCGCCATCGGAAATCTGAAAATGAGCGGCACATAATGAATCATGTATATAGCCGGCAAGAGAAGAATGGTAAAAAAGCATAGAGTCTGTGCAATCATGGTGCCACCGACATGCGGCGACAATGTTACGAGCCGGTTGTATTTGCGCACATTCGGTCTGTTTTCCCGGCGGGCACCGCCGGCCATGCCGGATGCGAGCACAATGCACTGATGCAGAATAAGGATAATAACTCCCGGCATGATAAACGAGTCAAAACCGCTTCGCAGGTTGCCCATGCTGTGGTCGGATATCATGAGAGGGTCTACTGCTATAAGAGTATCGACAATAGGCACATACGTGTTGATATCCTTTGTCATCAGCTCGCTTCCCATGGCCTGCATCACATTTGTGGAAGCCATCAGGAATCCGCGATAGCGAAGCAGTAATGTCATGTCGCAATACATCGCCACATCGCCCGTCTCGCCATTGCCGATGCGTCGCTCAAAGCCCTCCGGAATTTCTAGAATTGCAAAGCATTCGCGATTGTCCATTGCCTGACGAGCTTCGCCAAGATTGGCCGCATATCCTGTCACCCAAACCTCATCGGTGGCATTCATGTTGCGTGCGAGTTCGCGGCTCAGCGGAGTGCGGTCGTGATCAACAACTATCATTTCCACATTCTTTGCCAGCTCCGGATTATATATGAGCGAATAAATCACGGGATAAGCCAACGGCAGGAATGTGAAAAACAGAATCACCCCCGGGTCATGAAGCGCCAGCGAGAATTCATGGGCATAAACCTTCACGATATGCGATATGTAGTTTCCAATCTTTTTCATAGGTTCACCGGTTATTCCAGATATACGGGACGCGCCATGTGCTGTTTGATTCGCGGCATAACAACAAGTGGGAGAAGCATGTAGGCAAGATATGCGACAAACCAGAACCGCGAATAGAAAATATCGCGGCCATTGAGCGCAACATCTGAATAAATCAAGAAGTTATATCTCACGGGCATCAACCAGCTAAAGATGCTTACTGCCGGATACATGCTTTGTTCCGGAAATGAGAATGCTGCAATAGAGAAACTCAATATGCCTGTAAGCGCACACACCGACAGGGCAAGACGCATATTAGGCAATATGCCGAACACAAACACGGCGAAGGCCTGGGTGGCCACGACAAAGAGAAGCTCGGACATGATTAGCCAGAACCATGAGCCCTGCATGGTGTAACCATTGAATTTAAAGAGCCATGCTGTCATGAAAAGAGCCACACACCACCATATCACAGTTTGCGGGAATATTTTGCAGAACATGGCGCGGAAAATGGAGTTTCCCGCCTGCCGGAGCATCTGTCGCGAAGTGTTTCTCTTTATTTCCTCACCGAGAGTAAACACCGTCACCAGCATTATCATAAGCTGCAACACGCCGGGAATAAAGGAATTACCAAGATAAATGCCATAATTGAGAAGCGGATTCCCGATTGCATGCGCATGTATATTGACCGGCTGCATCATGGGAGCAAGTTCGGCAGGATTCTGGCCCAAATCTCTTGCCAGCTCCGCTGCTGTGCCGGCCTTCGTGTAGACGGCCGTTGTCTTGAACGTTTTAAAAAGCAGCGTGCCGGGCACATAATATGTCATGTTTGTGTAGAACGAGATTTCAGGACCTCTTCCGGAAAGAAGATCGGCCTGAAAATTTTCCGGGATAAGAAAATACCCGTAAATTTCTCCTTTTTGCATTTGACGGCGTGCTTCGGAATATGAATTGGCAACATATTTGAGATCCACCATCTGCATAGCTCCGAGCTGCTGTGTGATTTGGCGCGACATGCCGGTGCCGTCAAGATCCACTATAGTTGCCGGCAGGCGCGTGGGCAATCCCTTGTTGAGCATAGAGCCTATGAATAGAAACAGAAACAGTGGCAAACCAAACACCGACATCCACATTACCGGACGCCGAAACATCATGACAAGGGAACGTCGCATCCCTGCCGCAATTACCCTGCAACTATTATAATTGCTTCTTTTCATACCTTATTGCGACATCAATAATTATGAGACAGACCCTAATTCTCCACACCCTCATATATCACCGACATGCCCGGGCGGAAACCGGCAATCGGCTTTTCGGGGCGGGCCTTGATCTGAAAGGTGCGCGCATCATAATCACCGGTTGCCTTTGTAGCCTGCCAGTTGGCATAAGTGCCAAGATCTTTGATATAAAACACCTTCATGACAGTATCTTTGTCGAGTGCCGGAATTTTCACTCTGATTTTTTTACCGAGTTTGATATCCTTCAGATATGTTTCTCTCACATCAAACACAGCCCAATTGTCGTCTTTCTGCAATGTCATTATGGGAGCACCGGTTGCGACAAGCTCGCTTGCATTCGGATACACCACAACAATCTCGCCATCGCAAGGCGCCAGAAGATACTGGTCTTCGAGCAATGCATTCACCTTTTTCACGCCTGATTTGGCAGCCGACACCATTGCGGCGGCAGCCTGTTTGTCTTCACGCTGGGCGCCGGAGCGTGCGAGTTCGTAATTGTTTTTTGCGGCAGCCTCTCCCGATCTCGCGACTTCGTAAGCTGCTTTTGCTTCATCGCGTTTCTGCGCACTCACTACTCCCTTACGGAAAAGAGCCTCCATGCGGTCATAAGTTTTTTTTGCTATTCCTGTAGCGGCCTGAGCCTGTTGCCACACACTCTCGGCTGCACCTACAAGCTGGGGGCGAGTTCCGGCATCAACTTTGCGGTCGGCTGCTCTTGCCACTTCCTCCATGGCCAGAGCCTGGTCATATTGTGCATCGGCCAGATTCGATATGATGTGCACAAGAGTATCACCGGCGTGCACTCGCTGCCCCTCCTCCACAAATATTTGCTCCACACGTCCGGGCAATTTGCCGGAAATTCTAATTTCCGTGGCTTCACCCTGCCCTTGCACAGTATAGGGTCCCTGCTTAATGCAGAGAAAACCTACTATTGCGAGTGCAATCAGCACCACCAGCACAAGCACTACTGCCAGAATCAGAGATTTCTCCCGCTTAGACACTTCATAAGAGTCATCTGCGGCAGCCAATTGCATATCGCGCTCCTGAATATCTTTATTTTCCATAGCCGAATAAGTTACTTTATATTATATGGAAGCGTACCGAGCACTTTCGACAGATACACCTCGCACAAATGTATTCCGATTTCTGCATCTATTTTTTCTGAGTTTGCCTGCAGCCATCCTGTTTGTGCCATTATCACATCGTTGGTAGTCAGCAGGCCTTCGGTATATGCAAGTCTTGCGCTTCGCAGATTTTCTTCCGCGCTTTTCATATTGCTTTCAGCAAGATTATAGGTTTTGAAAGCCTCTTGAAATTTGAATTTTGCCTGATTCACTTGCAGATTCACCTTCTCCTCCATATCCTCCAGCATGAGGCGCTGGGCATTGGTGGCCGATTTGGCGGCTCGGTATTTGTTGTAATTTCCGCCCCAGTGCCATATCGGAATTGTAATTCCCGCACCTATGGAAAAGCCGCCTCGCAGATGCCGGCTGAAGCCATCGATGAAGTTGGGTGTGGAGAATGTATACGCGCCCACAATCGCCACCTTCGGCAGCATGGCTCCGAGGGCGAGCCGCTCAGTGCCCTTCAAAACATTTATTCCCTGCCTCAATGTCTCCAGATCCTGGCGTTTGGCATATACATCACTCATATTGAAAGCATAATCGGGCATTTCTTTCAAAACATCCGTTTTCTCTTCATCTTCAAGAACAAGTTGCGAATCAACGGGAAGGCCGCAAATCTGGGCAAGCGCCATGCGGGCAAGCGCGAGACCATTGTCTACCTTTGTCAACATCATTTTCGCCTCGTTCAGACTGACATTCACATTCAAGAGGTCGCTTCTTGTAGCCACTCCCTCATCGAGCATGGCATTCACGTTGTAATGCAGGGTGTCAACGAGTTGGAGATAACTTTCAGCCAGCTTTTTCTTAGCTCTCAGAGACACGACTGTCCAGTAAGCCTCATCAACATCATAAATCAGCTGCTGCACGGCATTATTGCGTCCGGCGCGAAGAGCATATTCCGAATACTTGGCAATTTCATTGAGAGCTTTTATTTCGCCTCCCATGAATATTGGTTGGGTGAGGGTTATTGCACCGGCAAATACGGAGCGTGTGTCAAACGTGAGTGCATCCTTTGGGATTACTGCCACTTCCGTAGGAATCACACTCCCTTCCGGGCTTATCACTGGGGCGCCATCTGCTCCCTTGAGAATATTGAGGTCATAACTTCCGGTGGCCGGGTTGAACGACATCGTGGGCAACTTTGCATCCTCCGAAAGGATAGACATCTTATGCTGATTATAAAGATAAGTTGCGCCGGCGTCGATTGCCGGCAAATAAGCGGCTTTTGCGGCTTTGCGTGCATAGCCGGCGCCTTTTACCGCTTCGTCAGAAACCTGCAGTGATTTATTATTGGCCAAAGCCATTCTCCTACATGAGTCAAGACTGACCTGCGCTTCGGCTGCAGCAGGAGAAAAGGTCAGAAGAAGCAATCCTGCGGCAACAATATGTATTATAGCATTCATGTGGAATTAATAAATTATATAAGTGGAATCGCCGGGTGTGCCGCCACACCTCTTTTACATTAACTACAAAAAACTGCAAAAAATGTTTGCCAAAACTAAAAAAGCGCACGTTTGGCCAAAATTTGGCCAAAACAACGTTTTTTTCTAAAATCCAGTTTCATAAAAAACAATGAATTTTCCCCACATTCCAACGAAACATGTCGGGATGCGGGGAAAACGAACAGAAATAATGTGAATTTTACAGGTCTCTGACATCGAAACAAGGGCAGGCTTTTGCGGCAAATTCGCGATGGCCGTGCACTGTTGCCTCGGGAAACCTTCGGAGCAAATCGGCTACAAGCATACGCAAAGACACGCGTTGGGCCGGAGTGCGCGTATCCTTAGGCTTAAGAGTGGCGGCATCAAGGCCACCCACATAGCAAACGCCGATGGAGCGGGCATTTTTTCCGGTGCAATGTGCGCCTATTTCCTCTTCAGGCCTTCCTCGCTCTACAGTTCCGTCAATGCGGACAACATAATGATAACCGATTGTTCGGAATCCTCTGGCCAAATGCCACCTGCGGATTTCCGCTGCCGACACGTCCCTGCCTTCCGGGGTAGCCGCGCAATGCAATATGATTTTATCTATCTTTCTCATTTTTAATGTTATAAAATTTTCAAGCCCCCCCTTCCCGGATACCCAGCACAGCCCCGGAAAACGTAAGAGCCTCGCCAAATGCCATCACCACAGAATTATGAATCTCACCTGGTGGGGGCATGAGCAATCCGATAATCAGCACTGCGGCTCCCAATACAAGCACAGCTATACCGATAATAAGGGGAATTTTGCTTTTTTTCTTATTTTCCATTAATTCGTGAAATCATATCAGCCACTTCCTCACACACCTCATATTCGCACTCTTCGGGGATATTGATATAATAACCATCGACTGTGGGGACGCTCAAATATGCGCAGGCCTCGATTTCATCGTCATCTGCCACACCGAAAATCTCAAGCGACAGCACGCCTTTATGAAGTGTTATGGAAACTGCCGGCGACTTATATCTTGCTCCCATGCGCGACACTCGGAGCCGGTATGCATCAGAAGTGCTGTCAAGAGTGTTGCAAACTCCGGAATTCCACGATTTCATCCGCAGATACACGAGGCGCAGGAAATTCCCGGGCAAAGCCAGTGTGGCGATTCCGGCGCCGGAACGCTTCAATACTCCCGGAAGGAGAGTCTCGCAATCAGCGAGACACGCTCCGGGAAAATTTTTGACCACTTTGAGCGCGGCCACAGGAAGGAATGTGCGAATCAGCGATTTCACCGATGTGGCAGGGTCGCCGAATTCTACTCGTTCATCGAGAATTTCACCGTTTTCATCAAGCATTTGCAACACCACACTCTCAAGGTCGGAAATGCGGAATTTCATTGCAGTCTCCTGATTTTTCCGGTTCTGAAATAATTACTGCTTTCAATCAATGTTTTGATTGCGCGGCTGGTTGTCTTATAGGTGGCCGGCACCTCTCCGAAACCGCTCACAGTCCCCCCGGTAAAAGGAATCCTTACCAATGCTTTGCCGGCACGGATTAAGGCCTGCCATTCAGTAAGTCCGAAAACGGCATATACCGAAAGAGTCTCCTTCTGCCCGAACAATGTTTTAGACCCCGGCTTGTCATTTCTTTCTTTCACCATAATAAAATGATTTGAATTTACTGATTACTCTTCAGAACCCTCTTCATCGCCTGAGAGTTCACCGTTAAACTCCTTCCACGCAACTATCGGGGCGAGATCCGAGCCGACTGACGTGGCTGCAATCCACATCTGGCCGCATTTTGCGAATGGCGAGATTCCGGGGCAATCCTGCGTAAGATAATACACATCACCGATGGGATTTTCCGGCGCCTTGTCGGAGCTCCACATCTTGATTGAGAGCGCGCTTCCGGCTCTCCCCCTTCCTTCACCGTCAATCCAGATATGACATCCCCCCTTCAGGGCGAGTGCATCCCATATAAGGATTCCATTGCGCGTGGCCTCCTCGCCTTCTACCCGGTCGCTGAAACTGTGCTCGGCACTATACACATAATGTACAAGGCGGTTTTCTCCAATCAGGGCGCCGCTGTTGCTCCAGCCGAGGCGGTCGAGCGTGGGCTCACGTTTTATCTCAATATCTCCGAACACAGTGTGAAAATTTGTCACAGTCCAGCCAAGCATATTCTGCTTTGTGGTGATTTGTATTTCGGGATGCTTGCTGAAATCCACGCATTGAATTTGCTCCAGGAGATTTTTTCCGGCAAGAAGGAGCGCTGTTTTCGGCACATCCTCACCTGTGAAAAACATTTTGGCAAGCGCGATGATATGCTCCACTGTCCATGCGCCGCTATGCTGCAATTCGCGTTTGAACTGCCAGCGCAGGCCTTCGGTGCAATATACATATTGCAGCCCCATTTTCGGCACATTCACCTTGAATTTACCGGCACGTCCGGCCCACAGCGTGCGGTTGCCGCGCACTTTGAAATTGGCGATAGCCTGCTCTGCAATAATTGCCTTGCTGAAAGGTATTCGCTTGCGCTGACTCTCAAAATAATCAGACACCACCTGATTCATGCCGCGCTTTTGAAGATACACCTTAGCGGGCCGGGGAATAATCAAATCCGGATCCACCTCCTTCTGCGTTTCATAAAGAGAATTTGCAAGAACAACACACTGTGTGCCCGATGGAATGGCAGGAATAGCACAAAACTCATCGGAGGCATTCTGGCGCGGACCGTTCACAGCCCTTACCACCGGGTTGTTGGAAGTGGGGTCGAAACCGGTTACAAAGAGCATCAGGTTCTGTCCGGGGGTGGATGTTTTGCCGGTTTCATCGTAGCCGTCGACACCCTTCACGAGCAATGTGGTGTATGGACGCGGGATAGTCTGGTCGCCGGCACGCAAAGGGAGCACTGTCTGCATGTTCCTGCACTCGGGGCTGTCGCTGGCCAGTGTCACGATGCTGCGCGCCTCGTCGATCATAAAATGTTCCACCTCGGGGCTGCTCACTTTCACACGCTTTGCCTTGAGCATGAGATTCATCAGCGGCGTATCATCAGAATTGAACCTGAATAATTCCTCATCAATGTCAGGCTGAATCAGGTTGGCGGAAGATATCCCTTCGGTGAGTTCGGCCGTTGCCGAAACGGTTGCCGGCTGTCCCGGCGCCTGAGTGAACTCCATAGATGTTCCTTTGGCAAGATTTCTCAAAACTTCTTTTTCCATATCAATGACAATAATAATGGTTGATGATTAATGGTTGATGATAGATGGCCTGCGCCTACATGGCATCACGGGCAAGGTCAAAGATGCTCGGTGCATATCGGCTTGAAGTAATGCCCGCGGAAGCACCGGGGTGAGGGATACCGTCAGAGCCGGAATATATTTGCGTGAGCTCTTCAATTGCGCTGTTGCGTCCTTTCAGCTCACCGCGCATTTCTGCTTCCTTAAGGGCATCCTCAAAATCGAAATCTCTTACAAGCATCGGAAACAATTCCCCCTTAAAATCCCCATTCCGGAATTTCTCAAGCAACTCTGCATACCTGTTATTTATAAGGCCGCATCTATCTTCAGAATATCCCTGCTCCTCAAGCCATTGGCGAAAGCTTTCTGACAGTTTTTTGTCTTCTTTCACATCCGAAGCCGCATCAGTTGGCTGGGCCGCCTCGTCCCCCTCCACAGCTAAGCTATTCTCGTCGCCGGGTGGTGAATTCTCCTCTTGAGGCAATACATCGGGAACATCCGCAGACAATGATTTCGCGACATCATCTTCATTGTTTCTTTTTCGTCCAAACATAAAAAAACTGTAATTTTATGATTAACCACGGAATTGTGATTAAGTGTCACAAAATTACAGCCGCATCTCCGATCCGCTCTTTTATCGGTTTATTGCCGCAATACGCCTTCGGCAAAATATTCCAAGACTTTTGATTTTTCCAGGTTGACACCAAGCTCAGGGTTGCCTATGGATTTCAAGAGTGTGAAATTTATGTAAGTGGAAGACACGTTTTTCTTATCATGGCTCATAAGATTGAGAAGCTGTTCGGCATCTTGCCGACTGAATGGAAGCGGTCTATAATATTTCCTTAATATTTTATTCTCATATTCATTACAAATACTTTCAGCCAGACCACACTCTTCAATACTTATTTTCAATTCCGCAAAAATTCCATGAGCCACAGCCATTCCGTGCGGCATGCCAATGCCACGCATATGCGACAATGTTTCATACGCATGCCCCGCAGTGTGGCCAAAATTCAATATCTTCCGCAGGCCGCTCTCCCTTGGGTCGGCAGCTACAATCTCCATCTTGGCAGTGGCACTGAAATGTGCCGCACGAGCCATCAACATGTCGTCAAACGGAGATCCATCCGCGAGCAACCCTCTATATATTTTTTCATCCGTAATCATTGCCGTTTTAACTATCTCGGCGAATCCGGAGATTTTCTCAACATTGGGCAGTGTGTTGAAAAATACGGATGAAATCAACACGGCAGATGCAGGGCTGAACACTCCTATTTCATTTTTCAACATCTTCAGATTTACCCCCGTTTTTCCGCCGATGGCCGCGTCAGCAGCGGCGAGAAGTGTGGTGGGCACATTTACAAAGCGAATTCCCCGCTTGAATGTGGAGGCAACAAATCCCCCCAAATCTGTTATCAAGCCGCCTCCGATGTTCACAAGCAATGAATTGCGGGTGGCACCGGCATCCGACAAACATTCCCAAAGTCGCAGTGCTGTTTCCACTGTCTTGCTTCCCTCACCGGGCGCAACATCCATTATCCCGGCGAATTTTTTCCGATCGCGTCTCCATGCTGTGGGCAGCAGCATGCGGAAGCAGTTGCTATCGGTGAGAACAAATACCTTGTCGGCACCAAGCCCGGATACTATCTCGTCGAGCTTCTGCCATGGAGAATCCGAGAAATATATGGGAGAAGTGAGACTCATGATTCTGTGTCAGGCTATTTTTCAGTCAATTCATTTTCAAGGAAGTCGGCAAATTCAGTCATGGACCCGAAAATCATATCGGCATTCTCGCGCTCGAAATATTCGCGAGGCACCGGGCCTGTGGTGACGGCTATCGTGAAACATCCGGCGGCTTTGCCGGCTCTCACGCCAAGCGGTGCATTTTCCACTACGATTGCCTCGCCTGGCAACACTCCGGCTCTCGCTGCGCCTATAATGTATGGCTCGGGGTCGGGTTTGCCATGTTTCACATCAAGCGCCGTGACACGCATGCCCTCTTCAAATGCACCGGGATAATCACGCCGCAGCGAATCAAGCAGGCTTGACTGCGCACTCCCCGTGACAAGCACTCGTTTCAATCCTCCGGCACGCAGTGCATTCAGCATTCTGTCGGCGTTGGGCATACGCTTCACATCTCCAAGCTCCCTGAAATAGCAGCTCTTGCGCGCATAAAGCTCTCGGGCTTCGCTTTCCGGCAATGTTTTCCCGAATTCGCGCTGCATAAGCAGATTGATTGTGGCCACACCGGTCATGCCCTCATAAAGATAAAATTCATCGCGTTCACACTTCAGCCCGCAATCTTCCATCATTCTCTTCCACGCCAATGTGTGATATGGCATTGAGTCATAAAGAACCCCATCCATATCAATCAAAGCTGCCTTATATTTTCCAAATATCATTTTCCCGGGTATCATGCTGCAAATTTACGCAAAAATCGCGATTTTTATATATCTTTGTAGTGGCATGAACACGACAACTCTTATAATAATAGCTATATCAACATTTTCATTGGGTTGGGCAGGATGCTCACGTGGCGGAAGCGACGACAGATTCGACACAATCGGCGAGCACTCCAACTATAAATTAGAAAAACCCTCTGAGCCGGCTTGGATGCAAAGCAACGAAGATTCCTCATCTTCACCCTCCATTGAGTCGCAAACGCCTATGGCTGAAGAAATTTCCGAGGAGGAAGCCCCCCGAACAATCACGGAGCCCGGCTATATCAGCCGTCCCAACCGCCCCAGAGTGATGAATCTGGGAAGACTTGCCGATGTATTCAATGATTCCAACAAATATCAGTATGAGTCGGCAGAGAAAATAGGCATATCTCCCCTGAAAGGAATTCGCGATGCATATTTCACGAGACGTCCGCTGGTGAAAATAAAAAGCTGTGAATATTATGAGCTTGATTCGCTTACACACTCGATGCCATATCTTGTGCCCGAGGCGGCGGAACTTCTAAACACCATAGGGCGCAACTTCAACGACATGCTGCGAGAGCGCGGAGTGGGGCCGCACCGCATTCGTGTGACAAGTGTGCTCCGATCGCCCCTCCAGGTGAAAAAGCTGAGGCGCATCAACAGAAACGCCACCGACTCCTCCACTCATCAGTTTGCCACGACGTTCGACATCACATATGCACGCTTCCATTGTCTTGACGAACGCCGGAAGGCCAATGACGAGGATCTGAAAAATATCCTTGCAGAAGTGATTCACAACCTGCACAAACGTGGAAAATGCAAAGTGAAATATGAAATAAAATCACCATGCTTCCACATCACGGCAACCGGGAAATGAAACGCTTCATGCAGACGAACCCTTTCCTCCGTACAAACGTTTAATAATAAGACTCGTTTCTAAAGCCACAAGCAATTCGGAAATTTAGAGTCTGCCACATAAAAAGACTGAATTACTTCATAAAGAAATTACTAATATGGAAAAACTTAGTTATGCCTGGGGCTTGGCGATGGGGCGTCAGCTTCAGGGCATGGGCATGAAAGAGCTCAACATTGAAGATTTTAAAGATGGTGTTAAATCCACATTCGATGGCAGCGAGCCGAAAATGAGTCCGGAAGAAGCTCAGAAACTTATTCAGGACTATCTCAACGACCTCCAAGCCAAAGCCGAAGCCGCTGCAAAAGAGGCCGGAAGCAAATTCCTGGAAGAAAACAAAAAGAATGAGAATGTGAAGGAAACTTCCTCCGGATTACAATATGTTGTTGAAAAGGAAGGAACCGGCGCACAGCCCGGTGCGGAAGATGAAGTTACCGTGCACTATACCGGCCGACTCCTCGACGGCACTGTGTTCGATTCAAGTGTGAACCGTGGCGAGCCTGCCACATTCCCGCTTAATCGCGTGATTCCCGGATGGACTGAGGGCGTGCAGCTGATGAAAGAGGGCGCAAAATACACATTCTTCATCCCCTCCGATCTCGCATACGGCCCGCAAGGAATCCCGGGTGCGATTCCTCCGCACTCAACACTTATTTTTGAAGTTGAATTGATTAAAGTTGTAAAGAAATGATCAGAAAATATATATCCATTGCCGCTGTTGCGGCTGTGGGAGCGCTGACATTTGCCGGATGCTCCTCCAAACCGGGCGTGTCAGACACTGACACCGACACTGCAATTGAGGAAGCTGTTGAAGATACCGTCGGCTCTACCGCCTCCGATGCCACGGAATCTCTTGCCAACGTATTTGCCAATCCTGACAAAAAGTCAGCGGTGGCTTCCGACTCCACTTATGCAGTGACAGAGTCGGGGCTTCGCTATATGGTGCTCAAAGAGGGAACCGGCAAATCTCCCTCAGCCACCGATAATGTGACTGTGCACTACACCGGTCAGCTTCTCGACGGAACCGTGTTCGACTCAAGCGTGACCCGCGGTGAACCCGCCACATTCCCGCTCAACCGGGTGATTCCCGGATGGACAGAAGGTCTGCAACTCATGAAAGAGGGCGGCAAAACAGTGTTTTATATCCCCTCTAACCTCGCATACGGCGAGAGCGGCACACCCGGCATTCCGCCAAACTCGGACTTGATTTTTGAAGTGGAGCTTATAAAGGTGAACTAACAAACGTTTTCGCACATAGTTATATGTGCAGATTGATTTGATGTATGCCGATAAAATAATAATCGTGTGTCACAAATTAAGGCTCTAATAACATGGTAAGAAATCATCATAAAGCAATCGCCGCTGCATCTGTCGCGACAATTGCGTTGTTATCAATGCCTCTCGCTTCCTGCAAGGGACGCACAATGGAAAATATGGAGCCGACCGGCGACACTGTGGAGGTGGTGATTGAAAAGCCGGATACGACCGCACAGTCACAGGCACAGTTATGAATGTAAGGCCAAAGAAGAATTTAGGACAGCATTTTCTGAAAGATGAGCATATCGCTTCGGAAATTGCCGCCACCATATCGGAAGGCGCACCATTTGTCTCACACCCCGAATGGCTTAAATTGCCCATAGTGGAGGTGGGGCCGGGCATGGGCGTGCTGTCGAAATATCTGATTGACACAAAACGCGATGTTACCGCCGTGGAGCTCGACATGGAAAGTGTGGATTTTCTTTCACATCTATATCCCGATTTGAAGGTGGTGGCCGCCGATTTTCTACGCCTCGACCTATCTACAATTTATCCGGGAGAATTCGCACTGATAGGGAATTATCCCTACAACATTTCTTCGCAGATTTTCTTCAAAGTCCTCGACAATATGGATCGCATACCCGTTGTGGCGGGTATGCTGCAGAAAGAGGTGGCCGAAAGAATCTGCTCAAAACCGGGTTCAAAAGTATATGGGATTTTATCAGTGCTGCTCCAGGCATGGTATGACTGTGAATATCTTTTCAATGTGGAGCCTTATGTGTTTAATCCGCAGCCCAAGGTGAGAAGCGGTGTGCTGCGTCTCACCCGCAACAGCCGCACATCTCTGGGATGCAACCCGCAACTATTCAAAAAAGTTGTAAAGACGGCATTCGGCCAACGCCGCAAAACGCTCCGCAATTCGCTGTCATCTCTTATGGGGCCGGGCAGCAAGGCCGCCGAATCTCCCATGATGGGCGAACGCCCCGAAAGGCTCTCGGTGGAGCAATTCATTGAGCTGACTAATCTAATAAGCAGCTAATACCAAAACATGAATAACCTGATTGCATGTCGGGATTGTCAAGATTATAATTGGCAATCCTGACTTTTTTTGTAATTTTGCAGTCGAAAACATTGCAGCAAATATGAAAAAAGCATTAATAACCGGAGTTACCGGTCAGGATGGCAGCTATCTTGCCGAATTTCTTCTCGACAAAGGATATGATGTGCATGGCATAATCCGCCGGTCATCTGTTGATTTTCGCGAAAGAATCGCCCATCTTGAGGGGCACAAGAATTTTCACCTGCATTTTGCCGATCTCGGCGACTCTATGTCTGTCGTAGGCGTGATCAGCAAAGTGCGTCCCGATGAAATATACAATCTGGCGGCCCAAAGCCATGTGCAGGTGTCGTTTGATTCGCCGGAATATACCGCCGACATCGACGCCACCGGTGTGCTTCGCATCCTGGAGGCAATCCGCCTCTGCGACCTCGCCGAAACATGCCGCTTCTATCAGGCTTCAACATCTGAGCTTTACGGCAAGGTAGAGGCTGTGCCACAAGATGAAAACACCCCTTTCCACCCCTACAGCCCATATGCCGTGGCCAAGCTCTACGGATTCTGGATTGTAAAGGAATATCGCGAAGCCTACAACATGTTTGCCTGCTCCGGCATTCTCTTCAACCATGAATCGGAGCGTCGCGGCGAAACATTTGTAACAAGAAAAATCACATTGGCAGCCGCACGAATCGCGCAGAAGAAGCAAGACAAACTCTATCTGGGCAACCTCTCTTCACTCCGCGACTGGGGCTATGCCAAGGATTATGTGGAATGCATGTGGCTGATTCTCCAGCAAGACAAACCCGATGATTATGTAATTGCCACCGGCGAACAGCACACTGTGCGCGAATTCTGCGAACTCGCATTCGAAAGAGTTGGAATAAAACTCCGCTGGGAGGGTGAAGGCATCAACGAAAGGGGCATCAACGAGAGCACCGGCGAGGTGGTGGTGGAAGTATCACCCGACTTCTATCGCCCCACGGATGTGGTGAACCTGCTTGGGAATCCTGCAAAAGCACGAAGAGAGCTCGGATGGAACCCCTCTGAAAAGACTTCTTTCAAGCAGCTTGTAAACCTGATGGCCGATGCCGACATGGCCAAAGTGGCTGTGGAACGCGCCAGCGAGAATGTGCGCACCAACCTAGCGGAATATCTTGAAAAAGGAATCGTTAAATAAAGATCCATTCCCCCAAAAAATAGAGCCTAAGACCTTGCTCCACAAGATTTTTTATCCGCTTCTAAATATATATCGGTTTTTTCTTAGCCACTTGACACATGAATATTCTAATCACCGGAGGAGCCGGCTTTATCGGCTCGCATGTTGTAAGACTTTTTGTTAACAAATATCCCGACTATCATATTGTCAATGTTGACAAACTCACTTATGCCGGCAATCTCGCTAATCTTAAGGATATAGAAAACAAAGAGAACTACACGTTCGTGTGTGCCGACATTTGCGACTTCGACAAAATGATGGAACTCATCCGGCACTACAATATTGACGGAATCATACACCTTGCCGCAGAAAGCCATGTAGACAGGTCTATTCTTGACCCTTTCACATTTGCAAAAACCAATGTGATGGGAACTCTCTCTCTGCTTCAAGCCGCGAAAATATGTTGGGAGGCGCGCCCGGAAAAATATGAGGGGAAACTATTCTATCACATTTCCACCGATGAAGTGTATGGCGCTCTCGAACTCACCAACCCCGAAGGGTTGGAATCACCCTTCTCCACCACGGCATCCTCTTCCGAGAATCATTTCGCTTACGGCACGGAGTTCTTTTTGGAATCAACCAAATATAATCCACATTCGCCCTATTCCGCATCAAAGGCAGCCAGCGACCATTTTGTAAGAGCCTTTCACGATACTTACGGCATGCCGACTATTGTGACAAACTGCTCTAACAATTACGGTCCATACCAATTCCCGGAGAAACTGATACCGCTTTTTATCAACAATATCCGCAAGCGCAAGCCTCTGCCCGTATATGGCAAGGGGGAGAACGTGCGCGACTGGCTCTTTGTGGAAGACCACGCACGCGCCATCGACATGATTTTTCATAAAGGAAAACCGGCCGAAACCTATAACATCGGAGGCTTCAACGAATGGAAAAACATTGACATTGTCAAGGTGCTGATCCGCACTGTAGACCGTCTGCTGGGAAATCCGAAGGGATATAGTGATGAGCTGATTACTTATGTGACCGACAGAAAGGGACACGACATGAGATATGCCATCGACTCGCGCAAGCTGCAGCGCGAACTCGGCTGGGAGCCGAGCCTGCAATTTGAGGAGGGAATTGAGAAAACCGTGAAATGGTATCTCAACAATCAGGAATGGCTCGACAATATCACATCAGGAAATTATCAGAAATATTACGAGGAAATGTATTCCGGCAGGTAAAGGCGGGAGCATGAGCTGCCTCGCCCCTCGCCCCTCGCCCCTAAACGGCATAAACAAGAAAAAGGTCGACTCCCGTCGACCTTATTTCTTAATTAAAACAACAATAACAACTTTTTCAGAACGCTTATAGCAGTATAACCTTTAGAATTTTAGTTTTTCAAACCTTACATCAATATAACATCACCGGGGCGCAAAAAGTTTTGATTTTAATGAAATTTTTTATTATTTTTATTCTATAATCTGAATATCACCATCTTACAACTGTATTTTTTCTTTAAAATTTGCCGATGAAAGAATTAATCAATAAATATGTATGGATTGTAGACACTCTTTCGCGATATGGCAAACTCTCACGCGAGGAAATCAATGATCTCTGGACACGTTCCACACACAGTGACGGCAATCCGATTCCGGAGCGAACCTTCTATTATTACAGACGCGGCATTGAGGAGAATTTCCATATTGAAATTCGTTGCGACCGGCAAGGCAAGTATTTTATTGATTCCGACATGCCCGAGCGCGACAACAATGTCACCAACTGGCTTTTGGAATCATATGCAGCCAACAGCGCATTAAAAGACTCATCTATTCCGGCCGGTCGCGTTGCCGTGGAAGATGTGCCTTCGGCCCGCGAATATCTGCCCGTTGTGATGCGGGCCATCGGAGAATCCGCAAAAATCAAGTTTACCTACGCCGGATTCTCACGTTCGCGTCCGGAGGCGGGAATCATCTTCAGCCCCTATTTTGTGAAGAGATACAAACAGCGCTGGTATATGATCGGAATGAAAGACAAAAGCGGGGGCATCCGCACGTATGCGCTCGACCGTGTGAAGGAGATGACCACAATCAACGAGCATTTCAAAATGCCTGACATCACAGCCGAGCCTTTCTTTCGCGACCTTATCGGCATAACGGCCTCGAAGGGTGAGGTAAAAACTGTCAGAATCATGACTACTCCCATTCAGGCTAAATATTTCCGGGCTCTCCCCTTTCACGCCTCACAACAGGAAACAATTCATGACAACTACTCCATCTTTACCTATAAGCTGAAATTGAATTTTGAGCTGGTGCATGAATTGCTCAGTTATGGCAATTCTCTCAAGGTGCTTGAGCCAAAGGAGCTTATTCTGATGGTGACAAATCAGCTCCGCGATTCACTTAGCCTCTACGACAATCCTGACAAAATCCCTACCGGCATGTGACATTTCTTTTGGACACTATTCTTGCCGACAGCGTTCACAACAATGTTACACCGCTACACGTTAAAAATATAGTTTGGACAATCAATTTTCGCAATCAAACCCCGTAACATAAAATTTTTATAAACAGACTCCCAAGAGTTCTTTCACTTCATTATGGCAGATTCCAATTTTATAGACTATGTAAAGATTCTTTGCCGGAGTGGCAAGGGTGGTGCCGGAAGCCGGCACTATCATAGAGCCAAATATATTCCGAAAGGCGGCCCCGACGGTGGCGACGGCGGGCGCGGCGGCCACATCATTCTGCGCGGCAACAGCCACATGTGGACACTTTTGCCATTGCGCTATCAGCGACATGTGTTTGCCACCAACGGCGAAAGCGGCGGCGCGGGCGGCAGCCACGGCAAGGATGGTGAAGACAGAATCATTGAAGTGCCGGTGGGAACAGCTGTCTTTGACGCCGAATCGGGAAACTTTCTTTGTGAAATCACCGAGGACGGACAGGAAATAAATCTGCTTCGCGGCGGAAAGGGAGGACTCGGCAACCGACACTTCGCCACATCCACCAACCGCACTCCAAGATATGCACAGCCCGGGCAACCGGCAATTGAAAAAGCGGTGGTGCTTGAGCTGAAATTGCTCGGTGACGTAGGTCTCGTCGGATTTCCCAACGCCGGAAAATCCACTCTCCTCTCTGCCGTGTCGGCCGCAAAGCCGAAAGTGGCCGATTATCCTTTCACCACCATGGAGCCGAGCCTCGGAATTGTGGATTATCGCGGCGGCAACTCTTTTGTCATGGCCGACATCCCCGGCATCATCGAAGGTGCCTCCGAGGGGAAGGGATTGGGGCTGCGGTTTTTGCGCCACATCGAGCGAAACGCCGTGCTCCTGTTCATGATTCCGGCCGACTCCGACGACATTATGAAAGATTATGAAGTGCTTCTCCGCGAACTGCGCGAATTCAATCCCGAGCTCTCCGACAAGGGGAGAGTGCTCGCCATTTCCAAATCCGATATGCTCGATGAAGAGCTCCGGGAGGAAATTGCCGCTTCTCTGCCCCACGATATCCCCACAGTGTTCATCTCTGCGGTTACCGGAGAGGGCATCACTGAATTGAAGGATATTCTCTGGCGCGAAATTAATTCTGAAGAGAATAAATCGAATTTCAGCATCACTCACCGCAATCTGGATATAAAACATCGTGTGGAAGAGGAAGACAATTTCATATTCGAGCAAGACGAGCCTGACGATGAAGATTACATCCCCACTACCGATGAGGACTGGGAAGATGAATTCTGGGATGAGGAAAGTTCTGTGAATCAGTGATTCCGGCGAGGAGCTTGTTTCAAAAAAAATGAACAGGATATTGAAAATCAACCTCCATGATATTTTGCGTTCGCGGTTAGGCGGGTGGAAGCGCATTCTGATTCCGGGATTTGCGATATCACTGCTGGAAAGAATCATACATCAGGATGAACTCAATGAGATTCTGGAAGTGACATATCCGGCTGTGGGCAAAGAATTCAGCCGGCGCGTATATAACCACCTCAATCTGAAGCTTGAGGCCGGGGGGCTCGACAAGCTTGCCGGCGACAGCCGCTATATATTCGCATCCAATCATCCGCTCGGCGGCCTCGACGGCATCGGGCTGATAAAGCTCCTGGGAGGGAAATATGGCGATGAGGGCATTCGCTTTATTGTGAATGACATGCTGATGAATGTGGAGCCGCTGCGCAATGTGTTTCTCCCGGTGAACAAATATGGCTCGCAACGACATGAGGCAGCCGCTCTCATAAATGAGGCTTATGAATCCGATCGGCACATTATCATATTCCCGGCCGGGCTTGTGTCGCGTTTGAAAGATAATGGAGAAATTTCCGACCTTGAATGGCAGAAATCATTTATTCTCAAGGCCATTGCATATAAGCGCGACATAGTGCCGGTGACATTTCACGGACTGAATCGCCGTCGCTTCTATAAAATTGCCCGGCTCCGTAAGAAACTGGGCATCAAATTTAATATTGAGCAGATTCTGCTGCCATCGGAGGTATGTGCCTCTCGCGGCAACCATTACCGGGTGGAGTTCGGCTCGCCAATCAGCTGGCAGACATTGCAGCAATGGCGGCAGGCCGGAGAGAGTCCGCAACAAATTGCTGAGAGCCTGCGGCTGCTGTGCATACCCTCTGACTCCCACTCGCCCGAATGCAGGAAATAGGACGGAATTTTCTGCCGGAAACATTTTTTTTTTGAACTTTTCAAAAAAAGTTGTAATTTTGTGTCGGGCGAGTCCTGCACGACCAGCTCCCCGTTAATCCCCCAGGTCTTGACCGAAGCAAGGGTCGCGGGTTGAGCGGTGCGATGCAGACAGCTCGTCCACTTGCCTCTTTAGCTCAGTTGGCCAGAGCACGTGATTTGTAATCTCGGGGTCGTT
>JAMPDQ010000056.1 GCA_023665575.1 Candidatus Amulumruptor caecigallinarius | reverse complement strand
AACCGGAATCGTTGATTTTATGACCATCACGGCATTCGGGTTAACGGATAAGACAGTATTGACATGTCAAGCCGTAGGTCTACAAAATTGAATCATAAGACAATAACGTTTGAAAATGGATTTCATTGCATTAAATCATTTATAGAACATACTTAATGCCTTTTCATGGAATTCTTGTGCTGCTTGTTGTTTTACACCAGTGAGTGGAGGCGGGCGTTTAGGGTTTTGAAGGTGGGGAGGAGGGTGGTGAGGAAGGTTTCGGTGTCGGGGGTTTGCACCAGTCGCGGGCGGAGAGTGTCTATTTCGTCGAGGAGGTTGGTGATTTGACGACGCCGCGCCACTGTGGTCTTAAGCGAAATGTCGCGCAGAAAGCTCTCAAGGTTTACCAGTATGCCGTATAGGTGCATCTGCGTGTCTTCCCACATTTCTGCATCTGTCATCACGCTTGTTCTTCTATTTCCATTCTGTAAGTGGGTCTTTCCATCCGCCTGAGTATTCTCTTTCTCATCTTTTATGTTTTTGAGTAGACGGTTCAGGTTGCGTGTCATTGAATGCAGATGTATTATCAGCAATTTTTCCTCTTCTTGCTCTTCTACATCGGCGTGCATGTCGTGCAGTCGTGAAAGGCTCATGGCCGCATGTTTAATTTCGTGTGCACTCATGCATCGTTGTGCCTCGCTGACTGCTTGACGATAGCCCGCCTCATATTCTATGAGCTTCTGCTGATGTGCTGATTCCATCGTCTCAATTTCTTTTTTGTGGGCACTCTTCATCTCCTGCATTATGCGTATCTGCTCTCGCTGAAGCTTGTGCATCCGCTCGCGTTCGCTCCTCACACTGAAGTATTGGGCAGCAGCGGGGAGTATCACGCCAAGCAGTGCGAGCACTGCTATCCAGAATCCCATCCATCCTGACACTCGGTTGATATCGTTGTTGGTTTCTTGTCGTATGTCGCTTATCACTTCATGCTGCTGTTCGGCAATCGCTCTCTGATTGTCTGAAAGTTTGCGGGTTATATCGCTTAATATCCCGATTATGCTGTCACCGTTTGCCACAATCAGCCTGCCATTGCTCCGAATTATCTTGCGAAGCTGCGTGGTGTCGGAAGCCTGAAGCGTGGCCAGTTCCGGCCCGATTAAAAGCGCGAGATCCTCACTGCGAATTTCATAATGCCTTGATATGTTGCCGGGCAGCAAGTAGTTCTCGTTAAGTGCGCATGTAATCAAGGAATTGAGATAATTGGCAACTATAATAAGCGACCGATAGAAAAAGGTGTCGAAAAAGGGTATGTCGGGGAGTGTGGCGTAAATTGTTTTCCAAATGTGTTCGCACAGTCCTGTATCGTTGAATATTTCGGCATTCCGCAGCTCCAACTGGGGGAGGCAAAAGGGGGTGCAGACTGCAAGCCGGGGCTCTTTGCCGCTGAAAAACCATCGCGCCTTGGCGAAATCCAGATTGAACATCCTTGTCTCGGGGTGTTCGAAAATCAATGTGCATAATTCGGAAGCATCTTTCCCTTTGGCGGATTCCCAATAAAATAATGAGTCCGAGGGCTTTTGTGCGAACTCCGGCGTCTCTTTCGCAAGTTCGTTCATATAAAGCACAGGAAATTCCACTTCGATGGGAAGACTCTCTTTTATCCATTCCATTGTCTGGTCGCACCATTGCTTGAGACTGTCGTGAGAAAGCAGACTGTCAATGGAGACAATGACTTCGCTGTTGCCAAAGACCGTATTGGCATACATGTCCTGACCCACGGGCAGTATTTGTGGCCGGATATTATCGTTTATCAGCCCCAGAATTCTCACAAGTGCCTTTATGGAATTTCCGCTGACAATGGTGTCGTTGATAATCAACACTTTTGCGTGGGAACTCTGTAGCCGCTTATACAGGAAGGGGAGTGCAATTTCAGTGGTGTAAATGCAATGCTCCAGCAGCTCTCTTAAATCAAAATCACCTTCGGGCCAAATCTCATTCTGATGCGCGATTATCCATTTTATCACTTTCGGCATTCTGCGGGATAGCGCAATCACAATGGGTCGGATTCCCGACTCCTCGCAGCTTTCGATGCATGTGCGAAGCGACAGGCCCCAGTCGCGAATCATCTTTTTGTGTTTGGAATTCATTTGTCGCGGAGGTGGCGGTTTATTCGGCGAGGCGGATGAAGTCGGGGTGCACTTCGACGGCGGCGGCTATCAGGCCTTCGATTTTTATTATCAGGCGGCGCTTTTTGCTGCCGCGTATTTTTAGCAGTTTGCCCCGGTAGCCATCGAGCGGGCCGCCGGTCACTATGATTTCTTTGCCTGTCATGGCGGGCGTGAGCTCGTCAAGGCTGAGGTATCTGGGCGCCGGGTCGGCCGATACGGCTCTGATGAATCTTTCCATCTCTTCTTCGCGCACGGTCATGGGTTCGCCTCTCCCTGCTCCGCGCCTGAACTGATATTGCAGGCTGGGGTCTCGCGATATCACGGGATCAAGCTCTTCTCTTGTGGCGTGGGCGAAGAGCAGGCTCTGTATCACGGGCACATGTTCTCTGGTGCGTTTGCCGTTGCGCTCTTTTATCACCCAGTGCATCGGCGTGAAACAGCGTATGCCGAGGCGGGGAAGCTCTTTGTAGGCGGGGTGCAGCGCGTTCCATTTTTTGAAGTCGCGAAGCACGTGCCATTGGCTCCGGTTTTGAGACGAGAGCGCGTTTTGACGCTTCCCGATGGGTGAATCGTATTCATTATCAGGAAGTTGTGCTGCGTTTGCTGAAAGTTCAGGTCGCTGCTGTTGCATTTTCAAATTGTTGCGGAGTCGCGCTTTGTAGACTCTCGCATGGCGATGCCTGTGTGGCATCTCCGGATTCAATTTGCAAAATTAGTCTTTTTTTTGTTGATATGCAATAGCGGCTCAGCTCCATCCCTTCCGCCGCATTCGTTGCGGTGATGTGTGGTTGGCTGCGATGACGCATAAATAGAAAAGGGGGTAGCCCCCCTTTTTTCTCTTAGACTCCATTCCTCAAAAAATGGAGTCAAAGCTGATGTGTAGTTTTGTCGGTTTATTTTATGTGTAGTTTTGTTGGTCGGGCGTTGCCGATCTTTATTAAATAGGTGCCGGCGGGCAGCACGATGCATACGCTCAATAGCAACATCTAACTCATCGGGCCGGTGTGCTATCTGCTGACGGAGGATTAGTAACTCGGATAGTATCCTATCGCATTTGCACTCTATGCGGTCAAGTCTTAACGGCTTACGAGATTTATTTTTTCTTTGTCTGTTGTACATGATTCCTTGCGGTTTTGCAAGGGGTTACTAACAGACTTCAAAAAGGTGCGCTCAGACAATAAAAAAGTGGGCGCATCCTTATCGGACACGCCCGGCGTAATTAAAAGCACCTTGATATATTATGAAACTCAAGTTTCGCAAGTTGCAAGCAACTTGGAATCTTGAAGGTTAGAGTTAGGAAGTTAGGAAGGTTAGTGAGGCGACCATTGTAAACTACAATGTAATTGTTGCAAAAAAACAACCTATAACCTCTAACATCATTGCTTTTCGCAAGTTGCAAACTTGCGAAAGTTGAATTATGAAATATCTTGGTCGGTTCAGAATACTGCGGCCGACATGGCTGCACACATATCTTTGATGGTGGCTCTGATTTTGTTCAGAGTCTTTTCTGATGCAG
>JAMPDQ010000055.1 GCA_023665575.1 Candidatus Amulumruptor caecigallinarius | reverse complement strand
TGAAACCGCTTTCCGCCGCGACGAACGCGTGATTCGCTTCCTCACATTCCGTCTCGACAAATATGCGGCGGAATATGCAGACAAACGAATGAAACGCATTGCAGAAAAATCAAAGGAACAACCCGCTGAGGCTCCGGCTGAAGCTAATGAAGCAAAGGAGGCATAAAGATGGCAGCAAACAACGAAATCCGTTATCTCACTCCACTCACAGTGGATACAAAGAAAAAGAAATACTGCCGTTTCAAACGCAGCGGTATCAAATATATCGACTATAAAGATCCGGAATTCCTCAAGAAATTCCTTAACGAGCAGGGCAAGATCCTTCCCCGCCGCATCACGGGAACTTCTCTCAAATTCCAGCGCCGCGTGGCTCAGGCAGTGAAGCGTGCACGTCACCTCGCTCTGCTTCCCTACGTGACAGACCTTATGAAATAATCCTTAAAACGAATCACAATGAAAATTATTCTCAAGCAAAATATTCCCAGCTTAGGTTATAAGGATGATGTCGTTGAGGTGAAGAGCGGTTATGGCCGCAACTACCTTATCCCCCAGGGTCTGGCTATCATCGCATCTGACGCGGCTCTTAAACGCCTTGCCGAAGACCAGAAACAACGTGCCCACAAGATTGCCAAAATCCATGAGGAGGCTGAGGCCGCTGCCGCAGCTCTCCAGGGCATCAAGCTCACAATCCCGGCCAAGGCCGCCGCAAACGGCGCTGTTTACGGCTCTGTAAATGCTGCCCATATCGCAGCTGAACTCGCAAAGCTCGGCCACGAAATCGACCGCAAAACCATCGATGTGGAAACAGTGAAAATGCTCGGCTCTTACACTGCTACCGTGCGTTTCCTCCGCGATGTTAATGCCGAAATCGAATTCGACGTGGTTGCCGAAGAGGAAGAGGCTTAAAGGAATCTCGTTTCTTTTATGAAATATCTGAAAAAGGAGTGCTGCATTGCACTCCTTTTTTGATATTTTTTTACTATATTTGCATTGTAGGGATTTGACGCAAACCTTGTTTCCGGCAATCTTTGCCTCTTATCCGGCCTCTGTCCTCAAAATGCTCACACTTCGCAAGTTTGTGCTTGCAACACGGATTCAAAATCGGATATTATGAAATTTAATGTAGAAGGCAAACTTTTCCAACAACAGCTCCAGGCTGTAAATAAGGTGATTAATGCAAAAAGCACAATCACAATGCTCAATAATTTCCTGCTGTGTGTGGAGGGCGACCGTCTCAGCATCACAGGCAATGACTCTGAAAACTCTCTGACGGCCTATCTTCCGATCACAGAAAGTGAAGGCGACGGCTCTATCGCCATATCAGCGCGCCGTCTGCTTGAAATCACAAAGGAAATCGACAATCAGCCGCTTACCTTCTATGTAAATGATGAAACAAAGGAAGTGGACCTTAGATTCCTTAACGGGCACTTCAATTTTATGGGCGTAGATGGCAATGACTATCCCCAACGCCGCGAACCGGGAGATGAAAAAGTAGAAATGTTCCTCCCCGCAAGCATGGTGATGAAGGGGATTGAAAACACATGGTATGCCGTCAGCACTGACACCACACGCCCCGTAATGACCGGTATACTTTGGGATATTCATCCGGAGGATATAACTTTCGTAAGCTCCGACACACATAAGCTCGTGAAATATGTGAACCGCGAAAAAGCGCCCGGTGTGGAGTCATCTTTCATTCTCCCTTCGAAAACGGCGAATATACTCCGCAGCCTGATCTCTTCGGAGGACGCAGAGGTGAAAATAACCTATGATTCAAAGGGGGGTGTGTTTGAATTCGGCGACTATGTGCTCTCAAGCGTGTTCATTCTCGGACGTTATCCGAATTACGCACGTGTGATTCCGGAGAATAACCCGTTTGCTCTCGTTGTGGACCGGGCTTCACTCGCCACTGCCTTGCGTCGTGTCACGCTTTTCTCTCCGAAGTCGTCTAACCTGGTGGTGCTGAATCTGCAACCCAACGAAATTCTCCTGTCTGCCCAGGATCTCGACTATGGCATGTCGGCTGAAGAGAGAGTGAGCTGCGAATATGAAGGAAACACCATGAAGCTCGGATTTAACGGGGCATTCATGATTGAGATTCTTGCCAATATCCATGATGAAAATGTGATGATAAGGCTCACTGACCCTGCGCGTCCCGGACTATACTCGCCGCTTAAGGAAAAAGATGGCGAAGAGCTTGTAATCATACAGATGCCAATGCAAACAATATGAAACTGAATCTAAAGCGCCCCATTATATTTTTCGACCTCGAAACCACCGGCACCAACATTCTTCGCGACCGGATTGTTGAGCTCAGCTATATCAAGGTGTTTCCCGATGGCTCCGAGGAGAGCAAGACACGCCGACTGAATCCGGAGATGCATATTCCCGAGGCCAGCACTGCCGTGCATAAAATTACCGATGAAGATGTAAAGGATGCACCGACGTTCCGCCAGGTGGCAAAGTCGCTCGAGCAGATTTTTGACGGGTGCGACATCGCCGGCTTCAACAGCAATAAATTTGATGTGCCTCTCCTGATTGAGGAGTTTGCGCGCGCCGGATTGAAGTTTGATGTGAACGGCAGAAATTTTGTGGATGTGCAGAATATTTTCCACAAAATGGAGCAACGCACCCTTGTGGCCGCCTATAAATTCTATTGCGGGAAAAATCTTGAGGATGCGCATTCCGCTCTGGCCGATACACGCGCCACTTATGAGGTGCTCCAAAGTCAGCTCGACAAGTATGATTTGCTCGAAAATGATGTGGAAAGTCTTGCAGAATTCTCCAAAGTGGGAAATGCTGTGGATCTGGCGGCCAGAATCGTATATAACGAAGATAAGGAGCCGGTGTTTAATTTTGGCAAACACAAGGGGAAGTCAGTGCGTCAGGTGTTCAGCCGCGAGCCATCGTTCTATGCTTGGATGATGCAGGGTGAATTCCCGAAAAACACAAAGGATGTCATCACGATAATATATAATGATGTCAGAAAAAAATAATGACATCAGGAAGAAATAATATGTTGAAAGGGAAGCATATAGTGCTCGGAATCAGTGGAGGAATCGCTGCGTATAAGGCGGTGTTCCTCCTTCGGCTTTTAGTGAAGGCAGGTGCGGAAGTGCAGGTGGTGATCACTCCCAATGGCAAGGAGTTTATCACCCCGGTGACGCTTTCTTCGCTGAGCGGAAAGCCTGTTGTAAGCGAATTTTTCACAGCCAACACCGGCGAATGGCACAGTCATGTAGACCTCGGGCTATGGGCGGATTTGATGCTCATTGCGCCGGCCACGGCCTCCACAATCGGGAAAATGGCAAACGGCATTGCCGACAACATGCTTGTCACCACTTATCTCTCAGCCAGAGAGCATGTGATGGTGGCTCCGGCGATGGACCTCGACATGTGGTCTCACCCCACAACTCAGCGCAATGTGAAACAACTGATGAGCGACGGCGTGGAAATTATCGAACCGGGCGCAGGGGAGCTGGCAAGTCATCTCTCCGGAAAGGGGAGAATGGAGGAGCCGGAAAAAATATTGGAGCGCGTTGTGGAATATTTCAAACGCTCACGGGATATGGAAGGGTTAAAAGTAGTTATAACAGCCGGGCCTACATATGAAAAAATAGACCCCGTGCGTTTTATAGGAAATTATTCCAGCGGAAAGATGGGTTTTGCCCTTGCTGAAGAATGCGCTTCGCGCGGCGCTGAGGTGAC
>JAMPDQ010000054.1 GCA_023665575.1 Candidatus Amulumruptor caecigallinarius | reverse complement strand
ACTCCAAGTCGTTTGCTTTCTGATTCGCGGCCGTTCTTAGAACTACCGACACCTTTCTTATGTGCCATTTTCTATTTTGGTTAAGCGGTTACAATTTTGTTGATTTTAATCTTTGTGAATTGCTGGCGATGGCCGTTGAGTCTGCGATAACCTTTGCGGCGTTTCTTCTTGAATACAATCACTTTGTCGCCCTTTACAAGGGGTTCGAGCACTTCACATTCAATTTTTGCACCTTCCACGGCAGGCGCACCGATTTTAACATCGCCGTCGGCATCGAGAAGAAGCACTTTGTCGAAAGTGAGTTTCGCTCCGGCCTCTTCGCCGAGATGGTGAACATACAGGAATTTGCCCTCTTCGGCCTTAAACTGCTGTCCTTTAATTTCTACGATTGCGTACATTTCTTGTGTTAAATATATTAATCGTCCGCGAGGCGACCCGCATGCACGGATGCTTTCTGTTACGGCCCCTACGGATAAGCGACTGCAAATTTAATGCGAAATTTTGATAATTCCAAATATATTAGTAATTTTGCATCGCTTTTCACGGAAAAGTGCCCCGGCCGGTGAGAGAACCGCCGGGTGTGAGCAAGAGGATTTCATTTTGCCGTTGCTTTTCCAGGAAAGGTTTTTATTAACTTTTTTAATTTCTCTCAATTATGCATCTTTCAGCAGAAGACAAGAAAAGAATTTTCGAGACTTATGGAAACGGCCCCGGCGACACCGGCAGCCCCGAAAGCCAGATTGCTCTCTTCTCAGAGCGCATCAAGCACCTCACCGAGCATCTTAAGAGCAACCACAAAGACTATGCCACTGCCCGCGCCCTCAAAGCGCTTGTAGGCCAGCGTCGCAGCCTGCTCGACTATCTGATTCGCAAGGATATCAACCGCTATCGTGCAATCATTGCAAAGAAAGAGCTCGGTATCCGTAAGTAATCACTTCGCGCAAAGAGTATCAGTCCCGACTTCTCAGAAGGCGGGACTGTTTCTTTTATCTATACACCCAGGCATTAAGACCCTGTTTCATAAAAAAATCAACCTCAGGGTCGGTGTTTTCTTGAGACAACTTGTTCAATATCAGAGGAAGCAATCTCTCGATTGTGACCGATAAGACTGGATGCGGGCGGCGGATTTGGATAAATCAGCCAGAAAGAAGCCTGACTAAAGTGATTTTTCTATTGAAACACACACTTGAGTTACAAACTTAATATTGCCGATAAGGAGAATCCGAACGGACTGCTGCCTCCATATCCGGGCACAAACCATGGTTTTGACGGCGTGTCAGAGCTTGTGTGCATCTTGAAATGCCACCGCACCGACCAGCCCAGCGAGAAATTCTTCACAATTTTCACCTGCAACCCCGCCAGCACTTCGCCGAATATGCAGCTTCCTTTCAAGCCCTCCATGCTGATTTGTTGGGTCTCCCCCCAATAGCCATCGCTGATTGTCACATCCGTGATATCATAGGTAAATGAAGAATAACCGGCTCTCAACCCGAGATACACCTGATAGTCGGGATTGCTCTTATACAAAAAATTATAGTTCGCACCTATCTTTGCATAAAATGAGGGCTTCATCTTGTAGGTGAAGTTTTTCTTATCCGGAGTGTCATTGGCAAATCCCACACCCAGTTCCACGGTAGGGAAAATCCAGTTGTGCAGCGACATGTTTGCCCACACATCGAAGCTGCCATATCCGCTGCCGAATGCCATCAATATGGCATCGGCAAAGTTCACGCCGATATTATATCCGTTGATGAGCGGGAATACAGGACCCGCCTTCGGTGTTGTCACAGTGTCAAGTTCCGCCACGAAAAGCACAGGCTCCGGCAGCGGGTCGCCATGCTTGTCGTAATAATGGAGCACTGCGCGTGGCCTGTCATCGTCGATATCCACCGGGGTGGTAGTCGGCACGGCGCGACGGGGCGTTTTCAGCGAGTCGACAGCCACCGGCACTGCCGGCACGGAGTCTGCAACTGACAGCTCATCGGCGTGCATGCGCAGACAAGGCAAAAGAATCGCTGCCGCCAAGGCAAAAAAAGTGACAATATTATTCATTGGGACTCAGGGCGGGGTTGGTTGAAAAATAAATCCGAAGATTTTCCACATTTGTGTTATCGATAAATCCTTCGGGCGACACCACAGAATCAATCATCGCCCCCTTCACTTCGATATCGCGGATATCAAACACATAGCTGACTCCGCATTCCTCCGACACAAAGCGAGGACTTCGCGAATAGATAAAAGTGATGGTGTCGGCAATGTTGTGCTGCCGCATTGCGCTGCGCAAATATTTGAAAACATAGATTGTGGTGTCGCTGTCGATTCTGAAAGGGATATACAGCTGATCTTTGGCCACTGTGGCAGCGGAGAGCACCGAGTCGCCCGGAGCACCTATACCTCGCACTTCGAGAGAATCCATCATGATTTTCTCGCCCGGAGTGACAGATGAATAAAAGCCGGCCAACGGAAGCGCATTCTGATTATCAGCGCAATCATCATCATTGCATGCGGCAAACAATCCGCAGACAACCACTGCGGCAACTGCCGGCATTGCATTAAAAATCTTCATTGTCAGAACTCTTCAGAAATAAGGTAATTGTTACGCTCCGGTGAATTACGTGTGATCATTTCCCCGATAAATCCGGTGCAAAAGAACTGCACACCGAGCACCATAAATGCGAGAGAGAGATAGAAATACACCGATTTGGTGAGATAGAAATGAAACGAATCGGAATTCATTGCAATGATTTTCAACACAAGCACGGTAAAGACAGCAATAAAGCCGACAATAAACATCAGCGAGCCGAGCAAGCCGAAAATATGCATAGGCTTTATGCCGAATTTCGATTGAAACCAAAGCGTGCCGAGGTCGAGATAGCCATTCACAAAGCGATCGAGGCCGAATTTTGTTGTGCCATATTTGCGGGCCTGATGCTTCACCACTTTTTCTCCGATTTTCTTATATCCGGCGTTTTTTGCCAAATATGGAATATATCGGTGCATGTCGCCGTAAACTTCGATGTGTTTCACAACATCGCGTCGATAGGCCTTCAGTCCGCAATTGAAGTCATGCAGATTTTTTATGCCGCTGACTTTACGCGCAGTGGCATTAAAAAGTTTTGTAGGGATTGTTTTCGACAGCGGGTCATATCGTTTTTTCTTCCACCCCGACACCAGGTCGTAGCCCTCGGTGGTAATCATGCGGAAAAGTTCGGGAATTTCATCCGGAGAGTCTTGCAAGTCTGCATCCATTGTGATCACCACATCCCCTTTGGCGCGTCGGAATCCGGTGTCAAGAGCAGGCGACTTGCCGTAATTTCTTGAAAACGAGACGGCATGGATAGCGGGGTTGGCAGCCGCAAGCTTCTTAATCACATCCATCGAGCGGTCGGTGGAGCCGTCGTTCACAAAAATTATTTCATAAGAGAAACCATTCTCCCCCATTACGCGCTGAATCCATGCGGTGAGCTCAGGGAGAGATTCCTCTTCGTTAAACAATGGTATGATAACAGATATATCCATTTCTTAGAGTATGTTTAGAATCTGTTTAGAGTCCGTTTCAAAAAAAGATGTCGGGGCTGCCCCCTCATCAAACCACAAAAATACTAAATAATTGAAAAGTTGACAAAATAGGGTTGGAAAAAGTGAGAAAATAAAGGGATAAAAAATAAAATTTAAAAAATGTTGCGAAAAAATTTGGAAGTTTAAAAAAATAGTCTTAATTTTGCATCGCTTTTCGGGAGACCGATAGCGTCATGATTGATATTGATAAACGATGATTCGCTAGCTCAGCTGGTAGAGCACAACACTTTTAATGTTGGGGTCCTG
>JAMPDQ010000053.1 GCA_023665575.1 Candidatus Amulumruptor caecigallinarius | reverse complement strand
TCAAGGTTCCAGGTTGCTTGCAACTTGCGAAACTTGAGTTTCTCTAATACTTATTGATGTATTAATGAAAATATTACTTTAATCTGGCTTCTTTTTGGCTGATTTATCCGATCTCACCGATCATAACCAAGAGGTTTCTCCCTCTGAGATTGAATAAATTACCTCAAAAATAAGCTGTCCTCAATTTTGAAATTTTTTATAAAACTAACTCTTAAACGCTTACTTACAGAAATTAATATAATGAAATTTTTAGTTTTGATTCCGGCCCGGTATGAGTCAACGCGATTCCCCGGGAAACCCCTTGCAAAAATATGTGGAGAGGAGATGATTGTGAGAGTGTGCAAACAGGTTGGTAAAACCGGGTTTCCACTTGCAGTGGCAACTGATAATGAAGAAATAAAGGCGGTTGTTGAAAACAACGGCTTTCGGGCGGTAATGACACTTCCCACACATAAAAGCGGCACGGAAAGAGTAGCGGAAGCCTACCGTAACCTTTGCTCCGATGCCGATGTCGTGATTAATGTGCAGGGAGACGAACCATTCATTCTGCCCGAGCAGATAAAAAAACTGGCAAATATATTTGAAAAGGGGAAGAACGTGTCAATTGCAACGCTGGCAAAGCCCTTCAGAAAAGAGGATGGAATGGAGGCTCTTGAAGATCCAAACCTTGTAAAGGTGGTTTTTTCAAAAGATAGAAGAGCAGTCTATTTTTCAAGAAACATAATACCTTTTGTGCGCAAATATCCTAAAACCGAATGGCTCGAAAAATGCAAATTTTACACACATATTGGCATATATGCCTATAAAGCGGATGTGTTGGGAAATATAGTAAAGCTTCCTGAATCACCTCTTGAAAAGGCAGAGAGTCTCGAACAATTGAGATGGCTTGAAAATGGGCTGACAATTGGAGTGGATATTTCGGAGCATTCAACAATCGGTATAGACACACCCTCTGATTTGAAGAAAGCGGAAGAATTCCTTGCGGGCGGTTCATTCGAATGAAAAATTTTTACCAACCGCGGTAAAAAATGCGTGTTTTTTTGTAATTTTGTGAACTGAAATACACCCAACGGTAAAGGAAGGACTAAGTCTATGCATTCAGACTTATCTGCCTTCATAAAATTCCGGTTCAATAAGAAATAATCCAAAATTATCCAACTTAATATTTAAATGAAAAAAAGTGCATTGCAGAAGGTTAGAGCTGAATATCAGCCTAAACTTCCCAAGGATCTTCAGGGATCGGTTAAGGTGAAATTCGGAGAAGCCACCAGCTCTGTGGCCGATCAGGAGGCAATAAAAGAATTGTTTCCACACACATATGGAATGCCCATTGTGGAGTTTGAATATGATGAAAATCCCACTCGCGTGGAGGAGCCTTTCAATGTGGGTATCATCCTTTCCGGCGGACAGGCTCCCGGCGGACACAACGTGGTGAGCGGCATCTTTGATGCTCTGAAGAAGCTGAACAAAGAGAATCGTCTGTTCGGTTTCCTTATGGGACCCGCCGGATTCATCAATCATCAATACATGGAGCTTACTGCAGGATATATCAAAGAATATCGCAACACCGGCGGCTTCGATATCATTGGTTCCGGCAGAACCAAACTTGAGAAACCGGAACAGTTTGACAAGGGGCTTAAGATTCTTGAGGAACTGAATATAAAGGCTCTTGTGATTATTGGCGGTGACGACTCTAACACTAATGCCGCAGTTCTCGCTGAATATTACAAGAATATAGGCGCAAATGTGCAGGTTATCGGTGTTCCGAAAACCATTGACGGTGACCTCAAAAACAAGTGGATTGAAACCAGCTTCGGATTTGACACCGCTTGCAAGGTATATAGCGAGGTGATTGGAAACATCCAACGCGACTGCAACTCCGCAAAGAAATATTATCATTTTATCAAGCTTATGGGTCGGTCGGCATCGCATATCGCACTTGAATGCGCACTCGAAACCCAACCTAACATATGCCTCATCTCTGAAGAGGTTCAGGCGAAGAGAATGACTCTCGATAATATCGTAAGCTATATATGCTATGTAGTGTCGGAGCGTGCAAAGATAGGTTGGAATTTCGGCACAGTGCTCATTCCCGAAGGTCTTATCGAATTCATACCCTCTGTGAAGGCATTGATTCAGGAACTTAATGATGTGCTTGAAGCTCATAGCGAGGAGCTCTCCGGACTTGATGAGATGGACAAACTTAGAGCAATTCATTCATATCTCTCGCCCGCCAATGCGGAGCTTTACAAGAGCCTCCCGAAAAACATCGCTCTTCAGCTCAGCCTCGAACGCGACAGTCATGGAAATGTGCAGGTTTCACTAATTGAAACTGAGAGCCTTCTGAGCGAGATGGTGGCAAAACGTCTTGAAGAGATGGCTGAAACCGGTGAATATTCAGGCAAATTCAACACTCAGCATCACTTCTTCGGATATGAAGGCCGTTGCGCCGATCCTACCAACTTTGATGCAGACTACACATATGCACTCGGATATAACGCCACAATGCTTATCAATGCCGGTCTGACCGGATATATGTCGAGCGTGCGCAACCTCACGGATCACACCGAAAACTGGGTGTGTGGAGGTATTCCTATCACAATGATGATGAATATGGAGAAGCGCAAGGGCGAGATGAAACCCGTGATTCAGAAGGCTCTCGTTGATCTCAAGGGACGTCCTTATCTGAAGTTCGCTTCAATGCGGGAGACTCTTGCGCTCAACACCCTTTATCAATATCCCGGCCCGATTCAATATTTCGGCCCGTCGGAAGTGTGCGACCGCCCGTCTATGACGCTCCTCCTTGAACATGGTAAAGAAATCTAAGGCTACGTTTCATAAAACATAGTGGCCTAATTGAAAGAGCCACATAAAAAAGTGGCTGTGCCGTAAAACTGAATTACGACACAGCCACTTCAATTTATGTTTTTCAACATATTAAGAGGGTGCGCCATCAATTATGACACACCCTCTTTTAATGTGGTTTTGATTCATTCCGTGCAGAATTGCAGCACAATCACTCCAATTACAGCCAAAATGCAACATATAAAGGCAATTGTTTCCAGCTTTGACGATGCCGCTCTGCTCATCTTTCCGAGATAAAGGGCGGCCAGATGGCTAAACACTGCCAGAAAAGCGAAAAACTCAGCTATGAAAGTCCACCACTGCATGTGCAGAAGAAATGTCAACACTATCAGTGTCACTACCAATGCCATTGCCACCCAGGCAGTAATCTTCGATTTAACTAAATTTGCCATAAAAAGATGCTATCTGTAAATCTTTATTCCATATACTTTCCCGTCATCACTGAGCGTGAGAACAACATAGAATCCTGCCGGCATGTTGGAAATGTCAAGATTCATAATGTTGGTGTCGCCATAATATCTCTCCATCATTTTCGCACCTTCAAGGCTGTAAACGCGCGACATCTTTATGTTATCCGGAAAGGCAATCGAAAAATGCGCTCCGCCGAGAATTGATACTACCGGCTTCGAGGGAGAAATGATTTCATCAAACGCGGCAGCGCGTGTAAAGTTATCCCGCTTTATCTCATCTATGAAGTCTTCGTAGAATTTAAATGGAATATCTTCTGACTCAGCTTCTGCTGTGACATCATCAAGTGTGTAATCTCTATATTCTTCAGGATTATATATCTCGAATTCCACTGAAGTCGGCATAATCACCCATCCATTGCGCCGGTCAATCCTCTCTATGACCTCTTTTTTATCGTTCGGCAGATTTCTGAATTCAATGGTGGCATAAGGATTTGCAACGGTGTTGTAGATATATGAAGGCAGATTCTGCCATGCACGTATGGCGCGAACAGGTTCGCGACTGTCATATCTAATAAGTTCAATTTCGTGTGCAAATTTCTTCAACTGATTCTTCTCTTCTTCACCAAGCTTCTCTCTGCTGAATTTATTGCTTGTGCTATAAGCAAGTATTGGAAATGCCTTATTTTCAGCAGAGATAATCACAAATCCCCCTTTGGGATGATTGTAGACGTAAAATGGTGAGAAAAGCCGGTCAGTTGTGAGCTGCCTGCCATTCCATACCAGCTTCGGTTCCGCCACATACTGACCATAGGCTGTGTTGAAAAACAGTTGCGCTATGTGCGAAGCCTGTTTTTGTGACACTGTTTCCCCCTTCATGCTTTGCACGGAAATTAGTGCAAGTGAAAGAAATATGAATTTAAAAAATTGTCTGAACATGATTAAGAGTCTGTTTCATAAAAATTTCAACATTAGGGGCAGCTTGTTTTTGAGACAATTTATTCAATCTCATAAGGTGAAGCCCCTCGGTTGTTAACAGCGAGATTGGATTAATCAGCCGGAAATCAGCCGGACTAAAGTGATTTTTTCATAGATACAGAAATAAGTATTAGAGAAACTCAAGTTTCGCAAGTTGCAAGCAACCTGGAACCTTGA
>JAMPDQ010000052.1 GCA_023665575.1 Candidatus Amulumruptor caecigallinarius | reverse complement strand
CCTAACTCTAACCTTCAAGATTCCAAGTTGCTTGCAACTTGCGAAACTTGAGTTATGAAACAAATTCTAAGCCCCGGTAAGCTTAGATATGACATGCCCGGCAATAAATATGCCAAAAATTGACGGAATAATGGCGGTTGTGCCATAAGAGCTCCGTTTGTTTTGCATGTCACACTCAATCACGGAGCTTTTCCGGGGTGCTTCCGTGCTTGACACGGTAAGCAGCCTCTTTCTTATCCCGTTTCTTTTAAGGCGTTGGCGCACAGCCTTTGCGAGCCCGTCTTCGCGGGTTTCCCAAATGTCGGAATATCTCACGCGCGAGGGATCCATTCTGCCGCCGGCTCCCATGCTGGAGATTATCGGGGTGCCCGTTTTAAGGCACTCCATAATCAGCGCCACCTTTGGAGCAACAGTGTCAATGGCGTCAACAATATAGTCATAATTTCCGCCGACAAGAGAGGCCACGTTGTCGGGTGTGATGAAACCAATCCGGGCATCTACTCGGATATCGGGGTTTATTTCGCGGATTCTCTCCGCGAAAAGTTCCACTTTTGGCCGGCCAAGCCCGGGGATGGTGGCGATAATCTGTCTGTTGAGATTGGAGGGAGCAACATTGTCACTGTCGATGAGGGTGAGGTGTCCCACACCGGTGCGTGCGAGCATCTCAACGGCATATCCGCCGACGCCTCCTACACCGGCGATAAGCACACGGGCGTTGCGGAGCCTTTCAATTCCGTCAGCGCCGATTAGATGCTCGGTGCGGCTGTCCCAATCAGCTATTCCAAACATATTGGCAGTGTCAGTCGCGAAGCCAGCTTCCCCGGAATCCGGTTTCTTCAATTGTTTTCACAATCTGTGATGCAGTTTCGGAATTTGCGGGAATACCATGCACTTCCAGCACCTTGTCAACATTTTCAAGATCCATGGAGAGCTCCGCGTTGGGAAATTTATTGCTCACAGCGTTGATGATTGCGGCCTTGCAGCCTGCACATTTTGCGTTGGTTTTGAATCTCAACATGATATTTATTATAATTTGACTCAAGTTTCGCAAGTTGCAGGCAACTTGGAACCTTGAAGGTTTGAGTTAGGTGGTTAGTAAGGTTAGTGAGACAATCATTGTAAAATTACAATGTTAAATGTTGCTAAAAAACGACCTCTAACCTCTAACCTCATTGCTTTTCGCAAGTTGCAAACTTGCGAAAGTTGAATAATTTGATTTTTTGAATACGAAGCGAATTTGACACTACGCAGACAGATGACAGAGCCATGGCTGCGGATGCAATCATGGGATTCAGGGTTAAGCCAAATGAGGAAAACACACCGGCTGCAACGGGAATCCCGACTATATTATAAACAAAAGCCCAGAAAAGATTCTCTTTGATAATGCGTAAAGTTTTCGATGAAAGTTTCAGGGCTTTCGGCAGAGTCTGAAGTTTGCCCGAGGCCAGGGTGAGTTGTGCCACATCAATTGCAATGTCGGAGCCCCCTCCCATGGCAATCGATACATCGGCTTCTGCAAGGGCTTCGGCATCGTTAATGCCGTCGCCTGCCATTGCCACAATTTTGCCGTTGTCGCGGAGCTTTTTGATTTCCCGGAATTTGCCATCGGGTCTTACGCCTGCCACAACATTTTTTATCCCGACCGCCTCAGCCACATTCCGGGCTGTTTGCTCCTTGTCTCCGGTGAGGAGAATCACGTCCCTTCCCGATTCGAGGATTTCGGCCACAGCCCCCGGGGCTCCGGACTGTATGGGGTCGGAAATGATGAATATTGCTTTCACATTGTCTTCCTTGCTGATTGCCACAACTCCTGCACCCGTTGCAAGATGGTTTTCCACATCTTTGCGCATTTCGGTGTCAAGCGTGAGTTCGTTGACAGCGCCAATCTTATAAGAGCTGCCGTCAGCAGTAAATTCCATCCCTGCTCCGGGTGTGTAGGAATATTTCTTCACTTCCAACGGGCGCAAACCTTTGCTGTTGAAATGTTCACACAAAGCCTCTGCAAGCGGGTGTGTGGATTTGAGTTCGGCTCCATATGCAAAGCTAAACATTCGCTGTGTTTCAGCGGAATCAGTCTGTAATTCGGGTGAAAGAATCACATCTGTCACCGACGGATGCCCTGCAGTAACCGTGCCTGTCTTGTCAAGAGCCACAACAGAGGTGCGCGCGAGAAGCTCGAGTGCGGTTGCGTCTTTTATCAGGATGCCATTGCGTGCGCCTTTGCCTATTGCCACCATCACGGCGGTGGGGGTGGCAAGCCCGAGGGCGCAGGGACATGCAATCACAAGCACCGAAACTGCCGAGACAATGGCGGTGGCATATTGTTCGGGGGCGGCAACAATCCATGTTAGAAAGGTGGCTGCGGAGATAAGGATTACAGCGTGCACAAAGAATGAGCTGATCCGGTCCACCACTCTTTGCACCGGTGCTTTCGAGCCCTGGGCCTCACGCACCGCGCGTATGATGCGGGCAAGCTCAGTGGCTTCCCCCACTTTTTCGGCACGCATCACCACATATCCGTTGCCATTCATGGTGCCGGCGGTGAGATGGGATCCCGGCACTTTTTCCACCTTTTCCGGCTCGCCGGTGAGCATGCTTTCATCCACAGCTGTGGAGCCTTCAGTCACAATTCCGTCCACGGGAATTCTTTCGCCCGGGCGCACGGCGAGCTTGTAGCCGGGCTTTATTTTGTCAGTTGAAATCGCCTTTGTGCTGCCGTTGTCTTCAATTAGCATGGCTTCGTTGGGCTGCAGACTCATTAATGCGCGGAGTGCCGAGCCGGTGTTTCGGCGGCTGCGCATCTCCATAAGTTTGCCTGTGAGCACAAAGGTGATAATCATGGCCGCGCCTTCATAATATAAATCTGCGCTCATGCCACGGGCAGTGAGCGTTTCCGGGAAAATGGTGTTGAAGGCGGAGAAGAGAAACGACACAATTGTGGATATGGCTACCAGCGTGTCCATTGAAGGCGCTTTTGCACGTATGGATTTGAAGCCGCGCACATAAAATTGGGAGCCACACCATGCCATCACTATGAGGGTGACAGCCATATAAATCCATCCCTCATGTGGGATATGGATGTGACACATGCACATCACCGACATCGGCACAGTCAATGCCCATGCGGCGAGTGTCTTGACTTTCATTCTTTTATATGAGGTTGCCTCCTGATGCTCCTGCTCTGCCACCGCTTGTGCGGTGTCGGATTCCGGAATCATCTCATATCCCGCATCGGCCACAGCCTGAGCAAGCATGTCGGGATTGGTGAGTTCGCTGTCCCATTCCACAGTTGCAGACATGGTTGCGAAATTCACGTCGGCATTTATCACCCCCGCTGCATTTAAAAGAGTTTTCTGTATGGTGCCGGCACATACGGCACACATCATTCCGATGATGGGAAAGGTGGCTCGTTCAATCATATTTTATAGGTTTCGTATTCTCCATTCAGCGGGATAGAGGTTGTTGGCACGCGTCCCGATATTTTTTGTCATTCCTATTCGATAGCCCTTAAAGGTCAGAGCCACATATCCCTTTTCGGTTTCCGGAGGGAGAGTTATTGCCTCGTGGCGCAGATAGCTTAGCGCGGTGCTTTTGCTTACTTCCACTTCCGGAAATTTGTCTGAAGGGAAGTCGACAGATAGCGACCATTCAGTGGTCGGGGCTTCCACGCGTCCCTTCATGATGGTGCGGGGGATGCCATTCAGCACCACTTTTACATGTTTCCGAAGATTCTGTGCCAGCTTGTCGTGACGCACCGGCCCTGATGAGCCCGGCTTGCGCATCACTGCCACAAACAGGCCCTCGCCACGTGTAAGATGTGGCATAAAACGTAGGGCCGGATAGGGGGAGCCAAGCTGCCTGCCGATTTTCCAATCTGCCGGAAAATCCATATTGACGGGCTGTAAACCTAATTCCTCGGTTAAAAAAATCACATTGTCTTCATTCTCAATAGTGTTGAATGTGCAGGTGGAGAAAATAAGAAATCCGCCGGGCGCGAGGGCTTCCGCTGCATCAGAAAGGATTTCACGCTGCATTGCGGCACATTTCATCACAAGCCCCTCGCTCCATTGATTGCGAGCCTCTTCATCTTTGCGCATCATCCCCTCGCCGGAGCATGGCGCGTCTACAGCCACTATGTGAAAGCAACCGGCCAGATTCCTGAACCGGTCGGTAGGGGAGTTGCACACCATTATGTCAGGATAGCCCCATTTGATGAGATTCTCCGAAAGAATACGAGCCCGTTGCGCCACAAACTCATTGGCAACCACCGGTGAGCCATCGGGCACAGCATTGATCATGGATGTCGTTTTCCCGCCCGGTGCCGCACATAAGTCGGCTATTGCCGGCTTTTCGGGCAAATCATAATCGCGGATCAGCTTTTTAACGATTGTTTCATATATCATTGAAGATGCATCCTGCACATAAAACACCCCGGCATGCATAAGCGGATTGAGCGTGAATTTAGGACGTTCGGAAAGATAAAATCCCGAATCGCACCAACTCACCTGCTGAAGGCCTTCATAACCTATCTCCGGCATGGAAGATTCGATGCCGCCCGGAGGGTGATATTTCCTGCGGTTTATTTTCACACTTGTCTCCGGCGGCATACACATTGCCTTCAGAAAGGCCGTCGCATCAAGTTCCGGGCCGCCGAGTCTGCAGATGTATTCCTGAAAATTCATAAAAGAAAGGATGCAAAATTGGAGAGATGTGCATCGCAAAAGTAATATAAAAATACTGCAGTTGCAAAATTGATGTGAAATGCCTAAATTTGTGTATGCAAATCAATCCGGCTTTATATCTGATACCTGTGGAAATAGGGGAGTCACCTTTGGAAATGGCAATCCCGTGCGGGAATTTGCAGATTGTAAAAGAGATAAGGGTGTTTATTGTGGAGAACCTCCGCACAGCCCGCCGCACATTGCGGCATTGGGATCGGGAATTTCCCATCGATGATTGCACCTTTTACGAGCTCAACAAGCACACGTCTGTGCGCGAAATCAGCGGATTTCTTGACGCCTTGCGCCGTGGCGAGCCGGTGGGAGTGATGTCGGAAGCGGGATGTCCGGCTGTGGCCGACCCGGGCGCGGGAGTGGTGGAAATTGCCCAGCGCGAGAGGCTTGCGGTGGGGCCGCTGGTGGGCCCG
>JAMPDQ010000051.1 GCA_023665575.1 Candidatus Amulumruptor caecigallinarius | reverse complement strand
GGGTGTGTAAAAAGGGAACAGCCGTGATTTTCGGAAATTATAAAGTATTGATAGATAGATGGTTTAACCCCGTTTCAGATAAATTTTTCCGGGGTCACAATGAAAGGACGCAGCGATGTGTCTTTTTATTATTTCGTGCGGATGACTCCGTGGCTCAGTTGGTATAGCAAATGAGTTGGACAACTCACCAACGCCCAAGAGGTGCAAATTTCGGCATGAATATGCCTTTGAATGTATGCATCGGGCATGAAATCGCGGCTTCAGACGATTTTTCGGAGAAAAATTTATTGGTCTACGAGAATAATGTGCTAATTTTGTGTAACGTATGGATGTATATTGTAAGTTTTTTGATGGTACACACAATTTACGAATAATATGCGAATTACGCAGCATTTGAAAAAAGTTTAAATCACTTCGATTTGCGAAACTTGAACTCCTGATTGAAAATGTTTTATCCCAATATGAATCTTCTGAGGTATCTTTTGAGCCTCGGAATCCTTATAAATCATTTTAATGTCTTGACGGGGCATAATGTGCCATATTTTATATTTCATGACAGAATTGGTGGTTTCTTCGCTCTAAGTGGCTTTCTCATGTATCACAGCTATTCTAAAATAGCCGGATTGAAGGCGTTCGTGAAACATAGGGCAAAACGCATCCTCCCTACGTATATTTTTATTGTTTTGATATCCGTAATGGCAGGTGTTTTTATCAGCGATTTGGGTAGTCTGAATTATTTGCTGAATATTGACACCTGGAAATATCTGGCTGCAAATTTGACTTTTTTAAATTGGTTGCATCCTACGTTACCCGGAGTATTTACACAGTCTCAATTTGCAGAACCAACAGTCAATGGCTCGCTATGGACCATGAAAGTGGAATGGCTTCTCGACCTGTCGGTTCCATTATTTGTCTTTATCCATAACAAAACAAAATTCAGGAAAGATTTATTTGCTATTTGTATAATTGTAATTTCCATTATGTTGCGTTGTGTTTTGCAATACGCGTATGAAACAACTGAAAAGCAAATTTTCGAGATTCTTTCCCGTCAATTTTTTGTTCAGACGGGGTTTTTCTATGGTGGAATGTTGATTTATTTTTGGAGAGATAAATTTAATCGTTATAAAAAGCAGATTATCGCTACCACCCTTGTCTTATATATAGTTGGTCCGTTTATTCCGTATGGCAACATAATTATCGCGCCGGTTTCCGTGCCGGCTCTTGTAATAGGCATATCAATGATTGGACGCACAATAAAGAGATTTAAACATCGCAACTGTATCTCTTATAATATTTATCTGCTTCATTTTCCTGTGATACAAGTGGGAATTTTGTTTGGTATTAACTCTTTGCCATTATGGAGTTCATTATCGTATGCGATCGCAGCAACAGTTATATTGGCATTGTTTACCAACCGTTTTGTGGATCAAAAATTTATGAATCGAAAATCGGTAACGACTGACAGCGCATCAGCGATATCTGCGAAACGATAAACAGACTCTAAGTTGGACGTGCAAATTAGTTAATGCATTTCTAATTGCTTTCTTCGGCTTGTTAACATTATGAATATCCTACATTATACAATAGGTTTGCCTCCCAAGCGCAGCGGCGGAAGCGTGCGTTATGCCTTTGACCTGATGCAAGAGCAGGCCAAAAGCCATAATGTAATTGCATTGATATGCGGGGATACACTTTTCAGGGATAAACAAACACGAATCAGTGAGAAAGGAAATGCGGGGAATGTGCAGGTGTTTTCACTTTCTAATCCGATTACACCAACTCTGATTTATGGAGTGTCAAATCCGGAGCAACAATATCGTGAAGTAAATATTGATGAATCAAGCATAAAAAGTTTTATCACGGAAAAGCATATAGATGTGATGCATCTCCACACGCTACAGGGAATTCACAAGCGGGTGGTGGAATTTATAAAGAATTTGGGTGTAAAGGTGGTATACACTCCGCATGATTTTCATGGAGTGTGCCCACATTATGATTTGATAAAATTTAGCGGCACATTATGTAAAGCGGCAAAAGGTTCGGATTGTGCAATATGCAATCTCAAAGAGCCATCGGATAAATTTCTGCGTTTTGCTAATTCTCATTTTTACCAGTTTCTAAAAGCGCGAGGTGTAAAGATGAAGAGATTTATGAAATTTATTCGTTCGAATTCAACAGATAAGCCTCTATATATTGATGCAACAGAATATGAAGTAAAAACTGAAATTTTCAGAAAATATGATCAGTTGATTGAATATTACAAGGATTTTTTCAATATAATTGACAAATATCATTTCAACAGCATTCAAACAAAAGAGATATTCACCCGCTTTATTCCAAATGCGCATGGAGAAACGGTCAATGTCTTTACGAGCGGCATGAAAGACAGGAGAAGGAAAATAAAGCCAGATTCAGTAATCAGGCTTGGCTTTATCGGGAACACTGGCTATTGCAAAGGTTTTCCGATGCTTAAGAAGGTTATGATTGAATTGATGAATGAAGGGATATGCAATATAAGAATCCTTGTATATGGCAGCGGCGCACGCGGAACAGACAAAGAGTGCGGAATGATTGAATATTGTCCGCACTACAGATATGAGGAATTGTCGGACATTCTTTATCAGCTTGACGGCACTTTGGTGCCATCAATATTGTATGAAACTTTCAGTCTTGTCACACTTGAATCACTCGCTCACGGAAGGCCTGCATTTGTATCAAACAATGTTGGAGCCAAAGATATAGTGGCCGGCTATAACCCTGGCTATGTGTTTTCATCAGAAACAGAGCTAAAAAAAATCCTGCGTAAGATATCTACAGACCGGCTATATCTCAGTCACTATGCCGACCGGATAATGGAAATGCCCTGGAATTTCACCATAGAGAAGCATGCGGAAGATATAATCAAATTTTACAAAGAGTTGCATTGAAAAGCCTCATTTTTTTGCTAAATTTGCGCTATGCGAATTTTTCTGGCAATAGTGTGGTCTGCGCTCCTGCTCGCGGGGTGTGGCGCAACCGGCGGCAACGCCGGTAACAGTTCAATGAATGAGGATTCTGTGAAGGCAGAAACATCGGATGCGGATTCCGGCGTAGCAGTGCCGGAATTCATGGCCGACTCTGCTTATGCATACATAAAAAGGCAGGTGGATTTCGGTCCGAGAGTGCCCAATTCTCCGGCTCATGACGCCGCGTGCAACTGGCTTGCCGCAGAATTGAGCCGGCATGGTGCGGATGTGAAGATTCAGAATGCCACGTTAACCGGATTTGACGGCACACAGTTGAAATGTTCCAACATCTTCGGAAGTTTTAATCCGGAGCTGACAGACAGAATTCTATTGTTCGCACATTATGACACTCGTCCATGGGCCGACAATGATCCGGTGAAGGAAAACAGAAACAAACCTTTGAGCGGTGCTAACGATGGTGCAAGCGGCGTGGCGGTGCTTCTTGAAACGGCGCGTCTGATTTCTGCCAATAATCTGAATAAAGGGATTGATATCCTCTTTACCGATTGTGAAGATTACGGCACAGATGGCGATGAAGATTCCTGGGCGCTCGGTGCCCGCTATTTCGCAAATAATCCGATAAAGCCCGGCTATCGTCCTTCTGCCGCCATACTTCTTGATATGGTGGGGGGTAGGGATGCAGTCTTTCCGGCAGAATATTTTTCGAGACAGTCTGCACCGGCTCTTGACGATGCATTACGCGCTGCTGCAGCGCGTTGTGGATATGCCGGAATGTTTCCCAATGTGATTGGAAGTGCGGTCACTGATGATCATGTTGAGCTTATAAAAACCGGCATACCGGCAATCGACATAATAGACTATCGCTCCGATTCAGGATTTTGCCCTACATGGCACACTCTTGATGACAATATAAACAACATTGACCCGGCCACACTCAAGGCTGTGGGTCAGACACTCACAGAATATTTATTTCAACGTTAGGCAATATGGATTTTATTGAAGAATTAACCTGGCGCGGAATGGTGCACACCATGATGCCCGGAACAGACGAACAGTTGAAAAAAGAGATGACAACCGCTTATCTCGGTATTGATCCAACAGCTGATTCGCTGCATATAGGCCATCTTTGCGGAGTGATGATGCTCCGTCATTTTCAGCGTTGCGGTCATAAACCTCTCGCGCTGATTGGTGGCGCCACCGGAATGATTGGCGACCCCTCCGGGAAATCGGCTGAGCGCAATCTGCTTGATGAAGCCACCCTTCGCCACAATCAGGAAGCAATAAAGAAGCAATTGGCAAAATTTCTCGATTTCGACAGCGATGCTCCCAACCGCGCCGAAATGGTGAATAATTACGACTGGACAAAAGATGTGACCTTTCTCGACTTCGCCCGCGAAATAGGAAAGCATATCACCGTAAACTATATGATGGCCAAGGAGAGTGTGCAAAAACGCCTTAATGGAGAGGCACGTGATGGCTTGAGTTTCACAGAATTCACTTATCAGCTTCTTCAGGGGTTCGATTATTACATGCTATATAAGGACCGCGGATGCCGTCTGCAGCTCGGAGGTTCTGACCAGTGGGGGAATATCACCACCGGCACCGAGCTCATACGCCGTAAGCTCGGCGGTGAGGCATATGCCCTCACTTGTCCGCTAATCACGAAGGCGGATGGCGGCAAATTCGGCAAAACCGAAAGCGGCAACGTTTGGCTCGACCCTGTCCGCACATCTCCTTATAAGTTTTACCAGTTCTGGCTTAATGTTTCGGATGAAGATGCGGAGAAATATCTCAAGATATTCACATTCCTCACCAGGGAAGAGATTGACGGGCTCGCGGCCGAACACCATGCGAATCCCGGAGCGCGCCCCATGCAAAAGCGTCTTGCGAAAGAGCTGACTGTGATGGTGCATAGTGAGAAAGATTATGAAGCAGCTGTGGCTGCTTCCGAGATTCTTTTTAGCAGCAAGGCCGCTGAGGCTCTTCATCAACTCGATGAGCAGACGCTGCTTGATGTGTTTGAAGGTGTGCCGAGATTCAAGGTGTCAAAAGTGGAGCTTGAAGCCGGCATCCCCGCGCTCGACCTGCTCGCTGTGAAAACAGCAGTTTTTCCCTCCAAGGGAGAAGCCCGCAAAATGATTCAGGGAAGCGGTGTGAGTGTGAACAAAGAGAAATTCACCGACCCCGCAGGCATTATAGATGCCGGGTCATTGCTCGGAGGAAAATATATCCATATCCAGAAAGGAAAGAAAAATCATTTCCTTATTGAAGCTGTTTAGAGTCTGTTTCATAAAAAATTCAACATTAAGGACGGCTTGTTTTTAGGGCTCCATTCCCCAAAAAGAAGCCGGGCTAAAGTGACTTTTTCATTGATACGGACATAAGTATTAAATAATCCAACTTTCGCAAGTTAGCAACTTGCGAAAAGCAATGAGGTTAGAGGTTGTTTTTATGCAACAATTACGTTGTAATTTTACAATGG
>JAMPDQ010000050.1 GCA_023665575.1 Candidatus Amulumruptor caecigallinarius | reverse complement strand
CCCTCTGCTTGTAAGGCAGACGCTCTAAACCAGCTGAGCTAATCGCCCGATTGCGGATGCAAAGTTATGACAATTTTTTTATTCTCACAAATTTTTTGGCTAATTTTGTGAAAAAATTAACGTATTTTTTTTGAAATTTTTTAATTAAATTATATAACCTATTGATAATGACCGAAGTAAAAAATATAAAAATTTCAAATTATAATTATGATTTGCCGGATGAAAGAATAGCACGCCATCCTTTGCAAAATCGCGATTCCTGTCTTTTGCTCGTTGATAACGGCGATGCGGGTGTCTCCGATGCTATATTCAGTAATATCCCGGATCTGCTGAAGCCCGGCACTCTGCTCGTGTGCAACAACACGCGGGTTATCAATGCACGTATTAAATTCCAAAAATCCACCGGTGCCCTTGTGGAAGTGTTTCTCCTTGAGCCCCTCAACCCCGAAGATTATGTGCTCTCTTTTCAAAGCAGAAAATGTTGCGCCTGGAGCTGTATGGTGGGCAACCTTAAACGCTGGAAAGATGACACTCTCTCTAAAGTGATATCTGTAAATGGTGTGCCTGTGGTTCTTTCCGCAACAAAGGGTGAATCTCTCAACGCCAACGCCCGAGTTGTGACATTTGAATGGGATAACCAAGAATTTACATTTGCTGACATCGTGGAAGCTGCAGGAAATATTCCGATTCCGCCTTATCTGAAAAGAGAGTCGGAACTGACCGACCGGGAGGATTACCAAACTGTATATGCGCGTGAGGAAGGCTCTGTGGCGGCTCCTACCGCCGGACTCCATTTCACCCGCCGTTTGTTTGAAATCCTGAAACAAAAAGGAATTGACGCCGATAATGTCACTCTTCATGTCGGTGCCGGCACTTTCCAACCCGTGAAGTCAGAATCTATAGGCGGTCACCCAATGCACTCGGAAGTGTTCTCGGTTTCTAAAAGTCTGGTGGAAAATATTGTCAAGGCTTTGCGGGAGGGCAGGGATATTCTGGCTGTCGGCACAACAACCGTGCGCACGCTGGAGTCGCTGCCTTTGCTCGGAGCGCATATACTCGCCGGGCGCAATGACATGAAAGTGGATCAATGGGAGGCATATGATGGCTCTCTGTTGCAACAAAATGATGCCGGTTTCACACTCAGTATGCTTCAGGGTATTCTTGATTATATGAAAATACATCACGCCGACACGCTGACAGCAAGCACATCTATAATGATTGCTCCCGGCTTTAAGTGGAGAATTGTAAATCGAATGATCACCAATTTCCACCAGCCGCAAAGCACCCTCCTGCTTCTCGTGTCTTCTTTCATCGGTGTCGATGCCGAAGGGCATGAGCGATGGCGCGAAATTTATCGTCATGCACTCGCAGGCAATTATCGCTTTCTCAGCTATGGTGATGCCTCTCTTTTCTCAAGACGTTGAAGTTGTAAATATTGACCGGGATGCACAGGCTGTATTTTAATGGCGCACCACCTCTGCTGCCCGTCTCTCTCGCGGGCTCAAAAAGCATAGCTGCAAGGGCACTTGTGCTTTCGCATGTTTTTCTGTTCCGGATGTGGCTCGATTCGGGCTGCAGTGACGCAGCTCCGGAATGGTGTATGCGATTGAAAAACCTCCCGCTCTGCGATGATGCCATCGAATTGCGAAATGCACTCGATGTTTTGCGAAATGATATATTTGGCAATCAGCCTGCCGGCACCCGGTATTATCTCGGCATGGGTGGCACCTCGCTGCGTTTCTTTCTCGCATTGGCTGCCTCTCTGCCCGGATTTAATGGAGTGATTGATTGTGGTGATGCTTTGAAGAAGCGCCCTTTGAAGCCGCTGCTCGATGCCTTGCGATGTGCCGGGGCCGACATTGAATGTCTTGAATCGGAGGGGTGCGCACCCCTCCGTGTTAAGGGGAAAATACTCTCCGGAACGCATGTGACTGTGGATCTGGCGAAAAGCAGTCAGTTTGCCTCCGCTTTGTTGATGGCTTCGCAATTGTGGTCAGACCCTTTCCACCCGGAAGCCGATGCTGAAAATGTGCATAATGCTGTTTCCCGGCCTTATTATGAAATGACGCGGCGGATGGTGGAGATTTTTCGTAATTTCTATTGCCATGCCAATCTCATTGCCAATCCTGTTTTTAATGTTGAGAGCGATTGGTCCGGTGCTGCTTTCTTTTATGAATATGCACTCTTGCGCCCGGGAGTAACAGTGGAAATTCAAAATTTTCCACCCCTCAAAGACTCGTTGCAGGGCGACTCTGCATGCTGCTCTATTTTTCAGAGCCTCGGTGTGGAAACTCGTGTCTCCCCCTCGGGCACCGGAATCATAACGGGCAATCCTGAAATAATAGCAGCCCTTGCTTCGGGCAGCAATCCGTTTCCTTTCGATTTGTGCGACACCCCCGACATTGTGCCGGCTCTTGCGGTGGGGATGTGTTTGGCAGGCATAAGATTTGAAATCACGGGCATTGCACATCTGCGGCTGAAGGAAAGCGACAGAATCAACTCTTTGTCGATGGAGCTTCGCAAGCTCGGATTTGTGGTGGATTGCGTTGGCGACCGTTTGCTGTGGAGAGGCGTCCGGTGTGCTGCCAACAGCCGGCCGCCGATTGTTGCATCTCACGGCGACCATCGCATCGCCATGGCTCTGGCAGTGGCTGCCGCAAAAATTGGCGGTCTGCAATTGGCAGATGCCGATGTTGTGACCAAATCATTCCCGGATTTCTTCGCACAGCTTGGCCGTCTCGGTGTGTCATCGATAAGGTAAAATTCTGTTTCATAAAAAGGAGACTTGCCGTAAAACTGAATTACGACACAGCCTCTTTGTTTTATGTTTTTCAACATATTAAGAGGGTGCGCCATCAATTATGACACACCCTCCTCCTGATATTTCGAGTTTTGATTATCCGCGTTATGATGATTTACGGAATTTTCTGGTAATTTGTAATTGCATTCTCAAATGCGGTCAGCACATCTGCCATCTTATAAAGTCCGTCGGCATTTTTCTCAACACCTTTCAGCGAAAGCTGATAAATCTGCGGCGGATTGTCGAGGTCGAGGAGCTCCATGTTCTTGAGCTGTTCAACCGACTGATACACTATGTTCAGGTCAGCATATTCCTCGCCGTCGGGACCAATGAATTTTTCAACCACAATCTTCGACCCAATGGGTGTCTTTTTCTCGATTGCGTTCGGCAGTTCATATTCTTCAATGCCAAGGGCTGTGGCTACTGATGAGAGGTTGCTGTCATGACCCACAAGGAATGTGAATTTGCGGTCGGGCGAGCGCAACTCATCATACATGTATTGCACAAGAGGATATGCCACATTGGTGGCGACAATCGGAGCTGTAAAAAGCACATCCTGATATACATCTTTCACATGTGCGAGTTTTTCCCAATCTTTGCGGGTGAGCTTGTGTCCGAATCCGGCCTTTACGGAGTCGGGCTGTTCGTAATATTGAAGAATAAATGCATCGCTGGCGGAATTGAGTTCTTTGAGTGCTGAGCCTGATTTCATTGAGGGCTCTTTGAATTTCTCAAGCACAATCTCTGTGTTATAGTTGTCAAGCGCTTTGAGCTCTGGATCGTTCGATTTCTTCATCGGAGATTCGTTGATGTCGAGCACATCCATCATAAGCTCGTAGTTAGGCTTGATTTTTTCATTTATGCCGACAATGCCTTTCTTTCCTCCCATGTCGTTGATCTGGGCCATGGCTATCTCAACAAATTCCGGACTCACTTTGGTCAGCTGTGGATTGAACAGCGGATCCATCTTGGAGGGAGTGAAACGATGGTTCACAGTCACGCCTCCCACGGGCATGAATCCTGATGTGAAATATTGTGCTGTGGCTATGCAGCGCTGCATGGAGTTGGCTATCACATTTAGGTCGTCGGCTGTAGGCTCGTAATTCTCAGGAAAAAGCCCCATGTCTACAGTCCATTTGCGGAAATATTGTCCCATTTGAGTTTCAAGCACACCGCCGCGGAGTGTCAGCTCGCTCTTTCCGGCTGTCCATTTGTTCCATTCGTGGGGTGTCATTCTGCCGAGCGCACTCTTGCTGTCGGAAAGCGGAGAGCGAATGTTGTGACGACTGAGCACCACAGCCTCTTTAAGCTGATATTTGTCCTTAAATTCTTTGCTGCGTTGAGTCTGTGCAAATCCGGGAAGTGCGCACCCTGCCATTAAAAAGGCAACTGATGCCAATAAAGCGAATTTTTTCATGGGTATATTCTTTTGCTTGTGAAGTTTGCCCAACTTCGTTAATAGAGTGTCAAAATAATCACTAAAAATGTAAAAAGATTGTGAAATGGAATCTAAATATGATAAAGAGTGAATGCGATTTTTATGTTTAACATTACCGGGTTAAAAAAGTTGGAGGAATATGTAAAAATATGTTTTTAAACATAAATGAAAACTAAAATTGGTTCAGAAATGTTAAAATTGCGTAAGAATAATGATATGCTTTGCGTGAATGCGATTATAGATTATTTTAACCGTCTCAGAGATGAGCAGAACTAATTATTTCATATTATGAAGGTTTTAAGAATAGCAGGCATAAGTGTGCTGATTGCGGGCTCAATGGTATCTGCCATGGCTCAGGAAGATGACAAACCAAAGTTTAAATTCACTCCGGCAGCAAGAATTTTGTTGGATGGCGCGGTGTTTGCCCCGCATCATGATGGTTTCGCCGATGGTGTCGCCATCCCTGATATCCGAATTGGTGGCAAGATGACATACGGCAACTGGCTCGCCAAGATTGATGTGGGCTACGGCTTCGGCAAAATTGGCATGAAGGATGTGTATCTGCAATATAAGTTTAACGACAATAATCTTATCCGCGCAGGTTATTTTGTGCATCAGTTCGGTTTGCAGTCGGCCACTTCAAGCTCGATGAAGCCCAGCTTCGAGGCTCCTATAACCGACTCCTACATGAATGCTACAGGCAGGAATCTCGGCGTGATGTATATGTACGACAAGAATCAATTCCTTGCCACTGCCAGTGTTATCGTTGGCACAAACATCACTCAGCCTGCCAATGAGTCGGGCAAAGTGAGTCTCGGTGCTATCAGCCGCCTGTTGTGGCGTCCGTATCATTCCACCGGAACTGTCGCTCAGGTCGGTGTCTCCGGATGGTATCAGAGCGCTTTCCATGAAAAAATCACCAATGAAGAGGGCGAGCCCGGAATTTCGTCAGGTTTCTTTGATTATTCTGTAAATTATCCCACTCGCGTTGATAAAATCACTTTGTTGCAAACGAATATCGAAAATGCCCGCGGCGTGTTCAAGCTCTCTCCGGAATTGTTGTTCTCAAAAGGCCGCTTCGCCCTTGAGGGGCAGTATTATTACATGAATGTTAACCGCAAAGATGGCCCGGCTTTCGTGTCTAACGGTGCTTACGGTCTCTTGCGCGGACTGCTCGTGGGTGATCGCGAATATGGCTATTCTTCTGCCGATGGCGGTCTTGCAACTCCTAATCCGAAAACTCTCGAAGTGGTGCTCGGTTACAACTATACTAATGCCAACAGCAATAAGGCTGGTATCTATGGCGGTATCACCAATGACTGGTCGTGCACCTTCAATTATTATATCAATAAATACATGCTTTGTCGTCTGCGCTGGTCTTACACTAATGTACGCAACAGCGAGGTGGTGCCTAAAAACCATGTCAACATTTTTGAGGCTCGTGTCCAATTTAAATTCTGATAGCTTCATTCGGCTTTAGTATAAACAAGACTCTGATCTTGCTAATAAATAGTAAAATTTAGCGTTATATCGGGGAAGGATTATTTTCTTTCTCCGATTTTTTTTGAAACAGACTCTTATTGAAGTGATTTAAACTTTTTTCAAATGCAAGATTCATTAAGATTTTGAGCAAATTTCGGTTCTTGAAGGAGGAGTGATGCGGGCATCACGACTGATGAAAGAAGCGGAAGTTGCCAAAATATTAATAAATATTGCGTTTGAAGAAAACATGTTTAAACACTTCTTTAGTTTTTGTAAAAAGTTTAAATCACTTTATTATGCAAGGTGCTCTTTTGATACTGGGTTTCACCGTTTTGTTGGGTGTGATATTATATGTGGCGGAATTGTGTTGGCGACGCCGCCATTCAAATGCTCCTTCGGATGAGGACTCCACTGAAGGCGTGTCAGCCGATATGCCCGGGAATGTTTCCCCGAATATACTTGCTGATGCGCAAACATCTGTCGGTTCTGAATGCTGTGGACTCCATCTCGTGTGTGACAAGGATTCGCTCTCTCCTGTGAGCAGCGAACCGATATATTATGACGATGAAGAGCTCGATCGCTTCGCCGGCCGCAATCAATACACTTACACGCGTGAAGAAGAAGAGGAGTTCAGAGATGTGCTGATGACGCTACGGCCTGAAGACGTGGCCGGGTGGGCAAGAAGCATCACTCTGCGCGGCATAAACCTTCCCGACAATGTGCGTGACGAGCTTCTAATGCTCGTGAATGAGCAGCGGGCAATGCGGAAAAAAACGCCTGCTAATTAAATTAACAAATATAAATATATTTTAACATATTTTGATTTAATTGATAAATAGATAAATAGAGTGATTCATAATCGTTGTTTCAATTTTTTTTGATGAAAAATTTGCACAGCGGCAGGTTTTGCTATAATTTTGCATTCGCGTTTCGGAAATAACAACGCTTACGACACTGCCCGAAGGGCTTGTGAAAAGCCTTTCCGAAAGCAATAGAACAATGAAATTTTGACACAAGACAAGCAGCGAAAAGTTGTTTAAGAGTACAGGGACAAGATAGTCCCGTCA
>JAMPDQ010000004.1 GCA_023665575.1 Candidatus Amulumruptor caecigallinarius | reverse complement strand
AACCTCTAACCTCATTGCTTTTCGCAAGTTGCAAACTTGCGAAAGTTGAATTAAACAAGCTCTTAGTCTTTAAACTCTGTAAGAAGACATCGGGCGCGGTCATAATCCTCTTTATCAACAATCAGGTCTACTCCGCCAAACACCGGCACATAGATATTGTTGCGGTTGTCAAGCATCACTTCAATGCCGTGAGCCTCAAGCATTCCTTGCACAATTGCCGCATCCGGCATGGAATTGTATGATTCCAGAATAACCGAATTTTTCATTGTTTGTATTTTTTAAGTTCCTGTGCGAGGATTTCCATCCCTTTTGTGGCCGGAGCCTTTATCACATTAACGTTAGGTATGCCCGATGTGTCGGCCGGACGGGGATCGATGTAATAAATCGGCACACCGGGGCGTACACATTGGATCAGCCCGGCTGCAGGATAAACCACCAGAGATGTGCCTATCACGACAAAGATGTCGGCGCTATTCACCAATTCTACCGCCTTCTCGATATTCGGCACCGGCTCTTGGAAAAAGACGATGTGGGGGCGCATGGGGTCTCCATTTTTACCCCGCGTAGCCGGACTTGTTTCGAGATGCTTGATATCAAGTGTCTCAATGTAGTCGGGATTTGTTATGGAGCGTATCTTCATCAATTCTCCATGCAGATGCAACACTTTTGACGAGCCTGCGCGTTCGTGCAAGTCATCCACGTTCTGTGTGATTACATACACATCAAAATCTTTCTCAAGGTCGGCAAGCGCCTTATGGGCGGCATTGGGCAGGGCTTTTACAAGGTCGCGGCGGCGGGCGTTGTAGAATTCATGGATGAGGTTTGGATTGCGGTGGAATCCATCAGCTGATGCCACTTCCATAACGGGATAATTTTCCCATAGACCATCAGAGTCACGGAAGGTGCTGATTCCGCTTTCGGCGCTTATGCCGGCGCCGGTAGACACTACTAATACAGGCTTCTTCATAATAATTGCTTTATGGGTGGATGTTTTCATGCACAAATATAATTTAACTTTTGCAAGTTTGCAACTTGCGAAAAGCAAGGAGGTTAGAGGTTAGAGGTTAGAGGTGGAGATTGTTTTTTCAGCAACAATTACATTGTAAGTTTACAATGGTTATCCCACTAACCTTCAAGACTCCAAGTTGTCGGCAACTTGCGAAACTTGAGTAATTATATTTTACGAAACATATATCATCCTAAATATGTTTAAATTAATGACAAGCGCGAAAACTCACTCATACTGCGGTTTGTTAGCGTGCAATATATAAATAAAACACAGTTTGCAGGAAATTATGAAAAAAGTATTGATTATGGGCGCCTCTTCAGGAATCGGATTGAGGTGTGCCGAGGCTTTGGCCTCAAGGGGAATCAAGGTTGGCCTTGCCGCCCGCCATGTGAAAAAATTCAAGGCTCTGAAAGATGCCTATCCTTCATGCGTGGAATATATGGAGATTGATGTCACCAAAAAGGATGCAGTGGGGCGCATCAACAAGCTGATTTCCCACATGGGTGGTCTTGATATCTATCTTCATGTGTCGGGAATCGGATATGAAAACATGCAGCTCGACCCGGAGCTTGAGGTTAATGTGTTTGAAACCAATCTGGTGGGGCTGGTGAGATGTGTGTGCGGAGTGTATCAGTATTTCCGCGATAACAAGGTGCGGGGACATATTGCAGTGGTTACTTCTGTGGCCGGCACTAACGGAATTGGAAGGCTTTCGGCATATTCCGCATCCAAGGCCGGCGCGCAAAAGTGGCTGGTGGCTCTCGAGCAGTTGTCAAACAACACCGGAGCGGGGATAACCTTCACTGATATTCGTCCCGGATGGATTCGCACACCGCTTGTGGATGAGAATGTGAAATATCCCATGGAAATGGATCTCGACTATGCAGTTCCATTGATTATCAAGGCTATTGTAAGAAAGCCCCGGGTTGCTGTTATCGATTGTCGTTGGAATCTTGTGGTAGGGCTGTGGCGACTTATTCCCAACTGTATATACACTCATCTTGACATTCCCATGACCCTGCGCAATGCCGGAGCTGAAGAGAAAGCCGAAGAGGAAGCCCGACAGAAAGTAAGTCAGAAATAGCACTGCATGTTTGCCTATCCGGCAAATAGTTGTTATTTTTGTGCAGTAATGGCATGTGTTATGTCTAATTGTTTGAGACACATGATCTTAATGGCAAGAGGTTACAATGTATAAAGTATTGCTGAGTTTCGACACAGAAGAATTTGATGTTCCGAAGGAGAGAGGTGTGGACATCTCTCTTGAAGATTCAATGCGTATATCTGATTACGGAACAAACAAGATTCTCGACATCTTGGATTCCAACAATGTGAGGGCTACCTTTTTCTGCACCACCACCTTCGCAAAGAATGCGCCTGCCACAATCAGGCGTATTCTTGCAGGCGGACATGAAATAGCGGCTCACGGGTGCGACCACTGGCGCCCGAAGCCGAGCGATGTGGCAGAGTCAAAGCGTGTTCTGGAGGAAATCACGGGCAAGCCGGTGCTCGGCTATCGGCAGCCGAGAATGTTCCCGGTGTCGGAAACCGAAATAAAGCGGTGTGGATATCTTTATAATTCATCGCTTAATCCCACCTTCATTCCGGGTCACTATATGCATCTCGACAAGCCGCGCACTCCTTTTATAGTCGATGGCGTGCTGCAGATTCCGGCGAGCGTCACGCCTCTGGTGCGTTTCCCGATGTTCTGGCTGGCATATCATCACCTGCCGGGAAGCCTTTACAGGCTGCTGGCAAAACGCGTGATCAGGCATGATGGATATTTCACCACATATTTTCATCCGTGGGAATTTTTCAACTCCGGCAGTCATCCGGAGCTGAAATTGTCGTGGATGCATAATCACAACGCAGGTAGGGAGATGCAGCGCCGTCTTGACCTGTTGATTAAAAGCCTGAAGGATCTCGGAGCTGAGTTTGTGACGTTTACACCTTTTGCGCGCGAGGAAATTCAAAAACTGACAAAAAATGGATAAGAGTAACACACTGAAGCGGCCGCATGAAAAGATTCGCCTTGCAATTGTGTGTCCGTGCTATAACGAACATGAGGCTCTCCCCATTTCGGCCGGACTGCTGCGCAATCTGATGGATTCCATGGTGAATGAAGGCCTTGTGGCCGCCGACAGCTATGTGCTGTGGGTCAACGACGGCAGCCGCGACAACACATGGGAGATAATAAAGAACTTACACGCTGCCGACCCTCTTTTCCATGGTCTGAACCTGGCTCACAATGTAGGGCATCAGAACGCAATCATGGCCGGAATGCTTGAATCTGTCGACACAGCTGATGCCGTTGTGACCATTGACGCTGACCTGCAGGATGACATTATGGCCATTCCCCGCATGGTGAGGCAATATTATGACGGATATGATGTGGTATACGGTGTGAAAGTGTCGCGCGTGGCCGACCCCCCAATGAAGCGTTTCACAGCGCAGATGTTTTACAAGCTTATGAAGAGATTCGGTGTGGAAACCATCTACAATCATGCCGACTTCCGCTTTATGAGCAAAAGAGTGGTGATGGAGCTGGCTCGTTATGGCGAGCGCAACCTTTATTTACGAGGCATCATTCCCATGATAGGATTCCCGAGCACTACAGTTGAAGATGTGATATCCGAGCGCAAGGCGGGACAATCGAAATATACTCTCACGAAGATGCTTACACTTGCCATGAATGGCATCACATCATTTTCAATCACACCAATATATGCGATAATTGGCCTTGGTGGTGTTTTTTTGCTTACATCAATATTCATAGGCATATATGTGTTGGTATCGCTGATTTCCGGTAATGCTGAGCACGGCTGGTCTTCGCTGATGCTTTCCATATGGTTTGTCGGTGGAATGATTCTGCTTTCTCTTGGCGTGGTGGGTTTATATGTGGGAAGAGTCTACGTGGAGTCAAAGCAACGCCCCCTCTATCACATACAGGACCGGCTCAGCTGAAACAGGGGCTTATAACAGGAGCTTATAACTTATTGCGGGGGCTTATAATAAGATATGCGGTAAATTCGTTTTGTGAATATGAAACGGACTCTTATCACTTCTCCGCTGTTTTTCCCGGCTCTTCTGTTGCTGGCAGTGCTGTTGCTGACAGGTTGCGGCACTAAGAAAAACACGCCCGTATCGCGTCAGTGGCAGGCATTCAACACCCGTTATAATGTGTATTATAACGGTAAAACCCACTATGACGAGCAGCTGTCGCAGATGGAGAAGTCATATCAGGATGACTACACTCGCATGGTGCTGATTCATCCGGCAGAGGCGCGTGCCGATGCCAAACGCCCGCAGCCCGGCGGCGATTTCAACCGCACCATCGAAAAGATGCAGAAATCAATCCAGCTGCACTCCATTAAAAAGAAGCCGCGCAAAAAAGGCTCCTCTGCCAAGGAAAAGGCCTTCCGCGCGCGCGACGAATTTAATCCGTTTCTCCATAACTCATGGCTCACAATGGCCAAGTCGCAATATTATAACGGTGACTTCCTCGGAGCGGCCGCCACATTCTATTATATCGAAAAACACTTCAAATGGCTGCCGAAAGTGGTTACGGAGGCCCGGCTTTGGATGGCTCTCTGCTATTGCGCGCTCGACTGGAATTACGAGGCCGAAAATGCCATGCATCTCGTAAAGGAAAACGACCTGGTGAACAAAAACCTGAAAAATCTCTATAATCTGGCTCATGGTGACTATCTGCTTCGCACCGACCAATATGAGGCAGCAATCCCATATCTGCTGAATGCCGCCAAAATGGCACACGGAAGTCAGAAAAACCGACTGTGGTTTCTGCTTGGCCAGCTATATTCACAACTGAACCAACGCAAAAACGCCTACGAAGCCTTCAAGAAAGCCGGCTCGGGGGCCTCAACAGACTATCGCACAAAATTCAATGCCCGCATAAAGCGCTCCGAAGTCTATGAAGGCTCCAATGTGAAAAAAGAGGTAAACTCTCTCAAATCAATGGCGCGATACGCCCGCAACAAGGAATTCCTTGACCAGATTTATTATGCAATTGGAAATCTGTATCTGTCGCGCGGCGACACAACTAATGCGTTGGCCAATTACAGACTCGCTGTAGAAAAATCCACACGCAATGGTATTGACAAGGCGCTCGCCCAGCTGGCACTCGGAAATCTATATTTCCGACTCGGCGAATATGTGAAGGCCCAGCCCTGCTATTCCGAGGCAGTGCCCCAATTGCCGGAGACATATCCCGACTACAAGATGCTCCGCCGCCGCAGTGATGTGCTCGACGAGCTGGCGCTTTATGCCGGCAATGTGCACCTGCAGGATTCTCTGCTCACTCTTGCAAAAATGACTCCCGAAGAGCAACGCGAGGCCTGTCAGAGACTCGTTGACGAACTCATAGCCCGGGAAAAGAAAGAGGCGGAAGAGGCCAAACGTGAAGAATATCTCTCGCAAATGGAGGGAAAAGGCGATGAAAACATCAAAAAGGATGAAGGCTCTGCCAGCTCCTTCATGATGAACACTGACAAGTCATGGTATTTCTACAACAGCATGACTAAAAACCAGGGAAAAACCGAATTCCAGCGTCGTTGGGGTTCGCGCAAACTTGAAGACGACTGGCGCCGACGCAATAAGACAACATATTCGCTCAATAATGATGAGGAATATAATTATGAAGAAAAAGCCGATAGCCTGAATGTCAGCCCCGACAACTCCTCTCTTACTCCCGAACAGCAGGAGGAGGCGCGCCAGAAACTCGTTGCCGAAAACGACCCCCACCAGGTGGAATATTATCTTAAACAGATTCCCAAAACACCGGCAGAGATACAGACTGCCAACGATGTGATTCAGGAGGGACTCTACAACATGGGCATAATTCTGAAAGACAAGCTCGAAGACTACAGCGCGGCAAGAAGGGAATTTAACAGGCTTCTGGAGCGGTATCCCGACAATGTATATCGTCTTGACGTGTATTATAACATGTATCTTATGGCTGTGCGCCGCGGTCAGACTGCGGAAGCGGAGAAATGGCGCCGGCTGATTCTCGAACAGTTTCCCGACTCACCCTATGGCCGGGCAATGCTCGACCCCAACTATTTTGACAACCTTCGTAGAATGAACGATATTCAGGAGAGCATGTACGAGAGGGCATATTCTGCATATCTCGCCGACAATAATTCTGTGGTGCATTCTCTCACAGAGGAGATGCAGAAGGATTATCCGCTGTCTAAGATTCTGCCGAAGTTTGTGTTTATAAACGCATTGTCATATCTCACGGAAAATGAGCCGGAAAAGTTCAAGCAGGAGCTCTCCATGCTTCTCGAGCGATGGCCCGACACCGACATGACTGATATGGCCGGCGGCATAATGAAGGGGCTGAAGGCCGGTCGTGTGCCCAGAGCCGGACTTTCAAACACCCGCGGCATGATATGGTCTATGCGGCTCAGCAATGATTCTACGGCTGCAAGCCTTGAAAGTGCCGCCAATTTTGAGCGCGATCCCAATGCTCCGCAATATCTGGTGCTTGCATTCCCTCGTGATTCCGTAAATGCCAATCAATTGTTATATGATGTGGCGCGCTTCAATTTCTCATCTTTTGTGGTGCGCGATTTCGACCTCGAGCCGATGAGTTTCGGAAATGTGGGCCTCCTCATCATCAAGGGCTTCGAAAATATGAAGCAACTCGAACATTACCGTTCCGTTATGGCCCGCAAAGAGTTTGAGCTGCCGGAGGGCGTGCGCCCCATCATGATCAGCAAAGCTAACTTTGAACTTCTTTTGCGCGAGGGGCGTTCATTTGAAGAATACTTCCGCTTCGAAGAGGATTCTTCAGTGGAGGCAACTGAAAATGCCGTGCTTGAGGCAGAAACTCCTCCGGAGGATACACCCCCTGCGGAGCCGGCTTCGGAAGGAGAGGCAGCTTCGGAAACGGAAGCAGCTTCGGAAGCGAAGCCGGCTTCGGAAGCGGAGGCAGTTACAGAAACCGAAGAAGAATAAGGAGAAGAATATGGACAAGATATTATGGGCCGATGATGAGATGGACTTGCTGAAGCCTCACATAATGTTTCTCAAGGCCAAAGGTTATGACCTTACCACGGTGAGCAATGGTCAGGACGCGCTCGATGCGCTCGACTCCCGGCAGTTCTCGCTCGTGCTGCTCGATGAGAATATGCCGGGAATATCCGGGCTGGAGACACTTGATCTCATCAACAAGCGGCATCCCGAAGTGCCGGTGGTGATGGTTACAAAATCGGAGGAGGAAAATATAATGGACCAGGCAATCGGCAACAGAATAGCCGATTATCTGATTAAACCCGTAAATCCCAACCAGATATTACTGTCTATTAAAAAAAATCTGCACAGCCGCGAGATTGTCAACGATATGGCCACATCGGAATATCAGCAGGATTTCGGAAGAATCTCTTCACTGATAAATATGGCTTCCTCGATTGAAGACTGGATGGATGTTTACAGGCAGCTTGTAGGGTGGGAGCTGAAGCTCGCTCAGACCGACAGCTCTTTCTCCGAGATGTTGCTGATGCAGAAACGCGATGCCAATTCAAACTTCTGCAAATTTGTGAAGCGCAATTACGAGGAATGGATTAATTCTGACAAACATCCCCTGATGAGTCATGAAGTGTTCCGCCGGAGTGTGTTTCCCCTGCTCGACCGCGGGGAAAAAGTGTGCTTTTTCCTTATCGACAATTTCCGCCTTGACCAGTGGAAGGTGCTCCAGCCGCTTGTGTCGGAATTTTTCAATATTAATGAGGATTTATACACCACGATTCTTCCCACCTCAACACAATATGCACGCAATTCGATTTTTGCCGGCCTGTTGCCATACTTCATTAAGGAAAATTATCCGGATTATTGGGTGGAGGAGGATGAAGACGAAGGTCTGAATGTTTATGAGAAGCAATTGGTGCAAACGCAACTCGATCGGTTTCGCCGTAAGGAGAAATTCGCATATACCAAGCTTAACGACTCATCTGCCGGCGAGAAATTTCTTGCGGGACTTCATGCCACAAAAGGGCTGCCGTTGCAGGTGGTGGTGCTGAATTTCATTGATATGCTCTCGCATGCCAGAACAGAATCAAAAATGATTCGCGAACTGGCGAGCAGTGATGCCGCCTATAGGAGCATCACCGAATCATGGTTCAGACATTCTTCCGCTCTTGACATCTTCGAAAGATTGTCGGAGTTGGGTTATCATGTTGTTTTGACCACTGATCACGGCACAATCCGTGTGGATGACCCCATAAAGGTGGTTGGCGACCGAAACACCAACACAAATCTGCGTTACAAATGTGGCAAGAATTTGAATTACAATCCCAAACAGGTTTATGAAATGCATAATCCGCGTCGCTTCGGTTTGCCATCTCCCAATCTGTCGAGCCGTTTCATTTTCGCGATGAATGAGGATTTCTTCTCTTATCCGAATAATTATAATTATTATGTGCAATATTACACGGGCACATTCCAGCATGGCGGCATTTCAATGCAGGAGATGCTTGTTCCTCTGGTGACACTCACTCCGAAAAGATGAAACGGATTCTTGCAATATCACTGCTTGTTATGGGCTGTTTGCTTGCCGGTGCAATGACTCCGGGGGCGCGCAAGTCGCTTGAGGAGCTTAAATCGCATGCGGAAGCCGGAGATGCCGGTGCAATGTATAGATATTCTGCCTTGCTCGAAAGGGGCTACGACACAATTCCGGCCGACAGTGCCGAATCCTTGCGCTGGCTCTCATTGTCAGCGCGGGCGGGAAATGCAGCCGCGATGAATTATCTCGGATTTCTCTATGGCAAAGGCTATGTGGCAGGCGGCGACACACTGCTGAACGCAAGGCGCGACTCGGCGTATTATTGGATCAGAAAGGCTTCGGATGCCGGAAATGCCTTGGCATCTTACAATTTGTCATATATGATGTCGGAAAATAATGCCGACATCGATTCCGTGATTAAATATCTCAAGCGGGGTGCCTCCGGAGGCATACCGGCAGCAATGACCATGCTCGCCGGGCGTTATGCCGACGGGAAAGGTGTGGAGAAAGACACTCTGAAGGCCGTGGAATTATATGAGAAGGCTATCGCCAAAGGGTGGAATGATGCAGAATTGCGCCTGCTCAACATGATGGGGCGCAAATGGGTGGAGCTGTCGGATTCAGCCTCGTTTGAGCTGGCCTTGAAATATATGAAGCTGAATGCACCGGTGATTTCCGCAGAATTGCTCAAGCAGATAGGTCCGGATTCCGAACAGACAGATGCAGCGTATGCTTTGCTTGGTGAGGCATATTCGCTGGGTCGCGGCGTGCCTTATGACCATGACAAGTCAATCGAATATTTTTATGAGTCGGCCAAACGCGGCAATCCCGGAGCAAAATTCATACTGGCGGAGACTCTTGATATATTTCCCGATGCATTGAATGATATCGTAATCACCGGAGAGAGGCCTGCTGCGTCAATACTTCGTGAGGAGGCGCAACAAGCAGGGATTGACAATGAAATCAAAGCATTACAATATATAAGGGATGGAATTTTAAAGTATCGGTAACAAACAAAAATTGCTCTTGAAAAGAGCAGCCCATCATGATTTATAAATACGATTATCTTGTGATAGGAAGCGGCATTGCGGGAATGAGTTTCGCCCTGAAAGCCGCTCGTCGCGGCCATAAAGTGGCCATTGTGTGCAAATCCACATTGGAAGAGGCCAACACCAATTTCGCTCAAGGAGGTGTGGCGTCAGTGACGAATCTTGAAGTGGATGATTTCGACAAACATATTCATGACACGATGGTGGCCGGCGACTGGCTCAGCGACCGAGATGCCGTGGAACAAGTGGTGAAGAATGCCCCTTCTCAGATTAGAGAACTGATTGAATGGGGTGTAAATTTCGATAAAAAGGATGACGGCACTTTCGACCTGCACCGCGAGGGTGGACATTCTGAATTCCGCATACTCCATCATGCCGACAACACCGGAGCCGAGATTCAGCGCGGCCTTGTGGAGCGGATACGCTCCACACAGGGCATAGATGTGTTCGATCACCGCTTTGCTGTGGAAATAATAACCCAGCATCATCTTGGAAAAATTGTGACCCGCCGCACCGAGGACATTACATGCTACGGTGCATACATCCTCAATGAGGAAAACGGCAAGGTAGACACATTCCTCGCAAAGGTGACTGTAATGGCCACCGGCGGAGTCGGAGCAATTTACACCACAACAACCAATCCCCTCGTGTCAACAGGCGACGGCATAGCGATGGTGTATCGTGCCAAAGGCACTGTGAAGGATATGGAATTTATTCAGTTTCATCCCACCGCCCTCTATCATCCCGGCGACCGCCCGTCGTTTCTTATCACCGAAGCCATGCGCGGATATGGCGCTGTGCTGAAAAATCTCAATGGTGAGGAGTTTATGCATAAGTATGATTCCCGCCTGTCGCTCGCTCCGCGCGATATCGTGGCCCGCGCAATAGACTCGGAAATGAAACTTACCGGCACCGACCACGTGTTTCTTGACGTCACTCACAAGGATGCGGAGGAAACAAAACGTCATTTCCCGAATATCTATGAAAAATGTTTGTCGTTGGGTATTGACATCACAAAAGACATGATTCCCGTGGCTCCGGCGGCACATTATCTCTGCGGCGGAATCGCCGTGAATCTTAACGGAGAGAGCTCAATCAAGCGCTTGTATGCGCTCGGAGAATGTTCATGCACCGGTCTTCACGGCGGAAATCGCCTCGCTTCAAATTCGTTGATAGAGGCTGTTGTATATGCCGATGCCGCTGAGAAACATGCCTCAGAGTTTGTTGACGGTTATGAGTTGCGCGCCGATGTGCCCGAATGGGATGATGACGGCACGGCCAACCCCGATGAGATGGTGCTGATCACACAGTCGGAAAAAGAGGTGAACCAAATCATGAGCTGTTATGTGGGGATTGTGAGAAGCAACCTGCGTTTGAAACGCGCCTGGAATCGTCTTGACATATTGTATCAGGAAACAGAAGATTTATTCCGCCGCTCCAAACCCACACGCCAGCTCTGCGAGTTGCGCAACATCATCAATATCGGGTATCTGGTGATGCGTCAGGCACTTGAACGCAAGGAGAGCAGAGGGCTTCACTATTCTGTAGACTATCCGCATCCGCAAGTCACAGAAGACAGCATGAACTAATGAAACAGACTCTAAACCAATACGGGAGTAAATTCGTTTAACATACATGAGGAAAACCACTATAACTATATTGGCATTTTTCGCCCTTTTTGCCACAGTGTCTTCACTTCAGGGCAAAAAGAGCGGAGATGCTGCCTTGCAGCGCAATCTAAACACATTCAATTCGATAGTGAAGGAATTGAATAATAATTATGTAGATTCTATTGCGCCCGACCGCTCTTTCAAGGAAGCTATAGACGCGCTTTTGGAGACAATCGACCCATACACGCAATATTACCCCTCGGAGGAGCAGGATGCGCTCACGAAGATGACCACCGGCGAATATGGCGGAATCGGGTCATATCTGATGGATCGCGACTCGTCAACATATATATCGGCACCGATGGAAGGAAGCCCGGCAGCACGTGCCGGCATAAAGGCGGGCGACAGAATTCTTATGGTCGACACGATTGATGTGTCGCGTAAGCTGAGCGCCGATGTCACAAAGGTGCTTCGCGGCAAACCCAACACACAGGTGCGTCTCCGCTTGCAGCGCCCTTATACAACGGATTCGATTATTGATGTAACTCTCACACGCGAATTGCTGCGACAGCCGAGTGTGCCTTTTTATAAGGTGATTGGCAACACCGGATATATTCAGCTCACAAGTTTTATCAACAAAACTCCCGAGGAGGTGAAGATTGCCCTTGAAAGCTTCAAGGAGGATCCGGCGGTGGAAAACATTGTGCTCGACTTGCGCGGCAACGGGGGTGGTCTGCTGGAGAGTGCCGTTGAGGTGGCCGGATATTTTCTGCCGAAGGGCACAGAAGTGGTGCGCACACGCGGCCGCGACTCCAGATCAGAGAAGATATACAAGACCACGCATTCTCCTGTTTTTCCCGATATTCCGTTGGCGGTCATGATAGATGGCGGCACGGCGTCGGCTTCCGAGATTCTTGCCGGAGCAATGCAGGATCTCGACCGCGCTGTGCTTGTCGGCTCGCGCAGTTTCGGCAAAGGACTCGTGCAAACCACACGCCCGCTTCCCTATTCGGGCGTGCTGAAAATCACGGTGGCGAAATATTACACACCGGCCGGCCGGCTTATACAGGCTCTTGACTATGCCCATCGCAATGAGGACGGCTCTGTGATGCGTGTGCCCGACAGCCTTACACATGAGTTTAAAACGCTGCATGGCCGCGTGGTGCGCGATGGTGGCGGACTGCAACCCGACTCCGTGATAGACTGGGGCTCAATCAACCGACTTGTATATAATGTGGTGCGCGACAACTGGAGCTTTGATTATGCCACCCGCTTTGCTGCTGGTCATCCCGTTGTGGAGCCGGCCGACAAGTTTGTTATCAGCGACACCATCTATTCCGAATTCAAACAGAGCATAGACCCGGCACGTTTCAAATATGACCGTGTGATGGAAGATGCGATGAAACAGTTGCGCAGAATAGCAACTGACGAAGGCTATATGGGCGAGGAAACCACAGCGGCGTTCGATTCGCTGCAGAAACTGCTTGTGCATAATCTCGACCGCGACCTCGACACTCATCGCAATGAAATATCCGATTATCTTGGCTCGGAAATCATGAGCCGCTATTATTTTGACAAGGGTAAAACAGAATATGCGCTTCGCACCGACAAGGGATTCTCGGCGGCGAAGGATATATTGAATTCCGATAAATATAAAAAGCTTCTGCGTCCCTGAAACAGACTCTTATAAAATGAACCTTCTGGAAGCAGACCGGCTGTTTGCAACCCCGGTGCGCGTGAAGGCGCTCACATCGGTGCTTACTGACCGGAAAGTGAAACGTATTTCTATCTCCGGAATCACCGGGAGTGCGCCGGCAATGCTTTTCGCTGCATTGACCGACATCAAGAAAACATTATTGATAATCGCTGACGACGGCACGGAAGCCGGATATATTTATCACGACATTTGCCAGGTGCTCGGCGATGACGGGGATGTCTGCATCTTTCCCGGCGGTTACAAGCGTGCTGTCAAGTATGGACAAATTGACCCTCCCTCGCAAATATTGCGCACCGAGGTGCTCGACAGGCTGAACTCACGCAAGCCGCCACGCATTATTGTCACATCTCCTGATGCCCTGGCTGAAAAAGTGTCTGATCCGAAAGCGTTGTCATCAAATACGATTAAACTGAAAACCGGCACCGATGTGGAAATGTCGGAGCTGGTGAAGCAACTGATTGATTTGGGGTTCAATTCAGTGGAATATGTTTATGAGCCGGGGCAATTCGCACGCCGCGGCTCGATTCTCGACATATATTCATTTTCATCAGAACTCCCCTATCGAATTGATTTCTTCGACACTGAAATTGATTCCATCCGCATGTTCAATGTGGAGACACAATTGTCAGAGAGTAAACTTGATGCCATTTCCATTGTGTCGGGGAATCCGGCAGATACCGACTCCGGCATATCCTTGCTTGAGTTCATCGGCAGCCGTTGTGTGCTCATATGCAGACAGCCTGAATTTGTTGTGTCGCGGGTGAATGAGATAGCCGGTTTCGAATTTTCCGAATCCGGACTTATTGCCGGTGAGGGAGACCCCGAAGCGATGAAAAAGGTGGTGAATGCCAAAAAATTTGCAGAGGATTTCAACAACTCCGTGATTCTCCGGTATGGTGTGCAACCCGCTCCTCCGGCATTCGGCGCCGAGGCCTCTATGGAATTCCACTGCAGTTTGCAGACCCTCTATCACAAGAACTTTGATTTGATATCGGATTCTTTCAAAAAATTCATAAGCGAAGGCTATCGCATATTTATCCTGTCTGATTCCGAATATCAGACCGACCGTCTGAATTCGATTTTCAAGGACCGGGGCGATGACATTGTGTTTACACCCGTTGGCCGCACTGTGCATGAAGGGTTTGTTGACCATGAAAATAAAAATTGCTTTTTCACCGACCATCAGATATTCGACAGATTTCACAATTATTCACTCAGGAGCGATAAAGCGCGTGCCGGAAAGCTCGCTCTCTCCATCAAGGAGCTTAACCAGATTGAAACCGGCGATTTCATTGTGCATATCGATCATGGAATAGGGCGTTTCGGCGGCCTTGTAAAAACAGATGTAAATGGTCGCCCGCAGGAGATGATAAAACTTTTTTATCAAAACAATGATCTCGTGCTGGTGTCGATTCATGCGCTTCACAAGCTGTCGAAATATAGGGCAAAGGATGGCATACCCCCAAAAGTGAGTAAGTTGGGAGGTGGCAGCTGGAATCGGCTCAAGGAGCGCGCCAAAACACGAATGAAAGATATGGCCCGTGAGCTTATATCTCTCTATGCCGCCAGAAAATCGCACAATGGATATCAGTTCTCTCCCGACTCTTATTTGCAGCATGAGCTCGAAGCAAGTTTCATTTATGAAGATACGCCCGACCAACTCAAGGCAACACAGGCTGTGAAAAAAGATATGGAGCAGTCTAAACCCATGGACAGACTGATTTGCGGGGACGTGGGCTTTGGAAAGACGGAAATAGCCATTCGCGCTGCTTTCAAGGCCGCTGCCGACGGCAAGCAAACAGCTGTGCTCGTGCCGACCACCCTTTTGGCATTGCAGCATTACCACACTTTCTGCAACCGACTTAAGGATTTTCCGGTCAGAGTGGAATTTATATCCCGCGCAAGAAAATCGGCCGATGTGAAGAAGGTGCTCGCAGATCTGGCCGAAGGGAAGGTGGATATCCTCATCGGCACACACAAGATTGTGGGCAAAAGTGTGAAGTTTAAGGATCTCGGACTGTTGGTGATTGATGAGGAGCAGAAATTCGGCGTGGCTGTAAAGGAAAAACTCAAGCAATTGAAAGTGAATGTTGACACACTCACCATGAGCGCAACGCCGATTCCCCGCACACTTCAGTTTTCGCTGATGGGTGCGCGAGATCTCAGCAATCTCAACACTCCTCCGGTCAACCGCCAGCCTATCCTCACTTCAGTGTCTACACTTGATGAGTCTGTGGTGCGCGATGCAGTCGAGTTTGAGTTGAGCCGCAACGGACAAGTATTTTTCGTGTCAAACCGCATTGAAAATCTCAATGTGCTTGAGGCCATGCTGAAGCGCGTTCTGCCCGATGTGCGTGTGGTGATTGCCCACGGACAGATGCCCCCGGAGCAGCTCGAGAAGGCGGTGACTGATTTTACTAATCAAGATTATGATGTGTTGCTCTCCACAACAATTGTGGAAAATGGCATTGATATGCCCAATGTCAACACAATTCTTGTGAACAATGCCCATACATTCGGACTAAGCGAGCTACACCAACTTCGCGGACGTGTGGGCCGCAGCGACAAGAAGGCCTTCTGCTATCTCTTTGTGCCGCCGGGAAGCCCGCTTACGGCCGTGGCAAGGCGACGGTTGCAGGCAATAGAAAATTTCAGCGACCTCGGCAGCGGCATCCATATTGCCATGCAGGATCTCGACATCCGCGGTGCCGGCAATCTGCTCGGGGCCGAGCAGAGCGGTTTTATTGCCGATCTGGGATATGAGGCTTACCAGCAGATTCTAAAGGAGGCCGTCACAGAGTTGAAAACCGAGGAGTTTGGCGATGCATTTGAAGATGTATCCGACAATACGGAAGAATTTGTCAACGACGTCACTATTGAAAGCGACCTCGAATTGCGCCTTCCCCCTCAATATGTGCCGCAGGAAAATGAAAGAATCACTCTTTATCGGCAACTCGACAACATGGAGCGCCCGGAACAAATCGAGGAATTCCGCGAAAATCTTTGCGACCGCTTCGGAGCAATCCCCGATGTAACGGAAGAACTCATCAACGTGGTGCCGCTGCGCATGGTGGCAAAGCGGCTGGGCATTGAGAGGATATCATTGAAAAATAATGTTATGAGACTCTTCTTTGTGGGTGATGACAATGTGGCGTATTATCGCTCGCAGGCGTTTGGTAGGGTGCTGACATATTTGCGCAACAATTTCACCGGCTGCAGCATCAGGGAAACACCGGCCACGGCCACCACCCCGGCGCGTCGTCTTATGATAGTGGATAACGTGCCTGCTGTGTCGAGAGGCCTTGAAATTCTCCGCACAATAGAGACGCTTGACCCCTCGTGAATTGAGGGTAATGAACAAAGAACTGAAACACTAAACCCAAAACTGTCAACCATAAAAAGCAAGCTCCTGGAGTTGCCTGCAACTTCAGGAGCTTGCTTTTTATCCGGATTTCTTATTTGCTGTTTTTAATGTCGTTAAGGGTGTCGCGAATCTGAGTGAGAAGTTTCTCTTCAGCAGTGGGCTCGGACGCCGGAACTTCCTCTTCCACTTTCTCCTTCTTCATGAATCTTACAGTGTAGCGAAGCGCGATAAAGATGCACAATGCAATGATAAAGAAGTCAACGATATTTTGAATGAAAAGACCATAATTGATGGCCACCTCCTCTGCGGCGGCGACACCATCGGCTGTGGCCGGTGTTGCTTCTTTAATCACATATTTCATATTGGCATATCCACTGTTGCCTGTGATGATTGTGATCACCGGCATCAGAATGTCATTCACAAGCGAAGTTACAATTTTCCCGAATGCGCCGCCGACAATAACACCGACAGCCATGTCAATCACATTTCCTTTCAGGGCAAATGCCTTGAAGTCTTCTATAAATTTTCCCATATCAGTTTTGAGTTGATGAGTTTATGAGTGGTTTCAAATTTTGTGTCAAATCACATCCGTAGATTGCAGGTTACAAAATTCGATAATCTGAATAAAATTTGTTAAACACAACACAAAATTGTAAAAAAAATTGTAATTTTGCAATCTAAATCATAAACACTCATGTTATGCAAATAGTTGCATTATGTCGGTCTTCAGTAAATGACTAAATCGTGAATTTGAACATAATCAATTCTGTTCCGGAGGCTTGGGCAGATGCATAAATCATGGTCTGACAACAACCATGTAAAACATGAAGAAACAATGTTTAACCCAAATATTAAATTCTTTAAGTAATGACTAAGATTGGTATTAACGGATTTGGCCGTATCGGTCGTTTTGTGTTCCGTGCTTCAACAAAGAGAGATGACATTGAGGTTGTGGCAATCAACGACCTTCTTCCGGTAGATTATATGGCATACATGCTTAAGTATGACACAATGCACGGCCGTTTCGACGGAACAGTGGATTATGACATGGAGAAGAGTCTTCTCATCGTCAACGGCAAGGAAATCAAGGTTTCTGCATGCCGCGACCCCAAGGAGATTGCATGGGGCGAAAAGGGCGCTGAATATGTTGTTGAATCAACAGGTCTCTTCCTCACAAAGGAGAAAGCTCAGGGTCACATCGAGGCAGGTGCCAAATATGTTGTGATGTCAGCTCCTTCAAAAGATGACACCCCGATGTTTGTTTGCGGTGTTAACGAGAACACATATGCAAAGGGCACACAGTTCGTTTCAAATGCATCATGCACCACTAACTGTCTTGCTCCCATCGCAAAAGTGCTCAACGATAAATTCGGCATTGTTGAAGGTCTTATGACAACAGTTCACTCCACAACAGCCACTCAGAAAACAGTCGACGGTCCTTCAATGAAAGACTGGCGTGGTGGCCGTGCCGCTTCAGGCAACATCATCCCCTCTTCAACCGGCGCTGCAAAGGCAGTTGGTAAAGTTATTCCCGACCTCAACGGCAAGCTCACCGGCATCTCAATGCGTGTGCCCACTCTTGATGTGTCTGTGGTTGACCTTACAGTAAACCTCGCAAAACCCGCCACAAAAGAGGCTATTTGCGCAGCAATGAAGGAGGCTTCCGAAGGAGAATTGAAGGGTGTGCTCGGCTACACTGAAGATGCAGTTGTTTCAAGCGACTTCCTCGGCTGTCCGCTCACTTCAATCTTCGATGCCAACGCCGGTGTTTATCTGACCGACAAGTTTGTGAAGGTGATCAGCTGGTATGACAATGAAATCGGCTATTCTAACAAAGTGCTCGACCTCATCGCCCACATGAAGAAAGTAAACGGCTGATATTCCGTTCACACAAAATAATGCGGTCACGGCCATAAGCCGTGACCGTTTTGTTTCAATTGAAGTTGTATGGCCGGAAATGTGCATGAAATTGCAAATTTGCGAAATACAAAACTATTTGTTAATTTTGCGCACCGGAACTGCTGTCACTGCATGTTCGCCGGATGCCTCTGTAGTTCAACGGATAGAATAGAAGTTTCCTAAACTTTAGATAGGGGTTCGATTCCCCTCGGAGGTACAAAACAAATCGCCGGGACAATCGTGTTCCGGCAAAAAGCCCTATAAAAAGGTTGAAAAAATTGGAAAATAGGATAAATGTAACTAATTTTGTGGGCTAACTGCATGTCTCATGGGTAAATTTACAGCATACAAGGTGGAGCTTGCAAGTCTGCGCGACGGACATTACGAGCGGGAATTCGAGATTGGTACGGAGTTCTTCAAGAATATGGAGAACACTGACGTTCTTGGTGCTGACGTGCATGTGCATCTTAATCTTGTGAAGAAAAACGACATGTATGACTGTCGGTTTCATCTTCAGGGAAGTATGCAAATCCAGTGCGACCGGTGTCTTGAGCCGATGGATCACGATGTAGACACCGACTACCATGTAGTGGTGAAATATGGAGACAATTATGACGACGGCGCCGACAATCTGTTGGTGATCCCTTATAGCAACACTTATCTGAACGTAGCCTATATTCTGTATGACACACTGTTGCTTACCATTCCGTTGCGACATGTCCACGCACCCGGCAAATGCAACCGGGAAATGCTGGAAGCGCTACGGAAGCACAGAGGAGACAGAGATCCTGAAGCCGAGGAGGCTGATGTTGATGTGGATATGGAAGACGAGGACTAATATATCAGTAATAATTTAAAAAAAGAAATAGAAAAATGGCACATCCTAAACGCAGACAATCACACACACGGACCGCAAAACGCCGCACCCACGACAAGGCCCTCATACCGACCATCGCACTTTGCCCCAACTGCGGCGCATGGCACGTGTATCATAACATCTGTCCGGAGTGTGGTTTTTACCGCGGCAGACAGGTAATTGAAAAATAAGAAAAATATCAAGCCGGCAGCAGTCGCCTGTAAGCGGCTCTGATTTCAGGCCGGCAACAGCACAAAAGAGGTCAAAATGCCAAATGCAAAGATAAGCGGCATCGCATCCTATGTGCCCGAGGATATCCTTGACAACGAGATGTTGTCGAAGATGGTCGACACCAACGATGAGTGGATCACCACGCGTGTCGGCATCAAGGAACGCCGGATTCTGAAAGATCCGACGAAAGGCTCGAGCTATATGGGTGTGAAAGCTGTAGAAAAACTAATAGAGGAAACGGGAATTGAGAAGGACAGCGTGGATCTGTTGCTCTGCGCCACATCCAATCCCGATTATCGTTTCCCGTCGACTGCATCGGTAATTCTTAACAACGCCGGTCTGACCAATACATATGGTTATGATATTCAGGCGGCATGTGCAGGATTTATCGTAACAATGCAGGCGGCTCGCGCTTATATAAGCAGCGGCCTTTACAAACGCATCATCGTTGTCGCCGCTGAGAAAATGTCGAGCATGACCGACTATGAAGACCGGGCCACATGCCCCCTATTCGGCGATGGCGCGGCTGCCTTGCTTATTGAGCCGACTGATGAGCCTGAAGGCATTGTCGACGGTGAATTTCATGTCGACGGCTCGGGGCTTCCTCACCTTCTTATGAAGGCGGGCGGCTCGGCGCGAAGCGCAAGCCATGAAACTGTGGACAATCGTGAGCATTTCGTTTATCAAGAGGGTAGAATTGTTTATAAAAACGCCGTGCGCGACATGTTGTCTTCCTCGCAGTCGGTGATGAAACGCAATAACCTGACTGTTGACGACATTGACTGGTTTGTTCCGCATCAGGCCAATCTCCGTATCATCGAAGCTGTGGGCGGCCGAATCAAAATCCCGGAAGAGAAGACGCTTGTTAACATCCAGCACTATGGTAACACCTCCGCGGCCTCAATCCCGCTTTGTCTCGATGAATATAAGAACAAACTCCACAAGGGCGACAAAATCATAATGACGGCCTTCGGAGCCGGTTTCACTTGGGGAGCAATGTATCTTATATGGAGTCTGGACTCCAAATAAGGTCTTTATCATCACAAGAAGGGCATCAGAGAATTCCGATGCCCTTCTTGTGGTTTATGAACAAAAAGTTTCTCCGCATAGTTTAAAAGTAAAGAAAGCTCTCATGTAAGAGTTGGGCGACGCTTTGCGCCACCATGAAAACACATGCGTTATGAACGAAACAGATAGAACAGTCTCACTCTCTAAAGAGGAGGAAACAAAATCCGGCCACCGCGCCGGATTCGTGAACATTGTGGGTAATCCCAATGTGGGGAAGTCAACACTGATGAATGATCTCGTGGGCGAACGCCTCTCTATCATCACATCAAAGGCGCAGACAACGCGTCACCGCATCATGGGCATTGTCAATACTCCCGAATATCAGATTGTATATTCCGACACCCCCGGCGTGCTGAAACCGAAATATAAGCTGCAGGAGTCAATGCTCGAATTCTCGGAGGGCGCCCTTACTGATGCAGATGTCCTGATTTATGTGACCGACGTAGTGGAGGAGCCGGAGAAAAACAAGGATTTTCTTGACCGTGTGGCAAAGGAACAGATTCCTGTGTTGCTGGTTATAAATAAAATCGACCTGCTCAAGGGAAATGCCGACCTTAATGCTATTGTAGACAAATGGCACACCCGCCTTCCCAATGCGGAGATTTTCCCCGTTAGTGCCCTGGAACATTTCAATGTAGACAATCTGAAGAAGCGCATTGTGGAATTGCTCCCTGTGTCTGCTCCCTTCTTCGGCAAGGATGCCCTCACCGACAAGCCCGCCCGTTTCTTTGTGACAGAAATAATCCGCGAAAAGCTCCTGCTTCAATATGACAAGGAGATTCCTTACAGTGCGGAAGTGCTTGTGGAAAAATTTGATGAAAAAGAGGGTGCAATCCACATCATGGCAGTAATCTATGTGGAGCGCGACTCTCAAAAGGGTATCATAATTGGCAAAGGTGGCGAAAAAATCAAAAAAGTCGGCATGGCCGCTCGCCACGACATTGAGACATTCTTCGGTAAAAAAGTGTATCTCGAACTCTTTGTGAAGGTGGAAAAAGACTGGAGAAACCGCGACAATAAGTTGCGCGAATTTGGATACAAGGAATAAGTGTTTGTTTCATAAAAATTCAACATTGGAGATGGTCATAATCGGTAGGTTGCTCCCTCTGAGATTGAATGAATTGTCTCAAAAGCAAGCCGCCCCTAATGTTGAATCTTTATAAAACAGACTCTAAAGAATGAAGATACAATTGAAATGAGTAGATTGATAGCAATAGTAGGACGGCCAAATGTGGGAAAGTCCACATTGTTCAACCGTTTGACGCAGACCCGCAGCGCGATAGTGGATGATACGGCCGGCACCACTCGCGACCGGCAGTATGGAAAGGTAGACTGGAATGGCCGGGAATTTTCTATCGTTGACACAGGCGGCTGGGTGGTTAATTCCGACGATGTGTTTGAAGAGGAAATCAACAAACAGGTGCATATAGCCATTCAGGAGGCTGATGTGATTCTTTTTGTGGTTGACTGCACCACCGGAGTGACCGACCTCGACGATAAAGTGGCTCAAATCTTGCGCCGTTCAAAAAAGCCGGTGATTGTGGTTGCAAACAAGGAGGATGTGGGGAATGCACGCTTCAACTCCGCTGAGTTTTATTCCTTCGGTCTGGGAGATCCGATTGAAGTGTCGTCGGCCAACGGCGCCGGCACCGGTGATCTGCTCGACGAGATTGTAAAAGACATGCCTGAAAAAGATGCGGATGATGTCCCGGAGGAGAATGTTGCAAAATTTGCGATTGTAGGGCGACCGAATGCCGGAAAATCCTCTCTTATAAATGCCTTTATGGGCGAGGAGCGGCATATTGTCACGGATATCGCCGGCACAACGCGTGATTCAATTTATCACCGCTATAACAAGTTCGGTTTTGACTTCTATCTCGTAGATACTGCCGGAATCAGAAAAAAACAGAAAGTCAGCGAAGATATAGAATATTACTCTGTGATTCGCTCAATAAGGGCCATAGAAGCCTCTGATGTGTGCATTCTGATGATTGATGCCACTCGTGGCATTGAAGGGCAAGACGTGAGCATTTTCAGCCTTATTCAGCGCAACAAGAAAGGACTTGTGGTGTGTGTGAATAAATGGGATCTTGTCGATGACAAATCGGTCACCGCCCGAAAGCGATATGAAGAGGCAATTAGGGGAAGATTTGCACCTTTCACAGATTTTCCCATAATTTTCACATCGGCTCTCACAAAGCAACGAATCTTCAAGGTGCTTGAAACAGCGATTGAAGTTTATGAAAACAGACGGCGCACAATACCCACCTCGCAGCTTAACACATATATGCTTGAGCAGATAGCCGAAACTCCGCCGCCAAGCAATAAGGGTAAGTTTGTGAAAATCAAATATATCACTATGCTGAAGGATGCAATAATCCCCACCTTTGTGTTTTTCTGCAATCTTCCGCAATGGGTGAAAGAGCCTTACCGCAGATTCCTGGAAAATAAAATCAGGGCGAAATGGGATTTCCACGGCACTCCGATTTCAATCTTCATGAGGGAGAAATAAAATTTCAGCCATAAACCTTTGGTTTATGGCTGAAATTTTATGGTTTAAAAGTTAAAAGTTTATGGGCAGGATTTCCTCATGCCATCAACCAACAACCAACAGCCGGGCAAGTTCTCAAAGCTTGCCCGGCTGTTTTCAGGATTCGATCTCGATATCGAAGTCATCTCCGAAGAGGTCTTCATTATCGCCGGTTTCTATTTCCGGAAGCTCATCGCCTGTTGTATCTTCATCATCGGCTTTTTCTGATTTCACAGTCTCCTTGCCGGGGAGGAAAGGATTGCCTGCGGATTGCATCCTGCTTTTCTCGCTTTTCATCTTTTCCAGAATCAGTGCGGCAAGTTCATCCGCAAGTTCGGGATTGTCGGCAATCACCCGCTTCACGGCATCCCGACCCTGTCCGAGTTTGGAGCCGTTATAGCTGAACCATGCACCCGATTTCTTCACTATGCCATGTTCCACTGCCAGGTCAATAATTTCGCCCGCTTTGGAGATACCCTCGCCAAACATAATTTCAAATTCGGCTTTCATGAAAGGAGGGGCCACCTTGTTTTTCACAACTTTCACCTTTGTGAGTCGTCCGATGGTCGTGTCGCCATCTTTTATATATGTGGAGGGACGAATATCGATTCGCACAGATGCGTAGAATTTCAGGGCATTACCACCGGTGGTGGTTTCCGGACTTCCGAACATCACACCGATTTTCTCGCGAATCTGGTTGATAAAGATGCAGCATGTGCGTGTTCGGGAGATTGTCCCGGTGAGCTTGCGCATTGCCTGCGACATGAGGCGGGCATGCAGGCCAACATTCTTGTCGCCCATCTCACCCTCTATCTCCGCTTTTGGTGTCAGGGCGGCCACGGAGTCGATCACAAGCACATCGATTGCTCCGGAGTTGATTAGCTGTTCGGCTATATCGAGAGCCTGCTCTCCATTGTCAGGCTGGGCAAGCCAGAGGTTGTTTACATCAACACCGAGTTTCTCGGCATAGAAACGGTCAAAGGCATGCTCGGCATCAATAATCGCGCATATGCCACCCTTTTTTTGGGCTTCGGCAATCACATGAATTGCGAGTGTGGTCTTACCCGACGATTCCGGCCCGAATATCTCTGTGATGCGGCCGCGGGGAAGTCCTCCCACACCGAGAGCATAGTCAAGTCCGAGAGAGCCGGTGGATATTGTCTCAATATCCTGCACGGCATCATCACCGAGACGCATCACTGTCCCGGCACCGAAATCCTTCTCAAGATGCGCCATTGTCACATCAAGAGCTTTCAGTTTTTCCTCCTTGTCGGAGATTCTGGATGCTGCAGCGGGGGCTGCCTTCTTTTTTGTTGCCATATCTTATTCTTATTTTTCTGTTTTAAGAGTCTGTTTTAAGGGTCTGTGTTATAAAAAATTAACATTAGGCTATGCATGCGCTCCCTAATGTTGGATTTTTTATGGAGCCTTAAACATATGTCGGTTTATCTTTCTTACTTATAATGTTAATGATTATATGTGACATATCAGTTTATGCCGGAAATCATTCTCTCTTTGTTATAATGCAAAGATACAACAATTGCTGCCCGATTCATAATTTTTTGACTGATAAAACATTTAAATAAATATAACTCACTGCAATTTTGTTGCAGTGAGCCACATTCCGGTGTGCCGAGGCATCAGAAACTGAATTGAAACAGTGCGTCGACACGGTCGGCGCCGGCATGCATTCCGTTGAAGTTGGCACGATGGCCAATCAGATATTCCGCGCCAATCTGTATGCGGGGAGCTATATCCCAGAAGATATTGACAGCTCCATACATCCCATATTTATATTCATTATCGGAAACATTCTCTTTGCGGAAATATCTCGAATATCCGTAGGCGAGACAGGCGTATATGTTGTTGCGGATGAAATATCTTGCACCGAAAGTGAGTCCTACGGATTTCGGGGCATAAAGTTTGGATGGATTGTCAAGATAAGGCACAAGATCATAGTTGCCTATGTTCAGGTCGCCCTGATAAGATCCCTGGCCATGCCCGAATGCACCTGAGAAATAGAGCGACAGGGGGCGGAATATTTTTATGCGTCCGGAAAGCATCGCGCCCCACCCTACAACATTTTTATTCTTTTGCTCAAGCAGGTCTCTGTAGGTCATCACCCTGAGCAGACCGCTCACACGGATATGACTCAGACCGCTGTCCCATTGATATTGGGCCATGGCGGCGATGTCGGGTATATAGTCTGTGCATTTCTCTGAGTATCCCTCTACAGCATCAATATAGCTTTTGGGAAATTCGAAGCTCGCGCCAACTATCCATCTGTCTTTAAGTGTATGCATATATCTCACCAGCAGATTGGAGCGGTCGATTTTTCCGTTGGGCCCGGCACCATCAATCGTTGGCGCTGTCGCTCCCGGATCGCAGAATGTTGATGATGCATAGCCTATTGTGAGATCGTTAAGAGTGACATATGCCTTCTTTAGCTTGAAGTCAGTATGTTGGTAGCCATTGAAATTTCCTTCCACATATGCGTTGAAATATCCTATATTGTCTCTGTGCGCCATCAGTGTGAAATATAGTGCAGTCCCGGCCGGTGTGCCGTTGAGCTCATGCTTGTCGGCAGGATCTTTTGGAATCGGAATAAGATATGGCGAGAAGCCGTTGGCATTAAGAGCTCCGTTCCAGCCATACCAGCCCCGCAGCCTCACCACGCCTCCGATTCCCATTGCCAGATCGGCATTCTTACTCATGAACATGAAATAAGGCGCCTTGGGATCTTGAAAATTCCTGAACTGATCGGCATAGAATCTTCCTATCAGTTTATATAGTGAATCCTTGTGGCTCACCGGATTTTGCGGTTGTGGTGTTGCCGTTGTGTCGGAAAACTGCCTCACCTCCGATGATGGTGCGAAGATGTGTGTGTTGCGTATAAGCTTGTCAAGATTAATCTCTTCCGGATAAGTAAGGGAATCGGGTAAAATTGACGACGCATTCGCGGCAATGCCGGTAAATGCGATGCTTACAGAAATGAGAATAAGTGCGTGTGCTATTTTCATAATATATTGCATGAAATGGAGTCTGAGAGTCTGTTTCATAAAAATGTAACGTTAGGAGCAACTTGTTTTTATGTAACAGACCCTAATATGGATTCCGGATGTCTGAGGCGGAATTGCTCAGCCTCAGCGGCAGTGGTTTCTGCAAATATTCTTTCAGCTTCCGTGCCGGACACTATGGGTCGGTGTGAGAGTTTTGCCACTATTTTTTCACCTCTTTCGATTTCCCTGCGCGCAACATCATCAGGCAGGCAGCTCTTGAATATTTCCCATATATAGTTCACTGCAGTGTCGGACGGATGCACAAGGTCGGAGCTATAAAAGCGGTAGTCGCGAAGGTCATCGCATAATATTTCATATGCCGGAAAATAGCTGCAGCATTCAAATTCAGAGCAGAGCTCGTTAACGGCAAGGCGTAATACGGCTTTAGACAAAGCATTCTCCGGGAGACCGTCGCGCACATGTCTCACCGGGCTGACAGTGAAAATTATTCTGATGTTCGGATAGCGCGATTTCAGGTCGCATATCATATTTTTCCATAGCGCGGTGATTTCTTGCGGACTTACGCGGCGTCTTACAAAATTAGCCGCGGGAAGCTTGTGGCAGTTTGCCACAACCTCATCTTCGCTTCCGGTGAGAAAATAACACCATGCGGTGCCGAATGTCACGATAAGTGTGTTTCCCCTTTCCAACAGTTCACGTGCTGTAGTTATCGAATTCCCGAAATGCTCGATACATTTCTGTTTTGAAACCGATGAAAACGATGAGTCGAAGAGAAATGAATGATACACATCTTCAATTCTGAACATTGAATTTGTGAAGTCGGCGGCGGCATTGGAATCAAAAAGCGCCATGCGCAGCGCCCTTTCTATTGAAAGAGGATTGAAAAGCACACCGAGCGGTGTCTGTGCGTTCCAGGCTGCCTGTCGCATCCGCTGCGTGATATTGTTGGAAAAGCATGAGCCCACGGCAAGCACGGGTCGGTCAATACTCAGTGTGAAAGGAAATCTTTCCGGAATATATTCTGTTCTGAATTTCATATTGCAATATGGATGATTCTGGTTTGCAATCTGCCTGTAATTTTAGAACGCAATAAGTGCAATGATTGTTTTGAGAATACAACCCATAGGGAATGAGTTTTGTTATATAGAGTAGAAAGCATTTTGCTTCTCTTGCGATTCCACTGCTAAAGATTATGATAAGATATTATTCGTTTGAGAACGAAGGATTTATTGAGAAGAAAGAATGGCGTCCCCATTATTGGATAAATGTGGAGAAACCTGATGCCATGGACATCCGGCTGCTTGAGAATCTTGGCGTGCCGGAGTCGTTTTTGCAGAATGTTTCCGATGTGGAGGAGCGTCCGCGCTTCGAGCGTGAAGACGGCTGGTTGCTGACAATCGTCAGGATTCCTTTGAACGATTGTAATAATGAACTGAATTACACCACTATTCCTATTGGTATCATGACCAAAAATGACATCATAATCACAGTGTGTCATGATGCAACGGAAATGATCCCCGATTTCATCGACCACAGTCGGAAAAGAAAAATCCGCATCGGCAGCCAGCCTGATTTTGTGCTCCGGATTATCTATTCGGCCACATATTGGTTTTTGCTTTATCTTCAGAATATCAACCATATTATAACGGAATATAGCAAGCATCTCGCCAATGGTGTCAGCAATCGCGTGCTGCTCCACATGATGCAGCTTCAAAAAGCGCTTGTATATTTCAACACTTCATTGCAGGGCAACAGTATGCTCACCGACCGGCTCAACAAGGTGTTTGTGGAAGATTGCGACCCCGATTTGATGGAGGATGTGGAGATTGAGCTCAGTCAGGCACTCAACACAGTGAATATTTACATGGAGATCCTTGAAAACAGCATGGACACCTTCGCCTCGTTGATATCAAACAATCTGAACAATGTGATGAAAACCATGACAAGCATATCGCTGATACTGATGATCCCCACCCTGATTGCCAGTTTCTACGGCATGAATGTGGGGGTGTGGTTCGGCAACATGCCAAATGCGTTTCTGCTGATTATTCTCATCTCTTTTGCCATGTCAGTGGCGGCATGGTATGTGTTGCACCGAAAAAAATGGTTGTAAAGCAAATAATTCTTATATTTGCATCTGCCTAAGTGGCAAATCAATTTTTGAAACACACTTTTTTAACACACCTTGCCATGAAAAGATTCATCATAGTTGCGGCCGCCGGATTTGCGGCTCTTTCAATAAATGCACAACAAGCGTTGCATGATTTTCCAAAAGTGACTTCACCGCGTGTCAACGATGACAAAACAGTGACATTTCGTCTCTCAGCCCCCAATGCCGGAGAAGTGAAGGTGACAGGTGATTTCCTTCCCGTGCGAATCATTGCTACAGAAGAGGGCAAGCAGGAAGTGCCCGGCGAGGCTCTTCTTGAGCTCAAAGATGGTGTGTGGGAATACACCACCCCCCAATCTCTTTCACCGGAGTTATACAGCTATTCATTCCTCGTTGACGGTTTGAGAATTGCCGATCCCTCAAATGTGTATCAGCTTCGCGACATTGCCACAGTGGCAAATATATTCCTCATTGAGGGTGAGGGCGCAGACAACTATAAAGTGCAGGATGTGCCGCATGGCTCAGTGTCAAAGATGTGGTATCACAGTCCCGGTCTCGGCATGGATCGCCGCCTCACGGTGTATACTCCGGCAGGATATGAGAATTCCGGAAAGGATTACCCCGTGCTCTATCTGCTTCATGGCATGGGTGGCGATGAAAATTCATGGAGCGAACTCGGGCGAGCCACTCAAATCCTCGACAATCTGATTGCATCCGGAAAGGCTGAACCGATGATTGTGGTCATGACCAACGGCAATGCCGCGCTACAGGCCGCCCCCGGAGAGTCGAGTCTCGGATTCGTTGTCCCCACCACAAAACTCCCAAAAACCATGGACGGAAGTTTTGAAAAATATTTTCCCGAGGTGGTAGATTTCATTGACACCAATTTCCGCACGGTTAAGGATAAGGAGGGGCGTGCAATCGCCGGACTTTCTATGGGGGGATTTCATTCGGCCAACATTTCAATGCAATATCCCGACTTGTTCGACTATATTGGCCTGTTTTCAGCAGCAGTCAGACTCGGTCAGTTTGCAGCCCGGGAGGGAGGATATGGCAATCTTGAAGAACAGCTCAAAACACAATTTGCCGCCGCCCCCAAGCTTTACTGGATTGCAATCGGCAACAAGGATTTCCTCTATGACAACAATGTGGAATATCGCAAATTACTAGACTCCAAGGGCTATCCATATACATATCGCGAAAGCGATGGTGGACATGTCTGGAAAAACTGGCGAATCTATCTCTCCGAGTTCCTCCCCTTGCTTTTTAGAAAAAATCTATAGCGCACCCTGCTCCACAAGAGTGGCAATGCGGTCGATCATGGCATCATCCTTATTTTTTTCAGGATGAAACCCGCTGCGCATGTTCATGCCGAAGAAGCTCCCGAACAGTTGCCAAAAGCCGGCTCTGAATGAACCGAGAAATGCTTTCACGATGCTGTATGAAGTCTGGTCAGTTTCCCGGTTAATCAGTTTCAGAAGCACCTTCCCCTGGCCTTTGGTCATTTTCTTCATTACAGGCTTGTATTTGTCGAAAATATCTTTCTCCAGCCGTTTCAGATGCCTTTCACGCTCTTTTTTATCGGGAATGGTTCGGATGTATTCATACGTTTCGCAAAGCGTTGAAAATGCGAGTTTGGCATAGGGCAATGTCTTTTTCACATCGCGCACCGTTTTCCAATAATAATTCTCCTGTTTTTTGTTTTTGAATTTCATCGGAGGATACACCACCACCTCACGTAGATATGTGAGGCGACACACATCGCCATATTCATCCACGAAATGGGTGTAGCCTTCCACTGCCTTTACTTTCAGTTGAAGCTCCGGAAAATCATCATCTTGCACTGCATGTGCAAGTGGTGCACACGCAAATGCGCATACACATATCAAGACTCGGATAATAAAACCTCCGGTTAGTTGTTTCAATAAATGCTCCATCCCAAAATCCAAAAACTATAAACTATAAACCATAAACCATAAACAGCACAAACTCAGTGCCAGTGCCGCCTCTTTTCCGAGCATGAATATTGTTTCAAACACGGAGTGGTCGTTTCTTATCCGCTTTCTTCTCTCTTCGCGGATTGCCGCAGGAACAATCAGATCCCGGCAGTTGTTGCTGTTTGTGTCAATAATCACCCACCGCAGAGCCACATTCAGCAACTCTCTGTTGAACTCTTCAAGCGTGTGCAATGAGGGATTTGCATACACTTGCTCCAATTCCGGCATAAGATGGACAAAGAAAGGGGTGCGTGCGTATGCCGCATTCCAGGCGCCGAGATGCTCACGGCGCCATTTCCCATGGTTGGAAAGAGCCGGGTCTGCATTGGCGCGTTTCAGCACTGATGCGCCCCCCTCCACCGGTATGCTGAGTGTGATGTCGCCCGCACGTCCTCCAATTAGTGTTCGGGCAAAATCCTTCCCCTTTGTGCCGGTGACGCTGTTTGCAATCAGGGCATCATGCCCATTGTGAAGATAGCTCTCTATCCAGAGCGGTGTGAGTGCAAAAGGTGTCACCATTTGTTGTCACGACTCTTGTCGGGGTTGGGAGAGCGTAATATGCGGTTCCATCTGATTTTACCGGCAAAAAGTCCTTTGTCTTTGTCGAGCGACACCAATATGAACACGGGAGAGCCCACAATGTGGTCTTCAGGCACAAAACCCCAATAGCGCGAGTCGGCCGAGCGGTCGCGGTTATCTCCCATCATCCAGTAATAATCCATTTTGAAGGTGTAATATTCGCTCTCTTTGTCGTTGATATAGATTTTGCCGTTGCGCATCTCAAGTTTGTTGCCTTCGTAGGTGCGGATTGCGCGTTCATACAGCGCATAGTTGTCAGGGGTGAGATGCAATGTCACACCTCGCTTCGGAATCCATATTTCTCCGAGATCGGGGCGTGTCCATCCATAATTGGCACCGAGAGGAAACATCCCGCCGAGATCGAGCATTCCGCTCGCGGATTCTCGCTGCAGCGGGCCAATCACTTCGGGCCATTTCTCTATTTCGGCTTTCATTGTCCGCGTGAGTGGCACATCGTAGAATCTGAAACCGGCATAAGGATGCGTCATGGGTTCCATGCCGTGATCTTCAAGGCTTACACCCAGTTGTTCCCATTTCTCATTGCTGATTACGCCGTTGACCGGCACCAGATAATTATATTGCACATTCTCCGGCTCCGCTATGGGCTTGCCGTTGATAAGAATTGTGTCGTTGACAATCTTGAGACGTTCTCCCGGAAGGCCTATGGCACGCTTCACATAATTCTCGCGGCGATCCACCGGACGCCACAGCAACTCCCCGAATTGCTCCGGATGCTCCAAAATGTAAGTTTTGGGGTTTGCTATGCCATTTTGCCGTAATTCGTGGCAAATCTGGTAATAGTCGGGATTCTGTATTTTGAACGTCACGGTGTCGCCCTGCGGATAGTTGAACACAACGATATCGCCGCGCTCAATCGAACGTATTCCCGGCATACGGTGATATTTCAGTTGCGGATTCTCTATGTAGCTTTTTGTGTTAAGCAATGGCATGGTGTGCTGTGCCAGCGGAAAATGCAGCGGCGTTTGCGGCACACGCGCCCCATATACTGTTTTGTCCACCCAAAGACGGTCACCGACAAGCAGCGACTTTTCAAGACTGGAGGAGGGAATTTCATATTGCTGTCCCACATATCCGAAAATGAAATAAATCAAGATCAGCGTGTAGATGATGGCATCTACCCATCCCATCACGGTGCGTGTGGGGCCTGTCGTCTTCTTCCACCATCCCCAGGGAATGTATTGGGTGATATAAATGTCGATAAGCAGCGGCCATATCAGCAGAAGAAGGGGATTGCCCATAAGTATCACCCAGAAAAAGAACACGGCTGAGACCACTGCGAATCTCACCCATCGTGTTGTCTTCACTCTTCTGAGCCGATCAATGAATCCGTTTCCCGCTGTGGGGGTGCTGTTGTTATTGCTGATGTTTTGTTCCTCTTTCATTTCTCTCTTTTTCTGTTTCCGATTCCATTAGAGATGCTGTCATCTCTCTGTCGATATCCCGGTGAGCGATGCCATCATCTCCGGCATGGTGTGAAACCCTTTCTTGTCAGCAAGCCATTCGGCGGCTATCACCGCGCCGAGTGCAAAACCATCGCGACTCTTCGCCGAATGACTGATTGTTATATCATCAACGGAGGAATCCCATGTTATTGTATGTATGCCCGGCACTTCTCCGCGCCGCTCATGCGCTATTCCGAGCTTGCCGGCGGGGGCGGAGGCTGCCTCAGTCTCTGTTTCCACCCATCCGGTGATCCGCTCAGTGCCGGCCTCAATCTCTTCGGCGAGCGTTATGGCTGTGCCCGAAGGATGGTCGAGCTTGTGGATATGGTGCACCTCCAGCATTGAAGGTGTGTATTGCGGGAATTTGTTCATGATTCGAGCCAGTGTGCTGTTGATTGTCATGAATATGTTCACACCGATGGAGAAATTGGAGGCCCAGATTAGTGTGCCTTCCCCGCGTTCGCATTTTTTTCGCATCTCCGGAAGCCGGGCAGTCCATCCGGTGGTGCCGCTCACCACCGGCACACCGACCTCCATGCATTTCAGCACATTCTCCGCTCCGGTGGCCGGAGTGGAGAATTCAATCGCAACATCGGAGTTGCGAAATTCCGGGCTGTTGAAATCACAGGTATTATCCTTGTCAATGCGGCATGTGATTTCATGGCCGCGCTCCATAGCTGTTTTTTCTATGATATGACCCATTTTGCCATATCCCACAATTGCGATTTTCATTTTTTAAATTGGTTTGACTCTAAAATCCGAATCCGATATTGTCAATATATAGTGTCACACCCTCTGTGCCGACAAATGCCTCTCCGCATGTCGAAGAGGCCATTACGAGCACATGTGTGGGTGTTTCATCCGCATCAGCCCATTCTGTTTCTTGCACCGGCACGAGTTTTCCCTTTGAATTATATGCGTGATAAGCTTTCTCTCCGTTGAGCAGGCCCATATATGGTTTGTAAAAGCTTGACCGGCTGATATCTCCATATTGAATCTGAAGCTGATGTCCGCGTGTGAGCGGAATGCTGCGGTTATAGCGCTCTCGACCTGTGCCTACACGTTTTGCATATATGTTCCCCTTGGCATCTTCCCGGCGTTTCTGAAGAATCACATACACTTCGGCCTGGTCGCGCCCCGGAAGCGTCTTCTTGCTCCCGAAGCCTGTCGCTTTGGTGCGCGTTTTCACATTGGGCATGTCAACTTTATAATCAAACACAAGGCATTTGGGCCGCTTCGTGTAGGGGATTCCCATCTCCATTTTCGAATACGGGCTTTTTGTGGAGGATATCGGCTCCCTGATTTTCCCCAGAAAGAGGGTGCCGGCCACAATCACATCCATATTAATCAGTCCCAACACCTTTACATGCTCCATTTTGGTTGACATTTTAGCCATGGTGTTGCCATTGACATTGGCGGGCTCCACTGTGTTAGACGCCTTCACAACGCCCGATACTTTCGCGTATACGTTGCTGGAGGCCCAGGGAGTGCCCCCCTCAGGATGATAAGGCGTGTTGCCCCGAAGTGTTTTTGCGGGTCCAACGGCATATACAATTTTCTTCTTGCCGCCTATAACCTTCGACTCCGTGATTTCGCGCGTCACCCAGTTGGAAAAATCCCCGTATCGAATCTTTTCAATTTGCAAAGCGTGCGCATACGGACACAAAAAAAGCGTCATCAACGCCAACGTTATTAAATATAACTTTCGCATAATGACGCAAATTTAATAAAAAATATCTTATCCCCAATCACTCATCCACTCATCCACTCATCCACTCTCACTTCTTGAGAGACGCTACAAAATGATCCACCCATTCCCGACGGCCGGGTGTGGCAATGATGATTGTGGATAGCTGGCTGTCGGCATGTGGAAGAATTATGATGGTGATCTCTTGTCCCTCTGTCATTCCCGATGCAATGGCTCCTTTGGCCTTCCCACAGGTGATTTTCTCAACTTTAGGATTGGCCAGATGCATCTGCACGGCATTTCTTTGGCAAATCTCAACCGCACGTGCCTGGTTCACTCCTTTGGCTTCAGTGTTGGTCATTGACACACCGAATGTGCCATCGGGATATTTCACCATTAATGACGACCCCTTGTCTACAATGCTGCCTGCCGGCACCTCAAAGTTGAATCCTTCATAATCAAGATTCAAATACCATGGAGTGTCGGTCGGGGTCTGCGCAGCCGGTGTGCTTTCCGTGGTGTTTGTCATGTTCAAGTCCGGTCCGGTCATCGGCTCCTCGGCCTTGACAATAGATGGCGAGCATGCCGCTATAACAGCTGCCGCGAGTGTTAACATTTTAATTTTCATATCCTTTCTATAACCTTTGTATTGTTATCCCAAGTTTCGCAATTTGCATGCGATCAGGAATGGATCCTTAGAGTCTGTTTCATAAAAATTTAACATTAGGGGTCGTATGCGTGAGCTGGGTTTGGCTCTGCAGAATCAGAAGCGTAGTGAGCCATTTGACTGGTTCTTTCCCGAATCATTTCAGGCTGATGTATGACGCCGGCCTTTGCATCTATTCCCAAAAAGCGAGCGGTATTTTCAGCGATTATGTCGGTGAGATCTCTGCCGACCGTTTGCGACAGCTTCTCTATCACCTCTTCAATGTCATGTTCGCTTTCATCGGTTTCCGCCAGTATGCGGTCAAGAGGCATGGAAAGAAGTGAGTCTTCGTTGTATTGCGCTCCGAATGATATGTAGCATCCGGCGCGAAGCAACATCTGAGCCACCTCGGGCTTCCTCCGGAAACCGTGTATAGCCCAATTCTGACACGGCTTTAAGTCGCGCCGTGCCCCCGTTATGATGTCGTGTGCCTTCACATCGTGAATCACGAGAGGCTTGCACAGCTCCTCGGAAAGCTCCACTTGTTTTCGAAACACCAGCAATTGCCTGAACAGCGGTCCCCCGTGCGGGGTGAGGTCTATTCCCGCCTCTCCGATTGCCTTCACATCTTTGCGCTCAGCAATGCGGCGAAGCTCGTCCCACATTCTGTCTGTCGGCTCAGCCACCGTGTCCCAAGGGTGAATGCCAACACTGTAGGCCTGACCCTCTGTAAATTTGTATCCTGTTATTTCCGGCTTCACACATATCGCCACCACACCTTCCGGTTGCGGTGCATCATGATGAGTGTGAATGTCAAGCAATCTTTTTTTCATGAAACAACTCTTAATCTTTTTACCCAAAGCAATATTCTAATTCTGATGTTACAATAATAACATCTGTGGTGCAAGTTTTGTTTTTCTGTTTTTTCTGTCAGGGCACCGGGTCATAGCCGCCGCCTCCCCACGGATGGCAGCGACAGATACGCTTCGCTGCCATTTTTATACCTTTGAGCGCACCATATTTGGCAATGGCTTCCACTGCATACTGACTGCACGTGGGAGTGTAGCGGCAGGCCGCCGGAAAGTGGGGCGAAATGGCGTATTGATAAAAGCGTATCGGGGCAATCGCCATTTTTTGGGTCGCCTTTCTCGCTCTGTTTCTTACTTCCATTATTTCTCCCATCACCGCTCTATTTATCGCTTCCCGCTTCCGCGTTTATCTCTTCTTTCACTTTTGCTCAGCTGCCGGATCTTTCCATCGCGCCTCAATCCTGCCAATCAGTTTGCCCATCTTTTTGTGGATAAACATTCCATCGGTGTTTTCATTGTGAATGTAGACAAAGGCAGCCTGAAATGTTCTCACCTCCGGATGTTGCTCCACAAGTTTGATCAGCCTTTGCCGGTGCCGGCGGTAGGCTTCCCGGATGCGGCGGCGCAAAAGCACTCTGTCTACTGCATGCTTGCGCTTGCGCTTCGGCACGACTACCATCACCTGCACCCTCCCGATGCCGGAAGGAATACCATCGCGAAATTGTGTGCCCAGCTGCTCTGCTCCAAGCGCACGCCACACCATGCGAATCGGAAATTCAAATGCCGATTCACCCTCCTCAAACAGTCCGTTAACAAGCGAGCGGTGATGAAGTCGCTCCGGCTTGCCGAATCCACTGCCGCACCGCAACTCCGGAATCGTGTCGCAGGAAATGTGTGTGTTGTTTTTCTCGTGGCTCATTTCGCAAAGATAATATAATTTTGCGCAACCCCCAACCATCACCCCCAATCCCCAATTCCCAATCACCAATCCCCAATCCCCAATTCCCAATCCCCAATCCCCAATCCCCAATCCCCAATCCCCAATTCCTATTTCCATATTCTTCTAACTATCTTATCTCCCGCAAGTTGAAAACTTGTGAAAATGAAATAAATTTAATAAATTAGCGGCAATGGGTTCTTAATACCTTGAATCACCATGAAGAAATTTTTCAGTCATTTATTGGTCAGAATATTGATGGCCATGCTTTTGGGCGTTTTGTTCTCGTTGTTCCTTCCGTTGTGGGGGGTGCGTGTTTTCGAAACATTTAATGCCGTCTTCAGTCAGTTGCTTAATTTTATTGTGCCTCTGATTATCCTCGGATTCGTGGCTCCCGCCATTGCAGATGTCGGCAATAAGGCGGGCAAAATGTTGCTGGCAACTGTTGTGGTAGCCTACAGCGCAACTCTGATTGCCGGTTTTATGTCGTATTTTGTGAGCGACCTCACCTTCCCCGCCATAATATGTTCGCAACATGTGGAGAATCCCGGAGAGTCTCCCGTGTCGCTTACCCCCTATTTCTCGCTTGAGATTCCGGCTTTGTTCCCGGTGATGACGGCTTTGATGACTGCTTTTATGCTCGGCTTGGGATGTGTGGCCGTGAACGCTGTGTCGTTGAAGCGTGTGCTTGACGATGTGCGCAACATTGTGGCGCTTTTCATCTCTCGTGTGATAATTCCACTGCTGCCGGTATATATTTTCGGCATATTCCTTAACATGTCGTTCACCGGACAGATTCTCCCTGTGCTGAAAACTTTTGTGGGAATAATTGCAGTGATATTTGCGATGCATGTGGGAATACTGATTTTTCAATTCTGCATTGCCGCCATATTTTCAAAAGGAAGCAAAAACCCCTTTAAACTTCTTGCCACAATGATGCCGGCATATTTCACGGCGCTGGGCACACAATCGTCGGCAGCGACAATTCCCGTGACACTTGGCCAAACAATAAAAATGGGGGTTGATCGCAATGTAGCGGGGTTCACTGTGCCACTGTGCGCCACAATTCACATGAGCGGATCCACCTTGAAAATTGTGGCTTGTGCGGTTGCTCTCATGTTGATGCAGGGCAAACCGTTCGATTTTTCCATGTTCGCGGGCTTTATATGTATGCTCGGTGTGACAATTGTGGCTGCTCCAGGCATTCCCGGCGGTTCTATCATGGCCTCTCTGGGAATTTTAACATCTATGCTGGGTTTTACCGATCAGGATTGTGCACTCATGATAGCTCTCTATATCGCCATGGACAGTTTCGGAACAGCGTGCAATGTCACCGGCGACGGCGCGATAGCCATAATAATCAACAGGATGTTTTCTTTCGGAGCAACATCCGGAGAATGCCGTGACTCTCTTTGAGATTCTACCAATTCTGCTTATTCAACAGCTCCATCCCCAAAAATTAAGGCTCCATCTCCTCGGTCACATAATCCATTATGCTCCCACAGAGATAAAGCAAGTTAGCGCAAAAACAGGCCGCCCCGGCGACCGCTATTTTTTATGAAACGGAGCCTAAACCTTAGCTTGGGGAAATTCGTTAATTTATCAGATGCGTCAGAGCATATGTAATAAGAATCTGTTTCATAAAAAATCAACATTAGGAGCGGATTATTTTTTTAGATAATTTATTCAACCTCCCGGCGAGCAGCCTCCCGGTTGTGAAAGGCGAGATTGGATAAATCAGCCAAAAAGAAGCCTAACTAAAGTAATTTTTTTCATTGATACAGACTTAAACATTAATAGATTAACAATAAATCACATGTCTGCTTTATATCTAAATTACTATTGGCCTCGCATGCATGGCCGGGTTTGACTCTTTGAATCAGTCACACAGCCCGCAATGTTCCTGATTCTGCATTGCCTCCCGAATTATGCATGCGACACTAATGTTAAATTTTTTTTAGAGCAGACTCTAAAACAGTTGTATTATTATGGGAAACACATTTTTAATTTCATTCGGCAATTCAAAGAAGTATAGAATTGTAGTTCCTGAGGGAGAATGCCCGGATATAATTGATCCGGAAGAGAGAGTGCGCGCTTTCATTGAGAAGAAATTTCCTATGGCTCATGGAAAATCCTTTCTTTCAACCTCCACAATTGAGCCCATAAAAGATGATGAGCTGTCGCTTTATGAGGATTATCCACTTTTCGTAGAGGATAATATTATGGATTTCATCCGGTCGGCCAATCGTCAGGCTGAAGTAGACGAGGATGTTCATTATAACAACAGCAATGCCCCGTGGGGAGAGTTTTAGGCTCTCCTCGCTATTTTTTATGAAACGGGGTCTAAAAGTTGAGGCCGGCATCGCAAAAACGACACCGGCCTCCGGGATAGGATGGATTTGGGGAGTAGTCCATAGCAGAGTCGAACTGCTCTTTAGAGAATGAAAATCTCTCGTCCTAACCGATAGACGAATGGACCTGCACAAATCTCGTCCACCGGGGATATCTGAGGATATCCCCATGTGGGGGATTTTACTATTTTAAATTTTGTTGATATACTTTGCCATGCCGCTGCAGAGATTTGCAGCTTTGTTCTTGGATATGATATTTTTTCTGCCGAGACGGTTGAGAAGTGCGCTAACCTTGTTGTAGGCTGCCTGAGCTTCTGCCTTGTCTGTCATCTTGCGTACGCGACGCACTGCATTGCGTGCTGTCTTTGCCCAGTAACGGTTCTCCAATTTTCTCTTTTCCGCCTGGCGAATTCTTTTTAATGACGATTTATGATTTGCCATCTTAAAAATTACTTTTTATCTATTTAATTTTTTCATGACCTTGAAGCGCCGGTGCCGGTGCTTTGTCAAATTGGTAGCCCATAGCAGAGTCGAACTGCTCTTTAGAGAATGAAAATCTCTCGTCCTAACCGATAGACGAATGGGCCACTATATGCAATTATGTGCCTTGCACAACTTGCGACTGCAAATTTAATCTTTTTTTTCTTTCTTTCCAAATATTTTTTCATTACAGCTGATTTTTTTTACTTTTCCTAAAGGTTAGGCCTCCATATCTCTCTTTGAGGATATGAAACGGGGGGCGGTTCCCACAAATCTGAAATCTTCGGAATCTAAATAATCGCAAAATTTGCTAACATTGTGAAAAAAGTTTTGGAATTTAATATATTTTGTATAGTTTTGCTGTGTGTGCGTATCGCTAACATTGCGCACATATAAATCAACTATAGCAACTTAGGTAATGTATATCGCGCCGACATATAAATTTTCCGACTTCGAATCAATCATGCGCTTTGCAAAATCGCGTGCGATAAATTACCCCCCCCCGTCTTTTGTATTATTCTTTCATACAATGCATTACGCAAATATGCACTAATACACTTTTTTTCATAAATTTGCCCGGCGGCGTAAGCTTCTTTCATCAGTCGTGATGCCCGCATCACTCCTTCTTCAAGAACCGAAAGTTGCTCAAAATCTTAATCTTGCATTTGAAAAAAGTTTAAATCACTTCAATACGATAATATTTGTGATTTGGGAGACTTGGAATTTTTTTTTTGCGTAAATTTGATTTAATATCTATCTTTGAAAATCATTATAAACGCAGCCTGAAACAAACTCTAAATTGGTTTGCCACTTTTGCATATTGCGTCATTGATTATGCTGATATTATGAAACGAATTCTTAAATGTTATTTCGCCGGTGCTCTTACCGCCATGAGTATGTGTGCACCCGGCATCGCACATGCAGAATGGAATGATTCCATAAGATATAAAGCCGAAATAGGCGCAGCCTTCGGCGGCGGCGACCATAACCCGTTCTGGCTTGTATCCGACAAATACGGCTTCTCCTCTATTCGTAAAAACAACGGCTACCTTCGCCTCAGTGCTTTTAAGGATATGAATGAGGATAAGAAGTTCGACTGGGGTGCGGGCATCGATATGGGCGTGGCTTACAGGTATTCATCCGTGTTTGTGCCTCAGCAGCTCTATGCAGAAATAAAATACCGGTGCCTCGATGCGTATATCGGGCAGAAGGAATTGAACGACCCGATTGTTCCGTCTGACCTTTCCTCCGGTGCACTCACCATCTCCAATAATGCTCACCCCATTCCCCAAATCAGAGTGGGAATCTTCGATTATGCCGATTTCTGGGGCTGCAACGGCTGGTTTGCCGTGAAAGGTCACCTCGCTTACGGAATGTTTACCGACAATTGGTGGCTCAATCGATGGGTTAACCGAGACTCGGAATATTCCCTAAACACGCTGTATGCATCGCGCGCGATATATTTCCGCGGAGGTAATGAGAAGAAATTCCCGCTCGTGGGTGAAATCGGCCTCAGCATGGACACTCAGTTCGGAGGTAAAACCTGGATTCCGGGTGATAAAAACAATCCCGGCTATTGGGAGAAGCATCCCACATATCCCAAGGCCTGGATTAAGGCAATGATTCCTATGAAAGGAGGAAGCGACACAGCCGTCGGCGAACAGGCAAATGTAGAGGGAAATATGCTTGGCAACTGGAGCTTTTCGCTGAAATGGGACGATCCCCGCGGCTGGATGGTGAAACTCTATTATCAGCATTTTTTCGAAGATCATTCAATGATGTTTTTTGATTATCCTTGGCTCGACGGCTTATACGGCGTGCGGGCCGGACTCCCGAAAAATCCTTTCGTATCGGAAATTGTGTATGAATTCCTATACATGAAAGACCAGTCGGGCTCCGTATATTGGGATCACACACCATCAGTTGACTATCAGGTGTCAGGACGCGATGACTATTACAACCATTATATCTATAACGGTTGGCAGAATTGGGGCATGACTCTTGGCAATCCCTTCCTTATTTCTCCAATCTATAACGGGGATCACACCATGTATCTCAAGAATTCAAGAGTCGTTGCGCATCACATGGGTCTGAAGGGTTCCCCGCTGGGTAATCTCGACTACAGAGTGCTCGTTTCATACAACCGCAGCTGGGGCACTTACAAGCTGCCGCTTAAAAAAATTGAGTCGTCATTCAGTTGGCTCGCAGAAGTGAAATACCGACCCAAAACTCTGAAAGGCTGGGAGGGTTCGCTTTCTTTCTCAATGGATGCGGGTTCGCTCCTTGGGCATTCTTATGCGGCTCTCCTCACTGTGTCGAAAACCGGCTTTTTCCGATTCTGATATGAGGAGACGGGAGACAGGAAACAGGAGACAGAGGATATAATTTAGAATTAAGTGTAGAAAATAATGAAAAAGATATCGGTAATTATAATTTCAGCAGTGCTGATAGTGTTGCTCGGTGGGTTGTCTTCCTGTCGTCGCACTTCTCACAATGGTAAAATTGACGGGTTTTGGCGCGTTACAGAAGTTGAAAATCTCAACACCGGCAACATATCATGTCCGGAAGATGCCTTTATTTGTGTGAATCTTGAGCTGATGCAGCTTCAGGCTCCAAAAGTTTTTGTGACGGGCATTATGGATTATGACAAGGGGGGAAGTCGTCTGGGAGTGGACTTCCGTTCCGGCAACAATCAGCAGAATCTTGCCATGTTTGGCATCTATGACAACCCGGTGGTGTTCTCAATAGAGCATTTATCGTCAAGCCACATGGTGCTGAAAACTTCGCAGTCGGTGATTAAATGTGAAAAATTCTGAAAAAATCGCAGGAATATTAACCGTAAAAGTTGTTATCTATACAGATGGCAACTTTTTTTATATGTTGCCACCACTCATCCACTCATCCACTCATATGTTGCCATGAAAACCTTGTCAAAAAGAATGAATTTGTCAATTGCGACAGTTATTGCCTCCCTCTTGCTCCCCTTCATTACTATTGCCGGCGAAACAAAATGCGACAGCATATTGCCTGAGAATCTGGACGGCTCAATGGCAATCTATAATTTCAGAGATTGCTCCCCGATGCCCGTTTATCCCGATTCGCTGAAGCCGGTGAAGGTGATATATGTGGCTCGTCATGGCGCACGTTTCCTTTCAAGCCGGAAAAAGGTGTGCAAGATTGAGCGTGCACTTCTTGACGCACGGGCAGCCGGAAATATTTCCGATAAAGGGATTGAATTTCTGAATTACCTGGAGACCGTGGAGTCGGCAAATCGCAACAAATGGGGTGAACTGTCGCCACTTGGAGTTGCCGAAGAGCGTGAACTTGCCGGAGAAATGGTGAAGATTTTTCCACCGTTGCAAAAAATGCCGCTGAAACTGGAGGGTAAGGCAACGTTTGTGCCTCGTGCAGTGATGACCATGTATGAGTTTATGCACGGACTGAATCTTGTGAATGACAACATCTCTTCATCAACATCACAGGGACACATGTATTCGCGCCTTCTCTATTTCTTTAGCGTTGACTCTGCATTTGCGCAATATCGCGCAGAGGGCAACTGGGTGCCTGTATATGATGAATATGTCACAGAGAATGTTCCCTCTGCTCCGGCGGCAATGTTGTTCAAGAATCATTCGGAGCTCAGCGATGCACATCTCAAGAAACTTACAATGGAGATGTATGAAGTTATGAAGGGCAACCGCGCCGCATCGCTCCCTCCGCCAACAACTGCAATGATGGGAGAGGAGGATTACCGGCAGTGCTATCTTGCATCGAATCTGCAACATTATCTGCGCAACAATATCACACCGTTGTCGCATATCGCGGCGGAGGCTGTCACTCCCTTGTTGCAGCAGATTATTGCCGATGCCGAGACCCCTGCGGATGGAGGCGACACCTCCCTCTTCGGATATTTCGGACATGCTGAAACATTGCTTCCCTTGTTGTCGCTGATGAAAATTCCGGGGTGTTTTGCCCTCCCGCTTGATTATAAAGATTTGGCTGATACATGGCGCATCGAGGATATCACCCCACTGGCCGCCAATCTGGCAATTGTAATATTAAAATCCGAGTCAGGAAAGGAATATGCCTCATTGCGATTAAATGGCAGGGATATCAATCCGTTGCAACTGTCGGACGACACAGATTTGGATCCCGGATTTTCATATGGCACGGTGATTGTTCCCTGGTCTGAACTCCGAACTTTCTGGCAGCATCAGATCAACAGCTACAAGTGAATTTTTTATGAGACAGACTCTTGATTTTGTGAAACGGGGTCTAAACCTTTTTGCAAGTCAAATCATTGATATAATGTAACTGCTTGTCATCGTATGGTGACAGATTCTTGTCCTAATTTTAAAACTATGGTAAATATGCAGAAAGATAATGGAGTTGATGCATTGCTTGAAAATGCAAAAAACAAGATTGCCGAGGATATGGCGGCACGCGATTGCGGTGCGATTATCTGGAGTATTCCTGCGGCCGGATTTCATTTTATTCCTGAAATAGATTTGTATCCCCAACGCAAGGGCGACAAACAGGGAGTCAGAAGGTTTGTGGAAAGGATTACCGGTCTTTACCTTTATAAAGGTCGGCTGTATGCAATTGAAGAGGAACAGGCCGGAGTCAGTGTGGACCAGTTTTACCGACCCGGCATAGATGTGCCTCCGGTTGTGGTTACTCTTAGTGCCGACAAAGCCAAAGAGGTGTTTGGCGACCCAACGGAAAAGAGTGGATTCACAACCACCGGATCGCTCGAAGAGTGGACGGTAGTCGCCGACTGCTATTTTGAAGCACTCGCGGAGGCGTGAGAGTGGATGAGTGGATGAGTGGATGAGTGGATGAGTGGATGAGTGGATTTAAGCCCTTAAAATGAATAACCTTTTCGTAACCTTGATGTGGCGGGAGTGGGACATCTGTTCCACCCCGCTTTTTTTGCGGATTTTTATTATCTTTGTGTCAGCTTATGGAAGAAGAATTCAATATACGCAATAATCAGCAAACCCGCCCCTCCGGGCCGGAGGGCGAAGTGGAAAAAGCGCTGCGTCCTTTGTCGTTCGGCGATTTCACCGGGCAGGACAAGATTGTGGATAATCTTCGCGTGTTTGTCAAGGCTGCGCGTATGCGGGGAGATGCCCTTGACCATACGTTGCTGCATGGCCCGCCGGGGCTCGGGAAAACAACCCTCTCTAACATCATCGCCAATGAGTTGGGTGTGGGTTTCAAAACCACATCCGGCCCCGTGCTTGACAAGCCGGGCGATTTAGCCGGCATTCTCATGTCTCTTGAGCCTCATGATGTGCTCTTTATCGATGAGATTCACCGTCTTCATCCCATTGTTGAGGAATATCTTTACTCCGCAATGGAAGATTACCGCATTGATATATTGCTTGACAAGGGGCCGGGAGCCAAGAGCGTGCAGCTCAACATCTCTCCTTTTACTCTTGTGGGAGCCACTACAAGAAGCGGGAATCTCACAGCGCCGCTGCGCGCTCGCTTCGGCATCCAGTGTCACCTCGAATATTATGGCCATGAGTTGCTTCAGGCTATTGTGAAACGCTCCGCCGCGCTGCTTAATGTGAAAATCGCTGATGATGCGGCGCGCGAAATTGCCCTCCGCAGTCGCGGCACACCGCGTGTGGCCAACTCGCTGTTGCGCCGAGTCAGAGACTTCGCTATGGTGAAAGGCACCGGGGCTATCGATCATAATATCGCCCGCCATGCCCTCGAAGCCCTGAATATCGACCGTTACGGACTCGATGAAATTGACAACAGAATCCTCCTCACAATTATCGACAAATTCAAAGGCGGCCCCGTCGGACTCACAACAATCGGCACTGCCATTGGTGAAGACCCCGGCACAATCGAAGAGGTTTATGAGCCTTTTCTTATCAAGGAGGGTTTCCTAAAGCGCACTCCCAGAGGGCGAGAGGTCACCGACCTGGCTTATCGGCATCTCCACCGCCCCCTGAATCCGGATGCCCCGTCGCTCTTTGATTCTTCTTACACCGAATAGACCCACAAAACAGTTTAGACCCTTATGGCAGGTATTAAAGCGCTCGCAAAGGAAACGGCAATTTATGGACTGAGCAGCATCGTGGGACGCTTCCTTAACTGGTGTCTCGTTCCACTCTATGTGTATATGTTCCCCACTGAGGAATATGGAATCGTGAGCTATCTTTACAGCTTCACGGCGGTAGCTCTCGTAGTGCTGAATTATGGCATGGAGACGGGCTTCTTCAGATATGCCAACAAGGAGCGAAACCCTGACGAAGTCTACACAACTGCCCTGAGTTCTGTTGGCGCCACCTCGCTGGCTTTTATTTTGCTGACCACACTGTTCCTGCGGCCTGTTTCCAACGCAATTCTTTTGCCTAATCATCCTCTGTATGTGTGGCTGCTCGGTGTCACTGTGGCCATGGATGCCTTTTCAAATATCCCGTTTGCCTACCTGCGGTTTCGGAAAAAGGCATTCCGCTTTGCCGGCATAAAGCTGCTGAATGTGGGGATAAACATTTCGCTCAATCTGTTCTTCCTGCTCGGTTGCCCTGCCTTGATGAAGGCATTTCCGGCTGTTGTGGAGTGGTTCTATATGCCTGTCGGGGGCGAATCTTTCGGCATTGGATGGATTTTTGTGGCCAATATAATCTCCACAATCGTGATTTTGCTGTCGCTTCTGCCGGAAATCACCGGCTGTAAGTGGAGATTTTCGTTCCCCCTTCTCAGGCAAATGCTGCGCTACAGCTGGCCTTTGCTCATTTTGGGTGTGGCCGGAGTGCTGAGTCAGAACATGGGACAAATGATTATTCCCTATCTTTTCCCCGGCAATGAGGAGGCTGCGCGCTCCATGGTGGGAATCTATGGCGCCAACATAAAGATTGCGATTGTTATGGTGATGTTCACCCAGGCGTTCCGATATGCCTATGAGCCATTTATCTTTGCGCAGGCAAAGGGAGCGGGCGAAACAAAAAACCGGGCATATTGTGACGCAATGAAATTTTTCATAGTGTTCGGCCTGTTTATCTTTCTGGGTGTGATGTTTTTCTTGCCGGTGCTTAAGCATTTTGTGGCTCCGGCTTATTGGTCGGGGCTTAGGGTTGTGCCAATTATGATGGTGGCCGAGCTTTGTTTCGGCGTTTTCTTCAATCTGTCGTTATGGTATAAGCTTACCGACCGCACGGAATGGGGAATGTATATGTCGGTGCTTTGCTTCATCCTGATGTTGCTCTTTAATCTGTGGTTTGTGCCGGCCATAGGCATACCCGATGGATACGTAGGCTCGGCATGGGCGGCATTGGCAAGCTATTTTATCGTGATGCTCGTTTCCTATTTTGTGGGGAGACATTATTATCCGCTGCCTTATGAGATGCGACGCATTGCCTGCTATTGCGTGGTGGCGACCGTGCTTTTTGTTATCGGGATGTATGCGGAAAATATGATGCCCACATGGGCGGTGTTTGCCTTGAGAGTGGCATTGCTCATCCTTTATGCCGTACTTGTGTGTCGGTTTGAGAAATTACCAATTCTTTCACGCCGCGAAAAGTGAGCCTGTGCACAGGCGTAATGCCGAGCTTCCCGATTGCTGCGAGATGCTCTTTTGTTGGGTAGCCCATGTTTCTTTCCCACCCATAGCCGGGATATTCCCCGGCGAGTTGCTCCATAAGCTCATCGCGATGTGTTTTCGCAAGGATTGAAGCAGCAGCTATCGACAAAAATTTTGCATCTCCTTTCACAATTGTGTGGTGGGGAATGTCCATCATCTTCTCCGGGTCGAGATATGGCTTGAACCTGTTGCCGTCCACAAGGATGTGGGCGGGTCTGATAGAGAGTGCATCAAGGGCGCGGTGCATCCCGGCTATCGATGCATTCAGGATATTGATTCTGTCTATTTCGCAGGCATCCACCATCACTACGGCCCAAGCCAAAGCATCGCGCTCGATTCTTATGCGCAGTTCGCGGCGTTCGGGCGCACTGAGCTGTTTGGAATCGTTAAGCCCGGTGCCGTCAAAGTCGGAGCCGAGAATCACTGCGGCGCAACTCACCGGTCCGCACAGGCATCCTCGGCCGGCCTCATCACATCCGGCTTCGGCAATGCCGGGAATCATGAATGCGGCCAATTGTGCGCTCTCCGATTTCTTCATCGGTTGCGCGATATGATGTAATTGAAGATTTCTCTAAATGAGTCCTTGGAGTCGCTGTCGGGAAAATCCTTTATGATTTCCTCTGCCTCCTCCTGCATGCGGCGCATGCATTGAAAGGCATAATTTATTCCGCCGTTGGCTTTGGCGAATTCAATCAGCCCGGTGATTTCATCCTCCGTAAGGTCTCCGCGCTCCACAAGGGCCTTCATTCCGGCACGCTCCGGGGCAGGGCCGTTGGCAAGCGCATACAGAAGGGGAAGTGTCACTTTCCCCTCGCGCAAGTCGTTGCCGGTGGGTTTCCCTATCTCGTCATTGTTGTAATAGTCGAATATATCATCCTTAATCTGGAAGCACAATCCCAGAAGCTCAGCATAGCGAGTCAGTTTGTCGGTATCTTCACGCGATGCTCCGGCAAGGTTGGCACCCATGCCGACACAATGCATGAAAAGAGAGGCTGTTTTCTGCCGGATCATGGCAAAATAGCTCTCTTCATCATATTCATGGTCGCGGGCGTTGCATATCTGGTCGATTTCGCCGAGACTCAGCTCTTTGCCGAGCGCGGAAAGCGCGGATACCACATATATATTGCCGGTGCGTATGCCCACGGCAAGCGAATTTGACACAAAAAAATCGCCTACAAGCACGGCGATATGATTGCCCATGCGTGCGTTAACCGTAGGCACGCCGCGCCGCAGCGATGTTTCGTCAACTATGTCATCGTGAATCAGCGATGCATTGTGGAGCATCTCAAGCGCTGCTCCGGCATAGAGCACCTCACGACTCACTTTGCCAAACATTTGTGCGCTCAATATCACCAGAATAGGGCGTATTTGCTTCCCTTTTATACGAAGATAGCGGGTCACGACATCATTCATCATCTCATTGCGGGTGCTCAGAGATTCAGAGATTATCGCATTCATCTCTTCAAGTTCGGCGCCAAGCCTCCCTTTTATTTGTGCTATTGAACTCATAAGGATAAGAGTCTGTTTCATAAAGAATTCAACTTCAGGCTCGTCTTATTTCTGAGATAATTTATTCAATCTCAGAAGGAGCAACCTTTAGGTTGTGACCGGCGAGATTGGATATATCAGCCAAAAAAGAAGCCGGGCTAAAGTGATTTTTTTATTGATACAGACATATGTGTTAAATAAATTAACAATAAATCATCTGTCTATTTTATATTTAAATTACTATTGGTCTCGCATGCGACCCCTAATGTTAAATTTTTTATGAAACAGACACTAAATTGAAGGGCATATCGCAACTTTTATCAGTCGCACACCTCGCGCTGCAGCGCGACATACCCGTTGCAAATTTAGAAAAAATAAACTAATTGAGCAATACATCACAACGTCATGGCCGGGATTGGCGCATTTTGTCTGCTCATGAGTATCTGCAAACAAAATGTTGCACCGAAATTTTTATGACACGTGGTCTTGGATGCATCAATCGTAAATACTCATTAGTGGGAATTGTCAGAACGATTTTATTTATATACCTTTGCATCCGAAACAACATTTCAACAATTTAAAGAAAAATGAAGAAATTTATCATCACGGCTTTTGCAGTGGCGGCCGCACTGTCGGTTTCTGCAGAAACGATGCTTGAAATAAAGCTTGCCGACGGCTCTTCTCCCACTTATATGCTTTCGGAAAAACCCGTGCTAAAATGCATCGGCGACAATCTCACGGTCACTGTGAATTCCGCATCTTTTTCTTACAAACGTGCGGATATCGTGAAGATGATTTTCGCCGAGAATGGTGCCGGTGTGGATGACATTCTCTCAGATGAAGACAGGCAACTGTTTTCTTATCTGAATAATACAATCACCGCTCCCGGCATGCACATCCGGCTTTTTTCGCTCAGTGGAGCTCTTGTGGCTGAAAGCATGGATTGCCTTGATCTAAATCCCATGCCGGCCGGAATTTATGTGGCAAAAACAAAATCCCATTCAGTAAATATCATCAAGAAATAACCAGTCATGAAAAAAATATCATTTTTTGCAATATTGCTCTCCTCATTCTTTGTGGCTAACGCACAAACAGAAGTGTTGAAAATTATCAAAACCACCGGCGAGGAAACCGTTATCGCTGTCTCCGATATTCAGGAGATGACTTTCGCAACCGAGACTGCAAATCCCGCGCAGCTTTATGCCGGAATTTATGACGGAACACAGTCTGTGAATGTTGGCGGTATGTATGATTATTCCACCAATGCATCCTACACCATTACCGCCAATGAGGATGGCACAATCACTGTGAGTATCCCGCAATACAGCCTCGTCAACACAATGATGGGTGATCTGGAAATCGGTGCGGTTACAATTCCGGGCCTCGAATATGATGATGAAAAAGGTGGCTTCTACAGGATGTATGGCGCCGATGGAATTCAGCAGCATTTCCTTGCTGTAAAAGATGGCAATGTCATGTTTAACAAGGATTACACCGTAGGCGGTGAGAGCAGCATTCTTGTGAAGCTTTCCGACAACACTCTCAGCATTACAAATCCTTTCAAACTCGGCAACATGCCTTTCCCTCTCACTGGCTCATTCACAGGAAGTAAAAGATGATGCGCATTTTCCGGCTGACATATGTCATCGTCTTGATTCTCTCCGCTGCATTGTTGCAGAGTTGCGAGGGTGGATTCGGGTTTGTTTATGACAACCCGCCTGATGACGAGACAAATACTGTGGCCGGCAAACTCTTTGTGGATGCCTCTGACTGGGGCAAATGGTATTATATGGATTTGCAGGCCCTCGCGCGGAGTGTGGAGGCAAATCCGGATACGAACGGTAATGACCTCTGGGTGGCCACGGATATTCCGATGAGTGAGATTCCCAATCCCGAAGGAAAGGCCGGCATCTATACCTATTGGTATGATGTGTTTGGCCAGGGAATCTCCAGATACGAATTCGTGAGCTATTTCCCGACTCTCCCCCAGTCGGAGCCGCAGAAATGGACTTTCGCAGTTCACCGCAACAACGTGCGCACCAATGGTTGCACCGTGGCAGCAACTGAATTTCATGATATCGATGAGTTGCCGGCCAACCGTGATTATTTAGCTTCCCTGCAATTTCGCGGCGACAACTGGAATGAAACGGATGTGTGGTGTGTGCAGGATAAAATGCTTGCAGGCTATATCGGCAATCAGGGAATCTACGTAAACCCTGTGCTCTCCTCATGGCTTGCCGTCAGTATCCCCCCAATTCCCCCGGCGTTTGACATAAACACCCAAGTGTTTGTGATTCACCTCCCTGATGACACTTATGGCGCCCTTCAACTTGAGAATTATCAAAGCGCAACGGGTGTGAAATGTTGCCTAACAATAAATTATCGTTATCCCTTGTGACATGTTGCTGAATCTGCTTGTTGCCGCGCTCTCCTCGATGACCGCTGCCTCTGCGGCAACGGCCGCCGACTCCACTGCCTTCGAGAAAGATCTCGAGGAGATTGTGATTACCGGCACACGTGCTCCCAAACTGCTTAAGAACACACCTGTGCAGACAGCTGTGATTTCAGCGAAGGATATAGAACGCTCCGATGCCGGCGATATCGAAGAATTGTTGCAGCAGGAGATGCCCGCTGTGGAATTCTCTTATGCGATGAATCAGCAAACCCATATGAATCTGGGAGGTTTCGGAGGCCAGAGTGTGCTCTTCCTTGTGGATGGCGAGCGACTTGCGGGCGAAACCATGGATGATGTGGATTTCAGCCGCATGTCGATGAACGATGTGGAACGCGTGGAAATTGTGCGCGGTGCCTCCAGCGCCCTATATGGCGGCCATGCTGTGGGTGGAGTGGTGAATGTAATCACCAAAACACCATCCCGCCCCTGGAGCGTCACTGCCGGCGCACGTTTCGGCAAACATCTCAGCCAACGCTATAATCTCAATTTCGGCCTGCGCGGCAAATTTGTGTCAAACTCGCTGTCCGCGCAATATTCGGGCATTCATTCTTACGATGTCAACAGTGCGCCTAATCCTGCCGGAAGGGTTGTGACCACAATTTATGGAAACCGCACCCTTAATGTAAAAGATAAATTTACTGTATATCCAACGCGGGGTCTCAGACTGAGCGTGCGCGCCGGATATTTTTTCCGTGAGGTGCCGCGCATTCCCGACACTCCGGAAAGATATCGCGATTATTCGGCCGGCTTCAGGGGTGTGTGGAATATCACCGATTCGCATGATCTGGTGGTGGCATATTCATTCGACCAGTATGATAAATCCTCATATATGCGGATTACGGGAAGCGATGTCAGGAATTACAGCAACGTGGTGAATTCAGTGCGCACCGCTTACAATTACATCACTCCGCGCGGCGATGTGCTGTCGCTCGGCGCCGACTATCGCTATGATTATCTCCAAAACACAAAGGTGAGCGGTGGCGCCGGACATGAAGCCAATGCCGATTTCTTTGCGCAATACGACTGGATTTTCAATCCGAAGTGGGAAGTGGTGGCAGCCGCGCGTTATGACTATTTCTCTTCGGAGAATATCTCGCGCGTCACTCCAAAAATTTCGGCGCGATATATCCCTTTTGAAAATGCCAATGTGCGGTTTTCCTACGGCATGGGCTTCCGTACCCCCACGCTCAAGGAGAAATATTATAATTTCGATATGGCGGGAATCTGGATTGTGGAGGGTAATGAAAGTCTGAAGCCGGAATCGAGCCATAATTTTAATGCCTCATTCGATTGGGCATTCAAAAGTTATTCATTCACATTGACCGGATATTATAATATCATTAACGATAAAATAGCCACGGGTCTCCCCTATTATAAACCCGGTGAAGGGAACCAACTTTTTCTGAATTATGTGAATCTTGACAAATACAGTGTGTTCGGAGCCGATGTCACCCTTCAGGCAAGATGGGCTTGCGGCCTTTCTGCCAAGTTGTCATATGCCTATACACATGAGAATTTTCCTAAAAACCGCGATGGCAATGTGGCAAACAATCAATATATTCCCGCTCGCAAGCATTCGCTGACAATGCGGCTTGACTGGGAGAAACAGCTCACTCGCGATTTTGACCTGACACTCGGCATGAACGGACGCGTGCTATCCGATGTTAATAATATTGAGTATAAAGATTATTACGACATATCGGCCGGCACTGTCAGTGTGAAATATCCCCCATATTCCCTGTGGAAACTCTCTGCCGGATGCTCTTTCCGAAAACATGTGAAAGTCACGGTAGCCATCGATAATCTGTTTAACTATCGCCCAAAATATTATTATCTCAACGCCCCTCTCACCGATGGAATAGGCATCCTCGCAGGGGTGAACGTGAGTTTTTAGGCTCCGATTCATAAAAAATTGTGGCCTGAGAGTTGCGCCTCCCGAACTTTTCTGAACAGCAGTGCGTTGTTTATGAACCGGACTCTAAATCACATTGCTATGAAAAACAAATTGATAAAGGCAATCGAGGCAGGCGACAGACTGCTTGTGAAGGAAATTCTGATTGATTCCACAGCCGGAATTCCGCTAAAGAAGGAGACTCTTGAGATGATTTCCCTGACACTTTCGTCAATGCCCGAAATTTTCGATGAGGATGATGGTGTGCTGTATCCCGCAAACAAAAGATATTGGACCGAAACTTTAACAGAAAAAATCCGTGAAGATCTCAAAGACAATTTTTCACGCGATAAATTGAGCCTGATCGCGGAAATATCTGAAGATATTACAATGAGACCGGATGCGGAGCGTTATGAATATACCGAACAGTTGGCACGCACAATAGAAGCTGCTCATGAGCCTTACAAGCGCCGGGGCATGCCTGCATCGCAGATCCTGGGATATGTGCTAATTGCTCTGGGTGCAGTGGCAGCCATTGTGGGATTGTGCGTGTCGGTTAGCTTCATGATCGGCATCGGCATCGGCGTTTTTATGATTGGAACTGCCGTCACATATATGTCGCTTCGCCCGAGAAAACCGGTTGAATTCGCCTGACGGGGTCTTGCTCTTCTTCCGGAGTTTTCACCGGATTTATCATTGGTCTGTCTCATAATATTCAAGGGAAGACTGTAATGAAGGAGAGTTTTATACGCAAATATTCGGCAGTGTCGGCATTGCTGATTGTGTTGCTGATGACTGTGCTTGATGTCACGATTGTTAACGTGGCATTACCCGGCTTTGCCGCTGAATTCAATGTCTCTGATGCTGCGTCTGTGTGGGTTGTGTCGGCTTATCAGCTTATTATCACAATGACCCTCCTGCCGTTGGCATCGCTTGGCGATATCTACAGTTACCGCAAGGTGCTGATTACGGGCATTGCTGCTTTTACAACCTCATCCTTGGGATGTGCGTTGGCTGACTCTTTTCCGATGCTGCTGGCAATGCGTGTGGCTCAGGGGCTGGGAGGGGCTTGCATTATGGGGGTGAATATTGCATTAACACGTTGCATATATTCTCCCTCCGACCTGCCTAAAGGGCTGGCACTTAATGCAATGGTGATTGCCGTTGCCACAGCTGCCGGCCCTTCGCTGGCCGGAATTATTCTATCCATCTCTACCTGGCGCTGGCTTTTTCTCATAAATGTGCCATTCGGGATTGTTGCTTTTATCCTGGCGGTGAGGCTTCTTCCCGGCAATACCCGCCCTGAGGGGATGAAATTCGATCCGGTCGGTGCGTTGCAGAACATGCTGGTGTTCGGCTTGATTTTTATAGTGCTCGGGAATGCGGCCGATGGCGGGAATGAGCTTCTGATGGCCTGTCTGTTTGTTGTGGCTGTGGCAGCGGCATTTTTATATATTCGCCGACAACTGCACCATTCCTATCCGCTCTTTCCTGTGGATCTCTTTCGCAGCAAACTTTATTCTCTCTGCATTCTGACCAACACATCTGCATTTATCGCACAGAATGCCGCCTCAATTGTTCTCCCTTTCATGTTCCTGAAAAACCTCGGCTACTCGGAGCTTACAGCCGGTTTGCTGATGACACCATGGCCGCTTGCCACAGCTGTGATGGCTCCGGTGGCGGCAAGATATGTCGGCAGATTCAATCCTGGAAAAATCGCAGCTTTCGGCATGGGTGTGTTCTGCACCGGTTTGCTGTCTTTGCTTTGTGTCACATTTTTTCATACAACACCGGCGGATATTGCCTGGAGGATGCTTTTATGCGGTATTGGATTCGGCATGTATCAGACACCCAACAATGTGGTGATGGTGTCGGCAACCCCTGTGGAGCGCACCGGCGCTGCCGGAGGGATGCAGAGCACGGCGCGACTCACGGGACAGACTTTCGGCGCCACTGTGGTGACGTTCATATTTTCGCTCTCAGCCTCCGGAATATGGGGAGTGAGGTGTGTCATCATCTTCGCTGCCGTTTTTGCTGCTGCGGCCTCTATTTTCAGCGTGTCGCGCAAGAATATTCTCCGCGTTGCGCCGTAGCCCGGCGAGTTTGGCGCGTTTCATGCAGCTCCCTTTGAATATTTTTGAAAAATCATCCTTGCCCATCTGCATTATTTCATCAGCACCGAGAGTGTCTGCCATGTCGATATGCCTGAAGATTTGAGGGATTTTCCGCGACTCCTGACTTTCTGCCGTGATGTGGCACAGCTTGTTGTGCGGACAAACGTTTATGCAGATATCACATCCGAAGAGCGTGTTGCGCCCTGCCGCTGTGTGCATGGCTTTCATGTGCGCTTCATCTGTCCATTCTCCGCGATGCTCTATTGTGAGATAGCTCAGACACAGATTGCTGTCTATGGTGCCGTCGGGCATTAACGCGCCGGTCGGACACGCGTTCCGACATGCCCCGCATCGTCCGCAATCGCCTGCGAGCGGTGTGTCGCTCTCCATCTCCAATGTGGTCAAAATCTCTGCGAGAAACACTTTGCTTCCCACTCCCGGCACTATCAGCGCCCCGTTGTCGCCAATTATTCCTATTCCGCTCATTGCCGCTCTGTAGCGCTCGAAAATCGGTGCTGAATCCACACATGTGCGGTAATCTCCACCATATTCCTCTTTCATGGTTTTGATTGCATCTCCCGTCAATTCCCTTATTCGGTCATGATAGTCGGGAAATTGGGCGTAATCGGCAATCACGGGCAGATTCCGGCAACGCCGTGTGGGAGCATTATAGCTGAATGCAATGCTGACAATGCTTTTACAACCATCAAGCAAAAGCCCCGGATTGCTGCGTATCCGCATGTGGTTTGACAGATATTCCATTCCGGCCTGCCTGCCCAAAGCGAGCCAGCTCTCATATGCTTTCATCATTTCCGGGGCTGTGTCGCAACATTGCGACACCCCCATTGCCACCGCACCGCAATTTCCGAGCAAGTCTGCAAGACGCTCTTTAGCCCCGATGTCTGCCTTCATCTCCTATTTCCTGCCGAAATCGGCCGGTATCTCTCCCCAACGTTCGGTTTCCCACTTGCGGATGTTCACATCAACCGAATGTGTGTTGAGCCAGGAAAGGGCACGTTCCATTAACCGGAAACTTTGCTCTGTTTCAGGGGTGCGTAGCAGTTGTGTCTTCACTTTGCGGTTGCGCACCCATGCCATGCCCGTTTTCGAATCGCTGTAGATGGTGTGCCGCTCTCCATTGCGGTGCATTAGCGAAAGGGCGTGCACTATGGCGAGAAATTCACCGATATTGTTGGTTGACTTCGGGAACGGCCCCACACGGAATATTTCGCGTCCGCTCATCAGCTCTACTCCGCGATATTCCATTTTTCCGGGATTTCCGGCGCATGCGGCATCCACTGCCCACCCATCGAGATCTATTTCGGGTATGCTCATGTAATCCGGCTGTCCGGAGGTGGGGATATTCATGCGTTGTGCATCGAAAAGGAGGGATTTGATATCCTCCTTATCCGACTGTGCCGTGCCCTTGCGGAAAGCTTCTGCCGCTTCTGCCGCACTGTCAAATCCCTTGAATCTCGCACCCGGATAGTCATCAACCTGCTCCATGGCGTCGCCAAGGTCGTCATATACGCCCGGATTGCGCCCCACCCATACCACATAAAATTTTTTAATTGCCATGTGTCACCTCTTCGCGATAATTATAATTTTTGCGCAATGTGTCGAATGCTGCGGGATTTTTTCGCAATGCCTCGAAATCTTCCGCAGGGTCGTATGAATTCATTATTTCTTCCGCGGAAATGCACTCAGGCGCCTTATAAACTCCCTCAAGGTGTGATGTGTCACCCTTGATGCCAAAACGCTCCTCTACGGCCTCTATAATCATCCTGGTGGCTCTCTGTTTCCCTTGTCGTGTGTAGCCGGCAATATGAAATGTGCCGTATATGACTTTATCAAGTATTTCAGAGTCTGTCTCCGGCTCTCCCTCCCAGGTGTCGATAATTGCGCGTATGCTGTCACGCCGAAGCGCCTCTTTGAGGGCATGAAAATCCACCACCGGGCCGCGGGCCGAATTCACGAGTATGGCTCCCGGCTTCATGATTGCCAGCTCTCTCTCTCCTATCAGATGAAATGTGGCATCATCTCCACTTTTTGTGAGTGGTGTGTGCAATGTCACTGCATCGCATTCCCGGAGCAGCCTGTGAAGCGGTGTATAGGGAATGCCGGTGCAGCCAAGTCTCTCTTTCGGCGGGTCGCTAACCATGATTTCCACTCCAAGCTTGCGCCCCCAGTCATACACAATTCCACCCACATTGCCGCATCCCACAATGCCGAGCTTGTGCCGATTTTTATCAAATCCGCTTCTTAAAAGAGCCGACCATACATATTGTGCCACACCGGGCGCGTTGCATCCGGGTGAATTCCTAACCATGATGCCGTTGCTTTCACACCATTCAGTGTCAATCTGGTCTGTGCCTATTGTTGCCGTGGCCACAAGTTTTACAGCCGACCCCGCAAGCAGCTTCTCGTTGCAACGTGTGCGTGTGCGAATCAGAAGGGCATCGGCATCCTTCACAATTTCCGGCGTAAAGCCAAACTGATCCACATATACCACTTCCGCCACATCTTCGAGGCGTCCGCGCAGGTATGGAATATTGTCATCGGCAATAATCTTGATCATGACGTGATATTTTGATATGATTTGTCAAAGATTCAGCACTTGTAGGCTGAACATGGTGATATACATGATGCTGAGGGCAAGAAGCCATATCCAGCCATATTTTATATTTCTTAGCGCGAACAGATTGGCAAGCTGAACGGCGCAAATCATATATGTGGAGGCAAAATATGCCGGCATATTGCCGGAATCAAGAATAATGCAGGCCACACAGCAGAGTCCTATTAGATTCACAAAACTGTTGTTAAGCCGCCGCTGAGTGTTGCCGGCATATAGCTTGACCATGTTGTTGAGCGCGAGTAGCAGCCCGATTGTCACAGTGATGGAAATATTCAGCAGGCAGAAAAACAGATTGTCGTCGGGTGTGAAATTATCAAACAGATTGGAAAGTGCCGGCATGCTGAAGCTGCTTATCGGAATGATTCCAAGCCCTACTCCCACCCAATATGGCGAACACACTCCCAGCACAAAAGCAAGCACAACCTTTATATTCAGACATTTCATGAATCCGGCTCCAATGATATATACGGGCATGAAGAATATGAAGGCATATTGAATCATGGAGCCGAGCGAAAGTATCGTGGCTATTAGAAAGAGTTCCTGGGTTGCATTGCGCTTGCGGTAGCAGCCAAACAGCACGGTGAAGCATATAAGGTTGGCAAGTGCTATAATCCAGCTTGATGTGAGCATCCCCGACAGCCACGGACATGAGGCGGCGCTGATAAGAAACATTCCCTGGAGCACTGTGTCAGAGCCACGAACCAGAGTGAATTCCTTGTTTGTGAAATAGAGCACAATTGTTGTTGCCGCAGCCAGCAACAAATTTATAAGCCATCCCGCTAATGAATTTAACTCCCATCGATTGGGCGACGGAAAGCATATTCCCATGTCCCCGGCCGGCGGCGGGGTATACACAAAGTATGCGACGACAAACATTGCCGTTGATGCGAGAATGGCCGGCACCATCCCCTCTTTTCCCATGGTGTGGCTATGTGTCATTCACTCTCTTTCTCTTCTTTCTGTTTTCTGCTTCTGAAATGCACCGGATTTATTATATGGGCTTTGTCTGCTGAAATCTTTGGCCCGGATGGCTTCACTGTGACGGCACCTCTCTTGAAGGGCTTGCGGTCACTTCTGTTTTCGAATTTGCGGTCACCCTTGTTCTCGAATTTGCGGTTACCCTTGTTCTCGAATTTGCGGTCACCCTTGTTCTCGAATTTGCGATTGCCCTTGTTCTCGAATTTGCGGTCGCCTCTGTTTTCGAACTTGCGGTCCTGTTTCCGGTCGGATTTAAAGCCTGACTTTTTGTCGTGTGAGCCATACTGGCGCGTTTCCTTTTTCCATTCGTCATCAGTGAGCCTGCGCATCTTGCGTGGCGCCTTGGCCTGCTCATCATCCATGTCGTGATAGCTCACGCGGCCACCTTCTGCCCGGAATTTGTCATATTTTCCGTCAAACAGAATATATTCCCTCAGTGAGCATTCCAGGTTTCCGTTAAGAAGAGGAAGTTTCATTGAGGGCTTCAGTCCGATATTATCGAAATCCTCATCATTGAGGCCGATTATCCATGCATGCCAACCCGGGAAATTGCGTTTGAGGCATGTGCCTATGCCGCGGTAGAGTTCTGTTATATCTTCCGGTTTCAGTCTGTATCCGTAGGGAGGATTCATCACCATCACGCCCGATTCAGGATTGTCAATCCAGTCGGACATGGGGCGGCAATTCAATTCTATCATATCTTCCACCTGGGCGGATTTGATATTTTTGCGGGCTATCCTCACTGCCTCTGCATCGATGTCGCCGCCATATATCTTGAAGGCAAACTCGCGCTCGGCACTGTCATCGTTATATAATTCTTCAAAAAGGTCTTTGTTGAAATCCGGCCATTTTTCAAAGGCAAAGCTGTCGCGATAAATTCCCGGATTGATATTGGCGGCAATTAGCGCGGCCTCCACCAAAAATGTGCCGGAACCGCACATCGGGTCGGCAAAATCGCAGTCGCCGCGCCAGCCGGTTTTCATTATAATTCCGGCGGCCAGCACCTCATTGATGGGAGCCTCGGTCTGCTCGCTGCGATAGCCGCGCATAGACAGCGGCTTGCCACTGGAGTCAAGTGAGATTGTCACCCGGTCATCGTCGATATGCACATTAAGCATGATGTCGGGATTGCTCACACTTATTGAGGGGCGTTCGCCGGAGATGTCGCGAAAATGGTCGGCAATCCCGTCTTTTACGCGATATGCCACAAATTTTGAGTGATTGAATTCTCCACTATTCACGGTCGTGTCAACCATAAAAGTGTTTTTAACAGTGAGATATTTCTCCCATTCAATCTCTCTCACAATGTCATAGAGCTCATCTGCGTTGGCAGCTGTGAATTTCTCTATGGGTTTTAACACGCGCAGTGCCGTGCGAAGTGAAAGATTGGCCTTGTACATGAGCTCCAGGTCGCCCTCAAAGCTCACCATTCTTCTGCCCATCTCTACATTTTCAGCACCTAATGATATCAATTCATCGCGAAGCACATCTTCCAATCCCTGGAATGTTTTCGCAACCATTGAAAAGCTTGTTCCCATTAATTATCTTATATTTCGTTGTCTTTCTGATGGTTGTTCATCACGAAAGTGATCTGCTCATATCCGGAATCAGCACCCGATGTGTGTGTGGTCATGCCGGATGCCTGCGATTCGGAAAGGTGGCGCAGCTGCTCGTTGAATCTCGGGGGACGGTTTCTGGGCGGTGTGCGTTCCAAAAGTGCAATCACTTCATGGTCGTCGAATTGGCCGGGCTTCAACACAACATATTTCATGCGGGCCACATCGCGCTCCTGGGCCTTCAGCTTGTCATGGCCATACACCTGTGCCATCTGTTCTGCAGCCTTTTGCTCCTCACGCGATTTTTCAGGCTTTGCCGGCTTGTCATCTCCACCATTCGACATAACTATCACATCTTCATCTTCTGTGATTGTCACATCAAATCCTGATGCAAGCACTGTGATTTTCACTTTGTCGCCCATCGTCGGATCGTCTCCGATTCCCCATTTCACATCAATGCTGGCGGGCAGCTTGCTGGTGAAATTGGTGATTTCGGCAATCTCTTCCGCCCTAATGGGATTCTCTGAATCTTTCGAGCAGATGAATTTGAAAAGCAGCCGCTTGGATGTGTTTATGTCGTGAAGCTTCAGCAGGGGCGAATGCAGGGCATTCTGAATAGCATCGGTGATTCTATGCTCCCCCTCCCCTACGGCTGTGGCTATGATTGCCGAGCCGCTGTCTTTAAGCGTGGTTTTCACATCCTGAAAGTCGACATTCACATAGCAGGGCTCCGAAATGATTTCCGATATGCTTCGCGCAGCATTGGCCAATGTATCATCGGCTTTGCTGAAAGCATTGAAGAAATTGAAGTCTTTATAGAGTTCTATTATATTCTCGTTGTTGATTATCAAGAGCGCGTCTACATATTTTTTCATCTCCTCGGCTCCGGCAAGTGCCTTGAGAATCTTTTTCTTACCTTCAAATATGAAGGGCACCGTGACAATCCCGATGGTAAGCATGCCGGCAGCCTTGGCCTCGCGGGCCACTACCGGCGCGGCCCCGGTGCCGGTGCCCCCTCCCATTCCGGCGGTTATAAACACCATCTCCGTTTCATCTGTGAAAAGGGCGCGAATGTCTTCTACACTCGCCTCGGCGCACTGACGCCCCACTTCAGGATTATTGCCCGCTCCTCCCCCTTTTGTTATTTCCGTGCCGAGAAGAAGCTGGTTGGGCACGGTCGACATTTCGAGTGCCTGGCGGTCGGTGTTGCAAATCACAAATTTTATAAGCGGTATGTTCTGCTTATACATGTAGTTAACTGCGTTGCAACCGCCTCCCCCAACTCCAATCACCTTGATAATTGAATTGTTGCTGTCTTCGTTGACAAAGCTCGAAGAATCTGTTATGTCGTGGTTGTTGTAATCAGCCATGGTTTCAGTTTTTCATTAAGTAACTGTCATTTTAGAGTCTGTCTCATATAAATGTGCCAATCCATTATATCAGGTCGGAATCATCTACATCCCCACCTTTGAACATCTCTGCTATTCGTGTGCCGAGAGCTTTCAGTAAGCCTGATCTGCCGGATGGCGACTCCCCGATTTTTTTTTCGGCTTCTTCTTCTTCGGGTGTGTTTCCCACTCCGGTGGCGGGAAGCTCTTCGCTGCCCGGCATCTCGAGGCATTCGTCGTCCGACTGCGACGCCCCGCAATATAGCACGCTAACCACCTCCAGAATTTCTGAAACGGGCGATTTTGAGTCTTCAAGTGTGATATATGCCGGCAGTTGCCCGCGTTTCACCGGCAGGTCTGTCTGCTTGGCCAGAAGGTCGGTCATGCCGTTGAGCTTCATGCCTCCGCCGATGCATATCAATCCGGCGGGAAGGTCGCGGTCTTTCAGCCCGGCATAATTTATCTGCTCCACAATGTTCGCCACAATCTCTTCCGAACGCGCAACAACTATGCTGGACACATCCGATGTGCGAATCCCGTTCATGTTGATTGAAGTGTTTGTGTCGCGCTGCATGGCGTAACCCAGCTGTATCTTGAGCTCTTCCGCCTTCTCCTCCAGAATGTTGAGACTTGTGAGGTCGCGTGTGATGTTGCGTCCCCCAAGCGGAAGTGTGGCAAAATATCTCAGATAGCCGTCTTTATAGATTGACACGGCTGTGGTTTCAGCCCCCATGTCTACAAGCATGCATCCGAGCCTCTTCTCTTCTGTGCTCAGAATCACCTGTGCTGTGGCGAGTGCAGTCACAACGAAACCGCAGATGGGAATCTTAAGCTTGTCGGGAATTGTGCGCATCAGTTTGCTGCGGAGTTCCGGACGGCACACAATCAAATCGTAGACTGCATGAATGTAATTGCCCGACACTCCCTTGGGAGATGTGGTTTCAAGCTTGCCGACAGTGTATATTCTCGGAATTGCATCCACCACCTCGAGCGAGTTGTCGATGGCTGTTGACAATGCTTTGTCGCGCAGCTGTGTGAGGATTGTTTCGGTGATTTCAGTTTCATCAGGCAGGTTGAGCTCCACCTCCACGGTGATGCTGCGCAAAGACCGGCCCGAAAGCCCCACATAAAGACTCTTGATGTTGCGCGGCGCTATAGCCGGTTTGTGCCGAAGCTTGTCGAGAACGCGTGTGATCCGCAGCGATGTCTCGTCAAGATTCTGTATAATCCCGTGGCGCACACTCTCCACTCCCCTTTCCTGGTCGGACGCTATCACGTCTAGACGCCCGTCGCTGTGCATTTTGCCTATCACGGCCACTATCTTGGAGCTGCTTATCTCAATCGCAGCAACATATCTGTCATCTTTCATGCCAACCTCCATAATATTTCTTTTGTAACGGGGTCAATTTTCGGGCAATGTGCCCTCCTCCAAATCCTCTTCCTCAATATATTCTTCCGAATGGTTAAGTTTGCTTTTATCGCGGCGGGTTGCAACCACCTGCCCCTTGAATTTCACCGAAATAGTGTCATATTCCTCCCACCCTTTGTAAGGAATCACCTCCTTATAGAAGAGCATCAGGGCATGCTTCTTTGAGCTCAAATCCGTTGTGTCGCCAATGTTCACCACATGCCCCCGTATGCGCGGAATCAGCATGATGTTGTGTGGGTCTTCCGCATTAATCATGCTCACTATCTCTCTGAGTTCTCCATCATTTTTTAAATAATTCACCACCGGAAGCAAATCTTTCGGCTGAAAATTTCTGTTGAATCTGCCGGTCACCACCGGAACATCACTGAAGAATTCAGCATTGCTTTCTATATGGCGCCCCTCTTTGTTGATGTAATAAGAATTGTCGGCAAAAAACACCCGCATCACCGGTATCAGTGGCACAATCTTCACCAACAGCTCTCCACGCGATGTAATCATGCAGCTCACACTCTCGAAATTGCTGAGACTTGTGAGATAACGCTCTATCTCAACAGTGTTGATATTGTGTAGGGGAGTGCCGACTATCCTGGTGGGATAGCCCCGCAATTCCTCTTTTACACCTCTCTGTATCACATTGCCAAGCGGAGTGTTCCCTTCCACTTCTATTATCATGCCGGTGCAGACATGCTTGTGCGCCTCAGTGTTGGCCCATACAGCCATTACGGCCATATAGCCTGTCAGCAAAGCAAGTATGCTCCATTTGAATATTTTCAATTTCCCCGGCTTCATTTCAGAGTCTGTTTCGTAAAAAATTCAGAGTCTGTTTCGTAAAAAAATTAACATTAGGGGTCGCATGCATGAGCTGAGTCCGGATTCTTTTTGGCTGTTTTATCCAATCTCATCGGTCACAATCGGTTGGCCAGTATCGCTTCCATTTCAGGCAACAATGTGTCTATGTCGGCGGCTCCCAACGTCATCAGAATTTCAAAATTACTATTTTTTATCTTATTCAACAAATCTTTTCTCTCGCAGTAGCTTTTTTCTCTGCTTTTTACATCGCGAAGTATTGTCTCGCTCGTGATGCCCTCTATCGGCTCTTCGCGTGCAGGATAAATCTCCGGCATTATCACTTCATCTGCATGGCTCAGTGCTTCGGCAAATTCGCCGGCGAAGTCGCGGGTGCGTGTGTACAGGTGGGGCTGGAATATCACACTAAGCTTTTTTCCGGGATAAAGCTTCCTCACAGATTGTATGGATGCGCGAATTTCATTCGGAGAGTGTGCATAATCATCTATCAGCACCGGCCCTCCGGGGCGCTCGCTGCCGTTGAGTCTCACTTCAAAGCGGCGCTTCGCTCCCTTGAATTCCGCCAGTCCTTTGCGCACATCCTCCTCTGTAGCACCCGCACTCAGCGCAGCTGCCGCCGCGGCAACCGCATTGTCTATATTGATTTCCACCGGCACGCCGGGGCTAAGATTCTCTATCCTTTTCCCCCGGGGTGTCACCAATGTGAATGATATTGTCCCATTGCCTATTTTTATGTCTTCCGCATGCCAGTCGCCTTCAGCTTGCCCGCTGTAGGTTTCCACAGTTACATCCTCTCCTACGGCCGGCTTCATTTTCAGCCCGGTGTGCAGGAGCAGTTTGCCGCCCGGCCTTATCAGACTGCTGTATATGCTGAAGGCCTCAAGATAGTGTGCCTCGTCGCCATATATGTCGAGATGATCAGGGTCGGTTGATGTAATCACTGCAATGTGAGGTGTGAGTTGATGAAATGAACGGTCATATTCGTCAGCCTCTATCACTGTCACATCAGATTTTTCGTTGAGCACCAGATTGCTGTCTACATTGCGGAGAATCCCTCCCAGAAATGCCGTGCAGCCGGCCTCGCTGTTGCGCATTATATTGGCTATCATGGAGCTCGTGGTGGTCTTGCCATGACTCCCCGCTACGCAGATGCTGTCGGTGTGGCGCGTTATCTTGCCTAACAGTGCGGCGCGTTTCACCACTTCGAATCCGTGGCTGCGGAAATAATGCAATATTTTATTCTCCTTGGGTACTGCCGGTGTATACACTACCAGTGTGTCGGCCGCATCTCTGAATTCTTCCGGAATCTCTTCCTCGCTGTCGGTATATGTGAGAATTGCACCCTCTTTCTCAAGATTGTGCGTCAGTATGCTCGGTGTTCTGTCATAACCGGCCACTCTCGCCCCGTGACGCAGATAATATCTCACAAGATTGGCCATCCCAATGCCACCGGCACCCACAAAATAGAGTTTCCCTTTTTTTTTCATTTCCCGATTATTTTCAATATTTCATCCACTATCAGTTCATCACTGTTGCGCATCGACATTGAGCAGATTTTTTGCGACATTTCCGCAAGCTGCTTTTTATTGCCCATAAGGCGTATGATTTCTCCGACAAGCGTTCTGCGTGCATCTGCATCTGCCACCATCACTGCTGCTCCGGCGTTGACAAGTGCCTGCGCATTTTTTGTCTGATGGTCTTCTGCCACATTGGGCGATGGCACCAATATGCAGGGCTTGCCAAGCAACTCGAGCTCGCTGATGGAGCCGGCACCGGCACGCGACACCACCAGGTCGGCTGCTGCATATGCAGACCCCATATCGCTGACGAAGGGTGTAACCACCACTCCCTTCAGCCCTTTGGCCATCTGTCTCCCTTTTTCAGCAAAGCTTTTTCCGGTTTGAAGAATCACCTGATAACCATGCGATGTCAGCTCGCGCAGTCCGAATGCCACGCTTTCGTTGATGGTGAGCGCTCCGAGCGACCCTCCGGTCACAAATATAGTGGCCTTGTCGGGGTCAAGACCAAAGCTCTGACGTGCCTTCTCTTTGTCACGGATTTTGTCGCTCAAATCCTTACGCACGGGGTTGCCTGTCTTTATAATCTTTTCTGCCGGAAAGAAACGCTCCATATTGTCGTAGGCAACGCATATTTTGCGTGCTTTCTTTGCCAGCAGCTTGTTGGTGACACCCGCATATGAGTTTTGTTCCTGCAACAGTGTGGGCACTCCCGCCTTCTGTGCCGCTTTCAATGTCGGACCGGAGCAGTATCCTCCCACACCTATGGCTATGTCTGGCTTGAATTCCTTCACTATCTCTTTTGCTTTTGACATGCTCTTGCGCAATTTAACAAGCACTCCGAAGTTGCGCCATAACCGTTTGCGGTCAAATCCCGCCACCGGGAGACCCATGACAGGATAGCCCGCGGCAGGCACTTTTTCCATCTCCATGCGGTTTTCCGCACCTACAAACAGTATGTCGGCGTCTACACGCCTTTTAAGTGCGTTGGCTATTGAGAGGGCGGGGAAGATGTGTCCGCCGGTGCCACCGCCACTTATGAGGATCCGATATTTGTTTTTCATTTAAAACAGAGCCTTATTTGTTGACTGCAGAGAAGTTGGCTGCCTGCATATCTTCAGGAAGCGCCGATATCTCTGCCTTTATTTGTTTCTTATCACCTGAATGAGCGGCAAATCTGCTTACAGAAAGCATAATCCCGATTGCTGTCGACATAACCAGCACTGATGTGCCGCCTTTGGAAATGAAGGGTAGTGGCTGTCCCGACACAGGGAAAAGTCCCGTCACTATAGCCATGTGCACAAGGGCTTGAAACACTATCATCACCGCGCATCCCAATATCAGGAATGCGGGGAATGCACGCGAACACTTGTAGGCTATGCGCCCGGCTCTCGCCAACAGCAGCAGAAACAGCAGCAGCACGGCTGCTCCTCCCACAAATCCGGTGTCTTCCACGATGATGGAATAGATATAGTCGGAAAATGCAAGCGGCAGACGCGCACTTTCACGCGAATTGCCGGGACCCTGACCTATGAGCCCGCCATTGGCCTGGGCAAATTTAGCAAATATCACCTGCCTGTTCATGTCATCAATCGGGTCATTGGGATGCACGCCCTCAAAAAAACGCTTAATTCTCGACTTCTGTGTGCCGGTTCGGTCAATACCTTTTCCGCCGGCATCGCCACCGGATGTCATTATCACCCCTCCTTCGATGCTTGCCATCATTTCCTGTCGTTCCGACACACTGTCATATGCGTTGGAACTCGGTGTGCTGTATTTTACTATCGCCAGCGCCCCCCCGGCACATCCGTAGATAGCCAGCACCAATGCGAATTTTTTCCATTGGATGCCGCCAATCATCATCAAACAAATGCTGACACACATGAGCAGAATAGTGTTGGTCAGTCCGTTGCGCCATAAACATGCTCCAAACAGAATCACTACTGTCGCCGCCGTGAATACCCCTTTGTTGGTGACTCCTCCGGGTGTCTGGTTTTTACCCAGTATGGATGCAAGCAGACATACCACTGTGAGTTTCACTATCTCAGCCGGCTGGATGGTCATCCCGGCAACGCGTATGGCTCGCTGCGCACCATTGATTTCCACCCCGATGAAGGAGGATATCAGCAGCAATCCCAACGACATTATGGCAAATATCCATGCAAATTTATTAAACAGCGTATATGGGGTTTTCTGCAACCACAGCACAATCCCCAGGCCCAGTAGCAGGAACATGCCATGGCGAATCAACGGCCCGTATACATTCGACCCCGACACCTCTGTGGCCGAAGCGCTGAAGAGCTCCACCACGCTGATCACAAGCAGCATGATATAGATTCCCCAAATATAGGGATCAGGGTTTCCTTTTTTCTTTATCAATGCCTGTTGTTTTGGCCCGTCAGATTTATGCGATGCTTCCGCATTCACAGTCTTCTCTCCATTTTCACGCGTTCCGGCCGGTTTCTCGGATGCACTTCCGGTTTCCATGCCGTCAATTGTCTCAACAATTTCAAGCTGCTCAAGGTCTTCTATAAGCTCTTCTGTAGTCACAGAGCCTTTTGTGGTTCTTTTTCCCTTTTCCATCTTAGTTTATTATGAAACAGTCATTCAAGATTTTTAACGGCCTCTTTAAAAAGTTCGCCACGGTTCTCATAACTTGTGAAGAGGTCAAAGCTGGCGCAACATGGCGAGAGCAACACTGTGTCGCCGGGGGCGGCAAGCTCGCGGCATGCCTTCACAGCCTCTTCTACCGAATGTGTGTCGCGAATCTCTTTCACCTTGCCCGTAAAAAAGTCGAGCAGCTTCCCATTATCTTTTCCCATGCACACAATGGCTTTCACACGCTCTTTCACAAGCTGTTCAATCTCGCTGTAGTCGTTGCCTTTGTCTTTGCCGCCAAGAATGAGCACGGTGGGAGCCGTCATGCTTTCAAGGGCATACCATGTAGAATTCACATTGGTTGCCTTGCTGTCGTTGATATATCTCACCCCGTCAATGGTGGCCACATATTCCAGACGATGCTCCACAGCCTCAAAATCCATAAGCGACCGGCGTATACTCTCTTTCTTTATGTCAAACAGTGAGGCTGACAGCCCGGCTGCCATGGAGTTGTAGAGATTGTGCAATCCCGCCAATGAGAGCTTGTCGCGGGGAATATCCCACACTTCGCGCGGCGTCTCAAACTTGACAATGCCGTTTTCCACATAGGCTTTCGCCCCCTCTTCCTTAAATTCGCTGAAGGGGAGTTGCATCGCTTCTATCTGCAAGTGGCGAATCTGCTCTTTCACAATCGGGTCATCTTGCCAATATATGAAATAATCTTCGGGACGCTGATTCTGCAAAATCCTGAATTTTGCGGCCACATAGTTCTCCATCTTGTGGTCGTAACGGTCAAGATGGTCGGGTGTGATGTTGGTGATTACAGCTATATCGGCGCGGAAGTCATACATGTTTTCAAGCTGGAAGCTCGAAAGCTCAATCACATACACGTCATGATGTTCGCGTGCCACCTGCAAGGCGAGGCTTTTGCCCACATTGCCTGCAAGGCCCACATTGAGCCCGGCTTCTTTCAGAATGTGATATGTAAGTAGGGTAGTGGTGGTTTTGCCGTTGCTGCCGGTGATGCATACCATTTTTGCATCTGTATATCGCCCTGCGAATTCTATCTCTGAAAGCACCGGAGTGCCTTTCTCAATGAATTTCTTCACAAGGGGTGCGTAGGGCGGAATGCCCGGACTTTTTATCACAATATCGGCATCAAGAAGCCGCTCTTCCGTGTGGCCTCCCTCTTCATAATCTATACCTTCGGCTTCAAGCATTTTGCGATATTTGTCAGCGATTTTTCCGCTGTCGCTGAGAATCACATTCATCCCTTTCTCTTTGCCGAGCACAGCGGCACCGACACCACTCTCTCCTCCGCCGAGTATCACCAGTTTGTTTTTCATGCTTTTATGAAAAAGTTTCTAAATTATCTTATTTTTAATGTCACGAATGTCAAGGCGGCAAGCAATATGCCCACAATCCAAAAGCGCGTCACAATCTTGGGCTCAGCTATGGGATTCACGGGCCGGTTCCATTTCACTTGTCCCTCTGTGACTGCCGCACGCTGAAAATGATGGTGAAGCGGTGTCATCTTGAATATGCGCCGTCCTTCGCCATATTTCTTTTTTGTGTATTTAAAATATCCCACCTGCAATATCACCGAAAGATCCTCCAGGAAGAATATCAGGCACAGCATCGGTATCAGCAATTCTTTACGAATAAGAATGGCAAACACTGCCAGAATTCCTCCTAAGGTGAGGCTGCCGGTGTCGCCCATAAACACTTGTGCCGGGTAGGCGTTATACCACAAAAAGCCTACAAGGGCTCCGATGAATGCCGCGGCGAACACCACAAGCTCCTCCGAGCCGGGAATATACATGATGTTCAGATAGCTGGCATAGATGATGTTCCCGCCCAGATAGCCCATGATGAGAAGTGCCACACCGATTATGGCGCTCGTGCCGGCGCAAAGCCCGTCAATGCCGTCGGTGAGGTTGGCGCCGTTGCTGACCGCTGTCACAACTACCACCACCACCAGCACAAACACGAGCCAGCCAAGCGTTTCGGCAGTGTGCCTGTCGGATATCCAGGAGGTGAGGTCCATATAGTTGAAGTTGTTGTTTTTTACAAATGGTATTGTGGTTTGCGGCGATTTGATTTCCTCCTTCGACACAACAACCTCGGTCTCTTCGCTTCCGACATTCTCAACCTCGAAATTCTCACTCATGGTGATGGAGGGGGAGAGCCACATGGTGATGCCCACAAGGAGTCCGAGGCCAACTTGCCCCGTCACTTTGTATTTCCCTTTCAACCCGTCTTTGTTGTGGAATTTGAGTTTGCGATAGTCATCGAGAAAGCCAATCACACCCATCCAGACTGTGGCTGTGATCATAAGCAGCATGTAGATGTTGCGCAAGTTGCCCAACAGCAAGCAGGGAACCAGAATCGCCAGTATTATGATAATGCCTCCCATGGTGGGGGTGCCTTTTTTCTGAAGTTGCCCTTCCAGGCCGAGATTGCGCACCTCTTCCCCAATCTGCATTTTCTGCAGTCGGGCTATAATCTTGTGTCCGAACACCAGCCCGATTAGCAGTGACAACGCAAATGTGACTCCCGCACGAAAGCTGATATAGTTCATCAGATTGTGTCCCGGGAAATCCCATCCTTCCAATATTTGAGACAGCCAGTATAACATTTTTTGTGATGGTTAATGATTATAAATCAACCTCTTATTCTCCAAATGCGGCCTGCACCTCTTCGCGGTCGTCGAAATGATGTTTCACTCCATTCACTTCCTGATACGGCTCATGCCCCTTTCCGGCCACAAGCACCACGCTTCCGGGCCGCGCTGTTTTAATGGCTGTGCGAATTGCCTCGCGACGGTCGGTGAGGCAAATGGTGCGTTTCAGCTCGTCGCTGCTCAGTCCATCGCGCATCATGCGAATTATCTCCCCGGGATCTTCGTTGCGCGGGTTGTCGCTGGTGAGAATCAGCAGGTCGCTGCGGCATGCGGCCTCGCGTGCCATAATCGGGCGCTTGCCGTGGTCACGATTGCCGCCTGCTCCTACCACTGTTGTGATGTGGCCATCGGCGCCCACCACCTCGCGTATCGTGTCAAGCACATTGACCAGTGCATCCGGTGTGTGGGCATAGTCTACAATTGCTGTGACACCGGCCGGCGAACGGAATGTCTGGAAGCGTCCGGCCACAGGCACAAGCCTGCTCATATTGACGGCCACCTCTTCTTCGTTGAATCCGGTGAGTATCGCGGCTCCATATACCGCCGTGAGATTGTAGGCGTTGAAACGCCCGGTGAATCCCACCTCTATTTCTTTTCCGTTAAGCTGCAAAAGTGTGCCGTCAAGACGTGTTTCCAATATCTTGCATCGGAAATCAGCCTCGCTGCGCAGACTGTAGGTATATACTTTTGCGCGTGTGTTCTGAACCATATATTTCCCGGCCTTGTCATCGATATTGACAAGTGCGAACGCATCTTCATCAAGAGCGTCAAAAAACATCTTTTTGGCGTTCATATAGTTCTCCACTGTGCCATGATAATCGAGATGGTCGCGTGTGAGATTAGAAAATATTCCACCTCGGAATTTCAGCCCGGCAATGCGCTTCTGCTGCGCGGCATGACTCGACACCTCCATGAAGGCATAGTCACATCCGGCCTCCACCATCTCGCTGAGTAGCTCGTTGAGTGTGAGAGGGTCGGGTGTGGTGTGGGTGGTGGGTATGGCCCGATCCATAATGTAATTGCACACGGTGGAGAGCAATCCGGCCTTGTAGCCCTCAAGCTTGGCCATCTCGTAGAGTAGGGTAGCGGTGGTGGTTTTCCCATTTGTGCCGGTCACTCCCACAAGACTGAGCTTGCTTGAAGGATGGCCATACCATGCCGAAGCCAGCAGGCCGAGAGCCTCTGCAGAATCCTTTACCACAATGTAGGTGATTCCTTTCACTATTGTGGCGGGCAATTCCTCACACACAATGGCAGCCACATGCGCGCTTGCCACCATGGGAATGTATTTGTGGCCGTCAGTGGTTACTCCTCTTACAGCTACAAACATCCCCTCTTTCTCCGCTTTTCGCGAATCGCTTTGCAGAGATATGATGTTTTTATCGGTATCTCCTATAACTTCTATCGGCTTGATATCTTCGAGCAGCCGTGATAATTTCATTGTCATCGTCTTTATTTTTTGCGGGTTTCACCCTTTTGTTATTCTGAAATTGTCCTTACGCTGTTTGCAACGAGGTCATGTTTACACTTTAAGAGTCAGTGTGATTTTATCTCCTCTTTTGAAATTGCTTCCGGCCGGCAGCGACTGCCCCACAACACTGCCGCATCCTCTCACAGTCACATTCAGCCCCTTTTGCTCAAGCATCCTGACTGCAGAAGCTGCATCATAGCCCTTCACATCAGGCACCCCGGGACCTGATGCCGGCGGCGCAACCTTCACCCTCTTCACGCCCTGTGCTCCGACAGCTTTGGCCACCTGCCTGTAATTCCCCTTGTCGGAGGCATTGATGAGCGGTGCCGAGCCTTTGCGTTCGGCTGTGTATGTGGACGCATTGTTGAGCATGCCTCTGGAATACATCTTGACGGCCATGTTTTTCAGCACTTGGCCGCTTGTGCGGTTGGCTGAATTGCCGGCCCCCGACAATACAAGCACCATGCAGCTGTATTGCGGATTTTCATAGGGGAAGAAGCCGGCAAAGGCATAGCGGCGCTTTGCTTTATTGTAGACACCTTTTTCCACGGGATATGCGGTGCCGGTTTTCCCGGCGATTGTCACACGGTCATCTCTCACCATGCGGGCTGTACCATGATCTCCCCACACCACCTCCTTAATGCATTCGCGCACCATTCGGGCCGTTTTGCGTGAGCAGATGCTGTCGCGGATATATTGTATTTTAAGCACAGAGTCGCGGCCATTCTCGTCAATCAGTCCTTTTACAAGGTGCGGACGCACATATTTGCCATCGTTGGCAATGGCATTATATACCGACAGAGTGAACAGCGGCGGGAGCTCCGTGTTGTAGCCATACGCCTGACGCGCAAGGTCAAGATGACGCGCGGTCATGGTGATGTTGTTGCCGCGTGAATCCTTGTCGGTAAGTTTGCGTATTCGCGGAATACACTCTCCCGCTATTCCGGAGCGTATCGGCTCGAAAAAGCCGAGTCCGGCCAATCTGTCGTGCCATTTCTCGGGATTCTTGGCATATCCCCGAAATATCACGCGCGATATGCCGGTGTTGGATGATTGTTCAATCACCTGCTTCATGTTTTTCGGCCCGCTTCCATGAGGGTCGGATGTCTTCATGAACGGGCTGCAGTCTACAGTCTCTGTGAGATTCTTCACTAAGCCGTCTTCGAATGCTATCATCAACGAAATAGGCTTCATCACAGAACCGGGCTCAAAGGGGAGCACCGCACGATTCAAAGCCTCGCCGTAGGTGCCGTCTTCAAGCAGTTCTATATTGCTTATCGCCTTGATTTCCCCGGTTTTTACCTCCATCAGAATTGCGGTGCCCCATTCGGCTCCGGCATCGGCACACACTTTGTGAAGCTCCTCTTCAAGCATGTCCTGAAGATCGATGTCGATGGTAGTGTGAATGTCGTATCCGCGTCGGGGAGGCGTCGACACCCAGTTGGTTATGCCGTTTGTTAGTGCCACCTTCTTTGCAAGTCCGGGGCGGCCGTAAAGCAGCGAGTCAAGGTCGGCTTCCAAACCGGAATATCCATGTATCTCCCTTGTGGCCGCATTCTCATTTACGCGGCCAATGCTCCTATATGCCATTTTCCCATAGGGATATATGCGGCTGTTGCGTGTTTCGCGATATAAGGGATTGCGCGAGCCCTTTCCTTTGAACTGGCTTATAAAGGGGAATGTCTTTATGCGTTCAAAATCTTCGAGAGTCTTCTTTTGAGCCAGACGCAACGCACGGTTGCGACGGTTTTCAGGCTTCTCGAATTCTTTCTTCAGCTTGGTGTGCCATGAATATGCCATTGCGGAGTCTCCCGTGAGCTTTGCAAAATCGCTTCTGCGCGGATAATATTTGTCGAGAGAGTCTGCAAGCGCGTCAATCTCTTTCCAAGGAATCATTTTCAGCGACATGATTTTGTCGTGACGCAAGTCAATCTTGATATCATAAACCTTTAGATTGCAAGCAAGAATGTTGCCGTTGCTGGCAAGGATGTTGCCGCGTTCGGGAGCTATTGTGTCAATGCGCGACAGCTCTGCCTTGGCTCGCTTGTTCCATGCGTTGGCCTCCAGCACCGTGGTGTTGAGAAGTTTCACTAAAACGGCTATGCCAAACAGAATGAAAGCAATCGTGATCAACCCATATCTGAACAATATGTGTGTTTTGTTGTTCTGCTTCATTTTATTCGTCAATTAGTTCGTAAGGCGGGGCTTCCTGAAATTCAAGTGAAAGGCCGCGTTCTCTCACCATTTTGCGCATCTCTGTTTCGCGTATCAGCGACATATATGCCGACTTCTGCTGCAATTTATAGCTCTCGGCACGTGCCAACTCCACATTTAGCCGCTTGATTTCCGCCATCTTGGTCTTTGTTTTGTATCTCAATCCAATCAATGCAATCACTGCCACCACTATTATGAGCAGCAGCCATGCATTCTGTTTGAAAAATTCAAGTGATATGGAGCGGCCATATCTGGCTTCGCTCATCCACTTGGGGGAGCTTTTGGCATTCCGGCTTTTGGCGTTTCCGTCGGCAATGCACTGTTCTGTGTTGGTCTCTTTTTTCCCGAGTCTTAATTTCATTTTATCCTATCCGTGCTGTTATCTTTGATTTTGTTGTTCTGAATTATCGGCTTTTCTTTCTGCTATTCTGAGTTTGGCACTTCTGCTACGCGGATTCCTTTCTATTTCCTCTTCATTGGGAATAATGGGGGAGCGGGTTATCAATTTCCAGGGTGTGTTTATCCTGCCATATATGTCTTGGTCGATATTCCCTTCAACATTTCCGCTGCGCATGAAGTTTTTTACAATCCTGTCTTCTATTGAGTGATATGTTATCACTGCCAACCTTCCCCCCGGGCGGATTGCATTCCTGCATTGTTCCAGCAGGCTTTTAAGCGCACCCATTTCATCGTTGACTGCGATTCTGAGCGACTGAAATATCTGAGCCAGTTCTTTTTTCTCCTTGCGCGGATTCAATGTGTCGCGCACCGCCTCCACAAGGTCGGTCGTTGTGAGGATGGGGGAGTGGTCTTTTCTTTTTATAATTGCGGCTGCCACTGCGCCGGGCCGGCTCAGGTCAGTATATGTTCGCAGCAGCGTTTCAAGCTGCTCTTTGTCTGATTCGGCTATCAGTGTCGCAGCTGTGACCCCTCCACTACGGTTCATTCTCATATCAAGCGGCGCATCATTGCGGAAGGAGAAACCGCGTCCGGCGGTGTCAAAGTGATGAAACGACACGCCCAAATCAGCGAGCACACCATCCACTTTCTCCACACCATAATATTCCATGAAATTTGTGAGATAACGGAAGTCGGAATGTACAAATGTAAACCGAGGGTCGGCCGGTGCATTCACTCCGGCGTCCATATCGCGGTCGAAACCATAAAGATGCGAGTCGCTTCCGAGCGCTTCAAGAATCGCACGCGAGTGGCCACCACCTCCCATTGTTGCGTCAATATATATGCCGCCCGGGTGAATGTTCAGCCCCTCAATTGATTCCCTAAGCAAGGCAGGTATGTGATAGTGCCCTTCTTCCATCGTTGAAATTGTCGTAGTCGGTTATGATAATTGCGTGCGATTAAAACTGTGAAATTCGCGTTGTAAAGTTAGTTATTTTTTGTAAACTATTTACAACTTTAAATCTCGTTTCAACTTTTTTTAAGAAATTTTTATCAACAGCCTTCTGACCGCCCAACGCTATTTTTTATGAAACGGAGCCTTAGACAACTTCATCCCCCTGCAAGTACATCTCTATAGACAGAGAATACGTTGGAAGCTATATCGGATGTATTGAATTTTCGGGAATGCTCTTGTCCCGCTTCGAGCATCTTTTCCACATCTGTATCTCCCCGCAAAATGGAATTTACAGCCTCTGCCATATCGTGTGGCGAGTCAGGATTGATGTATATGGCACCCTCTCCTCCCGCCTCTTCAAGACATGATCCGGCAGCAGCCACAACCGGACGTCCGCTGGTGACTCCCTCAAGCACCGGTATGCCGAACCCTTCATAGCGCGAAGGATAGCATATCACGGCGGCCCCTTGATTCAAAATAGGCAGCTCTTCAAACGGCAAGCCTTCAAGGAAATATATTCTGTCGGCCACACCCTCTGCCGCCGCTGTCTGCATGCATTCCTTCTTGTATCCATAATGGTCGCGACCCACCGCCACGAGCGGTAGTCTGCCGTCAATGTTTTTAAGAGCCCGGATAGTGAGCCCGAGATTTTTGCGCTTCTCAATAGTGCCAACCTGCAGTATATATTCTTTAGGAAGATTGTATTTTTTAAGTGTGGCTTCTATCTTCAGCGGGGATTGTTTCACACGGAATATATCTTCGCATCCCTGATACACCACACTTATTTTTCTCTCATCTATGCCGTATAACTCCACAATATCCCGTTTGGTGCGTTCGCTTACAGCTATTATATGAGTGGCATTTTTGCACGACCTGCCATATTTGTAATCATAAATGATGCGGTCAATCGGTTTGTAGCAATAGGGCAGACGTCGGTAAATCACGTCATGGATTGTAACAATCGATGGCACTCCCGAGCTTTGAATGTTAAGGGGGAGTTCGTTGGAGAGTCCGTGGTATATGTCCACCCTATCGGCCTTCAGATTGTTTGTGATGCCAAAAGTGCGCCATATTCCCCCTTTGAATCCTTGTGCTGACGGGTAATGGATTTCAACGTTGCGCCTTGATTCAATTTCTTTCATCCTTGGGCTTGCTATATATTTCGGTGTATATAGAAGTAAGTCTGCTTCGGGATGTTCTGCAGAGATGCCTCCGATAATCAGTCTTGAATAATTACCGAGGCCCGTGTTGTTGGCAAAAGCGCGTTTGGCATCAAATCCAATTCTTAATGATTTCTCCATTTATGTATAAGCTCTTAGTCTCCATTCCCCAAAATGTTAAAGCAGAGCGGCCTGTTTTTGCTCTAATTTGCTTCATCTCCTCGGTCACATAGTCCACTATGCTCCTTCATAGATGAAGCAAAGCAGCCAAAAAGTGGCCGGTCAATGCCATTATTTCTTTATCAGAATGAATCATTAATTTAAATTTGCAATTCACTTTTCGCAAGTTTGCAACTTGCGAAAAGCAAGTGTGTTAGAGGTTAAAAGTTGTTTTTTTAGCAATTAACATTGCTATTTTACAATGGATATCCCACTAACCTTCCTAACCGGCTAACCCTAATTTTCAAGGTTTCAAGTAGCATGCAGCTTCGAAGCTTGAGTTTGTAAAATTATTCTGCTTTTAAAGTTACCCTGTCTCGCAAATTTGCGACTCCTGCCTTAACATTTTTTGAGGAATGGAGCTTTAGTAGGTCTTGCAAGAGAAAAGGAAGCAATGTGGGCATTGCAATTGATGAAGCCTGACATAAAATGTGAAAATTTTATTTGACTGAAGTTTGATAGGGGAGAGTCACTTGTCAACTGCCATCTGTCATTTCCAAAGGGTGTTCTTTTCGCAAAGATAAAAATTTTTTATGACATGACATCGAGTTTCATGATTCAGCGTTGTTAATGTCATCTGTGGCTGGAAAATTCATGTAGCTAAAGCTGAATATCCGCAAATTCCAAATTCTCATCGCCTTAACTGTTGTTCTTGCACGTGTCAATGTGTTAAAACAAAAATAGTTACAATTTATTTCAACTTCCATTATTCGCTGACCATCTATTTCTGCATTTCCGCATTATGTTAAATAAGAAGAAAAGATGGAAGCTTAAAGCCCCGTTTCATAAAAAATAACGGTCGCCGGGGCCTTAATGTCATTTCCATAAAATTTAGGGGAATTGAGACTAATAATTTTTGGGGAATGGAGCCTTAGGCTTCGTTCGATGTTTCAAAAATTCTTTCCTGAAATGGAGCCTTAATTTTACCGGTTGATTTCTCATCATTTTTTATTAACTTTGTTAGTTCTGATTACAGCCGCTTCGGAGTGTTTCAAAAATAGATTATGGTAAATTTTGATTCTGTAGGTGTTCCTCTTCCTTCCATCCCCTTCTCAGAGGTGGAAAAATGGCTTTCCGCTGTGGCGGAAGCTCATGGCAGAATTATCGGAAAAGTGAATTATCTCTTTTGCGATGATGCCTATGTGTTGGAAACAAATATTGAGTTTTTGGGGCATGACTATTTTACAGACATAATAACCTTTGACTATTCGCATGGCAATAAGGTGTCGGGCGACATCGTGATATCTATAGACACAGTGCGCTCAAATGCGGAGAAATTCTCGCAGCCTTATGCCCGTGAATTTTTCCGCGTGGTAGCTCATGGTTTGCTTCATTTATGCGGAATCAATGACAAGGGGCCGGGTGAACGTGAAATTATGGAATTGAATGAGGAACAGGCTTTGAATATCTTGCCTGAAGCATTTCTAAATCAATATGAAATATAATTTCGATGTTATTGTGATAGGCGGTGGCCATGCGGGTTGTGAAGCGGCTGTTGCCTCTGCCAAATTGGGAGCACTCACCCTATTGATTACAAGCGATATGAACCGTATTGCCCAAATGTCATGCAATCCGGCAATCGGTGGAATAGCAAAAGGGCAGATAGTGCGTGAGATTGACGCGCTGGGAGGCATGATGGGTATTGTGGCAGATGAGACAGCCATTCAATTCAGAATGCTTAACCGCTCAAAAGGTCCGGCCGTGTGGTCGCCTCGCGTGCAAAGCGATCGCACTAAATATATAGATATGTGGCGGCAGATTATTGATGCCACTCCAAATCTGTATGTCTTTCAAGACACTGCGGCATCGCCGATTTTGGAGGATGATGCTCCGTTGCGCATGAAAGGAGTTACAACAGCCCTTGGTGTTGATTTTTTCGCCTCAAAGGTGGTGCTGACGGCCGGAACTTTTCTGAATGGATTGATGCATTTTGGCTCCACCAAGCTCCCGGGCGGCCGCATATCTGAAAATCAGGCGGCCGGCTTCTCCGACAAACTGAGGGCGCTCGGAATTGTTACGAACAGAATGAAGACCGGCACTCCGGCGCGAATAGACGGTCGCACCATTGATTTCTCTAAGGCGGAGATGCAATGTGGCGACGATTGTGAATATGAAAAATTCTCTTTCCTCCCGGGCGTAAGGAGGCGGCTCAAGCAACGGCCTTGCTGGATTGTTCACACAAATCCGAGTGTGCATAAATCAATTACCGACCATTTGGATGAGTCGCCAATGTATAACGGCCAAATCCAAAGCATTGGGCCGCGATATTGCCCGAGTATCGAAACGAAGCTTGTCACCTTTGCCGACAAGGAGAGCCATCAGCTTTTTCTCGAGCCGGAAGGCGAAACCACACAGGAATATTATGTTAACGGCTTCTCAAGTTCTATGCCGTGGCAAGTGCAGGTGGAGGCTCTGCGGCAAGTTGAGGGCCTCGAAGATGTGCAGATTTATCGGCCCGGTTATGCAATTGAATATGACTTCTTCGACCCTACACAACTTTCGCATTCGCTCGAATCAAAAATAATAAGCGGCCTGTATATGGCCGGACAAGTGAACGGAACCACAGGATATGAGGAGGCGGCGGCCCAGGGTTTAATTGCCGGAATTAATGCGGCGCGCGCTGTTAACTCTCTCGAACCTCTTGTTCTCGGGCGCGACCGGGCGTATATCGGTGTGCTTATTGACGACCTCGTTACAAAGGGCGTGGATGAGCCCTATCGGATGTTTACATCAAGGGCGGAATTCAGAATTCTTTTACGCCAGGACGATGCTGATATGCGTCTCACTCAGATAGGGCATGACATCGGCCTTGCTTCCGATCACAGATATCAGCTGATGTTGGAAAAGCGGCAGATGAGAGACGACCTTATCAAATGGTGCTCAGAATTCACAGTGAAAGCTACTGATGAATTCAATGAGTTTTTGAAGAGGAATAACACTTCATGCATGACCGCCTCTTTAAGACTTATTGAACTGTTGCGAAGACCACAATTAAATTTCAAGAATCTCGCCGCAGAAATTCCTAAACTGGAAAAGAGGATAGGGGAGATAGATGAGTTGCGCAGATTCGAAACTGTTCAGGCCGCGGAGATTCTTATCAAGTATGGAGGATACATTGAGCGCGAAAGAGATCTTGCCGAAAAGCAGCGACGCCTTGAGCATCTCCGGATTCCCGACAAAATTGATTACACTCAAATCGAATCAATATCCACAGAAGCGCGTCAGAAGTTGCAACGCATCCGGCCCCGCACAATAGGTCAGGCCTCGCGTATCCCCGGAGTTTCTCCGGCCGACATCAGTGTGCTCCTTATATTGATGAACAGATAAAACAGCAAAATTCAATATATTGCATATGTTCCACGTGGAACATAACGAAACGGATAAAACAGATTTTAATATGAAATATCATGGAATTAAACGACCTTAAACTAAAAATTCGCGACATACCCGATTTTCCGTCGAAGGGTATTGTCTTCAGAGATCTTACCACTCTTTTGAAAGACGGAGACGCTCTTCATCTTATGAGCGACGAGCTTGTGAAACTTTATGAAAACAAGGGCGTCACCAAGGTTGTCGGCATAGAATCGCGCGGTTTTATCGGCGGCTCTATCATGGCATATAAGTTGGGCTGCGGTTTTGTCCCGGCGCGTAAGCCCGGAAAGCTCCCTTCTGTAACGATTAAAAAAGCTTATGCAAAGGAATATGGTGTAGATACTATCGAGCTTCATAGCGATGCAATTAATGAACATGACGTTGTGCTGATTCATGATGATTTGCTCGCTACGGGCGGAACAATGCGCGCCTGCTATGATCTCGTAATGTCGATGAATCCGAAAAAAGTTTATATCAATTTTGTCGTCGAGCTCTCCGCTCTCAATGGACGTGCAAACCTGCCGGAAGATTGCGAAGTGACCTCTCTTTTGAAATATTGATGCTATCCGCATCCGGTATTCCACTATATTAGGCCCGTTTTATAAAAATAGCGGGCCTAACTCGAATGTGATGACGATCCTGCATTGGTTCGTCATTTTTTTTGTGGCGTAAAATCAGTGACAACAATTCTGGCCTGCTACATTGCGTTATATATTTGATGGAGAATGAAATTTTAATGAATGCAGAACTTGCTTCCGCGGGGCGCGATATAAATGAGGAAAAAGGATTCTCTCTCGAATTTGCACCTGATCGTACACAAGACGATATTCGAAATAACAGGCCCGGTGAGAGCCTCAAGAATAAGATTCTGAATCTCCCTGACCAGCCGGGCGTGTATATGTATCTCGACCGCCGTGGAAAAGTGATATATGTGGGAAAGGCAAAACGATTAAAAAGACGTGTTTCAAGCTATTTTAACCGCTGCCATGATTCCAAACGCACTAACATGCTTGTGCGCAACATCGTTGACATGCGTTTTATTGTGGTGGCATCTGAAGAGGATGCCCTGCATCTTGAAAATGCAATGATTAAGGAGTATCAGCCCCATTATAATGTGTTGCTGAAAGATGACAAATCCTACCCGTGGCTGGTGGTGACAAAGGAGCTTTTCCCTCGCGTTTTTATGACGCGAGAACGTGGTCTCAACGCGCATTATTATGGGCCCTACAGCAATGTGCAGGCTGCAAAAACCGTGCTCGACCTTATACGCAGCACATATCCGCTGCGCTCTTGTCGCCATGCACTTGATGAAAAATCAATTGCGCGCAATAAGTATTCTCTCTGTCTTGATTATCACATCGGAAAGTGTGGAGGAGCATGCCGGGGATTGATGAACGCGGAAGATTATGGAAAGTATATAGCAAAAGTGCGCCAGATTCTTAATGGCGAAACAGTGGAGCTTGAGCGTAATCTGCAAAGGGAGATGACTGAATTGGCAGCCAATTGGAAATTCGAGGAGGCGCAGGTGGTGAAAGAGAAATATGAACTCGTGAAAAGCTATAACGCAAAAAGTGTGATAGGGGAGGCAGACACCCCCGATATCGACCAATTTGCATATGTAGAGAATGACGACCGGGCATATGTGAATTATATGCATCTGCATCGCGGCGCTGTGACGCGCAGCATAAATCTCGAATATCTGAAGCATCACAATGAGTCATCGCCTGAAGAAATTCTGTCTATGGCTATTTCGGAGGTGGCAAGAAGATTCGACACGCAGTTTCATCAGATTATCGCACCCTTTGAACCGGATGTGAATTTTGACAACACAACTTTTATAATTCCGCGTCGCGGCGACAAAAAGAAGACTCTCGACATAGGCTTGAAGAATGCTGCCCAATATATGAATGACAGGGAGAAGGAGGCTCGGGCTTTGAATCCCGACCGGGGTGTTGACAAGCTGATGGAGCGAATGAAAAGTGATTTCCGCTTGCCGGAGCTGCCCCGCCATATTGAATGCTTTGACAATTCGAATATTCAAGGCACTAACCCGGTGGCAAGTTGTGTGGTGTTTCGCAACGGCAAGCCTTCGAAGCGCGATTATCGACATTTCTGCATTAAAACTGTGACAGGCGCTAATGATTTCGCATCGATGAAGGAGGTGCTTCACAGGCGCTACACGCGCCTTATTGCAGAGGGTGAGCCATTGCCTCAGATGGTGGTCGTGGATGGCGGCAAGGGGCAGCTGAGCGCAGCCGTGGAGGCTTTCGAAGAGATGGGTATCAGAGGCGAGGTTACATTGGTGGGTATTGCCAAGCGCCTTGAAGAGATATATTTCCCCGGAGATACCCTCCCGCTTTATCTCGACAAAAAATCGCCGAGTCTGAGGGTGATTCAGGCGTTGCGCGATGAAGCGCACCGGTTTGGAATCACACATCATCGTAAACGCAGAAGCAAATCGCAGACAGTTAGCGAGTTGGATTCAATAAAGGGAATAGGCTCCTCCACCGCGGCAAAACTCATGAAGCATTTTAAAAGCATAAAACGACTTAAAGAAGCTGAGCTTGAAGAGGTTGCATCATTAATTGGCAAATCAAGGGCAAATTTGTTATTTTTGCACTTCAATAAGCAGATTCCTGATTCCTGAATGGAAACAGTTTCCCCGGAATTTATGAAAATAGATTTGCACCAATACAAAAGCCTTGTTCTTCCGTTTGCGCTTGTGGCGGGTTATTTCTGTCGGCAGCTTTGCGCAACTGTGGCCTTTACTGTGCCATATGCAATTTTTCTGATACTGATACTCACTTTCTCGAGTGTCAAGCTTCGCAGTTTGCGCCCCTCACGGCTTGACTTTATTGTTGCATTGTTCCAGGCTGTGGTCAGTGCAGCAATCTATGTGGGCATATATTTTACAACGTCAAATATTGTGCTTGCCCAAGGAGCCATGATGTGTGTGTTGTGTCCCGTGGCATCCTCCGTGACGGTTGTGTCGGTGATGCTTGGTGCAAAGAGGGAGCGAACCGTGTCTTATACGATTGTGGGGAATCTTGTTGTGTCTGTTCTCGCACCTCTTTATTTCACACTGATAGATGAAGCGGGCAACATAGATTTTCTGCAGACATTCCTGCAAATTCTGCTGAAAATTTCTTCGGCGATTGCTTTGCCTGTGTTTGCCATATATCTGCTTCAGCAATTTGCCCCCAAAGTTAACGCTTACATTGCAAGATATCAAGGACTATCCTTTTATCTATGGGCATATGCCCTATTTGTCACAATCGGCCAGACGGCAGATTTTGTGGTGGAGCGGTGGGCTTCCGATTCTCACAATATCGCCCGGCTCCTCGGCATATCCTTCGCCCTGTGCATGTTGCAGTTTGCGGTTGGCAAGAAAGCGGGTGCCTGTTGTGGCGATAAAATAGCGGGCGGACAGATTATGGCGCAGAAGAATTCGGCAATAGGCATATGGATGCTCAACACTTTTCTGAATCCTATCGCATCTGTGGCGCTTGCCGGCTATTCCATAGCCCAGAACCTTTTCAACAGCTGGCAGCTTTATCGTAACAGCCGGAAAAGATAGTGCCCCCCGAAAGAAACCAATTGGGCGGTGCTTTTCGCCAAGTCTCGTCGGTCACGTAGTCCGCTACGCTCCCTCCTCAACTTGCGAAAATCACTCGCCCAAAGCCGCCTCGGCGACCGCTGTTTTTTATGAAACGGGGCCTTAGTTTGACGTCTCTTGTGTAGCCTCATATTGTGCCAACACTTTGTTTACTGTTGTACGCGAGATGCCCGGCTTCCGGACTATCTCGCGATGGCTGTAATCTCCGCTTCTGTACAAATGTACGATTGTTTGTATTTCTACCACGG
>JAMPDQ010000049.1 GCA_023665575.1 Candidatus Amulumruptor caecigallinarius | reverse complement strand
TGACCATAAATGAGAATGCCGACCCAGATGTCCGTGTTGACATGAAGAGTATCTTCGACCGACTTGTAAAGGAGCGTGAACCGTATTATATACACACAATGGAGGGCGACGATGATATGCCGGCTCATGCGAAGGCTTCAATCATCGGTCCATCAATCACCATACCCATCACAAACGGACGGTTGAATCTCGGCACGTGGCAGGGTATATATCTCTGCGAGTTTCGCGACTACGGCGGTGCAAGAAAGATAGTGGCAACAATTACAGGAGAATAGTTTATGGCAAAACAAGAGTATATCGAAAAGAACAAGACTTGGCTGGCGGCGAAAGCGCAAGAGCCGGGAGTAAAACCTCTTGACGGCGGTATCTATTACAAGGTGCTGAAGTCGGGCAACAAGAATGGCCGCACACCAAACAGAGGCAGTGTGGTGACGGTGCATTATACCGGCAAGACAATCAACGGCAAGACATTTGACAGCAGTCGCGGTGGCGTGGCTCCGGCTTTTCGTCTGCGGGATTTGATTCCCGGTTGGATTATCGCGCTCCAGCAAATGCACATCGGCGACAAGTGGGAGGTCTATATCCCTGCCGAAAAAGCCTACGGAAAACTGAACCAGCCCGGTATCCCCGGCGGCTCAACCCTCATCTTTGAAATTGAACTAATAAACGTGATGTAGAAATGGGAATTGAAGATATAAGAAAAGAATTTCAAGAATGGATATACGCGGAGGAGCGAGCCGGAAGAAGCGCTGACATGAATCGGTTGAACGACAGACTTCAAGTCATGATGCAACGGCATAACAGCGAACCAAGAAGCGACTTTAATGGATTGTCGCCTGAACAAATGCACCTTCTCCTCGACAATCCTTTTGGACCGAACTGCCCTGTGCGGCTTAACAACCTTACGGCAAGAGAATATATGCAGATTCCATTTGTGAAGCAGGTGCTATTCTTGATGCAGACTCTCAACGAAAAGGAATTGAAACTCACCAAGAATGGTTGGCTTCCGCTTAAGGTTGTTGCCGAAGCGTATCGTCTTGGCCGTCCTGATATATTCCTTGAAGAGTATGGCCAAAAAAGATTTAATGAATATGATGCCAAGGCTGTAGAATTTGCGAGAGCGTTGCTTGAAGTGCATGGCTGGACGAAAATTCGGAAAGGTATGCTTTCACTTACTGCAAAGGGAAAGAAAGCAATCGCCAATATAGATGAAGCTGTAAATGAAATACTATACTTTTCCCTGGCAGGAAATATTCTCCATACAGTTGACGGACATGAAAATCAGCAAATAGGAAATGTCGGTACTGCTTATAGCGTTTGGCTTCTCAATAAGTTCGGTTCTGAATGGAGAGACGGATATTTCTATCAAGAACAATATCAGAAAGTTGTCAACATACCGGAAAGGTATAACGTGTATGCCGTAAGGGTATTTGAACGTCTCTTCTATTGGTTGGGAATAGTAGATGTTCGGGAAGTGAACAAATATACACCAAATTTCAGAAAAGAATTTAAGAAAACCGACTTGCTGCCAATGATATTCTCATTTAATGACAAATAATTATGAGCAGAAAATACACACCCGAAAATATAACGCATCTGGAGCCGGACGACATTTTCGTATTCGGCAGCAATCTCGAGGGGATGCACATGGGCGGCGCGGCACGTGTCGCCTACGAGACGTTTGGCGCAGTATGGGGTCAAGGTGTCGGGCCACAAGGTCAGTCTTACGCCATACCCACAATGCAGGGTGGCATCGAGACAATCAAGCCCTACGTTGAGGAGTTTATCAACTTGGCTCGTGAATGGGACCAGAACACTTTCTATGTCACCCGGATAGGCTGCGGCATAGCCGGATTTACCGACGAGGAGATTGCGCCCTTGTTTGATGAAGCCTACGACCTCTACAACGTACGTCTCCCCAAGTCATTCGCCGACATCATCGAGCGAAACCGCAAAATCAAAAACCATGATGAGGATGAGCATATCCAGCTCGGACTCGATTCATGTGGTGATTAAACCACAAGAAGAAATTGTAATAATACAATGATGCTATCATGGATTGGTATAATAAACTGACATGGAGGATAAAACCGATAAGCGACAAGGTTGATTTGCAGTCGCGTGTCGCCCAACTCGGTTTTCTGCCGATGTTCCGTTGCGGCATCCGGGGATATTCCGTCTATGAGGCCACACCTCATTTCTGGACAGATGACGAGGACGGTCCTTGGGAATGGAAAGGCCCGATAATAAGGGATGGGGAATGCGCCTACGGCAAATTCTTCAACAGGAAAGCCGTGTGGATCAGCCGCGAATGGTTGCCTGATTTTCTCAACTACCGACACACTAAACATCTTGCTCAAAATAAAGACATTGCCGCACTGGACGATATTGTGTTGCAGACCATAGAATCGGAAGGCTCAATAACTTCCAAAATGATTGCCGAACTGCTCGGATTGAGTGGGAGGAAGAAGAAACGCCAGCCCGGAGACCTTGTTGACAATACTCCGGTTGGAGAAAAGGTATCGCTCGACCCAATTCTGTCAAGACTAATGATGGAGGGACGTGTAGTAATTTCCGATTTCATCTATAACATCGACAAACGTGGTAATCAATATGGATGGGGTGTCGCCAAATATTCCACACCGGGAAATTTGTATGGGAACTTAACAACAGACCGCACACCGCAAGAAAGTTACGAAAGAATGTTTTCTCATCTCAAAAAGACAGTTCCGGTGGCAACAGACGCTCAAATAAAAAAGCTGCTTGGATAGCATATTCTACAATAGGTATTTTTTGATTGTTGTTAGTTCACCCTTGCCGCGTCAGCGGCAAAAATTTTTGAGATTTTGAGCAACCTCGCATCCTCTATATGTAATTAAGGGGTTGTAAAACAATAATGTTATGGCAAAACCTTTGACAGCAGTCGTGGTGGCGTGGCTCCGGCTTTTCGTATGCGGGATTTAATTCCCGGTTGGATAATAGCCTTGCGGCAGATGCACATCGGAGACAGATGGGAGGTCTATATCCCTGCCGAAAAAGCCTATGGCAAACTGAACCAGCCCGGCATCCCCGGCGGATCAACCCTCATCTTTGAAATCGAACTTATAAACGTGATGTAGTAATGGAAATGGAAGATATTGCAAAAATGATTGCGTGAAATGGTTCAGGCTGACTGCGTGAGCATGTCGCGCAGCACTATGGCGTTGTTGTGAGTTTCATCGCGCGATGAATATAGAAGGGTCACCCGCGGTTTGCCGCTGATAATATTCTTCAATTTGTGAAAAGCGGGATTCGACAGAAGTTCCCGGCGGTAACGATTCTCAAACTCCCCCCATTCAGCCTGCGGATTGGCGTGAAACCATTCGCGAAGTTCCGTGGAGGGGGCAATCTCCTTATCCCACAGGTCATAATGAAATGTTTCATGCGAAAGCCCGCGTGGCCATAGCCTGTCAACATAAATCCTGAAGCCGTCTTCAGCCGTTGCGGGCTCGTAAGCCCGCTTTATATCTATGTTCTTTTTCATAATTATCTGTATGGTTGCTGCATGTAAAACAAAAATGTGACGCCGTCGGTTTCCCGCGGCGCCACGTTTTCTATATTCGGGACGACTCTGATGCCTCCCCGCACAGTGTGCCTTATTTGCAAGGCTCACATAAATTAAGTTTGTGCTTGAAGTCGTCAAGCTGACCGAGGAATGCTGTGAAATCGGCATTCCCCTCATTCTTCTTCAGTGCATGGTGAAGAAGACGCATGCCAAGCACAAGTTCTCTTGCGTATTCTTCAGGTATGTTCAGTTTTTCGGTTGCCTTGGCGGTCATTCCAACCAAATCATGGTGTCCGCCAAAATGAAAATCCATCACTTTTTTGTTTTCACCGTTCATCTGTTCGGTCACTGTGAACTGATATGAACGTTCCTGTTTGTTACAATCCATAGTATTAAAATTTTTATAATTGTTAATCAGTGCAGGCCGCTTATCATCGCCTGCATTCTATACTACGCTTGAGCTGACAGCAAAGTTTCCCGGCGATGTCTATTTTAAGATTATTTCACCATATCGCGTAGTTGCCGCTGCGGCGCGGGGCTGTTATGCTTTCGGTTGCAGCATTGCGTGGCGGCTCAAGCTCATGAAAGCATATATGCAGTCCGATTGCGCGAGTCATCAGCAGGTCATCGTGATATCCTGATATCGCGCCATAAGAGCCGTTCTGCCGCCTCTCATAGGTGAGATATTCGTCAAGACATGCAGGGTCGCGCTCCATATACAACCCCTCGCGAATCACCTTTACCAGGGTGGCTATAATCATCGGCTTGGTGGCCATGTTGGTGTGGAAGCCATAGCGGGTGGGCGCGTGGCGGCGCACATCCTCTTCACTTTGCGGCCTGGCGTAAAGATTCGGGTAAACATCGCGCAAACGGTTAAGAATGAAACATGACTGGTCGCCATCCGTGTCGCGCTCCGGATCTCGGGTCTCCAGCGTGTTGCTCTCAATCACCAGCAACGCCTCCCCGTAGAAGCTCGCTGCCAAGGCTGCGCGCCATGCCAATATGTCGAAATCAGTGTGTCCGCGCCATTGCGCCACCACCTCCGGTCCGTTTCCATCGCACATCGGTGAGCGGTCGAACACCACAATCACCGACCAATCGGCCTTCGCCGACCTGCCGCCTACATCCACCACAACCACATATCTGTTGGCGAATACACCCTCCCGCCGGTCGGGAAGACGCCATACTTGCCAGCTTCCCGACTGCATGTTGATGAATTCAGCGCGCTTTAGCAGGCGTGCCCGTTCCCGGTCGGAGATGATGCGGCTTGTGGCATCATGCGCTCCCTCCACATCTATCTCACCCCGCACCGGGGGTGTGAGGCATTCGGCCCTTAACCTCTCCACACGATATTTGTCGAACACGCGCGAGCCGGAATGCACAAATGCCTCCACATCATCGCTCGGATATTCCGCCGCCATCAGCCCATGGTCTGTATATTTTGAGCGTTCCGAAATATACCAGGCAATAGCCTCAAGTGTGGCTCCCTGCTCCCACAGCCACCACAGATATTTCCCCGGCTGGCTGCGGTCGTTGGGCGCCGCCTCGCTGTTGCGTCCCTCCCGGAGCGATGAGGCCAGCTTTCGCTTTGCAGCTTCATCGAGCTCCAGTGTATACTGGTCGATTTCGTGCCAGGCCACAAACATTGCCTCAAACTGCGAGCGTCCCAGCTTGGCCGCTTCATATTCGCGGTGAAAGAAATTCCCGGTGCCATTGGCAGTCGATTCATACAGAATCATAGTCATGGGGCGCAGCAGCACTCCTGAACATGCCGAGCGCACAATCTGTTCGGGAGTCTTGCCGAGCGTGCGTTTCCAGATCCCCACCTCCGAACAGTGCACAAGACTGTAGTCGCCGCCGCGACAGGAGTCGGGCCGCTCTGCGCTTCCCACCTTCACCTTGCAGTTGCGTGCCGGCACACGGAAAGCCGCACGCGAGTTTCCCACCCCCTCGATGCGCTTCTCTTTCGGCGAAAATTTATCGCCGGGTTCATGAAGTAATTCCGTTGGATAGCGGCTTATCATGCGGTCGAACATATCTTTGATTTCATCACTTCCGGCTCCCTGGTGGGCAATTATCAGAGAATTGAGGCCGCGTTTGTGCACAAGTTGCAGCCATGCCATATATAGTTGTGTGCATGTGCTTCCTCCCCATTGTCGGGCCTTGAGCAGAATCAGCCGGATGGGCTTCGCGGCCAATCGCATCGATTCCAGGCGTTCCACAAGCGAACGTTGCGGTCGGTTGAGCACAAACAGCACGTCATCACCTCCATATTTGTTTTTCACATAGGCGCGCGTGGCAGCCCAATAGGGGAAGTCGTGGAGCATCCGCAGCCTCACAATCTTTTGTCGCAATGCCTCGCGGGTGCGCATGTCGGGGCGGCGCTTGTCGCGCGCCCGAAGCCATTTGTCTGTGTCGCCGTGCTCCAGAAGCCCCGCTACGTCTGCATCCGTGCGCATCGCCTCCGGAAGAAACACACCTCCCGCACAATCGTCAGTCGCATTTCCCCCCGCAGCGCACCAGGCATTCTCAAGTCCCTTCACATTGAAAAGAAATCTTTTGCCGGTGCTCCCGCGGCCTGTCACAGGATTAAACACTTCTCTCCGGAGAGAGTTGCGCCTCTCATTCTCTGCCAGAATCGCGTCTGTCATCATATGGTCGTTGCGGCGGTTGAAGATGAAAATAATCCGGATGCCTGCTTGCGGCGCCGGCGAATCCGGTAGATTATTACACGCGAGGATTCAGGAGTGAGATAGAATTCCGGAGCCGGAGATTCCACCACCTCCGTCACAGCCCGCACCAGCGGCTGATTCGGATTTTTTTCAAGCTTAAGGATCACACGTCGTGTGATTTCGGCATACATTTCCATCTTCTTCGGAATCATGTTGGCCGGTTGCAGGCCGCGCAGCATTTGCGCCACGACAATGGCGGCGCGATAGGTGCTGACCCAGAATCGCGACGCCGGTTGCCGGGCGGCTTCGGCAAACATTTCGCGCAGCGACAAGTCAGAACGCGTGCGCAGCAAGTGCATAAAAGCGCCGTGCAACTCTTTGTCACGGTCGCAAAGAAAGTCTGAATTACTTCCGGGTTTTTTCATAAATGGCAAAATAAAAGGCAATAATTAATGCAGATATAAAAAATTAATGCAGATATCAATGAGAGCCGACAGCCCCCACATCCATCCTTCGGATGCAAAAATAGAATTGCATACTGCGGAATATTGGCAGTGCAATGTTAATAAAGCAAAATGAATGTTCGCCCGAATTTTTTAGAAACATAGAAGACAGATGTACTGCCAAAATCATTACCCTAAAATATGATTTTTTCTGAAGAATCATGATTTTTCGTAAGCGAAAGCGGTGGAAAGACCGTTCCGTCTCCCACCGCTATCAATTGGGAAATAAGGTGAAAACCTCATTTTATATCTCTACCGCAATTTCAAATCAAAGAACATAAACCTTGTTTCCAATGGCTCATCATCATTAAGATGCAGGAAATCCCGTTCTTCCTGCTCTGTCTTGTATAGGGTTTTGAATCCGTTACGCTCGGCCGCTTCTATGAATGCTCTTGCAGATTCTCCGACAAGGATGGGAGAAGAGTTTATTGTCATTGCCATAAGTATACTGTTTTAGAGTGCAAAGGCACAAAATAATAACAAATCAGACAATCCTTTTAGCCCGAATGAGCCCGATTATATTAGAAAAATCAGAGAAAAGACGAAAACAAACACCCAACTTTACAGATTTGGGTGTAAAATTGGGTGTAGTTACAACAAAAGCCTGATAATCAGGCTTTATTGCGGAGAGAGCGGGATTCGAACCCGCGA
>JAMPDQ010000048.1 GCA_023665575.1 Candidatus Amulumruptor caecigallinarius | reverse complement strand
CATGGTATTAGATTTAAGGTTAGAGGATTAGTTGTCGTGAGACAATTAATCTTTTCTTTTTTAGGAGATTAAGGCTCTATTTCATAAAAAAACGGAGAGACATTCAGAGGTCAAGCCAATATCTTGTGTATACAACGCCGGTGGCGCCGTATGAGAATTTCTGACGCAGAAGGCCTTCATTTAGAATTTCACCCCCATTTTCGCATGATATTCCGAAATCGAGATATTTCCGCGTATTGAAAATTTCAGAAATTAACCGGTCAACAAGCAGCGACATGAGATTGAGTTCGCGCCCTCGCGGAGTTGCGGCAATATATTGAAGATGCGCTGTGATGCCGGTGTCATATACACATACCCCACACATAAGCTCTCCGGCAACACGCAGAGTGAATATCCGGATATTGTTGGGAAATGCATTCATAAGCCGTTCCATTTCGCGGGGCGAATGCACCGGGGTCACACCATGCCGCGTGGCAAGGCATTCCTCAAGCATCTTCATAAATTCGGCGGGGTTGGATTCTTCAGAAACTGACACATCCGGGACTTGCAACGCTTTTGCAAGATGCCGCGACATTTGCTTGTTGAATCCTGAAGAATTGCGCAAATCCACGGCAGCACTGAGAGAACATTCCGAGAGCTTCGCGCCGAGACGAAAAAGGGCATAAATATCTTCTTGCGAAGGCACTACATGATAAATATATGGCACAGGCTTGTAATCGAGTGCCTTTATGCCGGCGCATCGCCATACAGAACACATCTCGCTGAAAATTTCAAGCAAGTCGGCGCCATTGATATGAGCCGCAGGAAGCAGCCAGCCCCCATATGTCAGACCGGCATGCGAATGCAACACACCATCACAGCTGAGATTGGCGGGCAAAAGAGAAACTATTCTCCCCCTCTTCCGAACCACCCAGGAGCAGTCGGCAAACCGGTCGGCATGATAATCCATGTAGGCTCGTTGAAAAAGGAATGTGGCATTTCGCGACGACTTCACAAAGTCATCCCACTCTCCTGCCATCAACGGATTATATCTCTCTATAGAATATTTGCAATTATCTGTCATGTCATTGAATCCATTGCAATGGATCAAGCTTATCGCGGTTTTTCCACACTTCGAAATGAATAAGGCTATGGGAAGAGTCATTCTCATCAGCAGCAAGCCGACCGAGGTTCTGCCCCTGTTTCACCACATCTCCCTGCTTCACGGCAGCTGCTGCAATATTGCCGTATACAGTGTAGTAGCCGCCATGATTCACAATCACAACAGTAGAAAAACCCGGAAGCATGTATACACCCGACACTTTTCCGCCAAATACAGCCCTGGCAGATGCGCCGGAGGCAACTTCGGCATCAATTCCCGGATTGTCATACATCACATCAGGCAGGTCAGGGAGAGAATGACGGCCGAAACGGCTTGTGACTTTGAAAGAGCCGGCCACCGGATGTGGCAAAGCGCCCTTCATAGCGGCAAAATTTCCGCCCGGAGAGGGTGTTGCCGATACAGCCTTTCTCTCCATATTGGCAGACTTCTCAACCGGAGCTTTATTACTTCCGGCTGCAGGTTTGCGCGGCCTGCGCTTTCTTGCCTCAGCGTAAGACACATTCTTTTCGGGTTTGTTATCCTGCTTCTTTTCAGCTTTTTTTTCAGCCATTTTCTCTTGTTTGGCGGCCGTTTGCTCTCGCTCGGCAGCTTTTGCCCGCTCAAGAGCAGCGAGCTCGCTGTCGCGCCGATGCTTCTCCTCGATGCGGCGCTGTTCGGCTTCGCGGGCACGCTGTTCGGCTTCAGCCTTGCGCTGTTCCTCAGCAATCAGAGCTGCTACGCGGCTTTTCAGAGAATTTGCCTCCGCCTGCTTTTTGGCGAGATGATTTTTCAACGCCTCGCCATTTTTCTTAAGTTCAACCACAACGGAGTTTTGTCTGGCATATTGAGCCTGCAAATCATTACGCGCCTTCACCTCCTCCGACAAGGCGCGTGTGTGCATTGTTCTGGCACGTGAGAGCTGGTCTGTGCGAATCTGCAACTGCTTCACATGAGACTGGATGTCGGAAGTTTTCTTTTCGCGCCAGCGCGAAAACTGCTTCAGATAACGCACTCTCCGCAGAGCCTCGTTGAAACTGCCTGAAGAAAAAATGAAAGCGAGAGTGGAATTGTTTTTCTTTTTGGCACGCATCTTCTTCACCGCCTTGAGATATTCACCCCGCAACTTTGCAATCATTTTCCGGTCAGATTCCACCCGGGAATTGAGGGTGTTGATTTGATTCTCCACCACTGCAACCCTTTTTCCTGCATCGGCCACACGCACCTTGCTCAAGTTGATGTCGCCTTCGAGTTTTCCAAGCTCGCTCAGGCCTTTGCTTACAGCAATGTCATTGGCTTTAATCTGCTCCTGTGTCAGTCGGATTTCGCGCTGTGCTTCCTGCTGCTGACGCTTCACATCAGCGGCTGACTCACCTTTACCGGCACGGTTTGCGGAATGTTTGCCTTTTTTGTTTCCCACCTTCTTTGCTCCCCTTGCCTTTTTTTTCGCAGAGACGGCGACAGCCTTCTTTGCAGCCTTCTTTTTCGGTGCGGCACAGCACAGGGAGCTCGGGGCGAGAAGGGCGCTAATTATCAAAATTGCTATAAGGTATATATGCTTGCTCATTGTTATTCTGTTTCACAAATTGGCTCAAAAAGAGCCTAAGTGACGCATGGTTTGTTCAGTTTATTTAAGAGACCGGAGCAACTCCTTGATTCCCACTCGCGACATTTTATCAACCTTAATCGGTTGCATTTCTTGACCACCCCATCTCACGGTGGAGAAATCGACCTTTACATTAGTTTTCTTTTTTCCTTTGGCGTAGGTGATATCCATCTGTTCTCCCCGGTTTTCATAAGAATAGTCAATCTGAAACACTATATCTTTTGAAGCCACTGACACCACAAGGTTTGCAACCCTGCCGTTTTCGCTCACCACATATCCATAATTGAGCGGGAAAAGAGAATCACTTTTCAAAGGAGGGGTTATAAGCCACTGTCCATCGTTGCCCGGCTCAATGGTCATATCTGAGAAACTCACCACATCCAGCGGTCCGGAGCCGAATTTCACCACTCTTGCGAGCAGCACCCCCTGCAGGTCTGCAATTAGAGCCGGATACACCTTCTGCAAGTTGTCCATAGATTCCCGACAATACACTTTTTTCAGTTTATTGACAATTTCTATGGAGTCCGTGCCGATAGTGAGTCTGCCGACTTCGCCCACAAAGGGAGCTCTTGCGGATATTTGAATAAGGGAGTCGCGCAGCATATAAATTTTCAGAGTGACTGATACGGGGAGTTTGTCGGTTTTCAATTTCCCTGAAAACTCTGCGCTATTCCACACTGTGTGGTTATCAAGAATTTTCCGCATCACATCATCAGCCCGCAGCTGCAAGCCGGTTGAGAAAAGGAATGCGGCAATAAGCAACATTCTCAATATATTGATTCTGCACATTTCACTGATGTTTTTTAGGCTCCCGTTTCTCAATATTTTCAAGTTTCTTCAAAGTGTTTTTATATGATTCTTCCTCCGTTTCTCCATTCTTTTTTTGCAGTTCCACCGCTTTTTCATAAGCTTCAGCAGCGCCGACTGCATCTCCGGTGTCTTTCAGCACATCGCCGAGGTGGTCGTATAATTCCGCCGACAGAAATTCGGAAGCTTCCATTTTCTCCACAGCCGCACGCAGATAACGGAGTGCGGACTCGTTGTCGCCCTTCAGATGCAGAATCCAGGCATAGGTGTCGAGATATGTGGGATTCTGCGCATCATCACCCGCAAGGCTTCCCTGACTGAGAATGAGTGCTTTGTCAAGGTCACCGCCGGCCAGCGAGAGAAAATATGCATAATTGTTTCTGGCCATGGCATTATTGTCGTTGAGCGTTATTGCATTCTCAAACGCGCGATATCCCTTTTCATCTTCGCCGGCGAGATGGTAATTATCGCCCAAAGATGTGAAGAGAGAGCTGAGTTTGTCGAGTTCTTCCATCGAAATGTCGCGTCTGACATCATTCAAGCTCACAAGGCTGTCGGGATTGAGACCGGAATCAATCTTCGCAATGAGACTTCTGAACACATCAGCTGCAAGGCCATATTGTTTTGACATCTGGGCCACAGAGGCGTAATAAAGAGTCATATTTTCATCGGGCACGATATGTTTTATGGCGCGGCGATATGTTTCAAGAGCCTTTTCCGGGTTGCCTCCCACAGTCTGATAAGCCATAAGCTGCCCCCAAAAAGCAGTATTGCTCCCGTCAAGGTCAATTGCATATGAGATTTGCTCCACCGCATTTTTAAAGTCGCCCTTGGCGGCGCTGTATCTTCCGGCGAGGTCAAGCACCCTCGGGTCGTGCGGATACTGATGTATCAGCACTTCGAAGAGGTGGTCGCCGCGTTTTGTTTCGTGATTGTCGCTGAAAAGTGACTGCAGATATTGTGCAAGCATTCCGATTTTCTCATCAGATTCCAGATCTTCAGAGAGGAGCACTTCATACATTTTCCCGTCATAAGCCACAGAATCTCCCATTTCCTGATAGAAGCCGGCAAGCGCAAGCTTCGGTCCGGAGCCTTCCGGATTCAACATTTCAGCCTGTTGATAATATATCAAGGCAGAATCCTTCTTATTCACCATCTCCAGCAGGCTCCCTTTCAGCACATGATATTCATCGTTGAGCGGATCGGAAGCAATCAGCCGGTCGGCGGCATTAAGCGCGCCGGCGGTATCACCGTCGGCCAACATATATGAGGATTTGCGCATTGTGAGTTGTGACGACATTCCCTCGGCGCTTTCATATCTTGTAAGAGCATCCACGGCACTCTTCAGGTCGTTGCGTCGCAAATAGATATCCGACAACTGCAACAGAGTGTTGGAATTTTCCGGGTGGAGAGCATATGTTCGCTCAAGCACTCTCACACCTTCATCGGGCTTGCCGAGTCGGCCGGCAACATAAGAATAATAAATTGCCTCGAACTCATCATCGGGATATTCATCGACATACGGGCGCATCATATCAAGAGATTTCTGCAACTCCGCATCAGACTGGAGAGTGTCTATACCAATCATGAGTCGCCGCGAACCATAGGCATATCCGGCTACTTCATAAGAGGGATCACACATAAAAGCCCTTTTATAAAATTCATAGGCACTACTTTCATCGCCGGCGGCAGCGGCAGCCAGCCCCTGAGTATACATATAACGTGCCTTACTGCGAGCGGCACCGGAGCCCGTATCATTTCGTCCGGAGGCGAAACAGGCAAGCACACCGGCAAGAATCACCGATGATAACAGATATGTTGTGGCTCTTTTCAAATCAATGTTTTTAAATCAATGCTTTTTTATGAAACGGGGTCTTGTCATAATAAATTCAGTTGCGCCCGGTGTGTCCGAATGCTCCATCCTCACGCTGTGTGCGGTCAAGTTCTTCCACCGGCTCCCACTTCACTTTAATATATTCCTTAATTACAAACTGACAGATTCTGTCGCCGTCATTTACCACGAAATCCTCCTGACCGAGGTTTATGAGAATCACACCGATTTCTCCGCGATAATCAGCATCAATGGTGCCGGGAGTGTTCACAACTGATATTCCATATTTGAGGGCAAGTCCTGAACGTGGTCTCACCTGGCATTCATATCCGGATGGGAGCTGCATATATAGGCCGGTTCCAATGAGGGCGCGTTGGAGAGGTTTCAGCGTAACGGGACCGTTGGGCAGAAATGCACGCACGTCAAGGCCTGCAGCTTCAAAGGTGCTATAAGCAGGGAGTGGATGCCCGCTTCTATTTATTATTTTAATCTGCAATTTTTCCATAAGTCGAATATTCAAAATAATCTATAGCCGGATTCAGCAATACCGCATCAAGTTGTCCACACTAAGAGTCAGTTTCATAAAAATCTGACATTAGGAGTCGCATGCCCGGCCAATAGTAATTTAATAACATTTGCGATATATTTTTGAGGCGTTTTTTCACTCAAAGAGGTATCAACCTAATGGTTTGTTTAGACGAGAGAATCAAAAGCGACCGGAAATATCCGCAAGGGTTAATAAAAGAGCCGAATCAAGCTTCATTTTAACTTTAGTAAATTAGTTTAAACAACTTCTATAGTATAATAACGTAAAAAATGGCCGATAGGTAAACGGCGATATAAATTTAATTAAAAAAATTTTTAGTACATGACAAAAATTGAAATTTATGCTGTTAAACATCTAAATTTCAAGTGATTAAATTTGCAAAAGTCCTTGAAAATTAGTAATTTAAAGGAAAAGTTTACCGACTTTTCTCCATGAAAACTACTAATTCCAAGGACTTGGTCAAAGTTAACCAAATCCTCCCGATTATGCAAGAACACTTTGGAAAAACAATGAATCTTGCCCGTATAAAGTTGATGGCATATGTCATCCATGCTCTTTGCGTGGTTCAGACAGTGAGTCTTCATAAACTGGCTGCTGCCATGCCAACCAGCGTGGAGCGGGATTCCAATATGCGCAGACTCCAGAGGTTCTTTGCCAAATATGCTTTGAATCTTGACCTCATCGCAAAGATGATCTTCAGCCTTCTTCCAAACCAAGGAAAGGTCACTCTTTCCATGGATCGTACCAACTGGAAATTCGGGGAGGCAAACATCAACATCCTTATGCTCGGGATAACCTACAGAGGAGTAGCGTTTCCTTTGATTTTCAAGCTTATGCCCAAGCGAGGAAACTCCAATTGGGAGGAGCGCAAATCCCTCGTCCAGAAGTTCATTGACCTCTTCGGACACGATTGTATAGACTGTTTGGTTGCCGACAGAGAATTTGTCGGCAAGGAATGGATCGGATGGCTCAACAACGAGAGAATCCGCTACTACATCCGTATACGGCAAAACTTTTGGGTCATCAATCCAAAGTCGGGAGAGAAAGTCAGGGCATGGCACATGTTCAACAGAGTCAGACTCGGAGAAGAACTCATTTATCATAAGCTCTATCTTATGAAGGGTGAATATGTCTATCTCGCCGGGGCGAGACTCAAGAACTCGGATGGACTGCCGGAACTTCAGATTCTTATCTGCTTCAACCATCCGGAAAAGGCCGTGACAACCTACAAGGACAGATGGCAGATTGAGACGTTGTTCAAGGCCATGAAATCTTCGGGGTTCAACATCGAGGACACGCACATGAGGGAGCTGGAACGAATCGAAAGACTCGTTGCCTTGGTGTGCATCGCACTTGTGTGGGCGTATCTCGTTGGTGACCATAAGGATATTAATGTAAAGAAAATTAGAATATTGAAGCATGGGCATCGTGCAAAGTCAATTGTTAAGTACGGACTTGAGGAAATCTCAGACGTTCTTAACAGACCCATGAAGAAGCCTATATTCGATATTTTCCAATTTTTGTCATGTAGTTAAA
>JAMPDQ010000047.1 GCA_023665575.1 Candidatus Amulumruptor caecigallinarius | reverse complement strand
CAAAATTACCGTTATGTCTCGCAGCTGCACCTCATCTTTGAGCCTTTGGTTCAGTTACATAGCCCGCTATGTAACTGAACCTGCAGCCTCAAGGCTGAGGCACATCTGTGACCATGACGTTCACATTTTTTATTTAACAAGCTCTAAATCGGTGTGTCATCTATTTCGTGCTAAATTAACCAAAATTTGGCAATTCTCAATAAAGATAGATAAACTTTTTTTCAATGATGTGTTCCCGGATAATCACACCGAAAAATGGATTTTTATGTCTCCATTCCCCAAAAATTGTTAAAGTAGCGGCGGCGTCTTTTGGGTAAATTTTGCCCCTGCTTTAACAATTTTAGGAGAATGGAGTCTAATTCTGGCAGATTTTAAATTTGGCTGTATCGGGCTCATCGGGATGCTCTCTCACCAATTCCGTCACATGTGTCACATCGAGCTGCTTGAGCTGATAAAATATTATCAGCGACAAGCGACACACACCGTCCAGCCCGTAGCAGTTCTGCTCTCCGATATAAATTCCCTTTATATCATTGCAATAAAGCAGATTTGTTATGGCACTCGCATTTTGCAGTGTAAGCCTCCCTATCATGTGTCCTCTTGAAAATACATCTATCCATTTCACGCCATTCTGATATGTTATGTTCAGGCTGACCGGCTCGCCCGGAAGAATATGATGAAGTTCGTTCTTGCCAAGAGCTGAGGTGGGTGGGCAAACAATAGGCACAGTCATGTTGCGGTGGAGTTTGTGCAGGGTAAGTAGGGCTTCAATTCTGTCCACCATATCGTGAAATGCTTTCTCTCCGATAAGACGAATTGTGTTATAATCTTCTTGCGATGGATTGTGCTCCGGCTTCTGATTTCGATTTTTATCCGGGATGTTTCTCTCTTCGGCTTTTTTCTTACTATGCGACTCGGCAATAAGGTAGTAGTCGTATACGCTTCCCAGCGTGGCTACAACAAACAATATTATCAAAACTGAGCTTTCCATTTTTCCAATCTTTTATCAGTTAGCGGAAGTGGATGATGGGCTCTACTCCCTACTTAAAGTCTGTTTTATAAAAGATTCAACATTAGGGGTGGCTTATTTTTGAGATAATTTATTCAATCACAGACAGAGCAATCTTATGTTAAATTTTTTATGAAACAGACTCTTGCTTCCCAACTACTTAATTATAACAAATATAAACGCTTGCAGGTTGATACAAATTTTAGGCTCTAAAAAATTGTTGGATTCCCAACGTTGATTTTTTTATGAAATGGAATCTAACTTTTTTTATGAAACGAAGCCTGGTATAAAAAATGCTCAGGCCCCGACAGTTGTCAAGGCCTGAGAAAATCTGAGGAATTGGATTGTTTACAAAAGTGTCCTATTCGTTGTTATCAGCTTTGGGAAAAAGTGGAACACGTTTCACCTGAAGCACGCCTGAAGCATCGCTGACAATGGCGATAACACCGAGGTTTTCCAGCTCCCAATGTTCTTTTTTGTCCCAGTGTGTCACAATGTTGCCCGTCACATCCATTGCCATATTCTTTGTGAGTGTGACTGAATTTCCTTCCATTGAGTCAAATACCTGGGCACGGAACACATTGTTGTGCACATATTTTTCGTTATATGATCCATCGGGCAGTTTCTGTCTTGCCTGAATTCCATCTTCCACAATCCAGAATTGCACATTGACGTTTTTTGCTTCACCAGCCAATATGCTTGCTTTCATATTGATTGTGCCGAAATAGCCGTTTTCTCCATCTTTCTCATCAGGAGTGTAACTTGCCTCCAAATTAAGCTTAATATCGGTGGGAATGGCAATTGCGTTTCTCACTTCGGTTGCCCAATTGTCATAAGTGGTTGGACTGCCGAAATTAATCACTCCCATTGGGAAGGAAGAAATACCATAGGAATTCTTGATTGTTTCTCCCTGTCGGTTCATCAAGCCGATAAATCCGGTTTCGAAATTGGTTCTGTTGATATAAATCGACAGCGGTCCGCTGTGAATGCTTACTGCCACCACATGGTCGGCTCCATATTGCTCAATGAGACCATCAATTGTTTCATGTGCAATCGGGCAGTTGAGACATTCCTGTCCGGTGAAATCTTCAAGGAGCACAGCTCTTTCAGCTGTTACAGTGCCCATGTCAATATAGCGGTCGCCCTCCTTTACGTCATCGCAAGCTGTAAGGCCTCCCATAAAGAGAGAGAGTGCGCAGTATAATAATGTTTTATGTGATTTTTTCATTTTTATGCCGGTTCTTAGAAGTTATAGCTGTAGTTGATTTGGAAGCCGTGCATTGCAGGCACTTCGCGGCATACACCACCCGAGCAGTTGAAGCCCTGGCGTGTGCGGCCATACGACAGCATAAGTCTGTTTGATTTGTAGTTGCCAGTGATGCCGAACATGTAATAGTGCAGTCCGGTGTCTCCACAGTTCCACATGTCGCTGGCTGAAATCATGAGATATGGCGCAAGGCTGAATTCAACAAGTCCGTAGGCCCAGTCTTTCTGGTCTTGCTTTGTGAAGAGATACTGCAGCTCGCCGCGGAGAGTGTATTTCTTGTTGAATTTATATTTCGCATCGGCCACAAGGATGTTTGTGCGGATATATTTCTCCGGGGTTTCTGCGATTTTGCCCACATAGTTGTTGTAGAGCTGGTTCATATACATGAATGTCATTTGGAAAGGGGCTGAGAAACGTTTCTCCACCTGCACATTGATGTCATAATAGTTGCAGGCGCCCATTTTAAAGAATGGGGCGGAAGAACCGTTTGTTCCCCAGGGGGTGCCGTTGATGCCAACGGGGGAGGGAGTGTTGCAAAGACTGCTCACATAAGATGCATTGATAGTGAGTTTTGTGCCATAACGGCCTCCCAGAGGTGTTTTGCGAGCAAAATTATATGAGAACTGGCCCTGGAATGCCCATTCACCCGGCGCGTTCTGTGTGGCATAAGGATAAAGGGCTGGAAGAGAGTAAGTGTGTGTGTAGGTAAAGGCGGGCATATTGTTGATAAAGGCGGCGAGGTCGCTGCGCTCGCGTTGTGAGCGATATGCCATGTTGAAGCTGCGTTTTGCCTGGAGCATGGCGCTCATGCCGCGTTTTGAATATGTTCCGCTGAGCATATAGGCTGTTCCTTTGCCATATGTGAAATCGTTGTCGTAGCTCGGATCCTGACCTTTCCATGCGAATTCGCCAAGCACGCTCCAACCACCTTTGTTAAATGTGGTCCGCACATCAAAAGCGTTCACAAGCTTCGGCATGTTGAGGCGGTAGTTGGTTCCGGATAATGTTTTTTCCGTTTCGTCTTCATGTTTCAGCACGTAAGAAGCCCCGAGCATCCATCCGGCGTTGTGCTCTTTGAGTGCGTTCATCCATTGCTCAAAATGCACTTCCGCATCAGCACCATATACCTGGCTGTGTTTGCTCCAGTCCCAGTAAGTGCGCTGCACTCCGCCCAAAACTGTCAGCTTCACACCATCGATTGCTGTCACACCGAGGCGGCCACCGCGGATGGAGTTGTCAATTCCAAGTGCTCGCTCTTCGTATGTGCGCAGGATAAAACCGCTGCCGAACTGTTCATAGAAGTCGCCGGCGGTAAGCTCGAATCCTTTATATTTTCCTTTCACATAGAAGTTGGAAAGACCCCATCCGGCGAAGTCGGGATCATAGCCGGGGAGAGGCCACTTCATAAATTCGGCTCTAAGGCCGGCGTCTACGAATTTGCTCGCCAGATTTACATCTGCATATGTGTTGAAAAGTATTTTGTGGTCGTATGTTCCGGTATTGATGTCGTTGTCCACTTCAGGGAAAACGATGTCGGCCTGCACGGAGCCGTGCACAGCCACCGGATAGTCGGCTCGCGCGCTGTTGCTCACAGCCATGAGTGTTGCGCCGGTGAGTGCCAGACTGAAAAGTGAGTGGGTTTTCATGAGTTGAGACGTGCTCTAAGGTTAGTGGAATGATTAGTGGATTATTTTTTCAGTGAAAGCTGACGAATGAGTTCTATAAGATGTTCTTCCGAGCCATCGGTATATCCGGAGTGTGACTCCACGATTTTGCCGTTGCCGTCAACCACTACGACGTGCGGCACATTCTGTGCTCCCATTGCACGGCTGAAATCGCTGTTGGTGTCAAGCAACACTTCATATTCCCAGCCGTTGGCATCTGCAAGGGGTTTCACTCTCGACACATTCTGAGCCTCGTCGATTGAGATGGCATAAAGCTTCATGCCGGTTTCCTCCTGCCAGTCGGGATATACTTCGTGAATGGCTTTGAGTTCGCGGATGCAGGGCTTGCACCATGTTGCCCAAAAGCTGATTACAAACGGTTTGCCATCGTTGGAGAGTGTTGCGGAATCAACTGGTTTTCCATTAAGATCTTTGAGCTGCACTGAAGGAAGCTGAGCTTGCGCTGCAAGGCCGGTGCCCATTATGAGCATGGCAAGAAGAAATAGTTTCTTGATAGATTTCATATATAAGATTTTTTATTTGTTATTGTTGTTATGTCTTCAGATTGTAAATATAGTCGTTATATCGGTCTCTGCCAAATAATATTAAAAAAATATTTAAAATCTATTTCTTAAGATTCTATCAAACGGAGTTTTGGACAAAATCCATATCAGATGTTGAAAGCTTTCGTCAGATTGTTTTGATCATGCCGCTGCGATATGCATAAAGAAGCTCCCGGAGTTCATAAATCTGCGATTCAAGTTCGGCTCCTATGTCTGTGTCGCGCACACGCATTCTCATGGTGCTCATTTCCACAAGTTGTGTGCTTGACACAATATCTGTGCCGAGCCTTATTGCTTCCTCGGTGCTTGTGAAGGGTTCGTGCTGCACGAGCACAAATCCGCGCGAGTGATATACGAGTGTGTATCCGGCGATGCCGGTAGTGTCATGATATGCTTTTGAGAATCCGCCGTCTATCACCATAAGCTTGCCGTTGGCTTTAACAGGCTTTTCTCCTTTGCCCACTTTTACGGGAACGTGTCCGTTGATAATATGGCGGTGGTTGCCGGTGACATTAAATTCATCGAGAATTGCATCGCAAATGTCTTCACGCTCCCGCAGACTGTAGTAATGGCCTTTTTTCTCTTCGTGTGTGGATTTGTCGGCTATGAAATATCTTTCGAAGGTGGTCATCGATCCTTTGTCGAACAGAGGGGAATCGGAGCCGCACCACAGATACCAGTAGTAATCGCGCGAATAGCGGCGCATCTCCGGGTCTGTGTCGCGATTAAAGGCGCCCCGCATAAGCATGGCCGTGGCAATGAGAAGTTTTTTTCCTTTCAGCTTGTGCCCGAGGAGTTCCACTTCCCTGAACGATCCGTCTTCATTCAGAGGCACAGAGGCATGAAACATCAAATTTGAATTCATCACCAGGAAGAGATCACCATGGTCGAGCATTATTTTCATGTGAGATTTCAGTTTGTCGCTGATTCTGAAGCTGCGGTGGAGCCTCTTTACAAGTGCTTCCTCTTCCGGGGAAAGACGATATGGATCATCTGGGTCGATTGTGGGGAAGTTTGAATCAAGCATGTCATACACTTTTCCGTCTATTGTAATCTGCTTGAAATCCCGGCTCATTTTATCATACAGCTTTCTTTTCTCCATTTTCCATTCGGGATGTTGTGAGATAAGTGCCGCCTCAAGCTTGAACTGTATAATACTGATGGCCTTGTGCATTTTTGAAAGTAGATTTCGGCTTTTATCATTGTTCGATGGGCTGTCTGCCGAAAGCTTCGGGTTGAACACTGTGCACGAATCATTGGCATAGGTTTCCATGGCGAAAGTGGCGAGTGGCACAAGATTTATGCCGTAACCCTCTTCAAGAGTGGCCATGTCGCCATATCTTAGGGCAATTCTGAGCACATTAGCTATGCAGGCATCGTTGCCGGCCGCGGCTCCCATCCACAAGGCATCGTGATTGCCCCACTGGATGTCGAAATGCTTGTATCCGGCGAGCATGTCTAATATGAGGTGTGCGCCCTGGCCCCGGTCGTAAATGTCTCCCAGGATGTGCAGCCTGTCTATGCTGAGCCGCTGAATCACATTGCAGAGGGCAATGATGAAGTCATGGGCCTGTCCGGTGGAGATTATTGTCTCCACGATACGGTTGTAATATAATTGTTTGTTATCTTCCGATGGAGCTTCATGCAATAACTCCTCTATAATATACGCAAACTCTTTAGGCAGGGCTTTTCTTACTTTCGAGCGTGTGTATTTTGAAGAAACATTCTGGAGCACTCTTACAAGACGGTGCAGCGTGATGTTGTAAAAATTCTCGAGGTCGGGCTCTTCGCTGATTATCAGCTCAAGCTTGCTTTCGGGATAATATATCAGCGAGCAGAGTTGGGCTATTTCCGACTCTCTCATGGTGTTGGCATAAATATCCGACACTTTTCGCTTGATATTTCCCGAAGCGTTGCGCAGAATATGGCTGAAAGCTTCGTTTTCGCCGTGCAGGTCGGCCACAAAATGCTCTGTGCCTTTGGGAAGATTAAGAATGGCTTCTAGATTTATGATTTCTGTGCTAGCTGCGCTGATCGAACTGAAATTTTGCGACAACAATTCAAGCACACGACGGTCTGACTCAATTTGTTTGATGCTGAATGGGCCGTTGATATTGTCTGTTTTCATGGAATCAGTGTTTTGTGAATTTGAAATGTAGAAGGTTTTATTTCAGATATTCAGATATTCAGATATTCAGATATATTGTCAATAGGTATTGATGTGATTTAAATTTTTTTCAAATGCAAGATTCATTACGATTTTAAGCAAATTTCGGTTCTTGAAGAAGAAGTGATGCGGGCATCACGACTGATGAAAGAAGCGTGAGTTGCCAAAATATTAAGGCTCCACTCCCCAAAATCGGTCACATAGCCCACTATGCTCCCTCTGAGATAAAGCAAATCAGCGCAAAAAATAGGCCACCCCTGCTTTAATATTTTTTGGGGAATGGAGTCTAATAAATATTGCGTTTGAAGAAAACATATTTAAACACTTCTTTAGTTTTTGTAAAAAGTTTAAATCACTTCACTATATGTATGGATGAGCCAAAAGCGCACTTTGTCTTTTCAACTATAGCATCGACCGTGACGCATTTTCCATCAAGACAGATTGCAATTTCCTTTTGCTCATTCTGGTGGGGCGCAGCAATTTCTTTAGAGTGTGTTTCATAAAAATTGACTCTTAATTTGCGTATCCGAATCGATGTAATATGCTAAAGTAGCCATTTTCATTGGTCTGACAAAGCAATATGTTGAAAAACACATGAAAATAATAAGTACTTCAGAAAAATAAATGAACATATTAGGCTCATTTGGAAAAATCAATGTGGTTAGTGCAACCCGGCGCGCCCAACGCCCGATTGACAGCATAGAAAAGGTTGTCAGTCGAGACATATTCCCCATATGTTGAGTCTGGCTCTCCTTTCGGAGGGGATTGTTATCTTCTCCCATGGAAATTGCCAACCATAAGGCACATATCCTTCGGTACACACAAAAC
>JAMPDQ010000046.1 GCA_023665575.1 Candidatus Amulumruptor caecigallinarius | reverse complement strand
CAACAATTACGTTGTAATTTTACAATGGTTATCTCACTAACCTTTCTAACCGGCTAACTCTAACCTTCAAGGTTGCAAGTTGCTTGCAACTTGCGAAACTTGAGTTAAATAAGTTAACAATAAATCATATGTCTGTTTATATTTAATTACTATTGGCCTCGTATGCATAGCCGATTTTGACTCTGCAGAATCAGCTCATGCATGCAATCCCCAATATTGAATTTATATGAAACAGACTCTTAACCTTTTTTCAAATGCAAATCAGCGCCATTATCAACACCCGGAATGCGGAGATGCACTTGCAGGAGGTGATAGACCATCTCAAAGAATTCGATGAAATTCTTGTGTGCGATATGGATTCATCCGACCGTACCCTGCAGATTGCCCGCGAAAACGGCTGTCGCATCATTCACCATCCCCCGGTGGGATATGTGGAGCCGGCGCGTAATTATGCCATGAAGGAAGCTCGATTTGACTGGGTTTTCTTTGTAGATGCGGATGAGCTGGTCACACCTCCGCTGGCGGATTATCTCAAACTGTTTTTAGCAAATCCCGGAAATGTCAGCGCCGTGGGAATACCGCGTAAAAACATGTTTCTTGACAGTTGGAGCAAGTCCACCTATCCCGATTACCAGATTAGGGTGCTTAATCGCAAAAAATGCGACTGGCCGGTGGAAATTCATTCCAATCCGGTTGTAAGAGGCAAGACGCTTAAGATTCCGAGGGAACGGCTGGACATGGCTCTTGTGCATAAGTCGGCCGACCTTAAGGATATGCTTGAAAGGATGAACAGATATACCGACAAGGAGGTGGACCGCCGTGACAACGGGAAAGTCCCCGGGCTGTTCAAAATGATTTTTGCGCCATGGTGGAGATTTGTGAAAATGTATGTTCTCAAGGGGGGATTCCGTTTGGGTGTGCCCGGATATATCGAGGCAAAAAACAAATCATTCTATAAACTCTACACGTTGGCAAAGCTATATGAAGCCAACCGAAAAAACATATTAAAGCGGAATGATATACGCCAGAGACAAGGGTCAAATGTGCAATAATATATTGCAATTCGGCCATGTTTATGCATTCGCGCGCGAGCATGGCCGCAATTGCATTTCCATGCGTTTTTGTTATAAATATCCATTCTTCAAAATTCGCGGCGGCAAACATAATCCCTTTCGCTACGCCTATGCCAAGGCGGCGGCAGCCTTGGGATTATTTCCCATTGTGGCATATAACACCCCCGGGGAGGTGTCGCCTGAAAAGCAGAACACTATCCTCAGCCATAAAAATGTGATTGTTGAGGGTTGGGAAGTGAGATTTTACGATCTCTTTCTGAAATATCGAAGCGAGATAAGAAATTTGTTCAATTTCAAGGCGAAGGTGCGTCGTAATGTCGACCTGATGATGTCAGATTCCGAAGATTGTGTGAGAATCGGGCTTCATGTGAGAAGGGGTGATTATATTCGCTGGCAATGTGGAAAATATTATTTCTCTGATAGTCAATATATAAGCGTGGCTAGAAAGCTGTCGCTATATGCAGGAAACAGGTATCCCGGCAAGAAAATAGTGTTTTATGTGTGCGGCAACGACCCCTCATTAAGCCGTGAAGATTTTCGCAACGGTTTAAATGGATGTGATGTGAAATTTCCTGCCGGCAATCCGGGTGAAGACTTGTATGCGCTCTCGAAATGCAATCTCCTTGCAGGGCCGCCGAGCACATTTTCGCTTATGGCGGCTTTCTATGAAGATTTGCCACTATATTGGATTAAAAATCCCGATGCGGAGATTAATTCCGAGTCTTTCGGAAGATTCGAATCTCTTTTCCGGCAAATAATTTGATTATGAGAAAAAAATCGGATGCAATTTCCACAGTTGCGGCCTGTCGCACTCTTATTGACCGCATGCTTGTCAATGGTGTACCCGCAGAAGCAGTCAAAATATATGACGGCCGCAACAAACTTTATAAATACCGACTTCCGAGCGGGGAGATGGTAAATATAAAGGCGTTTCGACGTCCGGGAGTGTTAAAAGGGTTGATTTATGGCATTTTCACCACGCCGAAATCCGAGAAATCATATAGAAATGCCTGTGAGCTTCTTAAACTCGGCATCAGCACTCCGACTCCCTACGCACATGGAGAAAAACGTGCGTGGTTCGGATTAAAGCTTGAAGCGTCTTATTATGTGTGTCATCATGAAGACAACGTGGAGGAGGTGAGATTTTGGGAAAAATGGGAGGATCGCGATAAGTTTGTAGAGGCCCTGGGAGCTGAAATGTCACATTTATTTAAACAAGGAGTGTTTTTTCGCGATTTCTCACCCGGCAATGTTTTGCTTGCGAGTCGCAAGCCATATAAATTTATTTATGTGGATGTGAACCGCACAACGTTCAATGTTAAGAGCCGACGCAAAATGATGCAGATGTTCAAAAGAATCAATATTGTGCCGGCGGAAACGGAGCGGCTTGCGCGGGTTGTGGCGCGCAACATGGGATGGAATCAAGATTACACCGTTGCAGAAGCTCTTCAAATTCTAAAGAAATTCCTTTGGAAGAAAGACTCTCTGCTCAGGCCGGTCAAAACATTTTTTTATAAAATTTTTAAGCCATAGGGTCGGGTTAGGACACTGTTTAAGGCTCCGCTGCCCAAAAATTGTTAAGATCCCGTTTCATAAAAAACAGCGGTTGCCGGGGTCGCAGCCTTGAGTCGATTTTATTCTTTACTGAAAGGAGCAATCATTCGGTTGTGACTGAAAGTCAAGGACAAAAAGCGGCCAAGGGTGCGAGACGGAGGTGACTTTTGACATTCTTGGTATTTGAAATGGATTTTGTAACATAATTTTAGATTTCCGATGAAGCAGATTTCATTTGGGAGTCACTTTACAAATAAATATTAGAAGATCTGAAATCACTCGTCCAAAGCCGCCCCATCGACCGCTATTTTTATGAAACGGTGTCTAAAGTCGGGGAATGAAGCCTTAAATTTTTATATGAAACGGAGCCTTATTTTTCAGCCGGTGCTTTGTCGATAAGGTCGAGGAATTGATCAAGCTTTGGGGTGATTATGATTTCAGTGCGGCGGTTGCGTTGCTTGCCGACTTCAGAGGTATTGTCGGCTATGGGATTGTATTCTCCTCGGCCACCGGCAGTAAGCCTTGATGGATTAATGCCAAAATCATTTTGCAGGCATTGCACCACACTTGATGCGCGGAGTGCCGAAAGATCCCAATTGTTGCGTATGTTTGTGCGCGAAATTGGCACGTCATCGGTGTTTCCTTCCACCAATACATCATAATCGCCATAATCCTTGATAATCTTGGCAATCTTGCTGAGTGTTTCCATCGCACGGCTGCTTATTTCATAACTTCCCGATTTAAAAAGCATGTTGTCGGCCAGCGATATATACACCACTCCCTTCATCACCTTCACATCAACATCTTTCAATTCATCAGTGCTGAGTGAGCGTGTAAGCTTATTTGTGAGAGCTATATTCAGGGAGTCCGATTTGGATTTGGCATCTACAAGCTGTTTTATATATTTATTGGAGGCATTGATTTCGTCAACGAGTTTTGATATGTTGACATTGCCTTGCATGTTGGCATTCAGACTTTGGTCGAGCGTGCGTTTCAATTCGGCGAGGCCACTGCGCAACTCATTATTGGATTTATTGGCGGCTTCCAGTTGCGACTGTAGATTTCTGCTTTGTGCGTTACACTCAATCAGACTCTCCTTGGTGGATGAAAAATCGGCGTTTAGCTGATTATATTTCTTATTACTCACGCAGCTTCCAAGACACAGCGCAAAAAGCAAAATTCCCAAAATTAAATTCTTTCTTTTCATAACCATTGTTTTTTATGATTTCTTACAAACTACAACAAACTATTAACTTATAAGGTTGATTTTTTGTAATTAACCCGGAATTATATATATTTGTAATTCAAGTATGCAAGTTGTATGCAACTTGTATTATTTGAGTTTGGAGATATAGGTTTGGAGGTTTGAAGTGTGTAATAATGCGCTGCATGCAAAATTATTCAGCAGCTGTCTTTCCAACCTTCGGTCTTCGGCATGTCTTCTGTCGTAATGAGAAGAATCTGTTTTATAAAGAATTCAACATTAGGGGGCTTATTTTTGAGATAATTTATTAAAAATCAAGGGGACAACTTCTCGGTTGTGACCGATGATATTAGATAAATCAGCCAAAAAGAAGCCGAACTAAAGTAATTTTTTCATAGATACAGACACAAGTGTCAAACAAATTAAAAATTTAATTTATGGCACACCATTTTTTATTTTATGAAACAGACTCTAAAATTTAAATTGGTATGCCACCTATCTAACATTATGAAAAATTCAATTCTCATTTCCGGTGTGACTCTTGCCCTTTTTGCCGGCGTGTCGCTTGTATCCTGCAAGAAGGAGGCCTCCACCACGATGACTTATCTTCCGGTGAAGACGGAAAAGAATTCAAACTGGGGCATGATTGGTCCCGACGGCACACTCCTTTTTGACGATGAATTCAAGTCGGCTCCTTCGCCTGTTTTCGACAATACTTTTGTTGTAACGGAGAATGAGGGGATTAGTGTGTATACAATCAAGGATGGTAAACCCAAGGTGTTGGGCGACCTTGAAAAGCTGGCGAGTGCCGGAGTGATGTCTGACGGTGTGATTCCTGTGACACGAAAAGGCCAAAGAATTGAATATTATGATGCAGATGGCAAAGTGAAATTCACTCTTGAGCCGGTTAAGAACAAGGAGATTGTGGCAGTGGATGCCTACTTCAAAAACGGCATTGCAACAATCATGACGGAAGATGACAAATGGGGAGCCATAGACAATTCCGGCAAATTGGTTGTGGAGCCAAAATATCAAAGCGTCACAACATCGCTCGACGGAATGATTGTGGCAATGCCTGCTCCCAAGGAGGGCGAAACCATTGACGTATCTGCTGCCGACACTTCCAATCTCGTGTATCTCATCCTCGACAAATCAGGCAAAGAAGTTGCAAAAGTCAAGGGTATTGAAATTATGGGAGAATTCTCTGATGGCAGAGTAAAGGGAAGAAAAAATGACCGTCTCGGATTTGTTGATAAAAAGGGTGAATTCACCAAGGTGCCCGAAAAGGTGAAAAACATTTCTTTCTTTAATTCCGACTATTATATTTTCAGCAACGAAGATGGTGAATATGGCGCCATGACGAATGATGGAGAGATAATTGTGCGTGCGAAATATAAGGAGCTGCAGCCTTTCGGCAAGGACAAATTTATTGGAAAGAGCGACAATGACAAAATATATATCATTAATAAAAAGGATGAGCGCGAAAAGGAGCTTGACGATTTGAAGGATATTCTGTCGATGAAAAATTATGCAGATTTCGTCATGGGTATCAACACGGATTTCGAGCTTATCGGCAATGAGGGTGATAATGAATGGAAATTATATGACAGCGAAGGTGAGCCGGTGAGCAAAACCGATTATTATGAAATGGGCGGTTATTTCCCGAGCATCGTGAATTCGGATTATTTTGATGCCACAGCGGCCGCTGAAAAGATGGTTTCGTATGTCAATGGCAACGGTTATAACAAGGTGCAACTGAGCCAGCCTTTGTATAAATATATTTCAGGCGGCAATCCTTCGCAATACACCGGAACTGACAAATATTATTTCGAAGGGCTCGAGGGAGGCTACAAATATCAGATTAGCGGATATGCCTACACCAATTCTTATGTGGCAAAGAGCACACCTGTGTATCGCACTGAAACTTACGGCTATTATTACACCTACACATATCAGACATTCGATCATTATGACTATTCATGGAATCAGGAAGCCGTTGTCGACTTGATTCGCGTTTATCTGAATGTATATGTGGATGGCCAGTTTGAAAACCTGAAGAATGCCGTGGTGCGCGCCATGGCCGCCAAGGGTTATAAATCGGAAAGCAACGAGAAAGCCTATGCAGTTGTGACTAACGGCACAACGTATGCATTCATAAGTCTTAATGAAGGCTCTGACAACAGCGATGTGGAGATGGTGATGATGACAGCCAAGGAATGGAACAGTCGCAAGGCGGGAATGATCAAAACAGCGATTGACAGATTCAACACCGCATCCAAGTCGAAAAGCAAGATAGAATATCCGGAAATTGAAGCTGACTCTACGATTGTTGAAGAGGTGGAAATGGCAGCAGTAGATACGGCAGCAGTCAATACAGTTGCGGAGTAAGGCACCATTCCCATAAAAATATTAAAGCAGGAGCAGCCAAAGAGAGGCCGCTCCTGCTTTAACATTTTTTGGGAATGGAGACTAAGAGTCTGTTTCATAAAAAATTTAGCCTTAGGGGTCGCATCCTTGAGCTGAATTTCATTTCTGACTGAAAGGAGCAACCTTTCGGTTGTGGCTGAAAGTCAGGGATGAAAGGCGGCCAAGGATGCGAGACAGAAGTGATTTTACAATGAAATTCTTGATATCTAATATTAAACATTTATCTACAAACAATGCCCGAAAATGTTAAATTAGGCTCGGCTCGGCTTCTTTTTGGCCAATTTCTTTCTATCCTCCGGGTCACAACCGAAAGGTTGCTCCCCTACCGATATAAAGAAATTGGCTCAAAAATAAGCCGCCCCTAAAGCTAAATTTTTTATGAAACGGACTCTAAGAGTCTGTTTCATAAAATTTGAAATTAGCCTCGCATCCTTGGCCTCTTTCAGTCATGAACAAAAATCGACTCAAGGCTGCGACTCCGGGGGTCGCTATTTTTTATGAAATGGGGACTAAGTGTAGTCAATACGCTTTGACTTAGGGGAATATTATGCGTGTTGATATATTGTCTATATAGTTTTTTTGTCGGTTTGATTACGTTCTCATAATTTTGTAGCCTATAATTTTTTATGAGACGGGTCTTGATGCCTATTACAGATTATGAAAAATTCCCTGAAGATTTTGCTTGGCGGATTTATAGTGGTGATTGCTGTGTTGTGTGCCGTAGCAGATATTATATTGATGAAGAAGCTTCTTTCATGGTGGTTTCTTCCGGCAATGGTAGTGTTGGTGTTTTCGGCCTTGCTGACCCTTCCGCTCAGAAATGTGTCACATTGGCTTGTAGGTTTTGAAAGGCAATGGCTCAATTCTGTTGTGTGCGGATTGGTGATATATCCCGTTCTTCTTTTGTCGCTGTTGCTCATTGACCGCATAAATGCCCGCGAGGCTGAGGGCAATATGGAAGCAGTAGTAAGCCGCGTGTATAAACAGACACGATATAAGACACGCAGAGTGAGTCGACGTGTATATGCCCGCGGCGCTCCATATAAAGTGAATTGTATAGATGTTGTTCTTGCAAATGGCGACAGCCGTTCATTTGATGTAAAAAGACTAATTTATGATTCAGTCAACAAGGGCGACACCATTGACATTCCTGTTTCCACCGGAATGGTTGGGCTGAAATGGTTGGAAAGCGGAAATGTTAAGCCCCGTGTGAGCCATAATAAAAAAGAGAATCATAATACAAATACAAGAAAAAATTCATTAATTCAACTTTCGCAAGTTTGCAACTTGCGAAAAGCAATGAGGTTAGAGGTTA
>JAMPDQ010000045.1 GCA_023665575.1 Candidatus Amulumruptor caecigallinarius | reverse complement strand
CCACCTTGGCTTTAACCTCGGGGCTGATCTTGATTTGTTGCTTTTTCTCCATTGTGTGGCGAATTTAGTGATTATTTTTTCCGCCAACAAACGGTTCAGTTTTCCGGGAGTAGTATACTCACAAGTGTGAGCGTTCACACATCACTCACAGCCGACCGTAGCGTTCTTCATGATTGTGCGATTTGTGCAAAAAGAAAAAAACGCTGAAATTCAAGTGATTTCAGCGTTTTTTCAGCATTTTGATGTTTTGCTTTGTGACCCCGGTGGGGCTCGAACCCACGACCCAATGATTAAGAGTCATTTGCTCTACCAACTGAGCCACGGAGTCATTGCTCATTTGCGAGTGCAAATTTACTATTTCTTTATATATTATCCAAATTTTTTTTTGGATTTTTTGAATTAATTTATTCCTCTTGCATCTGAAAATTCGATTAATCTTTTAATATTGTGTATTTTGTCATACCTGTTTTTTCATAAAAATGAGTCTTTTTTATCTTTTTCTTTATTAATTCTCTGATTTTATTTAACTTTATACCCAAGTTTTAAATATATACCCAAGTATCGCAATTGGCATGTAATTTGTAAACTTGAAGGTTGGAATCAGGTAGTTTCTAACTTTTCGCAAGTTGCAAACTTGTGAAAGCTGAATTAAATAATTGATTAATAACATATCTTATGAAAACATCTTTTTTATATCTTGCAATAGGCGCCGGAGCCTTGCTTATGCTCAACACCGGTTGCTCTAAAAAATTAAGTCAGTTCCGCAGCAGCTACTTCACTACCATTCCCACCCCACTTGAAACTGTTGGGCAGAATGTGCCTGGTACTGTCAAAGCTACAGTGCCTCCAAAATTCATGGTGAAAAATGCAAAAGTAACTGCAACGCCCGTGCTTCAATGGTCCACCGGTTTGAACACTACTGATGAGGCACTCGCTCAGCCTGTAATCTTTCAGGGTGAGGATGTTCGCGCCAATGGTCAGGTGGTGAACTATGAAAATGGAGGAAATGTGTCAATTCCGTTCTCTATTCCTTACGTTCCGGCAATGGAAAAAAGCGACCTGTATCTCGACTTCTCTGTTGACCAGAACGGAAAGATATACACTCTTCCCCGCGTAAAGGTAGGATATGGCGTTGTTGCCACCTCAACACTTGCTTCCGCCAAAACCGTGCGCCCGGCAGTTGCCAAAGACAATTTCCAGAAAGTTATCACAGAAAAATATTCAGCCGACATTCACTTTCTTATTAATCAGGCAAACATTCGTGCATCACAAACCGACAAGCCTGATTATATTGACTTGAACAAACGCCTCATGGAAGCCAACAACGCGGCTGATCAGGAAATTGCCGGAATCACCATCAATTCCTACGCCTCTCCCGAAGGCTCTCTCGAATTCAACACACAACTTGCTGAAAAGCGCGAGAGCAATACCACAAAGCTGATGGAAAACCAACTTAAAAAAGATAAAATCACAGAATTCGGTGAACTCACAGCCTCCTTTACTCCGGAAGACTGGGAGGGTTTTCAAAAACTCGTGGAAAAGAGCAATATCCAGGACAAAGACCTTATTATAAGTGTGCTCAAAATGTATCCCGACCCCGTAGAGCGTGAAAGAGAAATCAGAAACCTTTCATCTGTCTTCAACGAACTCGCCGACCAAATTCTTCCGCAACTGCGATATTCAAGAGTGATGGCCACTATCAACGTTCTCGGCAAAAGCGACCAGGAGCTGCTCAATCTCTTCAACACCGACCCCTCAAAACTCACTGAAAACGAGATTCTATATCTTGCCACCCTTACTAACGACGACATGAAGAAGCTTGAAATTTACAATACAGCGGCTGAAACCAAGTCGAAAGATTATCGCACATTCAACAATCTCGGTGCAATACAATATGTATATGGGGATTATGACGGAGCAAAAGCAAACTGGGAACATGCATTGCGCCTTAACCCGAACGCCAAGGAGCCACAAATGAATCTCGGCCTTATCGCCATGCTCAACAATGATTATTCAAAAGCCAACGAACTCATAGGCTCTGTAACAGGTGTGCCTGAAAGTGCTGATGCACTCGGAGTGTATTACCTTCAGCAAGGCGACCTGCAGAAGGCAATCGGAACTTTCGGCGATGCAAAAACAAATAATGCGGCTCTTGCCCGTATTCTTAACAAAGACTACGCCGCAGCACGCGATATTCTTGCTGAAGTGAAAGTGCCCGATGCCACAACCTATTATCTGTCAGCAGTGCTCGGTGCACGCACTAACAATCAGAACATGGTGATGAATAATCTGCGCCAGGCTGTAAAGCTTGACAAGAATTTGCTCAATCGCGCACAAAACGATATTGAATTCTCCAAATTCAATCTTTCATATCTTTAGAATTTTTCTTATAAACATTCAACATTAGTGGGGGCTTATTTTTGAAACAATTTATTCAATATCAGAGGTAGCAACCTCCCGGTTGTGATCGGCGAGATTGAATATTACTGTTGGCCTCGCATGCATGTCAGGGTTCGACTCTTTGAATCAGTCACATGGCCCGCTATGCTCCTGATTTTGCAGAGTCAAACCCGGATTATGCATGCGATTTCTAATGTTGAATTTTTTTATGAAACAGACTCTTATAATCTTCAACCTTTCGGCTTTTAGCGATTAAAAAAGTGCGAGAAGCTAAATTTACATTTGATATGGATGAGAAACGCCTCTTTCTGCTTGATGCCTATGCTTTGATTTTTCGCGCATATTATGCTTTGATTAAAGTGCCGCGAATCACACGTTCCGGCTTTAACACTTCTGCTATATTCGGCTTCGTCAATACACTCGAAGAGGTGCTTCGCAAGGAGCATCCCTCTCACTTAGCCGTATGTTTCGACCCGCAGGGTCCAACATTCAGAAGTGAGCAATTTGAAGCCTATAAGGCGGAAAGAGCCTCTACTCCTGAAGATATCAAATTGTCTGTGCCCATTATTAAAGAGATTATAAAGGCTTATAATATTCCGGTTGTTGAAGTGGCCGGATATGAAGCTGATGATGTAATCGGCACACTGGCCAAAATTGCTGAAAAAGAGGGATTCACCACATACATGATGACACCCGACAAGGATTTCGGTCAGCTTGTAAGTGCCGACACCTTGCAATACAAGCCGGCTTACAAAGGTAAGGATTTTGAAATACGCGGTGTTGAGGAAGTGTGTGCACGCTATGGCCTCACTTCTCCGATACAGGTGATAGACCTTCTGGCACTCATGGGGGACAAAATCGACAACATTCCCGGATGCCCCGGCGTAGGAGAAAAAACAGCTGTTAAGCTGATATCTCAGTTTGGCTCAGTGGAACAGCTCCTCATGAACACCGACCAACTCAAGGGCGCTCTCAAACAAAAGGTGGAAGAAAATGCCGAACAAATCAGATTTTCAAAATATCTTGCCACCATCTGCACCGATGTGCCGGTGGGCATTAATCCGGAAGATCTTGTGATACATGCTCCGGATTGCGACAAATTATTTGCCATTTTTAAAGAGCTTGAGTTCAAAACACTTGCCGATAGAGTGCGCAAACGTCTTAACGATTCCGACAGAGATGATTTAAATTCCGACAGCACTCTGCAACATAGTGATTTTGATTTAAAATCATGCGCCTACACCTATATTGATGATTTGGAAGCGCTTCAAAAGATGAAGTTTGCAATTGAGCGTGCATCAAAATGCTCGCTTATCACTATTTCAGATGGTGAAAATGACATCTCATCACATTGGGTGGGCACATCGGTATCTGTAAAAAGCGGCGAGGCATGGTTTGTGCCCGGCAGTTTCAATGGAGGAAATGCTTATATTCTTGATATTATGGCACGCAGCGACATTGAGAAAATAAGTATTGACAGCAAGAGAGATTATGTCACAGCGGCTATGGCACGCACCGACAACGCAATCCCTCTCTCCAACTATTATGACATAACGCTCGCACATTACCTGTTGCAACCCGAAATGCGTCATGGAATTGAAGAATTGGCATCCACATATCTTGGCCTTGAAATAAACCTTGCCACTATTATCCCAACCCTGCCGACAAAAGCCGTGTCATATCAAAATATGGATAAGCAGACACTGCTTGTCTCAGCTTGCTTGCGTGCAGATATGGCATTGCGCCTGCGTGACATTCTTGACAATGAGTTGCGGAAAAAGAGTCTTTACAAGCTGTTTGAAGAAATAGAATTGCCGCTCGTAAAAGTGCTCGCAAAAATGGAAATTGAAGGTGTCGGAATAGACACTGCCGCACTCCAAGAAACGGAAAAAGATATGGAAAAGCGGCTTCTGGAAATTGAAAATGAAATTTTCAACCTGGCAGAAGAAAATTTCAATGTTGCTTCACCGGCAAAAGTGGGTGAGATTCTTTTCGACAAACTATCGTTGGAACCCAAAGGAAAGAAAACTAAAACCGGACAATATTCCACCTCTGAAGATGTGCTTGAAAAGCTCGTCAACAAACACCCGATAGTGAGAAAAATTTTAGAATTCCGCTCTCTTAAGAAACTGCTTTCCACCTATATTACAGCTCTTCCGGCTGCGATCAATCCGGCCACCGGACGAATACACACCAATTATAACCAGACAGTCACCGCTACGGGGCGCATTTCTTCGTCATCTCCCAACCTGCAGAATATTCCTGTGAGAGACAATGAAGGCAAAGAAATAAGACGCGCTTTTATCGCTGATAAAGGCTGCGTGTTTCTTTCTGCCGACTATTCGCAGATTGAATTGAGATTGATGGCTGATTTCTCGCACGACGAAATAATGCTCGATGCTTTCATGCATGGAAAAGATATCCATGCCATCACAGCTGCGCGAATCTATCACAAAAATGTGGAGGAAGTCACTCCCAATGAAAGAAGAAATGCGAAAACAGCTAATTTCGGAATCATATATGGCATATCTCCGTTCGGATTGTCTACACGCCTTGGAATTTCGCGTCAGGAAGCAAAGGATATAATCGATAATTATTTCCTTACTTTTCCTACTGTAAAAAAATATATGTCAGATAGTGTGGAATTTGCACGCGAACATGGATACGTCCAAACTAAAATGGGACGTAAACGAATTTTGCCTGACATTAACAGTAAAAATCCTGTGGTGAGAGGCTATGCAGAAAGAAATGCCATTAACGCTCCGTTGCAGGGCACTGCCGCTGACATCATAAAACTTGCGATGATTCGTATTTCTGATGAAATGGAAGAGAGGAATCTTCGCTCACGCATGATTATGCAAGTGCATGATGAATTAAATTTCAATGTTCCCGAAGATGAAATAGGAATTATGCAGGAAATTGTGGAGCGTCAGATGGAAAATGCCTATACGGGCGAAGTGCGTCTTACAGCCTCCTCCGGCGTTGCTGCCAATTGGCTTGATGCCCACTGATAGAATGTCCATATGGCGATAGCTGCCGATGCCGAAACATTCAGCGAATGCTTCGTGCCTCCTTGTGGAATCTCAAGCACATAATCAGCTATATCTATTATTTTCTGATCCACACCATGCACTTCGTTACCCACCACAAGAACATATTTCTCATTAATAAGAGGAGTGAAATTTTGCAACATGCAGCTGTTGTGTGTTTGTTCAAGCACACAAATTTTCCATCCCTCATTTTTAAGCCGCATACATTCATCCAAGGCTGACCGGGAATAATGCCATTCCACAGAATTTTCTGCTCCGAGAGCAGTCTTTGAAATTTCCGGATGAGGCGGAGTGCCGGAAATTCCGCAGAGTATAAATTCATATGCTCTGAAAGCATCAGAGGTGCGGAAAACAGAGCCAATGTTATGCATAGAGCGCACATTGTCTGCCAATACAATCAGAGGAATTTTATTCAACCGTTTGTATTCTTCAACACTATATTTAGTGAGTTCGGCAATATTCTTTTTCAAATGTTCCATGGAGGAAAATCATTTTCCGGCTGTGCGGAAAAATGATAGTTGATAGTAGATAGTTGATAGTAGATAGTAGATAGTAGATAGTAGATAGTAGATAGTAGATAGTTGATAGTTGATAGTTGATAGTTTATAGTTGACCTAATTCCTAATTCCTAATTCCTAATTCCTAACTCCTCACTCCTCACTCCTCACGATTCACGAAAGTTGCAACATTCTCTCTATGGGTTTAAGGGCTTCGGCAACTACCTTTTCGTCAACTATTATTTCGGGCTGCTCATTTTCAAGAGCTTTCAACACTTTTTCAAGAGTGTTTAATTTCATATATTCGCATTGATTGCATTGGCACTCGGAATCGTCTGCAGGTGCAGGTATGAAATTTTTCTCCATGCAGGCTTTTTGCATTTCAAAGAGAATTCCACTTTCGGTCACAACTATATAGTCTTTCGCATTATCTTGCTTTGCAAAAGCAAGCAAAGCAGCTGTCGAACCCACTTTGTCGGCAATCAACTGTATGGGACGGCGGCATTCGGGATGCACCAGAACTTTTGCTTCGGGATACTGCTTTTTAAGCTCTACAATTTTTTCGAGCGAAAAGCGGTCATGCACATGGCATGCACCATTCCAAAGAAGCATATCACGTCCTGTTACACTGTTTATATATCCCCCCAGGTTTTTGTCGGGGCCGAATATTATTTTTTCGTTTTCGGGAAGAGATTCCACTATTTTTCTTGCATTGCCGGATGTCACCACTATATCTGTGTTGGCTTTTACTGCAGCAGAAGTGTTTACATAACTTATAACAGTATATCCGGGGTGCTCTTTTACAAAATTTTCAAATTCCGCAGGATCACAGCTGTCGGCAAGCGAACAGCCGGCTGCAAGGTCAGGCACAAGCACTTTCTTATCAGGACATAAAATTTTGGCTGTTTCACCCATAAAATGCACTCCGCACATCACAATTATATCTGCATCCGTTTGTGCAGCCTTCTGCGCCAGCGCTAGAGAATCGCCTATAAAATCGGCAATCTCCTGTATCTCATCGCGCTGATAATAATGTGCCATTATAAGGGCATTCTTTTTATTCTTTAATTTTATTATTTCATTCTGTAAAGCCTGCTTGTCCATTTTTTATTTTTTTAATAATTAAGATTAAATAATAATATTTAAAAAAATAAAATAACAACAACAAATGCTGTAGATAACCACCAATAACTTTTTATTAAAAAATTTGGAAATTTGAGTTATTGAATTCAAAGCTTCACTTATTTACAGGTTATAAAAATATGTAAACTTGATATTCAATGATATGAATGAAGTTATCTACATTCTGTTGATAAATGCAAAGTTAATAAAATCATTGTTAATTGCTGTTGAAAACTGTAGAAAAATAGGCCGAAAACTGTAGATAAAGTTGTGTAAAACTGTTGGAAAAATTTATAGTAGTGTTATTTGATTTATTAAAATATTGGCGTATAATGTAATGATTATAATTTCAAAATTATTTGGGTTTTATTTATTTACTACTTTTTAACATAGTTATGGATAGGTTTTATATATGTTATCTACAGGTTATCTACAGTAAATCAATATTTGAAATTATAATCAACTCAAGTTTCGCAAGTTGCAAGCAACTTGGAATCTTGAAGGTTAGAGTTAGG
>JAMPDQ010000044.1 GCA_023665575.1 Candidatus Amulumruptor caecigallinarius | reverse complement strand
TGAGTTGATGAGTTGATGAGTTGATGAGTTGATGAGTTGATGAGTTGATGAGTTGATGAGTTGGAATCACTCAATCCCTACAACCCCCGCATTTTTCCAATCTGCCACAAAATTACAAAATATTCCTCATATGCGAAAATTATTCCGGCTTTAGCTCCACCCAGGTGTGTGTGTGGCCGGTGAGCGGAATGATTCTGCTAATCAGGTCGTCAAGGCTCAGAGCCACGCTCGAAGTGTTGACACAGGGATGGCAGGCGTATAAGCCGACACTTTCCAGATCTTTGTCGATTATCAGTCTCACACGCTTCTCTTTATCATAGATAAGCCCCAGCGGGGATACGGCTCCCGGGTGAATGCGAAGATATTTCTCCATCGCCTCTTCTGATGCAAAGGATAGACGTGCGCAACTGAGTTGCGACGACAAATATTTTGTCTTGAACGGCTTGTCGGCAGGCAGCATCAGCAAATAAAATTCTGTCTGCTGCCGATTGGTGAGAAAGAGATTTTTAAAAACGGGTGCGCCGATTTCTTTGCGCACCCGTTCACATTCTTCCATTGTAAAAGCCGCCGGATGAGTGAGAGTGGTATATTCCACTCCCACTTTATCGAGAAAATCATACACCCCGAGTTCGGCGTCTGTACGGTCTTCATTCCCCTCGGTGGGGCGACCTTGATATTTCTTTGAATTCATTATAACTTCTCAGTGCTTTTTACACGTGTGGAATCCCACATGAGATATGCTGTCAGCAAAATATATGCCGTGCAGCCGAGAATCTGCGTCAGACCTTCCGAAAGGGGAGACTGGTATTCATATCCGGCAAATCTGGTGATTGCGGCAAACACGCCGAAGAGAGCACCGCCGGCGATAAATCCGGAAGCAAGAAGTGTGCCGCGGTCGCGACGCAGGTCGTTGATCTTTTTATCTTTTGATGAGTTGCTGACAAAATATGACACTGCACCGCCGACAAGCATCGGAGTGTTGAGGCTCAACGGAATAAACATGCCGAGGCAGAAGGCCAGAGCCGGCACTCCCAACCAGTTGAGGATTAGTGCGAGAATGGCTCCCACCATATAAAGTATCCAGGGGGTGTCGCCGCCCATCATCAGCGGCTCTATCACCTTTGCCATTGCGTTAGCCTGGGGTGCCACCAGGGCGTTGTCGCCCGTAAAGCCATACACTTTGTTGAGCACTATGATGACACCGCCCACTGTGGCTGCCGACACCAGTGTGCCGAGAAATTTCCAACTCTCCTGCTTTTTGGGGGTGGAGCCCAGCCAATAGCCTATCTTGAGATCGGTCACAAAGCCTCCGGCCATGGAGAGCGCTGTGCACACCACTCCTCCTATCACCATCGAAGCCACAATGCCGCTTGTGCCGTTCAGACCGATGCCAACAAATATGGCCGATGCAATGATAAGTGTCATAAGTGTCATGCCCGACACCGGATTGCTACCCACAATGGCAATCGCATTGGCGGCCACCGTGGTGAATAAAAATGCAATCAGTGTCACAACCACCCATGCCACTGCTGCCTGCCAGAATGTGTTGATCACGCCAATCCAGAAGAATATCAACACTGCCACAAGTGCGATTGCTATGAAGAACACCACCTTTTTCATGGAGAGATCAACTTGCCAGCGCACCTCCTTATCGGTTGATTTCTTCCCCTTGAATTCGCGCCCGGCAAGCCCAACGGCATTGCATATGATGCCCCAGGATTTGATAATGCCGATCACACCGGCCATGGCGATGCCGCCGATGCCAATCATTCGCGCATAGTCTTTGAATATTGCGTCAGGCGCCATAGCCTGGAATTCAGCCGAGCCGTATGTGCCTATCAGTGGTATGATTATCCACCACACAAATATCGAGCCGGCGAAAATCACAAATGCATATTTCAGCCCCACGATATATCCGAGACCGAGAAGTGCGGCGCCCGTGTTGCAACTCAGCACCACTTTCGTTTTCTCCGCTACCGTGTGTCCCCAGGATCCGGCTGTTGATGTAATTGTCTCTGCCCACCAACCGAATGTGGCCACGATATAATCGTAGACACCTCCAATCAGCGAAGCTATCACAAGCGTTTTTGCCTGCCCCGATCCGCTTGCGGATTTGTCGCTCTGCACGCCCGATATGAGCACCTGGGTGGTGGCTGTTGCCTCGGGGAACGGATATTTCCCGTGCATGTCTTTTACAAAATATTTTCTGAAGGGGATGAAAAAGAGAATTCCCAGAATGCCGCCTAACAGCGAGCTGAGGAATATCTGATAGAAATTCACCACAATGTCGGGATATGACGCCTGCAGAATGAAAAGGGCCGGAAGTGTGAAAATGGCGCCGGCCACTATCACACCCGAGCATGAGCCTATTGATTGTATCATTACATTCTGCCCAAGCGAATGCTTCTTGCCCAAAGCATTGCTGAGACCCACAGCGATGATGGCAATCGGAATTGCCGCTTCAAACACTTGCCCCACTTTCAGCCCCAGATAGGCGGCTGCGGCGCTGAACACTATGGCCATTAACAGCCCCATCCCGACGGAATAGGGAGTGACCTCTTGCTGCTCGTGAGCCGGATGCATCACCGGAACATATTGTTCGTCGGCTGCAAGCTCCCGGAATGCATTCTCGGGAAGCCCGGTCTCGGTGGTGTAGATTTTTTCCTCTTCTTTCATGGTGTTGTAACTAATTTTTGGCTTTCGCCAAAAATTGGTTTATGGTTTATGGTTTATAGTTTATGGTTTATGGTTTATAGTTTATGGTTTATAGTTTTCAATCCCCAATCCCCAATCCCCAATCCCCAATCCCCAATTCCCGCTTCTGCACGTCGGGCAACGTATGCAAATGTAGAAAAAAAAACCGAAAGTTTTTAAAACTTTCGGTTTTTAATATGTATTAATTGAAGTTTGCTGTCTGCGTGAATTATTTCACCTTTGCAATTTTTCTCCAGCCATATACTGCTCGGTCGCCGAGTTCTTCCTCAATGCGGAGCAACTGGTTGTATTTTGCCATACGGTCGGAGCGGCTTGCAGAGCCGGTTTTGATTTGTCCGGCGTTGGTGGCAACTGCGATGTCAGCAATTGTGGCATCCTCAGTTTCGCCCGAACGGTGTGAAATCACAGCGGTGTAGTTGTTGCGCTGTGCCATCTCCACTGCGCGGAGGGTTTCTGTGAGTGAGCCAATCTGGTTCACCTTCACAAGAATAGAGTTAGCGCAGCCGTTGGCGATTCCCTTTTCGAGATATTTCACGTTGGTCACAAAGAGGTCGTCACCCACGAGCTGACAACGGTCGCCGATCAGGTTGGTGAGAATCTTCCAGCCTTCCCAGTCGTTTTCGTCCATACCATCCTCAATTGAGTCGATAGGATATTTTGTGATGAGCTCTTCGAGATATTTTGCCTGCTCCTCGCTTGTGAATTTCTTGCCGTTTTTCTCTTTTTCAGCGCCATTCTTCAGGTGAGTGTAGTCGTAAACACCATCCTGATAGAATTCTGAAGATGCGCAGTCAAGACCGATTGTGATGTCTTTTCCGGGCTCGTAGCCTGCCTTACGGATTGCTTCCATAATCACGTTGAGTGCATCTTCTGTGCCGTCAAGTTTCGGCGCGAATCCTCCCTCATCACCCACTGCTGTGGAAAGTCCGCGGGCCTTGAGCACTGATTTCAGGTTGTGGAACACTTCAGTGCCCCAGCGAATAGCCTCCTTGAATGTGGGGGCGCCTACAGGGCGAATCATGAATTCCTGGAAACAAATGGGGGCATCAGAGTGTGCACCGCCATTGATGATGTTCATCATCGGAACGGGAAGCACGTATGTGTTCACACCACCGATGTAACGATATAAGGGAAGATCGAGATAGTTGGCTGCTGCCTTGGCTGTGGCGAGCGACACTCCGAGTATGGCGTTGGCTCCGAGGTTTGACTTGGTGGGGGTGCCGTCAAGGTCAAGCATAATCTGGTCCACACCAATCTGATCGAGTGCGCTGTGCCCTTTCAAAGCCTCTGCAATGGGGCCGTTTACATTGGCAACTGCTTTCAGAACGCCTTTGCCCATATAGCGGCTCTTGTCGCCGTCGCGAAGCTCAAGCGCTTCATTCTCACCTGTAGATGCGCCTGACGGAACAGCCGCACGACCCATTACTCCACTTTCAAGAATTACGTCTACTTCTACTGTCGGATTGCCGCGTGAGTCAAGTATCTCGCGTCCGATCACTTTCTCAATTTTCATGTCTTAATTTGTTTGGGTATTTTTGTGTTTATATCTATCTTTATACCGGAATGTGAAGCCTTCTCTAAGGCTTTGTGTTTTGTCTGCAAATTTACTATTTTTTTTCGATATTGTGACACTGCCGATATTAAAGTTGTTGTAAAAATTTAAATAAATGTTTAATGATTGCACAATCCGCCTCTGATTTAGTTGCCAAAGCCCTCTCTTATCTCCCCTACAAACCCCTCGCCACGCAGGAGTCGCTGATTTGTGCCATGGCTGATTTTGTGGTGAATTCCGCCCCCCGCGATGTGTTTGTGCTCAATGGTTATGCCGGCACCGGCAAAACCTCGCTAGCCGGCGGCTTTATCAAAGCTTTCGTGGCTCTGAAGGGAAAGCCGGTGATTCTTGCCCCCACGGGACGTGCCGCTAAAGTGGCCTCGGAATTTGCAGCACGCCAAGCTTCAACCATCCATCGCCGACTTTTCCGCCCCATTGCCTCGGAGGGTGGCGCTACTTCTTATTTCATAGCGCCTAACGATTCCAAAGACACTCTCTTTATTGTTGATGAGGCTTCTCTTGTCAATGACTCGGGATCCGGAGATTCTCTGCTTGCGCTGCTCGTGAATTATGTTTATTCCGCGCCCGGATGTCGGCTGATGCTCATCGGCGACAGTGCGCAGCTTCCTCCCGTAGGGCAATCGGCCTCCACCGCAATGTCTCCCGACAGACTCCGTGCGCTTGGCCTGAATCCGGTCAGCTTTACCCTTGATGTGCCCGTGCGCCAGGCCGCCGGCTCGGGAATTGTGCATAATGCCACTCTGGTGAGGGGATATCAGAGCAACACTCCTCCCGATGGTCCGGAGCTACATCTCTCCGGATTCCCGGAAATGAAAGCTGTTTCTTCAGCCGAACTTGCTGATTGCCTCTCTGATTCTTATGGAAGTGTGGGAATGGATGAAACACTGATTATCACGCGCTCAAATTCCCGGGCCAACAAGTTTAACCTCGCTGTGCGCAATATGGTGATGTTTGCGGAAGAGCCGTTGGAGCGCGGCGAAAGAATAGTTATTTCCAAAAATGATTATTATTGGGGCAAACGCAGCAAAGGGGCGTCTCTGATTGCCAATGGCGAATCGGCCACAGTGAATTGGGTGGGGCGCTCTCAGAAAGTATACGGCAGATTCTTCACAGAAGTGGAGCTTACTCTTTCCGACGGATCAATTATAACTGCCAACCTGATGCTGCGCAGCCTTGTGTGCGACGGGCCTGCTATCCCCCGACAAGAAATGGAGCGACTTTACAATCATGTGCTTGCCGCATATGAAGGCGAAATATCAGAGAAGATACGCGGTGCGCTCGATGACCCCTTTTACAATGCCCTGCAGGCAAAATATGCTTATTGTGTCACATGCCATAAGGCTCAGGGCGGACAATGGAAACATGTCTACATTGACATGGGCGGCATTAATCCTGATGCATTCGGCCCGGATTTCTACCGTTGGCTATACACGGCCCTTACTCGCGCCACCGAAAAAGTGTTCCTGATAAATCCCGGCCTGAGAATTAAATGACAGCATGTAGGGAATTAGGAATTAGATTGGAGTCTCCCGCATGTCCCTTACCCTACAGAGCCCCGATGGGGCAAAGCCGTAGTTGACCCCGCGTGACTGCAAGGAGGGCGGGGGAGATGGGAAAGGGTGAAGAAGGGTTAAAAAAAAAGAGCTTCCGAAGAAGCTCTCTTTTATGATTGTTGTTTTCTCTTAGAAGTTGTAACCAACAGTTACACCAAGGTTCATGGTGTGAACATTGTCAGCGAACTTGATGAAGTCTGTGCCGAACTCAGCGCCTACATAGATCATCTTATAGTTGTAGCCGAGACCTACATGCCAGCCCATCTGGAATACGTTGGCATCGATACCGCCTTCGTTTACATCTTTGAAAAGGTTCTGGCTGTGACCACCAATCTTGGCTTTTGCAAGAGCGTTAACCTTGAAGTTAAGACCGAGGTAGGGAACGAGTGACATTGTGTCATCTGAGAAGTTGAACTTGTAAGCCACGTTTACGGGGATGTTGAAGTTCATGATGCTATAGTCAACATCATTCTTTGAACCCCAGCCTGCCATATATTTGAGACCTGTCTCCAGATAGATGGGAGTGCTGCTGCTCAAACCAAAGCCATGGATGTAGCTTACGCCAAAGCCGTTGAAGTTTACATCTGAACCATGCTTCTGATTCATCATTTCCATTTCATAGGAAAGACCTACACGATTGTAGTCTTCAGCATTTGCCTTAACGTTTGAGCCGAAAACTGCTACTGCTGCGAGGGCAGCTACTGCGAAAAATTTTTTCATTGTTTTGCTGTTTTATTAAAATGTTATTAAATATTACTCATTTTCTTGTTGCGTGTGCAAATATATTCATAAAATTTTTAAATTACCCCCCCGTAGTGTTAAAAAAAGTTAAATAGTATAATTTTGCAAATTTTATGAATCTATATCTAATGCCGCGCGATTATGTCAAAAAAATGAGGGCACATTGAATGTCCCTCATTTCATATATTGAATAATTAGAGTCTGTTTCCGATTAGTCCTCGTTGAGGTTTACGCGCTTGAAGTCTACCACAACAAGACCCTTTGTGGTCTGTTCGAGGAACTGGCCTACAGTTATTTTTGCATCCTGCACATAAGCCTGCTCCATAAGGCAGCTCTCTTTGAAGAATTTGTTGAGGCGGCCGTTGGCGATGTTCTGAATCATTGCTTCGGGCAGATTGGCAGCTTTGGCTTCGCCGGCCTCTTTCATAATCTGACGTCCCTTCTCTGCATCTTCAGCTGTGATCCAACCTTTGGTGATGTTGCTCTCAATATGGTCTTCAGAGTCAAAGTGGTTGGGGTTGAGTCCGGCCTTTCTGAGGGCTGCTTCCTGGGCTTTCACCACCTGTTCCTGTTTGGTCTTCTCGATGGCAACACTGATTTCCTGGTCGATTGTCTCCTGCGGAACATCATTGCGGCTCACTGCCACAGGATTCATGGATGCAATCTGCATGCAGATTTCACGGCCCACCTGTGCGTCGACACCATCAAGATTGAAGCCTGCGATTGCGGCAAGCTTGCCGTTAAAGTGGTTGTAAGATGCCACGCTGGGAGCCTCTACCCATTCGAAATCGCCAAGCTCCATCTTTTCGCCGGTCTTCCCGATTTCATCGGTGATGTGCTCAGCCACTGTGCGGCCGTCGTAGGCAAGATTCTTGAGCTCGTCGAGCGATTTTGCTTTGGCCTCAAGAGCAAGGTCGAGCAATTTCTTTGCGAGTGCGCGGAATGACTCGTTATTTGCCACGAAGTCTGTTTCACACTTGAGAGTGGTGATGGCAGCGTAATTGCCATTCACACCTGCGTATACGCAACCCTCTGAAGCGTTGCGGTCCTCACGCTTTGCAGCCACTGCCTGGCCTTTTTTACGAATGATTTCGATTGCTGCCTGAATATCGCCGTCTGTCTCGGCGAGAGCATTTTTGCAGTCCATCATTCCGGCGCCGGTCATATGGCGCAGTTTCTTGATATCTTCTATATTTACAGCCATTGTCTGTAAGTTTTGTGTTTCAATTAAAAATATAGGCGCGTCCCGGTGGGGACGCGCCCGGGAATTCAATTCTTATTCGGCAATCTCTTCAGCTTTCACTTCCACCTCAACTTCGGCAGCGGGTTCAGCCTTTGCTTCAGTTGCTGGAGCTTCGTTGCGGCGCACGCGGCGGCGCTTTCCGGCTGCGGGAGCCTCTTCGCCCTCAGCGGCCTCCTTGTCGTCGGCGTTGTCGATTTTCTCTACCTTGCGCTCTTCAAGACCCTCGGCCATGGCTGCTGTCACTGCGCCGAGAATCACATCGATGCTCGATGAGGCGTCATCGTTGGCGGGAATCACAAAGTCTACATCGGCCGGATTGGAGTTGGTGTCAACGATGGCAAATACGGGGATGCCCAGACGTTTTGCCTCTGCAACAGCGATATGCTCCTTCATCACGTCAACCACAAAAAGTGCTGACGGAAGACGTCCGAGGTCGGCAATCGAACCGAGGTTCTTCTCAAGTTTCGCACGCTGACGTGTGATCTGGAGTCTCTCACGCTTTGACAGATTGTCGAATGTGCCGTCTTTCTCCATCTTGTCGATGGCGGTCATCTTCTTTACTGCCTTGCGGATGGTGGGGAAGTTGGTGAGCATTCCGCCCGGCCAGCGCTCAATCACATACGGCATGTTGATTGAGCCCGCCTTGTCGGCGATTGCCTCCTTGGCCTGTTTCTTGGTGGCTACGAAGAGCACCTTCTTGC
>JAMPDQ010000043.1 GCA_023665575.1 Candidatus Amulumruptor caecigallinarius | reverse complement strand
TACTAACCACCTATCTCAAACCTTCAAGGTTCCAAGTTGCCTGCAACTTGCGAAACTTGAGTTAATATTATCAACATTATGGATAAGCAACAATTTATACAGTCAGTTAGAAACACGGTTCAAGATTTTATCAATAATTTTACGCTCTATGATTCCGAGCCGCGACTGCGTGTGGACCCTGTGACACGCTATGTGAATATCATTAACGGCAGCGACATGGCCGCTGAAATTGAAGATGCCGATGAAGCAGTGGAGAATGCCGCAGCGGCAGACGGGTCGCTGGATATGGACGCCACTGACTATCAGGTGAAGCAAAACCCCGATTTTTATCCTGTCAAATCCTTGCTCCGTCCGGAAGGCAATACGGATGTGCCTTATATGGAGAAGATTGAAGAAATTGCCGACAAATATTTCTGATTGGAATTAATCCAAATCCGTTTGACGTTGTCATAAAAAAGTAATTCATGTTTTATAGAGTTTGATACACTCAAAAACATGAAGCTTGTTTTATGGCTTAACTCTATGCTTGCAGAATCCAGGCAATATATGTGTAACCAAAATGAATATTAAGGTCTTTTTAATGGCAGGAGCCTTGTCTGCTCCATTTATGTTGTTTGCAAAGGGCGATGTGTCCGGCCGTGTCATCAACAAAACGACCGGCAATGCGATGGATTTCGTCACCGTGCAGATTTTTGATTCCGCTACAGGCAAACCGCTTAACGTAAGTGTGAATACCGATGAGAATGGATATTTTGTGATTCCGGGCGTCAAGGATGGCAATTATGTGGTGAAAGTCACCAATATGGGAAGTATCGACCAGGATCGCCCCGTAAGTGTGGCAGGTTCGAATATCGACCTGGGCACTATCCGTCTGGCCGATGATGCAAAAATGCTCCAGGAGGTCGTCGTGGAGGGTATCCGCAGTCAGATGCGTTTCGAACTTGACAAAAAAGTGTTTCAGGTTGATGCCAACATTGCCTCTGCCGGCCAGTCGGCCAGCGAACTGCTTGAATCCATCCCGTCTGTGGAAGTAGACCAGGATGGCGAAGTGTCGCTGAGAGGCAACTCTTCTGTCACTGTCTGGGTGAATGGAAAGGAATCGGGCATGACCGCCGACAACCGTGCACAGATTCTTGAGCAGATTCCCGCGGAGACTATCGACCGGATTGAAGTGATCACCAATCCTTCCGCCAAATTCTCTCCCGAGGGAACTGCCGGTATCATCAATATCATACTGAAGAAAGATCGCAGAGGCGGATATTTCGGCAGTGCCGAGCTGGGTGCAAACACTCGGGGCGGCGGCAACGCTTCTGTCAACATCAACTATAATGTGGGGAAATGGGACACTTTTGCCAGTGTCGGGTTTAGAATGCGCCATAACAAAGGGGGAAGCCTGATGCGACGCACATTCGACAATGGTCTCTTCACAAATTCCGATGGTGTGTCGAGAAACCATGGCAACAACCTCTTTGTGCGCCTTGGCGCCACCTATCACCTCACCGACAATGATGAGTTCTATCTCAACGGATTCGGGATGTTAGGCCATCGCTGGGGAAACACTCTCACCAACTACACGTCGAATATGCCCGGGCAATGGATTGCCGATACGCAGCTGTCGCGCAATAACAGTGACAACCGGGGTGCACACGCCGAATTCGGATACACCCACAGATTCTCCGATGTGCAGTCGCTAGATGCAAATGTTAGCTATAACCATTGGGGAGGCCCGTCATGGGATTCTTATCTTGAGGATGAAGTGTGGGATGCTCCATCCGGGCAAGCGGATGTAATCGATACTTATCGCGAGCAGGAGAAACCCATAAAGGTGAATAGCTGGGAAGCCAAGATTGATTATACCAACACTTTCAGCCAATATCTCAAGCTCGAGACCGGGTTCAACGGAAATTATTCGCGCGAGGACACGCCCAACACCACCTGGAACGGATCTTCCAAAGCGGATATGATTCTTAACGAAAGCCTCTTCAACCGGTTTATATATAACAATTACATATCCGCGCTCTATCTGACTCTCGGCGGCAAGGCCGGAAATTTCAGTTGGTCGGGCGGCGTCCGCTCCGAATCCTGGCAGGTCTACACCCGTACTCTCGGATTCGGTCAGACCAAGGAGGATGTGCCGGAGCATAAAATCAAGAAGTTCGCCCTCTTCCCCTCGCTTTATCTTTCTTATGCGTTGCCTCATGACAATGAGTTGCAGCTCAATTACACCCGGCGCATCCGCCGTCCGTGGGGCGGACAGCTCAATTCTTTCATTGATGTTTCCGACCCAACTTCGGTATCTTATGGTAATCCGCTGCTCGAACCGCAATATTCCAACTCTTTTGAGCTGAATTACCTCAAAACCTGGACATATCACATGATTTCTGTCTCCGCTTATCTGCGCACCTCTTCCGGAGTGATGAACCGTCTCAGATATATGGATGGAGATGTGATGTATACAACCTGGGCAAATGTGTCTAACAGCTCGAATTCCGGTGTGGAAATCGTAGGAAAGAATTCTCTTTTCAACGGATGGCTTGATCTCACCACCACCGTGAATCTATATAACAACCACATTTCCGACTGGGCTTATACAGCCACTACTCTCAATGGCAATGAAGTGCTCCTCACCGGCGACAAACAGAACAGCTTCGCCTGGGATGCGCGGATGATGGCTAATGTGAAGCTTCCCTGGCAACTCGCTTTTCAGGCAACCGGACGCTATTCTTCCGACCATAAGGAGGCTCAAGGCTCTCATCAGGGTGGCTGGAGCGTGGACCTCGGCCTTAGAAAAACTTTTGGAAACTGGTCTGTTTCATTGAATTGCCGAGATGTATTTGATTCGCGCAAATTCAAGAACACCACAATCGGCCCGAATTATGAGCAATATAGCGAACGCTGGAGAGGCGGCCGCAATATAAGGCTCACAATAAAATATTCATTTGGCAACATGAAAGCCAAACGCAACAAGAACCAGATTCAGGAGCCAATCGACAATTCCGGCTATAGCGGCGAGGAAATGTAATCTCCAACCGGGCCGAACATCCTGTGCAGTTCCATAAACCGTTGCAGGCAGGCTTCTCCATGTCTCGACATTGAGCGAACCACTTCCTCCGGCGATTTGCGTTTCTCTATATCGCCCGACTTGGAATAGAATTTATCAGCATAACATATTATCTTCTCCTCAGTGCTCACAGGCAGCATCTCGCGCAGCGGCAGCGGCAGATGCTGCCTCTTGATATCTTCTATGCTGAGTCCGGCGCCTGTGTGGCGCTCACACACAAGTGCATGTCGCGGGTATCCTTCGCTTCTCAGCAGCTTTGCACCCTCCACACCATGGCATATATAGGGCAACGCCCCCGTGCAATATATGTCGGGGGCGTTGCATAAAAAGATTCCTATATCGTGAAGAAGCGCTGCCTCTTCAATAAAGTTCATATCCACATCCAGGTTGCGGGCATGCGCGCATTCCAATGCCATATCAGCCACTTTGCGGCTGTGCACGGTGAGAACGCGGTGAAGGTCGCTCCCCGGTGTGTAATATTTCTCGATTATTGATTCAGGTCTGATTCCCATTAATCAACATCGATAATCTCACACCATCCATGCTCATCGGCAACTTCTCCGAGCTGGATGCCGCGGAGCATGTTGTAGAGCTTGGTGGTGACAGGGCCGGCTGCATCCATGCCATAGTCGAATGAGCGGCCGTTGTCGATATCATCAATGCGGCCAATCGGACTGCATACCGCAGCTGTGCCGCATGTGCCCACCTCGTCAAATTCTGCGAGCTCTCCATAAGGTATGTGACGCTCTTCAACATTGAGACCAAGGTCGCGTGCAATCTGACGTATGCTCTTGTTGGTGATTGACGGAAGGATTGTCTCGCTTGCCGGTGTCACATATGTGTTGCCCTTGACACCGTAGAAGTTGGCTGCGCCACACTCGTCAAGATATGCCTTCTCTTTCGGATCAAGATAGAGCATCACGGCATAGCCCAGGTCATGTGCTTTCTGGCCGGCATTGAGTGATGCCGCATAGTTGCCGCCTATCTTGATGGAGCCTGTGCCTTTGGGAGCCACACGGTCGTATTCGCGCGACAAACATACCTTGCAAGGACGGAATCCGGATTTGAAATAGGGACCCACCGGTGTCACAAGCATAATCACCATATATTCTTCTGAAGGACTAACTCCAATCTTGGGCGATGTGCCGATTTCAAGCGGACGGATATAAAGAGATGCGCCTGAGCCGTAGGGCGGAATGAAACGTGCGTTGAGCTTCACTACTTTCCTCACCATCTCTTCAAACAATTCCACGGGCATGGGCTGCATGGATATGCCCTCCGCACTGCGAATGAAGCGCTTGGCGTTCTCATCCATGCGGAAGATTCTCACTTTTCCATCTTTTCCCCTGAATGCTTTCAGACCCTCAAATGATTCCTGACCATAGTGCAGACATGAGGCTGCTATGTGCAATGGCACATATTCTGAATCGCTCACTTCAATTTCTCCCCATTTTCCATCTTTGTATGTGCAGCGCACATTGTAATCGGTCGGAACGTAGCCGAAGGGAAGCTTGTCCCATTCAAGATTTGGAATGTTCATGTTTAATTTGATATTAGATTATTCTCCTATACGGCAACCTTGCATGTCAAGTCGCCTACTTTTACTATATATACTCCGTGCGTGGGCAATTGCAATTGAGATTTCCCCGCCGGCAATGTCGCTGTGTTTACCGTGCGCCCCAATATTGTGAAGATTTTAATCTGCACCGGATGATTCGATGTCACGATTATCACTCCGGGAGCACTCTTTATCTCTATCTCGGATTCCTTCACAACCTGGCGTGCATCCTGCCGCTCAATCTTCACTGTTTCCCACCCCTTTGCACTGACATGCACCGGCATGACTGCGCATATTGTCAGACATATGAGCGATGCAAGAATATGTGTGGCTTTTATCTTTCTCATCCTTAACGGGGTCTTTGAAATAGGGCAGTGGCAGATCTCTGCGTCCGCTTTATTTCGTAAAATTACAAAATTCTTCCATATATTCAAATTTTTTTCTGCCTAAACCTCCTCCACACATTTCCCCATAAACTCCTAAACTCATAAGCTCTTAAACTAAAGCTCCATTCCCCCTGCATTAATGATTTTTATGAAACGAGGCCCAAGGCCCCGGCGACCACTGTTTTTTTTATGATGCGGGGCATTAAAAAAGCCCGTTGACTCTTGTCAACAGGCTTTTTATATCCGTAATAAGCAGGATGATTATCCTTTCTTCTCTTCTTTCTGCATTTGCTCTTTCAAAGCCTGAAGCGCTCCGAGGTCGCCGAGGGTAGTCTTCTCGATTGCCGGTGCTGCTGCAGTTTCGGGTGCTGCTTTCTTCTCACGGCGGGGTGCTGCCTTCTCGCGACGTTCTGCCTTGTTGGCATCTTCTGCGATGCGGCTGTGGCTAAGAATGATACGCTTGTTGTCTTTGTTGAATTCTATCACCTTGAAGTCGAGCTCGTCACCGAGTTTGGCCTGTGTGCCGTCTTCTTTTACAAGGTGTTTCGGTGTGGCGAAACCCTCTACACCATGCTCAAGCGATATGACTGCTCCCTTGTCGAGAACTTCTGTCACCTTGCCGCTGTGGATTGAGCCAACTGTGAAGATTGTTTCAAACACATCCCAGGGATTCTCCTCGAGCTGCTTGTGGCCAAGGCTGAGACGACGATTGTCTTTGTCTATCTCAAGCACCTGCACCTCTATCTCGTTGCCCACCTGTGTGAACTCCGAAGGGTGTTTGATTTTCTTTGTCCAGCTGAGATCTGAGATGTGGATTAGACCATCCACTCCCTCTTCTATCTCAACAAACACGCCGAAGTGTGTGAAATTACGCACTTTTGCAGTGTGGCGGCTGCCAATTGCATATTTCTCTTCAATGTTCTCCCAGGGATCTTTCTTAAGCTGCTTCAGACCAAGGCTCATCTTGCGCTCCTCGCGGTCGAGTGTGAGTATAACGGCCTCCACTTCGTCGCCGGCTTTCAGGAAGTCTTGCGCACTGCGCAGATGCTGGCTCCAGCTCATCTCGCTTACATGAATCAGACCCTCTACACCGGGCTGAACCTCTACGAATGCACCATAGTCGGCCATAACCACTACGCGACCTTTGACATGGTCTCCAACCTTAAGGTTCGGATCAAGGCTGTCCCATGGATGGGGCATGAGCTGCTTGATGCCAAGTGCAATTCTCTTCTTCTCGTTGTCGAAGTCGATGATTACAACTTTGATGTCTTGATCGAGCTCCACAACCTCGTGAGGATCGCTTACACGACCCCAGCTCAGGTCGGTGATGTGCACAAGACCGTCAACACCGCCAAGGTCTACAAACACTCCGTATGCAGTGATGTTCTTCACCTTGCCCTCGAGCACCTGACCCTTCTCGAGCTTGGAGATTATCTCCTTCTTCTGCTGCTCGAGCTCTGCCTCGATTAGTGCCTTGTGGCTCACCACAACGTTCTTATATTCCTGATTGATTTTCACAACCTTGAATTCCATGGTCTTGTCAACGAACACATCATAGTCGCGGATGGGACGCACATCAATCTGTGAGCCGGGCAGGAATGCCTCAATGCCAAACACATCTACAATCATACCTCCCTTTGTGCGGCTCTTTACATATCCCTTGATTACTTCGTCTTTCTCAAGCGCTTCGTTCACACGATCCCAGCTGCGTGTCTGGCATGCCTTCTTGTGGCTCAGACGCAATTGTCCGTTCTTGTCTTCAAGTGTCTCGATGTATACTTCCACTTCATCGCCCTCCTTGAGGTCGGGATTATAGCGGAATTCGCTGACGGGGATGATGGCATCCGACTTCATGCCGATATCAACGCGAACTTCTCTCTTGTTGATCGATTTCACCTTGCCGGTTACCACTTCGTTTTCTTTTGCAGTCTTCAGCGATTCATCGTAGGTGTTTACCAACTCCTCGCGATTCTTCGCGCTGACTGTGGAGCCACTTTCGTAGCTGTCCCAATCGAAATCTGCGATTGGGGTTTGAACTTTTGATTCAGTCATTAAAAATGTTAATAAATTGGGTTAATAATTCTCTCTTTTATGGTCTGCCCCGCTGATATTTTCTGAATCAGTCTTTGGCTGAGCCATAAACGACACAAAATTAGATTTTTATTTATTACTCTCCAAATTTTTTTGCAACTTTTTTATTCTGTATATTTTTTTTGTTGTTTTATTTATTTTACTTTGTGTGAAATTGTGCAAAATTCTTAATGGCATGAAAAATTTTTTATTCCTGTTGCTGGTGGCTTTCTCTTTGGCCGCTGTTTCTTGCAAAAAGCCCACCGTCGAGTCGGTGGCTCAAAAGTATATCAACCATGAGCAGCTATCTGAAGCTGAATATGACCTCGCTCTCAATTATGTGAACGATGGCATGCGTGCTCTCTCTGATTCCATCAGTAAATATGAAAACGACCCTCGCAGCCTCAATCGCGTGCTCTTTGAAATGATGGAGAAGTATGAATATAACAACGAGATGGCGCAGCTCGTATATGAAGCCGACTCCACAAAGCTTACGCCTGAACAGCTCAAATTGCAGGCAGACATCGAAATGCAAAAGGAAAGAAACCGAGTGAGATTCACTGAAGTGTTCTCCCGCATGCAGGTGCCCTCAAACCCACAACCCGCTGCTCAGCAACCTGACTCAATCAAATAAGGCTTCCAAGTTGCCAACTTGGAAACCTCATTATACAGTTGATAATTTATGACATGCGGAGATGTGCCTGCAGACGATTCATACAGGTTGTGCCGCTTACCTTATTACCGTTTTAGAGCCCTCCGGTGTCCGGATAATATATATGCCGGTCCCCGAGGGTTTCTCTTTTAATCTTATGCCCTCGAGTGTATACCATTCTTCGAGCCCGGCGCAATCTGTCTTCACTCCGGATACTCCGTTTGAACTGAAAAATTCCTTCCAGTAGGGGGCATTTCTGTATGCTTCAACACCCGGCTCGAATGTGACATCAGAAAGGGAGGTGCATCCGGCAAAGGCTCCGGTATATATCAATATGATATTATTGGTGATTGACAGTGATGTGATGCCGGAGCATCCGCTCAGCGCCTCATTGCCCAATGTGTTGACAAGATATCGTGTGTGTCCCTCATTTGCCACACGTGGAATCTGCAGCGAGCTCACAGATTTGTCAATGGTGCGCAGTAGTGTTGCCGTGCCTTTCTCATCGTCAATTTGAAATTCAAAGTTCCCGTCTGTAATGTTTCTTACCCACGCATCTGTGTTAATGGCTGCAACGGCAAGAAGCGTCGTTGCAACAATAATCTTTTTCATACTACCTTATTTTATGTTTTAGACATCCCGGAGTCTCTCCCGAATTCCATAAGAACCAAAATCTGCCTTGCCTGCCAAGTCGGTTACAACCGGGAGGTCGCTTACTCTGAAATTGAATAAACTCAAAAGCAAGCCTCACCAAATGTTGAATTTTTTATAAAACAGGCTCAAAGTGAAAATGTCCTGCAAAGTTGCAAATTTTAAAACTTCCGCCACCCCGCCCCAAAATAAAAAATCGAAAATCAACTCCGGTCTATACATTGTCTATATGCTCAGTTTCCGATTTTGCCGAAAATAGCGCGGTAAGTTTTCAACCCGCAAAAATTGATTATTTGACAGTCGAAGATTGATGTGTTAAAAAATGCTGGTAGATTGCGACAGCACTTAGGCTCCATTCCCCAAAAAATATTAAGAGCTTGTTTAATAAAAAATGTGAATGTCAGGGCGGTGTATTTTTGAG
>JAMPDQ010000042.1 GCA_023665575.1 Candidatus Amulumruptor caecigallinarius | reverse complement strand
AAGCCCTGAACGTGTCGCGACACGCCTCCTTGCCTTTGGCTTGCTCCCATCTTTCTTTGGCTTTCATGACACTCAGGCTGTCTCTCTCTATCGCATCGATTACAGCCTGCGTGTCGGAACTGTCCATAATAGGCTTTCCGCTATTGTCTTGGATGGCAATCCATCCGCTTTGTATAATACTATCTGGCTCCTGATTTGCATAAATGAGCGTGGGTCGAAGTGCAATGTGTACTCCAACTCCACTCTTTGTTTCTTTGTAAGGTTTACTTCTGTGATTCTCATAGTCTACCTTACTACTATGCAAATATCGCGCCAACATATGTACATTAATTTTTAGAAACTACTTATCAATTCAGTCATAACCAAATTTATTTGCGAATTGACGGTTGCAATTGGATTGAAGTTGCAATTTTGAGAATTGCGCATTAAATTTGTGTATGGAATATCCGCGAATCATAGAATTACCTCTTTTCTTCGACCCGCGTGGCAATTTGGCGGTGATTGAGGGGGAGCGGGATGTGCCTTTTAAAATATGCCGGTGCCACTGGATATATGATGTGCCCGGAGGTGGCGAGCGTGAGGGGCATGCCTATAAAACCAACTCAGAATTCATAGTGGCTCTGTCAGGTTCGTTTGATGTTGTAACACTTTGTGGCAACCGAGCGGAGAGATTTTCGCTCAATCGCTCGTATAAAGGGCTCTATATTCCGCGCGGCACATGGCGTGAGCTGACCGATTTCTCTACCAATGCCGTGGCAATGGTGCTGAGCTCAATGCCTTATGATGAAGATGATTACATCACATCGCTTGATGAATACAAGTCTCTTTCGGAGCATGATTATATATTCAATATATTCGCTCCCTCTTGTCTTTCAGCCGGGATAGAAGCGGCATATGTGCCGGATTGTGTGCCGGATGTGGAGAAATGCAGACTTATCACTCTGGATAAGCATGCCAGTGAGCGGCTCGGGAATCTGTCGGTAATTGAATCGGGAGTGCAGTTGCCGTTTAATCTGAAGCGTGTGTTTCACATATTTGATGTGCCGGCCGGTGAAAGTCGCGGTGGCCATGCCCATAAGCAAATTTATGAATTCATCGTGGCCGCTTCGGGCAGCTTTTCAGTAACATTGGATGACGGCGTGAAAAAGAAACGATTTTATCTGAATCGTCCTTTCACCGGTTTGCTGATATGTCCCGGAGTATGGCTCACTCTTGATGATTTCTCATCGGGAGCGGTGGCTTTGGTGATGACTTCCGACCATTTCTCCGCCAACGATCATATCAAGTCCTATGACGAATTTATGAAAAGGGGTCTGAAAAATTGATGTAGCACTTATGGCCGGGAAATATACTCCAATACCATATCTTGACCTTGGGAAAATAACCGCCTCATTTGGTGGTGAAATAGATTGCGCCGTGGAGCGCGTGGTGAAGTCGGGTCATTATCTGCACGGACCGGAGACGGAAGCATTTGAAAATGAATATGCCTCCTATATCGGCACACGTCACGCAGTAGGCTGTGGCAACGGCCTGGACGCTCTGACACTCATATTCAGAAGTTATATGGAGATGGGTGTGATTCAGCCGAATGATGAGGTTATTGTTCCGGCTAACACGTTTGTGGCTTCAATTTTGTCGATTACTGAAAATGGGCTTGTTCCGGTGCTCGTGGAGCCTGATGCCGACACTTTCTGCATCGATGCCTCTAGAATTGAGCGGGTGATAAGTGCGCGAACCAAGGCTGTGCTTCTTGTGCATCTTTACGGGCAATGTGCATATAATGAGCAAATAGGGGACATTTGCCGCAAATATCAGCTGAAGCTAATAGAGGATAATGCCCAGGCACATGGTTGCATGTATGTGATGCCGCCGGATAGCAATGGTGTGTGTGACACTCTCCGCACAGGAAGCCTTGGCGATGCAGCCGCCCATAGTTTCTATCCCGGTAAAAACCTTGGGGCTTTAGGAGATGCCGGAGCTGTAACCACGAATGATGATGAATTGGCGCGAATATTACGAAGTCTAGGCAATTACGGGTCGTCAAAAAAATATGTGTTTGATTTTGAAGGACGCAATTCACGCCTTGACGAGATTCAAGCCGCCGTGCTCAGAGTGAAACTTCCGCGTCTTGATGCAGACAATGCGCGTCGCAGGGAGATTGCCGCAAGATATGTCAACGAAATAATCAATCCGTCAATACAGATGCCTGAAGTGGCAGACTATGCCTCACATGTGTTTCATATATTCCCGTCGTTGTGCAGCGAGCGCAACTCGATGCAAAATTATTTCTCTGAAAATGGAATTGCAACTTTAATACATTACCCCATTCCGCCTCACATGCAGACATGCTATCGTGACAGAGGAATTCTCCGTATTCCCGAAGCTTTGCCACTCACAGAAGCCATTCATCGCAATGAATTGTCTCTGCCGTTGAATCCGGTCTTGACAGATGAGGAAGTCAGCCACATAATAGCGGTGGCCAACAAGGCCCCTGATTTCACTTGAACTGATTAAGAGAGGGCTCATACCGGAATCCTGCGTCTGTAAGTTTCTTCTCAATTTCCGCCTTGTCAATATCAAGGGAAGCACACAATTCATCAAGCGATGAATATTCATCGCGCAGTTTTGTGTTTATAAGGCTGTAAAGCATAAAAGGGTCTTTCGGTAGCATAATTTCATACTTTATGTTGTCAGTAAGAACAATGGGAGTAACAAATAAGAGTCTGTTTTATAAAAATTTAACATTAGGGGGTGCTTATTTTGGGGATAATTTATTCATTCACAGAGGGAGCTCATGCAGGGTCAACATCGTAATATATCTGTGTAGCTTTTAAATCAGGCCATGCTGCCGCATCTTCATAGATTTTACGAAGCAGTGCCTTCACTTTCTTCATCGAAGCACCGACCTCCACCCGCAACATGATTGACTGGATATACCATAAGGCCACGCGACTCACAAACGGCTTCTCGGGTCCGAACACACGATTGCCGAATATTTCACGCAATTTTATGGAATAAAGCGCTGCCACACGGTCGAGAGTGGCTGAATCTTTGTTGCGCAGATATATGTTAATTACTTTGGAGAAGGGAGGATAATTATATTTTTCGCGCTCCTCTATTTCAGATTTGTAGAAACCTTTATAGTTGTGTGTCTTTACAAATTTTAGCACATCATCCTGCGGAGATGTGGTTTGTATCAGCACCTTCCCCTCTTCTGTGCGTCGGCCGGCACGCCCCGACACCTGCTCAAGCATGTTGAATGCCCGCTCATTGCTGCGGAAATCCGGAAAATTAAGCAATGTGTCAGCGTTTATCACACCCACAGTAGTCACATTTTCAAAGTCGAGTCCTTTGGTCACCATCTGTGTGCCTACAAGAATGTCCGTGTTACGATCGGCAAACTTCTCGATTATTTCCTGATACGAGTCTTTATTGCGTGTCGTGTCAAGGTCCATTCGCGAGATTCCCGCTTCCGGAAATATCCGTGCAATCTCTTCGGCCACACGCTCTGTGCCATAACCATATATCTCAATGCTGTTTTGGCCGCATGCCGGGCATATTGCAGGCAGTGTGTGTGATGTGCCGCAATAATGACATTTCAACAGTCCGATATGCTTGTGATATACGGGCGATACATCGCAGTTCTCACATTTGGGAGTCCATCCGCATTGGTTGCACACCACCACCGGAGCAAATCCGCGTCGATTTTGAAAAAGTATCGCTTGTTTCCCGGTTTTTATGGTGTCGCGCACGGATTTGGTCAGAGAGGATGACAGAATGCCGTTGTTTAGTTTCTTCTTGCGTTGCTCGCGCATATCCACAATCTCTACTTCGGGCAATGATGTGCCCTGATAGCGATTCTGCAATTCCACAAGGCCATATTTCCCGGTTGTGGCTTTGTAATATGTCTCCACAGAGGGTGTTGCAGATCCCAGCATGACTTTGGCCCCATGCATCATGGCTAGCATAATGGCAGAGTCGCGGGCATTGTATCGCGGCGCCGGATCATATTGCTTGAAACTGCTTTCATGCTCTTCATCCACAATCACAAGTCCTATCCGGCTGAATGGAAGAAACACAGATGACCTGGCACCAAGCACCACCACCGGCTCCGATGAATCAAGCATTCGTTTCCAAATATCCACTCGCTCATTGTCGCTGAAGCGCGAGTGATACACTATCAGCTTGTTCCCGAACACTTTCCGCAGCCTGTCTGTGAGTTGCGTTGTGAGAGAAATCTCAGGCACCAGATACAGCACCTGGTTGCCGTCGGCTAATGCGCGAGAAATCAGATGAGTGTAAATTTCTGTCTTCCCGCTTCCCGTGACTCCATGAAGAAGCACTGTGCGAAAAGTGTTGAATGATTCAAAAATGCCGTGTAATGCCTCTTTCTGTGATTCCGAAAGCTGTGCGAGGTTTTCCGGAGTGTCAGGATATTCTTTGTTGAATCGGTTCACCACCCGTTTTTCAAGCCTGAAAATGCCCTTGGATATCATGCTTTTCAGCACGGATGCCGATATTCCCGAGCGTGACAACAGTTCAGAGCGCGTCACATCTGCGGGGGCATCTTTGGGATGAAGCCAGCCCGACATGTCAAGATATGTTATCAGAGCCTTTTCCTGAAGTTGCGAACGGGCCACAAAGTCAAAGAATTTATGAAGCTGCTCCCGGTCTCCTCGTTCGCAGGTAATTTCTATGAATGTTTCGCTCTTTGCCCTGTAGGTTTCCACTACTTTCTCGGCAACTTCAACAATGCCGGAATCGAGCATCTGTTGAATGATGCGTGTGCCATTCTTGAATTTAAGCTCTGATTCTATATCGGAAACCGACATCTTCTTTTTTGCCTCAAGCAACATCACCACCTCCGCCTCCCGTTCGGAGATTTTCACACTCCCGTCACTATCATAATCCGGATTTAGTGTGACAAATGTGTTGCTTTCAGGTTTTAGTCCGGAGGGAAGAGCCGCTTTCATCACCTCGCCGGCGGAGCAGAGATAATATTCGGAAATCCATTCCCAGAATTTAAGCTGTGGATAACGCAACACCGGGTTGGCATCAAGCATGCATGAAACGGGCTTCACCTCATAGTCGGGTGCATCGTGGTGCAGGGTAGTCACAATCCCTGTGTAATATTTTTTTTTGCCAAACTGCACCAGCACACGCGACCCCGGCTGCAATAAGTGTTTAAACTCTTCCGGCACAGAATAAGTGAATGTAGAATACAGCGGTATGGGAAGTATTATTTCGGCAAACATATTGCAAATTTAGCTATAAGCGGTGGATTTGACACCTTTGGGAACAAAATTTTTTATGCTTTTCTTTTTTTTGTTAAATTTGCATTTCAGTATAATTAAATTATCATGATATGAAAAAGGTTTCATTTGCACTTCTGATTCTGGTGCTTTTCAGTGCGTTGACAGCTAAGGCTGAGTTCTCTATCGGTCCGAAGATAGGTGTCAACATTGACAAATTTCATTTTAGCGGAGGCAATTTCGATGAATCCAATAGATGTGGCTTCACCGGTGGTCTGACAGCCGAATTCATTGTGCCCGTGATTGGTGTTGGCGCTGACATCTCTTTGATGTATACCCGAATGAACACAGAAGTAAATGATATCAAAATGCACGGCAATTTTCTGGAGATTCCATTGCATTTAAAATATAAATTCAACATCCCTGTGATTAACAGCATAATACGTCCGTATGTGTTCACCGGTCCGAATGTGGCTTTTCGCTTTGGCAGCGACAAACTCGACACGAAGAAATCGCAGTGGGGATGGGATCTAGGCCTCGGAGTGGAGCTTATAAAGCATCTTCAGGTTGGAGCCGGATATACTTTCGGAATTAATAAAATCGCAGAAATAGTATATGCCGACCTTCACACCACAGAGGAAATTAAGGTGAAAAACAACTATTGGACAATAACTGCTGCATGGATGTTCTGACATGCGTAGAGAATTGGGATAAATGAAAAAAATTATTCTTTTATTGATTTTTGCAGCGGTGGCAGTCAGTGCGTCCGCAAAGTTCAGATGGGGGCCGACTCTTGGCGCCAATTTCTCCGATTATCATTGGAAGCAGGATCTGGTTGGCACCGAGATGACTCCGGGTTTTTCAGCCGGTCTGCAGGGAGAATTGATGATTCCGGGTATAGGATTCGGCATCGATATGGGTCTGAAATATGTCAACCGTGGCGGCAAAGTGCATTTCGGCGATCAATACATATGGTCGAGCAGCGGCATTGGCGTTGTTGATCTTCGGTTGCACACAATTCAGGTGCCTATAAACTTGCGTTTCAAGTGGACACGTATGAACGGCATTGAGAATTACGTGGCTCCATTCCTGTTTGCCGGTCCCCAGTTTAATTTCAATGTGGCCAACACAAAGTGTGAGGCTGTGAAAAAGGCGGGTGCTTCTGTCGGCATTCAGTGCGGACTCGGGTTTGAGCTGTTCAAAAGATATCAGATTTCGGCCGGATATGTGTGGGATGTCACTTATGATGTGGAAACCATTAAACTTGACAATTTCAGCGCGCGTCTGCAAGGTTGGCTTGTGGATGTGGCCGTGTTGTTCTAATCTTTTGTCGTATGGATCAGAATAAACAAGATATAAAGCAGTTGAATGCGGGCGGCAATAATGATGAGGAGATGAGAATTGTCACGCGTGCTGTGGAATTGTTGAAGACTGTCTATGACCCGGAAATTCCGGTTAATGTATATGATTTGGGGCTTATTTACAAGATTGATTATACACTTGAAGACAAGACTCTTCATGTGGATATGACGCTTACAGCTCCCTCATGTCCGGCAGCGGATTTCCTGCTTGAAGATGTGCGCCAGAAGCTCGTCAGCATTGAAGGCCCGGAGAAAGTGGATTTGCGACTTGTGTTTGAGCCGGAATGGAATCAGGATATGATGACTGAGGAGGCAAAACTTGAACTTGGATTTCTGTGATTGCATATTTCCTAAGCGACCTTCATCTGGGGGCTCCCTATTTCCCCGACTCAAAAGCAGCGGAGAAACGTGTGACAGACTTTCTTGATTCTGTCAAGAATGAGGCTGATGCCATCTTTCTTGTCGGGGATGTGCTTGATTATTGGTATGAATATCGTTACGTTGTGCCACGCGGATTCGTGCGCTTCTTCGGAAAGCTTGCCGAGCTTTCCGACATGGGGGTGAAGATTGTATGGTTCATCGGCAATCATGACATATGGATTTTTGACTATCTTCCTTCTGAATTGGGCATTGAGGTCGTGGATGGCTGGAAGGAGTATTCGCTCAACGGACATAAGTTTCTGATCACACATGGCGACGGCATCGGCAAGTTGAAGCCCTCTTTCAAATTCTTGCGTAGATTATTCCGCAACAGATTGTGTCAGTGTCTATTCTCCGGGATCCATCCTCGCTGGACAGTGCCTTTTGCATATAATTGGAGCCGGCATAGTCGCAAAATGGACGGACCCTCACCTGAAGATGCCAAAAGGATGCTTGCGAATGTGGAAGACTTCAGCAAAACATATCTTGAAGAGCATCCTGATGTGGAATATTTTATTTACGGACATCTGCATCTTTTGCGTGACATACCGATAAGTAGCGATCACGGGAGTGTAAGAGCCCGTATTATAATCCTTGGTGAATGGATAGCACAAAACAGCTATGCGCGCTGGGATGGCGCGCGCCTCACTCTCCATAGGTATGAGGAAAAAGACCCTGTTAAATAAAATCAGTTTTTTGAAGCAGCCCCTTAGGCCACCATGCATCATTTAGATAAAAGGGCATAACCTCACGGTTATGCCCTTTTAGTCTAAGTTTCTACAGGTAAAAATTCTTAAGGTAAAAAAGATTGTTTTTAGATGTCGCAAAGGTAATCTAAATAATCAATTTGTCAAAGTTTTTACCTAATAATCGGTATAAATATGTTTTATAACATATTTTTGTCTATAAAATATTGCCGTCAGCTTCTGTCAGGGTGTCTTACATATCTCTTTTATTCCGACTTTTCCTTTTCTTCTTTTTGTTTCTCACGTTTTCTCAAGAAGATAGTAAGCAAAATGATTATCACAATCTCTGTAGAAGCCACAATAATCAATCGTGTGGTCTCTCCCGAAGCGATGAGTCGCGGGGCATATATTGCCATCATCACCAGCAAATAAATGATTAGGCATATAGGCATCCACACAGATGCCTTGGCTTTTCTTCTATTCATTATCGAGGGACGTTTGTGGTTTTGACAGTGGCTCAGTAGGAAACGCACGATAATATTTTGATTTGAAATAATCAAAATTACCCGTTTTTAAATAATCGTAGATATGCAGGCAAGCCAATGCGTCAAGAGACGCATATTCCTGTTGATGGTTCGTCAGCAGAGGTGCTTCCCAGTTTGTAAGGCGTTGTCCCTTTGAAATTCTGTGGCTAAACAGAATGGCATATATGCGCGACAAAGAATTGTCGGCTATGTTATAATCCTTAACAAATGACTGCAGGTCAATAAATGTAGCGGGATTAAGTGAATATTTTTTGTTGAGGTTAATAAAGTCATCATGGATTGACACTCCTATTTTAAGGATGTCTTTATTTTCAAGAAGGCGCTTCACGCTCTCCGGGAGTCCTATTTTGTTAAGGCGAAACAGAAAGCATTGCGTGTGGGATGAGAGTTGTAGAAGTGCAACATTATGCGATTGCCCCCGCTTGAATGAAGGTCGGGTTTCTGTGTCGAATCCGATCTCCCTCTCATTCTTCAAAATTTCTACAGCCTTGTCTGCCGCTTCAATCGTGTCGATAACATGGATATCGCCTTCATAACGTGCTGCCGGAAGCTCTGCCAGCTCTTGCTTCGTTATTGACACTTTCCAGATCAAATCCGTGCAATTCTTCTCTATTTCGGTTTCTTTATCCATGCGTTGTGTATAACCAAGTGGCAGACTAATTTTAATTTTTTTAAATGAGGGGTTTTTAATTGGTTTGACACTTATAGCTTTTCCTTAGGAAAATCGGAGTTCTCCGAGTAAGGTGGAATCTGAGCATTGAAGTGATTTAAACTTTTTTCAAATGCAAGATTTATTAAGATTTTGAGCAAATTTCGGTTCTTGAAGAAGGAGTGATGCGGGCATCACGACTGATGAAAGAAGCGGAAGTTGCCAAAATATTAATAAATATTGCGTTTGAAGAAAACATATTTAAACACTTCTTTAGTTTT
>JAMPDQ010000041.1 GCA_023665575.1 Candidatus Amulumruptor caecigallinarius | reverse complement strand
ACAAAAGCCTGATAATCAGGCTTTATTGCGGAGAGAGCGGGATTCGAACCCGCGAAGGGCTTTCGGCCCTTACAGACTTTCCAGGTCTGCCTCTTCAGCCACTCGAGCATCTCTCCTTTACGGTCGTCGCGTATGTTTTTGCTTTGAATTGTCAGTTATCCCCTAAAAGCAGTGCAAAGTTAATGCTTTTTCTCCATTTTCCAACATTTTTTGACTTTTATTTTGTAATTTTGCAACGCATAGGCTGTTTCAGCCCGGTCTATGTGATGTCCCGGTTTCTTTCAGCCGGCTTCTCAGGGTCTGTTTGATAAAAATTTAACCAAGGGGTTGCATGCATGAGCTGCGTTTGGCTCTGCAGAATCGGGTGCATAGCGGGCTATGTGACTGATTCAAAGAATAAAAATCGGTCATGTATGCAGAGACAAACTCTTATAATATGAAATTTCTTGACATCAAATCTTTATCCATAGCTGTGATGTGCGTGATGCTCACAGCGTGCGGTGGAGGAAAGGAGGGGAAAGGCAAGTATCCCGAAAATTTCAACAAAATCGGTGATGCGGGCCGGATTGATTATGTGATGAAAAATGCCGGGCCTGACTCGCTCGCGCGATTTATTATCTTCAGTTCTCTCGGCAAGAATGGTGATGTGAAAATCGACACACTTGCGCTTGCCACCAATTATGCTTACGAACATCTTCAGGGCGAGGCTCTCGAGAAGTTCAGCGCGGAATATGACGTTGTTGTGGAGTCACTGCCTCTTGCCGACAAGATGCGTGCGTATATGCTGGGTGGCAGTGAGGATCCGCAAGGGCTCGGCTATAAGCTCGGCCTTGAATATATGAGTTCAATCCGCGAGAATCATAAAAATGCAGCAGCAGTGGAGAAGGAGATAGCTGAGTTCAAAAAGGCATGCGGCACAGACACAGCCACCTACCGGCGTTTCCTGATTGGCTTCCGCACTGTGCTCGAAGTGGACCGCGGGAAGGATGTGCCTGAAGATATTTATCAGAAATTCATAAAGCTGACTCAAAACTCATAACCGACAATATGAAATTTTCCGAATATTCGTCGATGATAGAGCAGCGTATTCTTGAGCTGTCTCTTCCCGGCGGCGACCTTGGCGGTCTTTATGAGCCGATTGCATATTCCATGTCGGCCGGTGGAAAAAGAATCAGGCCTGTGCTGGTTCTGATGACTGCCGATGCTTTCGGCAATAATGCCGCCGAGGCTGAAAATGCTGCCATCGGCCTTGAGATGTTTCATAATTTCACTCTGCTCCATGATGATGTGATGGACAATTCCGAGCTGCGCCGCGGACGCCCGTCGGTGTTTGCGAAGTGGGATGTCAACACTGCCATTCTTTCAGGCGACACGATGCTCACACTGGCCTCGCAACTCGTGGCGGAAGTGTCCGACAGCATTCTGCGGAAGGTGCTCGACGCCTTCAATGACATGGCTCTGCGTGTGTATGAGGGGCAACGCCTTGATATGGATTTCGAACAGCGTGACGATGTGACGGCCGACGATTATATCCGCATGATCAGCTTCAAAACAGGTGCTCTTCTCGGCGCTTCTTGTGCAATCGGCGCATTGATAGGGGGAGCATCCGATGAAGATGCCGCCAAAATGGCTGAATATGGCATAATGCTCGGAATAGCCTTCCAGATTCAGGATGATCGGCTTGATGTGTTTGGCGATACGGCCACATTCGGCAAACCTATAGGAGGCGATATCAACAACAACAAGAAATCATATCTCCTGCTGAGCGGTCTCAGCGGGTCAGGACCGGAGGCTGCGGCGCTTGCCGAGGCCATGCGCCTCCCCGCGGGAGCTCTGAAAGTGAAGACGGTGACCCGCATATATGAAAAAATGAACATGCCGGAAATATGCGGCAGGGCTGTGGCGGATTATTCTGCAAGGGCTCTTGCCGCTCTCAAAGCCACATCCCTCTCTGATGAGCGCCGCGAGCCATTCCGACTGTTGGTGGAGAAACTCACAGGTCGACGCAAATGACAGATACACATACACATCTTTATATGCCTGATGTCTATCCCGACGGGGGAGTGTCGGCAGTGGAGCGGGCCATTGCCACAGGTGTGACACGCATGGTGCTGCCGGGTGTCGACTTTGCATCAATTCCGGAGATATTGGCATTGCATGAAAAATTTCCCGAAAACACGGGTGCCGCGCTCGGGCTCCATCCCACTGAGCTTGGCAATGACTGGCAATGGCAGCTTGACGAAATGGAGAAAATGTTGCCCGGACCTTATTGCGCGATAGGGGAGGTGGGTATGGATTTATATCATGACAGTTCGCGAAGAGAGGAGCAGCGCGAGGCTTTCGCGCGTCAGCTCAATTGGGCTCGCAGATATTCACTCCCGGTGATTATACATTGCCGCGAGGGTCTCGACGACACGCTCGCCGTGATTGCCGCAGAGCAAAATTCAGAATGCACGCTCCCTATGCCGCAGCTCGTTTTCCACAGTTTCACAGGCACGACCGAAGATGTGAGAAAAATCCGCACCGTATGCGACCCGATGTTTGGCATCAATGGTGTGGTAACCTTTAAAAATGCTCCGACACTCCGCGAGGCCCTCTCTGAAATCCGGCTCGACCGCATTTTGCTTGAAACGGATTCCCCCTGGCTTTCACCCGCACCAAAAAGGGGGATGACCAATGAAAGTGCACGGATTCCATATATACGCGACTGTGTGGCCTCCGTGCTCGGTGTTTCGCCTCTCGAAGTGGAGACAGTCACAGATGCTTCGGCAGCCTCTCTGTTCGGATTCCAATAGCCGGCCATTTATGATAACATCACCGGTTGCCATATTCCTGCTTGTGCTGATGATAATTCTCATTGGTCCGGTGTTGTTGCGGCGTCTTCGCATCCCGCCCCTTGTGGGCCTTATTATTTCGGGCATGATAATCGGCCCCTACGGCTTCGGACTTCTCGACCGTGACGCAAGCTTCCGGATTTTCGGCGAAGTGGGAATTCTCTATATAATGTTTCAGGCTGCTGTGGAAATCGACATGTTTCACATGAAGCAGCATTATCGCAAAGGGTTGATTTTCGGTCTTATATCTTTTGCGTTGCCAATGATTGCCGGTATTTTCGGTTCGCATTTTATTCTCGGTATGGAGTGGGATACCTCGGTGCTCATCGCATCAATGTATGCGTCACACACGCTGGTGTCTTATCCGGTGGTGAGCAAATTCGGGCTGCAAAACACCATAGGGGCAGTCATAGCCGTGTGCGGCACAATTGTGGCTGTAATGTTTGCCCTGTTGTGTCTTGCCGGCGTGGTTCAGGCTCACGACACCGGGCATTTCGATGCGCTCCGCATTGCTGAGTTACTCGGGATGATGGCTGTTTATTGTGTGGCGGTGGGATATGTGTTTCCATATGCCACCCGTCGCTTCTTCCGCTCCAACAATGACGCGGTGACACAATATATCTTTATCCTTGCGCTGGTGTTTGTGGCCTCGCTTTTAGCACAGATTATAGGGCTTGAAGCCATTCTCGGAGCCTTCTATGCCGGGCTGGTGCTCAATCGCATGATTCCTTCGCGCTCGCCGCTGATGAAGAATATCCGCTTTGTAGGAGATTCCATTTTTATTCCATATTTTCTGATAGGAGTGGGCATGCTGATTAATGTGAGTGTGCTTGTAAAAGGATGGGATGTAGTCTGGATAGCCCTCAATATGACAGTGGCGGCTCTATCCATGAAATGGCTGTCTGCCTGGATTTCCGCGCGCATCTTCAGTCTCGGGGCAGATGAGCGGCGCCTGATGTTCGGACTTACCGGAGGCAAGGCCGCCGCCACCGTGGCCGCTGTAATGGTGGGTATCAGCCACGGAATGCTATCGGAAGATGCCATGAATGGCGCTGTTGTGATGATTCTGCTTTGTTGCATTGTAGCCTCGCTCGTCACAGAGAGTGCGGCAAAAAAAATAAGGATGCGGCTCACAGAGGCCGACCTCTCCACAGATGGCATCGGCTCGTCGGAATATGCACGGCAACTGGTGACAGTTTCCAATCCCGTCACTTCGGAAGGATTGATGCGCACTGCAGTGTTCATGCGCAATCGACAAAACCCCAACCCCCTCTGTCTGCTAAATGTGCGCACGGAGGAGGAGGAGCGCCGCCGCGCCATGGGAAAGGCTGCGATTGCCACGGCTCTTGCAGTGGCAGATGAGATGGATGTGGATGTGAATGTGGTGGAAAGGTTTGATATGAGCGTGGTGTCGGCAATCCGCAATGTGGCCGTGGAGCAGAACACCACTGAAATCGTGCTTGGAATGCATCGTAAATCCACGATTGTCGACTCGTTTTTCGGGGCAATGACCGACAGGCTCCTTGCCGCCACCAATAAGATGATTGTGATGTCGCGATGCTTCATACCCGTTTCCACAGTCACAAACATCGCCGTGGTGGCGCCGCGGAATGCCGAATATGAAACGGGTTTTCACCTTTGGGTGACACGTGTGGCCACCCTGGCGCAGAATGTGGAGGCGCGTCTCACAGTGATCAGCTATCGAGAAACGGGAGAATATATTCGCTCGGCAATAGCAGAAGATGGCATCCGCGTGGAGACCCGCTTTGAGGTGCTCGACTCTTATGATGATTTTATTCTCCTCTCGGGAGATATCGGTGATGACGATTTGATTGTGGCCGTTTGTGCCCGCAAGGGTTCGCTTTCTTATGATTCCGACATGGAGGCGCTTCCGGGGTTCTTAAGCAAATATTTCAGCCGCCACAATCTCATGGTGATATATCCGCGTCAGTTCGGATAGTCATTTCCTAATCCGGACGGCTTTAATGCACACCTGCTATCGCGGATGGTTGCACCCCTGTATGCCGAAAACTATACTGACAGTGCGAATTCAGCGGCCATTGCCGTGGCCTTATCCAACTTATTCTCCTTTTCATTTGTTTTGAATATGTAGAGTATACAGCTCTTTTCCAAAGAGTCAGTCAATCGGAATTCATTTAGAGTAAAAACATATGAAAAAGTATTTAGCTGAATTTTTCGGAACCATGTTTCTTGTGCTTTTAGCCTGCGGAAGTGCGGTTCTCGCCGGCCCCTCGATTGGAGGGCTCGGAATTGGTCTTTGTTTCGGCCTCGTGCTGGTGTGTCTGTGCTATTGCATTGGCAATATTTCGGGCTGTCATGTCAATCCGGCCGTGTCGTTTGCGATGCTTGTGTCAGGCAAAATGACGCTGAAGGATTTCTGCGGCTATGTGATTTTCCAGCTGGCCGGAGCAGCAGTGGGCGCCGGATTCCTATATTGGTTCTGGCAAATCGGAGGTCAGGATTTTGCATTTGGAGGAACCACTCCAATCAGTAATAACTTCCTGGCCACCAACGTGCTTCAACCCGGGGTGTCATCAGGGATGGCCTTGCTCTCGGAGATTCTGCTCACAATGTTTTTTGTGCTGGTGATTCTCGGTGCCACCGACGAGAAGCGGGGTTATGGCAACTTCGCCGGTCTGGCTATCGGTCTGGCTCTGGGATTGGTCAACATAGTAGGCATTCCGGTGGATAACTGCTCTGTTAACCCGGCACGCAGCTTTGGTCCGGCCATATATTCTCCCAATGCGTGGGGTGATTTCTGGATTATGGTGGTAGGCCCGCTGGTGGGCGCTTTGCTTGCCGTGGTGATCTGGCGTATCGTTGGCTACTGCCGCAACAGCAGCTGCAGGGTGTAACGCAACTTGCAAATGAATTCCGGGGAGCAACAAATATTGCTCCCCGTTTGTTTTAATGATGAATAAGAGTTGTGAAGGTTATGAAAAATATGATAAGAAAAGTTCAAAGATTTATTGCATTCACAGCGTTTGCGTTCTATGCAATTTCCGCAGCAGTGGCACAGAATTCATTACCGGCGCCCGGCTCGGGGGGCAGCTTCAATCCGAATCCCGGCCCCTCATATGGCGGCGGATTCAATCCCGGGCCACCTCCTCCCTCTTACTGGGGCTCTCCATGGTATAACGGCTGGGGATATTCCCCCTCGATAGTGATATCTCCTTCCGTATCTAATGATTTCCAGAATCAGGGAGTCACAAAAGTGGTGGCATGCGGTTATGATGCCACAGGAGTGTGGCGTGTGCTTCCTCTCGTTGTGAGCTATCAATATAATGGCATTCAATATGATGTGAATGTGCTTAATGCGTGGAATCCATGGACTGACCAATGGGATCGCAACATCGATGTGCAGGCATACAACACCGACTACGTGCTGCGCAATGTCACCTACGACTTTTACACAATATTGTCGTTCGGCACATTTTATTTCAACTTGTAACTCATCCACTCATCCACTCATCCACTCATCCACTCAAACATGTCTGTGTTTCCTCTTGCGGGCCGGCACAGGCAGTTTCATAACCTTGTCGGCCGGAGTAGTGGCAATGTGTTCAGCCACAATGTCGAGGAGATTGTCGCCGAAGTCGCGAATCTTCACTTTGCCTATTCCCGGCATTAATGCCAGCTCATCATAAGAAACGGGGAGATAGTTAGACACTGCCAGCAGAGTTTTTGTGGAAAGGATGGTGAATGCCGGCACATTCAGCTCTTTTGACAGATTGCGCCGCCACATCACAAGCTTGTCGAAAAGAGTCGGGTTCACATTGTCTTCGGAAAAATCCGACACAACCTCCCGTGCCGGAGTCTTCGTTTTCTTGCCGTGAGGTTCAAATGAAGCCTCTCTCTTTATTTGCATGTATCTGTCAATGCTGAATTCGGATGCCTCGAATTCAGAGAGCAAGCGCTGTTTCACATTTGTAATGTCTCTGAACATTTCCATCCTTTCGGCAAGCTTATTCTCCACCTTGCGATTATCGTGGGTTGTGGGGAGAGTGGCTATGAAATCTGTCAGCTTGTGCAGGCTTTTGCTGAAATATGCCGAAGCATCTTTCACACGTTGTCTGAGCATTACGCTTTTATCGGGGTTGCAGCTGCCTGCAATCTCAACAATCTGCAAATCAAAACGCTCGCCCACTTCCAGCAACTCTTTCGACATTCCCGCACATATTTCATCGAGTGCGGATACCTTTTGCGGATACACACGGAAGAATTCCTCTTTCATGAGGCGTCTCACCCCTTCAAGCACATTGAATATGCCTCTGAAGCTGAAGAGCTCTCTGATTAGCTGCACTTCATATGAATGAATCATATCACCGATTTCGGCATCGCTCACTGCCGGACGCGAGCCGAGATAGTTCTGCACTGCGGGATCGCATATAATTGCTTGGCCGGATATTGGCTTTTCCAGCACAACACCCTCAAGTGTGCGGCATCGCGAGAGAGCCACATATGTCTGGCCGTGGGCAAATGCAAGCGATGCATCAATAATGGCATTGTCGAATGTCAACCCCTGGCTCTTATGGATTGTAATAGCCCAGGCCGGCTTCAGCGGCAGCTGGCTGAACACTCCCTCTCGCTTTTGAATCAGCGTGTTGTTCTCACTGTCAATCTCATATCTCACATTCTCCCATTCGGAGGGCTGCACTGTGATTTGATTCTCAGTGTCGGGTGTGTATACACTCACTCCCTCCTCGCTCACTTCGGTCACCACTCCGAGCATGCCGTTATAATATTCGCGGTCGGCCGAACTGTCGTTTTTAATAAACATCACTTGTGCGCCGCGCTTGATCATCAGATCCTTGTCGGTGGGGAAGGAACCTTCGGGAAAATTGCCCGACACATTCGCATGAAATGTATATGATGCGCCGGGAAGCAACTCCATCTTTTCGCGGTTTATCTTGTTCGCCTGATTGTTGTGTGTCACAAGTCTTATATAGTTTCCTTTTCCCTCGGGATTGAAATCCGGCAGGAAGCGACTGTTGATCAGGTGCATGTCTTGCGGTGTGGCACGGTTGTTGCGGATGGCATTAAGCAAATCGAGAAATTTGCTGTCTGTCTGGCGATACACCTTGTCAAGCTCTATTGTCACATAGTTGATGCGCGCAAGCGCGTGAGAATGGAAGAAATAGGGGCTGTCGTAATATTTGCCAAGTATTTTCCATTCCGCCTCCTTGGCCACAGGCGGGAGCTGCTGCATGTCGCCTATCAGCACGAGCTGCACGCCTCCGAAGGGGAGCTCCCGGTTGCGATAGCGTCTCAACACGGCATCAACAGCGTCAAGCACATCGGCGCGAACCATGCTCACTTCGTCAATCACAAGCACATCCATGGCGCGGATTATCCGGATTTTCTCCCGCCCCATCTTGAATTTGTATTTCCCTGAGTTGCCGGGTGTGGAATTCGCTCCCGGAATGAACGGATTCAAATCAAGCTGGAAAAAGGAGTGAAGGGTCACTCCCCCCGCATTTATGGCGGCAATCCCCGTGGGAGCGGTCACAACCACGCATTTGTTTGAAATGTCGCGAAGATTTCGCAGAAATGTAGTTTTTCCGGTGCCTGCCTTTCCTGTGAGAAAAAGGCTTTCGCCGGTCGACTCGACAATGCGTCGCGCCTGTATCATTTTCTGATTGTTCGGATCGTTCATTTGATGTTGGTTTTGTCTCCCGCCGGGAGGTTGCTATTTCAGGCCGGGGTCGTTGGCAATCAGATATTGGGCAATCTGCACGGCATTGAGGGCGGCGCCCTTCTTGATCTGATCGGCCACTACCCAGAATGACAACCCGTTGTCGCACGCAAGATCCTTGCGTATTCGCCCCACATACACCGGGTCTTTTCCTGCTATATCAAGCGGCATGGGATATTCCCTTGCATCGCGGCTCCCCTCTGTGAGCACAATCCCCGGAGCCTTTGCGAAGGCTTCGCGAGCCGACTCAACGCTTACCGGCTTTTCTGTCTCCACCCATATCGCCTCGCTGTGGGCACGCATCACCGGCACCCGCACACATGTGGCGGATACGCGGATGTCGCTGTGCATTATTTTCCGGGTTTCGTTATACATTTTCATCTCCTCCTTTGTGTAATCGTTGTCGAGGAAAATGTCAACATGCGGAATCACGTTAAAAGCCAGCTGATGGGCAAATTTCTCTATAACCGGCTCTTCTCCGTTTACAAGCTGTGCAGTCTGATGCCGGAGTTCTTCCATAGCTGAGGCTCCCGCACCGCTGGCTGCCTGATATGTGGCCACATGCACGCGAACTATGTGCGACAGCTTCTCAATGGCGTTGAGCGCCACCACCATCTGGATGGTGGTGCAGTTGGGATTGCCGATAATGTTGCGAGGACGCTCAAGCGCATCAGCGCCATTCACCTCCGGCACCACCAGCGGCACATCATCATCCATGCGGAAGGCCGAGCTGTTGTCAATCATTACGGAGCCATGGCGTGTGATAACACCGGCATAGCGTTTCGACACTCCGGCGCCGGCGCTTGTGAATGCTATGTCAATACCTCTGAAGTCGCTGAAGTCGCTGAGAAGTTCGATGGTATAATCTTTTCCGCGAAATTTGCGGGTGCTTCCGGCAGAACGCTCCGACCCGAAAAGACGCAGATTATCCACCGGGAAATTCTGCTCGTCGAGCACGCGCAGAAATTCCGCGCCGACAGCGCCGCTGGCGCCCACTATTGCTATGTTCATCCTGGTGATGTATCAGTAGATTACTGGCGGCCGGATGTGGCTACACCGCGGTTAATTTTCTTTACAAGTCCCTGAAGCACATTGCCGGGACCGAGCTCTATAAATTCATCGGCACCATCGGCTGTCATGTGCTCCACATCCTGTGTCCAGCGCACCGGCGCTGTGAGCTGTTTGATGAGGTTTTCTTTGATTTCCGCAGGGTCGGTGTGTGGCTTGCCGTCAACATTCTGATATATGGGGCAGCGGGGGGTGGAGAATTCTGCGGTGGCTATGGCCTCAGCAAGCTCCTCCTGTGCGGGCTGCATCAGCGGACTGTGGAATGCACCTCCCACTTTCAGCTTCATGGCTCTTTTTGCTCCGGCCGCAAGCATCTTTTCGCATGCCGCGTCAATGCCCTCTATCGTGCCGGAAATCACCACCTGCCCCGGGCAGTTATAATTGGCCGGAGCCACAACATCATCCACCTCGGCGCAGAGTTCCTCCACCTTCTCATCGGGGAGTGCAAGCACTGCAGCCATTGTGGAGGGCCGCATCTCGCATGCCTTCTGCATGGCCATTGCGCGTTTCGACACAAGTTTCAGACCCTCTTCAAAACTAAGGGCACCGGCTGCTACAAGAGCTGAGAATTCGCCGAGACTGTGGCCGGCAACCATGTCAGGCTTGAATTCATCTCCAAGGCTCTTGGCCAGTAGAACACTATGTAGGAATATGGCGGGCTGAGTCACCTTGGTCTGCTTCAGATCTTCTTCTGTTCCGTTAAACATCAAATCTGTGATGCGGAATCCGAGAATTTCATTGGCCTTCTCAAAAAGAGCCTTGGCCTCAGCGTTGTTGTCGTATAAATCTTTACCCATGCCCACAAACTGGGCTCCCTGTCCGGGGAATACGTATGCTTTCATATTTGAGTTGATGAGTTGATGAGTTGATGAGTTGATGAGTTGATGAGTTGATGAGTTG
>JAMPDQ010000040.1 GCA_023665575.1 Candidatus Amulumruptor caecigallinarius | reverse complement strand
ACAATTATAAATCGCTCCCTTATTACACGGGAATGAATTGTGTAGACACTGTGATTTGTAACGGCAGAATTGTGTCGTCAAGAGATTAAACAGACTTTTAGGCCCCATTCCCCAAAAAATGTTAAAGCATAGGTCGCAAATTTGACGCGGATTTATTCTTGCAGGTGAAGAAATATAGCGAGCTATATGACTGAATCAAAAGGATAGAAATGCCCAAATTTGAGAGACAGGGGTAACTTTAAAAGCAAAATAATTTTACAAATTTAAATTAATGCTTCATTCTGATAAAGAAATATTGGCATCGACCGGCCTCTTTTTGCGCTAATTTGCTCCCTCAGAGATAAAGCAAATTAGCGCAAAAGCAGGCCGCCCCTGCTTTAACATTTTTTGGGAATGGAGCCTTAATAAAAGAAATTAAAAATATACCATGAACGTTCTTGAAACTTACGCAATAGGTAGCAGCGAGCTCACCTACGACCTGATTGAACAGATTCTGAAGAGCAACGCAAAGCTGACACTTTCAGATGAAGCACGCAAGAAAATTGAACATTGCCGTGATTATCTTGACAGAAAGACAGAGGATACTTCCGAACCCATTTATGGAGTGACAACCGGTTTTGGCTCTCTCTGCAACAAGCACATCTCGGCAAATGAGTTGTCAGTGCTTCAGGAGAATCTTGTAAAGAGCCACTCATGCAGTGTCGGCACTCCTGTCGACCCTGTTATTGTGAAGCTGATGCTCCTTTTGAAGGCTCACGCTTTGTCGATGGGATTCAGCGGTGTACAGGTGAAGACTGTGGAGCGAATCCTCGATTTTTACAATCATGATGTTATTCCAGTGGTGTGCGATCGCGGCTCACTCGGAGCATCCGGCGACCTTGCACCGCTTGCCAATCTGTTCCTTCCTTTGATAGGAGAAGGAGAAGTGTTCTTTCAGGGACGTCGCATCAAAAGCTCCGACATGCTTGCGCAGATGGGCTGGTTCCCCATCAAGTTGAAATCAAAAGAGGGGCTTGCATTGCTTAACGGCACACAGTTTATGAGCGCCAACGGAATTAAGGCGCTTATCGATGGCTGGCATATCGTGAACTGCTTCGACCTCTTCGGAGCAATCTCTCTTGAAGCTTTCGATGGCAGGATTGAGCCTTTTTTGGATTGTATACAGCGTGTGCGTCCCCACACCGGTCAGATTGAGACAGGCAAGGTGTTCCGACGCTTGCTCAAGGGCAGCGAGATTATTAGCCGGCACAAAGAGCATGTGCAGGATCCATATTCATTCAGATGTATTCCGCAGGTGCATGGTGCAGTGAAAGATGCAATGATTCATGTCACTAACGTGCTGCACACGGAGATTAATTCCGTAACTGACAATCCCACAGTGTTCCCTGATGAAGATCTGGTGGTGTCAGGCGGAAATTTCCATGGCGAACCACTTGCTCTGGCGTTCGACTATATGGGTGTGGCATTGCATGAGCTTGGAAATATTTCAGAGCGTCGCGTTGCGCAGCTGATTCTCGGACAAAGAGGCCTGCCGGAATTCCTTGTGGCACGTCCGGGATTGAACTCGGGATTCATGATTCCCCAATATGCCGCTGCATCGATGGTGAGTCAGAATAAAATGTATGCATGGCCGGCATCGTGCGATTCGATAGTAAGCTCAAATGGCCAGGAAGACCTCGTGTCGATGGGTGCAAATGCTGCTACGAAGCTGCATAAGATTATTGACAATCTTCACTACATAGCTGCAGTTGAACTCATGAATGCAGCCCAGGCACTCGAGTTCCGTCGTCCGCTTAAGTCATCTCCCTATATTGAGTATGTCATCGCAGAATTCCGCAAGGCCGTGCCATTTGTGGAAGATGATGTTGTGATGGAAGACTATATTGCAAAGACAATGGATTTCCTCAACAATTTTGATGTGAATTTAGAGAAAGTGGAAGACTGATTCCCAAAATTATAATTCAACCGTTCAGGTTGTTCACAACCTAAACGGTTGATCAATTTAAATTGGCATGTTATGTAGAATCTGTTTCATAAATAAATTAACATGGCCTCTCATGCAAGAGCTGAGATTAACTCTTCAGAATCATGGCAAAGCGGACTATGTGACTAATCCGAAGAATCAAAAATCGGCCATGCTTGCGCCCCCTAACGTTGAATTTTTTTATGAAACAGACTCTTAATATCTACCATATAATAAAGTAAGAAGCGGAAAATAGTGATGTTGACATTAAGAGATTTGCAAAGACGCCATTCTGTGAGGAACTATTCTGAAACTCCTTTGAAAGGCAGCCTCCTCAACACTCTGAAGGCTGTTGTCACTGACATAAACAGTCATGAGGCAGGACTTAATTTCCAGCTTATTACAGATGACCCCGCACCATTTAAAGGCTTTATGAAGAGTTATGGCTTTTTCAGCGGAGTCAACAATTATCTTGCAGCCGTAATTGATCCTGCATTCGACCATGCTGAAGAACGTGCAGGATATTGTGCAGAGCAGTTTGTGATGAAAGCCGTGAAATTGGGATTGGGCACATGTTTCGTAGGCGGCACATTCTCCAGGAAAGATTGTTCGGTGCAGATTCGGGTATATGAAAAGATTCCGTTTGTAGTGACGGTAGGTTATCCGGCAGAAAAGGTCGGATTAGTCTCCGCGCTTGCCGAAAGAATGATTCATCGGAATTCAAAAAAGCCACGCGATTTCTTTTCAGGAACAGCAGAGCAATATGAAATGTTGCGGAGGGAATATGATTGGTTTGAGCCGGCAATTCAAGCTGTTGCGCTCGCACCTTCAGCGCTCAACAAACAGCCGGTTCGCATTGGATGCATTGAGACAGGAGGGAAACTCAAGCTCGCTGCCTACGCCATAAATTCATCGCAATATAGCGATGTAGAGCTTGGGATTGCCAAATACAATTTTGGCGCCATTGCGCCCGGCTTTTGGGAGTGGGGGCAGTCAGCCCAATTTGTCACGGAGGAATAGCTCAGAGGCCACTATTTTTCATGAAACAGACTCTAAAAGGGGGATTTTATTTTCAAACTTTTCGATTTGCGCATTGAATGCACCGGAATATGCATTGAATCAGCCTCGACAATCAGTGTTGCCTCTCTTTTCTTGAATATTGATCGGTGAAACACCACCATCTCCGGTTCGATTTTTCCACTGATTGTCGAAAGATTTCCGGAATATCCACCCGACAATACAAGCAAATTGCATTTCAAAGGGGTGGAAGGATTAAAATTTGATATGTCGCAATCTGCACATGCAATTGTGAATCCGTCAAAGGGCTGATATATTGATAGTGCGCCCGGACTCGGCATGATGTCGGCCTCTAAACCGGCATTTTTGCATGCAAATTCAACCCTGCGGTTGGTGTCTTTTATAATCACCCCCTCTTCTCTCGTAGCTGCAGGAATGGATATTGCCACCAAAAAAGAAATTGCAGATAAGCCGCACGCACCCAGTGCAAACCGTCTGTTATATTTCGCATGGAGAAATATGGCGATGCTCGAAACCAAAGCCGTCCATGCTATCACGCTCCAACCTCCCGGAATGAAATTCAAAGACATCCCCGACATATGATTCAGCAATCCCGTTGACAAATCGAATATATAATCAATTGTGTTGCCAAGCCATGTGAAATCAATTCCGGCCGTAGACAACAGTAGATAGGTGAGAATTAAAAAAATATAGAGGGGGAGCAATGGCACTGCCACAATATTGGCAGGCATGAACATCAGAGGCACTTTGCCGAAATAATATGCCACAATCATCCAGGAGCTCGAAGTTGCAACTAATGTGGCCACAATCAATCCGCAGAATTTATGCAAGGCTGGATGATTTCTTAAATTCACGGGGTTTGCAATCTCTGCAAAGGAGATTAGCGATGCTACGCACATAAAGCTTAATTGCAATCCCACATCAAGTATTGAATATGGACTGAAAGCCAATATTACGAATGCGGCAAGCATTAATGAATTCCATGATGAATTTTTTCTTTCAAGCAATATTCCGGCAATCACTGCAGCTGCCATGAGCATTGCGCGTACTGTAGAGGGGGCAGCACCGCTGATCATGGTGTATGCAAATAGCAGAATCGCTGTGATAATCATTCTAAGCTTATACATGCCAAAGAAATTGAGAGGGAAGAGCAGCAACGAAATAATAGAGGCCACAATGCCCACGTGCATACCGCTGAGAGCGAGCATATGGGATATTCCCGCGTTAGAAAACAACTCCTTTACATTGTCAGACAGGCACGACTTGTCGCCCAACAGCACTGCAATTATGAAGTTGCGGGAGTTTCGCGAAAGCGAAGTGTAATCTATGCCGGCTTCCAGCCTGTCTCGGATATTCCTGCATCTGCCCATGAGCGTTGCAGAATGACCTGTGACAGTGATATCTTCTCCATCGATGGTGGCTTCATATAATATGCCTCTGTTTCGCAGATATTCGATATGGCTTTGATTGAAGGAATTGCTGTTTTCAGTTATTCTATTTATCTCGGCAGGAAAGGCTATCACATCGTCATAGCCGGCCAATGTTCCATCGGTGCGCAGCAAAAGTGTGAAGTTATGGCATGGATATGATTCCCCTTCATAATCTGTTAGTTTTGTCACATCAACAAGCAATCTGTCACCCGATGTTAGGTGCGAGATATCAAAGATCCTGCCTGTTGCCAGGGCATATCCATAAAAATTGTCATCAGTGCGCTCAAACGGCCGATGCAAGTCGGTGACACAAACTCCGATTCCGATAAAAACCAGCATACCCCACCAGGGATAAAGATTCCGATGCCTGTAGGCGTGAACAGGGTTTTTCTCCGCTACTCTTAAAATAATGTAGATAGCAATTGAAACAGCAATGATTAAACAGCCTTTTACGAAATTCATTCCTGCCATTGCCGACAGAATTCCTATGATAAGACCGCAAAGAGGATATGCAAGATTGCTTCTCTTCATTTGTCACTCCAGATTTGCCATGATGCCACAGCTTGTCGGTGTAGCATCTCAAGCCCGTTTTTTACAGCTGCCCCCTGCATTGCGCAGCGTTTCATAAATTCAGTGAATCCCGGATTATACACCATGTCATAGCAAAAAGAATCACTTGAGATGTTGGAATATGGTATTGGTGGGCAGGATTCTATGTCAGGATACATGCCCAAAGGTGTTGCATTTACAATTACAGCGTGGCTGAGGAGATTGCCTTTGGCAAGATCGGCATATGCAAGACAATCATTTCCCGGATGAGGCGACCTTGATACAATAAGGGTGCGCACGCCCATTGCCCGAAGAACATATGCTGCGGCCTTCGAAGCTCCACCGCTGCCAAGCACTATTGCGTGAGTGGCTTTGTCGGGAATAAATGATTCGATGCTTTGTCTGAAACCTATGCAATCCGTGTTATATCCGACTGTTAGAATCCTGTCGGAATCTCTTGTAATCTTTATAACATTTACAGAGCCTATATTTTCAGCCTCAGGAGATAACTTGTCGAGAAAAGGAATAACACTCTGTTTATATGGAATTGTTACATTGATACCGGCAAGGTTGGGATGTTCTCTCAACAAATCGGGAAACTTCGAAATCGATTCAAGAGGAAACAGTTCATAGTTAGCGTCAATATGATTGGTATTGAAAAATTTGGTGAAAAAGTTTTTGGAAAAGGAATGTAAAAGCCTTTTCCCGATAAGACCATATTCAAGCATTCCCAAAAGAATAGTCGGTTACCATATAATTACTCTTTCATTTTCGGGCAGATACATTCTATTGCCCTCTGCGATTCCGAAAGCATCGAAAAAGGGCCGGATATTGCGTAGCGTCACATTAACTCTGTTGCATGCCAATGAGTGGGGATCGGAAGTGGTTGATGACAATATCTCTTCCGGGCGTATGTTGGAAGCCCATACGCCGGCGTAGGCCAAATAAAAGCGTTGCAGCGGAGTGAACCCGTCGATATTTATGCCTGCGGATTCGCCACAGTTGTCAAGATATGCGGTGAGGGCAACGCGAAGGCCTCCCTGGTCGGCTATGTTCTCGCCAAGCGTGAATTTGCCGTTTGCATATACTCCGGGAGCCACCTCTACTTTGTTGAACTGACTCACAAGTATGTCGGTAAGTGCATTGAAGTGCTTCTCATCTTCTTCGGTCCACCAGTTTTCAAGGTTGCCTGCCGAATCAAATTTCCTGCCGCTGTCATCGAAGCCATGAGTCATTTCATGACCGATAACCACACCGATTGCGCCATAATTGATAGCATCATCAGCATTTATATCAAAGAATGGTGGCTGAAGAATAGCAGCTGGAAAGCAAATCTCATTGAATACCGGACTGTAATATGCGTTTACGGTCTGGGGAGTCATGAACCATTCAGACTTGTCAACCGGTTTGCCTAATTTTTTATAATTGTCGATGGCAAACCAACGTGCAGCTTCAAGCACATTCTCAAGATACGTTTTGTTGGCATCAATCTCAATTTCAGAATAATCTTTCCATTTGTCGGGATATCCTATTTTCACATTGAAAGCCTTTAATTTGTCGAGAGCCTTCTTCTTTGTTTCATTCGACATCCAGTTGAGTTCGGTGATATGTTTTGCAAGAGATTTTCTCAAATTTTCAACCAGGGAAAGCATGTATCTCTTGTTTTCTTCGGGGAAATATTCCCTCACATAGAGTTCACCGATTGCTTCGCCAAACATAGAGCCGACAACACCCATGGCACGTTTCCATAAAGGCTTCTTCTCAGTTGTGCCTGACATCACTTTGCCATAAAGCTCAAAGCTTGCATCATTGAAAGCATCACCCAGCACGCCGGTAGAGCCTGACACAAATCCATAAGCCATGAGGTCCTTGATTTCTCTTAATGTTAAAGAAGGGATGCGTTCATTTATATATTTGAGAAATCCGGGAGATGTTAGATTCACTTTATCTACATTCTCAATTCCGGCGGCTTTAAACACCCGTTGCCAACTGATGTTGCAAAATTCTTTCTCCAGACAGTCAACCGTCTTTATGTTGTAGCCATAAAGAGGGTCTCTTCTCTGCTCTTTTGTTTTTTTGTGGATTGCGAATTCCTTCTCAAGCATTATCACAGTGTTGCAGATTCGTTCCGATTCGGCCTCCGAGAAGCCTGCAAGGCTCATTATCGTGGTGATATATTTCCGATATGCTTCAAGAAATTTTCTGTTTGTATCGTTATCCTCAATATAATAATCACGGTCGCCAAGGCCGAGTCCCACTTCTCCTACATGAAGAATATTCATGTCAGAATCTCCGGGATCGGAGCCAACACCTAATGAAAATAGAGTTGAGTCAATTCCGCAACTCAGCCAGCCAAGCATATCGGGCAAATCAGCTGGTTGCAATGCTTCAATTTTAGACAAAACCGGTTGAAGAGGTCGGTTGCCCAATTCGTTGAGACGGTCGATATCCATGGCTTGAGAAAAAAGGTCGCTGATTTTCTGAGCGATTTCGCCATGTTTTTTCGATTCGGGTTTATCTTTCAGTCCGAGAATCAGTTTTTTCACATTTTCGCGAGCCTCTTCTGCCAGCACATTGAATGTGCCGAATCGTGAATATTCCCCTTCAAGCGGATGCTTTTTCTGCCATCCGCCGCATGCAAATTTGTAAAAATCAGTTTTCGGATCCACACTGAAATCCAAATTCTCTTTATCTATTCCTTTCTTCATCTTATCAAATATAAACTAAAATCAGTCGGTAAAGCAGATTAACATCCCAATATCAACTATCCACCTTCATCTATCCTTCTCACAATCTGTCAAATTCCTCTTGAGCCAATTCCCAGATGGAGAGAGCATTCTCAATCTCTTTTTGACGCGCGGCATAAGCCTCATACTCTTCAGCTCCGGCTTCACCCGATGAGAGCTTCTCCTCAAGTTCTTTCTGCAGCGATTCAAGCCTCTCTACCTCGGCTTCCGCAGCTTTAAGCTTTTTTTCGACCCTTGACTTTATCTTCGCCTGTTCCTTCTGCTCGGCATAGCTTAGCTTGCGTTCCGGATCAACCTTCTGCCTGTCTGCATGTGGCTCACAATTAGACTGCATCATGTTTTGCTTCCGATCTTGCCGGGTTGTATTGATTCCGGCAGTCGTGGAGAGCTCCAGTTCGTGGAGATTTTCCAGCTTCTTCTTTCTCAGGAAATCATATATGCCGCCGAGATTCTCTTTCACACGTCCGCCAGCGAACTCGTAAACTTTCTCCACGAGACCGTCAAGGAAGTATCTGTCGTGGCTCACCACAATAACAGTGCCGGTGAATTCCTTTATGGCATCCTTAAGAATTTCTTTGGTGGCTATGTCGAGGTGGTTGGTTGGCTCGTCGAGAATCAGGAAGTTGACCGGTTCCAACAGCAATTTAATCATTGCCAGCCTTGTTTTTTCGCCGCCGCTAAGCACTTTTACCTTCTTGTCGGACGCCTCGCCGCCAAACATAAACGCGCCGAGAATATCGCGCACTTTAGTGCGCATGTCGCCGATGGCCACATTGTCGATAGTTTCAAACACTGTCAATTCGCCGTTGAGCAGTTGCGCCTGATTTTGGGCGAAATATCCAATCTGCACGTTATGACCCACTTTAAGATTTCCGGTATATGGAATTTCCCCCATAATGCATTTTACGAGTGTGGATTTTCCCTCCCCGTTTTTACCGACAAACGCCACCTTTTCGCCCCGTTTGATTGTGAACTCTGCGTGGTCAAACACTTGATGCCCGCCATATGCTTTGCCTACATTTTCAAGAATCAACGGGTAGTCACCACTTCTCGATGCCGGTGGAAATTTGAGTCGCAGACGCGATGTGTCCACTTCATCCACTTCAATCGGGACAATCTTCTCGAGCTGTTTGATTCGACTCTGCACCTGCACAGCCTTGGTGGCCTTATATCTGAATCTTTCAATAAAATCCTTAATGTCGGCAATCTGCTTCTGCTGATTTTCATAAGCGCGCAACTGCTGCTCCACACGCTCCTTGCGCAGCTCCACAAATTTTGAATAATTCACCTTATAATCATAGAGCTTACCACATGAAATCTCCAGTGTTCTTTTGGTGACATTATCAAGAAAAGCCCGGTCGTGGCTTACAAGCACAACAGCGCGAGCCTTGTTCTGGATAAATTGTTCAAGCCATTGAATTGAATCAATGTCAAGATGGTTTGTGGGCTCGTCGAGCAGCAGCACATCAGGACGCCGCAGTAATATTTTAGCCAACTCTATGCGCATGCGCCAGCCGCCGGAAAATTCACGCGTGGGTCGGTTAAAATCCGAGCGGTTGAATCCGAGTCCGGAAAGGGTTGATTCAATTTCAGCGTCCATATTCGACATGCCGTAAATGTCAAGCCTTTCATTGAGATATGCAGAACGGTCAATCAGTCCTTGATATGTGTCTGATTCATAATCTTCCGACTCTGCAAGTTTTGCATTTACACCGGCCAGCTCGGCCTTTAATTGCAAAATATCGCCATATGCTTTTTTCACCTCATTCACCACGGTTGTTTCATCAGCAATATTCATTTGCTGGGGCATATAACCGATTGTGGTGTCGTTGGGCAATCCTATTGAGCCTGATGCGGGAGATTCGAGCCCGGCTATAATCTTGAGCAAAGTGGATTTTCCCGCTCCATTTTTTCCGGTAAGTGCAATTTTGTCAGTATCGTTAATGACAAAACTTATATCTTTGAATAATGGGTGCGCGGCAAATTCCACACATAAATTATTTATCGAAACCATAGCTCAAAATTACTAAAAATAATTCACATAATATAATTAACAATGCTCCGCATGCGTTCTTTCTTAAGAAAGAAGTAAAGCAGGATTCAAGTTGCCAAAAAATCAAGCAACTAAGAAATTATGAAACGTAATATAATAATGTTGTCGGTTATAACGGCTGTTTGCAGCCTTGCCGCATCAGCAATCAATGTGTCATTTCCCGGAAGCACAAAGGGGGTGATAAATATCACTCCCGAACGATCCACCGGCCTTGACAATGTGTTTGTTGTATATAACATTACCGATGTAAGGGAAATGAGAATCTCCGGTGTGTCGGCAAATGCAGTCGTATCTGCATACAGCAACCTTGGAGGGGGCTACGCACAGCCGGTGTCAGCCACATGGAGCGAAGGAAGTCTGGTGGTGTCAAATCCTGAAGGTGACATGGGATATATCGTTGACAATGCCGGAAAATACAGCTATTTCTGGGTTGTGGATTATTCACATCATAAACTGAACTTGCAACATGTGTATCCCTCTGCCGAACAAGATTGCGACAATACCCGAATATCTGTAGACGGCACAGGCGATGCAATATATTTCTACACTATTGACGGCCGCAGGGAAGAACTTTCCCGGGATATCCGAGTGGCATATTCCACCCTTGTGTGGGATGAAACTTCCGATGATTATCTGCAAAAGCATGCAGAAAAGATAATACCCCACATCAGCTCCACCGTCACAATAACACCACCGATTTATTGCAGCACCACATTTGCTGTCAGCGGCGACAGATTTCTGCAAGAATGGGGAATAGGGGAGGAGATTGAATCATCAGTGATGCAGCCAAACGGATTGTCGGTGCATACCACAGCCATACAGACCAATGTGCCCACTGATTCCGAGGAATCGGATGCCTCTAACGTGATTAAGGTGGAAACGGAAGGAATGGGTGGATCTGCGCCGGTGGATATGGAATTCCGTGCAAAAACCACAGACGCTGTTATTCATAACGAATGGCAGATTGCCGCTGATGAGAGTTTTGAATACACCCAATATCGCTTCAATGAGCAAAATGTAGATTACACTTTCAATGAAGAGGGCACATATTATGTCAGATTCGTGGGGAGCAATGCCGATGGTTCGTGCGAAACATATGGTGACACCTACACAATCTGCATCGGAGCATCGGAGCTGAGAGTGCCCAATGCCTTCACCCCTAATGGTGATGGTGTGAATGATATATGGAAAGTGAGCTACCGCTCGCTCACCTCGTTTCGTTGCTGGATATTCGACAGATATGGCAATGAGCTGTTTCAATTCAGCGACCCTTCGCAAGGCTGGGATGGAAAATATAAGGGCAAACTTGTGAATCCCGGAGTATATTTTTATGTGATAGAGGCCACCGGGGCGGATGGCAACCAATACAAAAAAGGTGGCGACATAAATATTCTTAAGGCGCGCCACAACAGCACAACCGGCACTCAGCCACCGGCAGAATAGCAAAAAAATGGAGTAATCCGTGAAAACATCTTTTGAGAATGGAGATTGAAAGTGTTGATTTATTGCAACATGTATGCGAGGATGAATTTATGTCAAAAAAATGTCGTAAAAAAATTGTAAAAAAAGTGACAAAAGATTTGGTCAACTCAATTAAAAATATTAATTTTGCAACGTCAAAAGGGGAAAGATAAGAGAATCTTGAGAGCTTGTGACAAAATTGCCTTGTGGTGTAATGGTAGCACACCGGATTCTGGTTCCGTTTGTGAGAGTTCGAGTCTTTCCAAGGCAACAATCTGAAATCGCAATCAGCTTGATAATAGTTGGTTGTGA
>JAMPDQ010000003.1 GCA_023665575.1 Candidatus Amulumruptor caecigallinarius | reverse complement strand
TATAACCTCTAACCTCATTGCTTTTCGCAAGTTGCAAACTTGCGAAAGTTGAATTCTATAAATCATTACAATTCCCAATCACGTCATTATCACACTCTGTGAGCCGATCGGCTGATAAGACCCAGAATCCATAGAAATATCACGGCTCCGACCACAGATGTGATAAGGCTTCCAATTATGCTTGATGTGTGAATGCCGAAAAGGCCAAACACCCAGCCGCCCAATACGCCACCAACTATACCTACCAACAGATTTACAATCCAACCAAAACCTCCGCCGCGCATCAGTTTGCCGGCTATCAATCCTGAAAGAATACCGATAATAATAAACCAGATAAAACTCATAGCAGTAAAAATTAAGTGATTAATAGTATATTAAGTTATTAATAAAATGTAAATAACCCTAGATGGGCAAAATGTGAGCAAACATCTTCTGAATTTCCGCAAATTAGAAATTTACGAAAATTAATTTTATATTCATAAAACAATAAAAATTGATTATGGTTCAGTTCATGCCCTATAGGGAGGCTGCCCGCTGAGTCCGCATTAACCCGGAAGTAACCAACGATTGCATGTAGAGTAGGGTGCCTACATTGGATAGAAACCGATGAAAAATGGTTATTTAATATTTGCACCGTCGTGAAGTGCCTGACCAAGCCAAGCAATGCCACATAAAAGAAAGATTAAAATTGACATAGTTTGTAGTAGTTTTTGAAGTGTCATGGAGAGCGACTATCGATCTCAACAGCAAATTTAACAGCATAAGATGCAAGATTCTTGCACTATAAAATTAAATAAAGTTAAATATGTTAAATTATGATTTGCATCGGGTGGGAATCAGTGATGACAGGATGGATGCCGGGGTTTATGTCTCAGTGTTTTTCAAACAGTTCAATCTGCTGACGCACAGATTCTGCATGAATTGTGGAGAATAGGCGTCTCATAAAATCTCCCGACATCTGCATTTGTGTAGCCGAGTCAATTCTCTTCTGCATTATCTCATCGTGCCTGTCGAGCTGAACCACAGACATTGAATGCTCCTTTTTGAACTTTCCAATCTCGCGCGACACTTGCATTCTCCTTGCCAGAAGATTTATGATTTCTTCATCGATACTATCAATTTGCTGACGCAAGAGAGAGAGACTTTCTGTAGACACCTGCGAATCTCGCACTATAAGAGATTTCAATATATCTGCAAGAGCTTCAGGCGTGACCTGCTGTTTGCTGTCGCTGAGTGCGCATTCCGGATTGCAATGGCTCTCTATCATAAGCCCGTTAAATCCCATATCCAAAGCCTGTTGGGAAAGAGGGCGAATATAATCACGTTTACCCGATATATGGCTTGGGTCACAAATAAGAGTGAGATGCGGATAACGGCGATGAAGCTCAATAGGAATTTGCCAAAGGGGAATATTGCGATATTTATGTTTTCCGAAAGATGAGAAGCCTCGATGAATTGCACCAATGCAACAGATGCCTGCGTTAAGTATACGCTGCAACGCACCAATCCAAAGCTCAAGGTCGGGACTGACAGGATTTTTAACAAGCACCGGAACATTTTTGCCATACACTCTTAAGGCATCGGCAATCTCCTGCATGGCAAAAGGATTTGCAGTGGTTCGCGCTCCTATCCACAAAATGTCGATGCCACCCCCCAACGCTTCCTCCACATGGCGTGGTGTGGCCACTTCGGTGGCTGTGAGCATGCCGGTTTCGCGCTTCACGCGTGCGAGCCAGGGCAGCGCCGTGCTCCCTGCGCCTTCAAAACATCCGGGCATTGTGCGCGGTTTCCAAAGTCCGGCACGGAATATCTTCACGCCGCATGCAGCGAGTCCGCGAGCTGTTGACAACACTTGATGCTCTGTTTCAGCACTGCAGGGACCGGATATGATAAGCGGATTATTATTCGATGACAGGAAATCCTTAACCGAATTTGGAAATTTTACGGAGTTGAGGCTCATTTATAATTCTGATGCGGCGACCATCCACGAGCACTAATTTTTCAGTGACAAATGTAGTGAGTGTGCGTATGGCATTTGATGTGGTCATGTTTGACAGATTGGCAAGATCTTCACGGCTCATATAGATTTTTAATGTTGAGCCATCGCATTCGTAACCATATTTATCGGCAAGCAGGAGCAGCGACTCTGCAAGGCGACCACGGATGTGCTTTTGTGTGAGGTTGATAATCTTTGTGTCGGCACCTCCAAGGTTGCGTGAGAGTTCATGAATGAAAAAGAGTGCCACATTTATGTTTCTGCGAATTATATCCTCTACGATTTTCATCGGTATTATCCCCAACACAGACTGCTCAAACGCAGCAGCCGATGACACATATGGCTCCTTTGCAAAAAAAGCCCTGTATCCGAAATATTGCACCGGACGATACATTCGCAAAATCTGCACTCTGTCTCCGATGCCGCTTTTAAACAGCTTCACTTTTCCCTCAAGAAGGCAATACAAGTTTTCAGGCTCTTCATGCTCTGCATAAATTATCTGATTTTTCTTGTATTTCTCATAGTGGAAATTATCGGCTATAAGTCTTTTATCATCCGAAGTAAGTACATTCCACAAATCAGCAAGATCGTCACCGATGATTCTTTCGAGTGTTTCTTTTACGTACATATTCACTTACCTGATATCAACCGCACATACTCAGACTTTTACTTGCATTTCTTATGGATGATTCACGCATGAGTATGTTTTACAACACAAATATACAACATTTTTTTTAATTAGAGTCTGTTTCATAATAATTGTTAATGCCAAGACGGACAAATTATCGAAAATCACTGCATCTGAGGAATAATCAGCATCGCTTCTTTTTGCCGCCGGGGGTATGCGGGATTTCCCCATAACGGATTATTTTCGGTATGCTCCAGGAGGGGAGACGCTTGCCCAACATCTCCTTAATTGCTTCGTGGCTTATATGTTCAGATTGCAGATCTCGAGCCTCATTTTTCGAAAAATCCGAAATAGTCATGACGGCAATTTCCCCCCACTTGTCATCGGGTTTGCCGCTTACAAGGATTTCGCGCCCCAACAGCTCTTCTGCAATCCTCTCCAATTGTTCCGGGTGAATTTTTCTACCACCCGATATTATCATATTGTCTTGTCGTCCGAGAATCCGGAAATCGCCGCAATCGGATATTTGAGCAATATCATTTGTCTCAAATCGTGTCCAGCCACTGATATCTATCACTAGACATCCTCTGCTGTTCAACTCGATATTGATGCCGGGCAAAGGATGGAAAAACGTATTTTCATCGCTGACTTTCCTAATGGCAATATGTGACGCCGTCTCTGTCATGCCATATGTTTCCCAAGCATTTATGCCTGACCGGACAATTTGTTTTGCTAAAGCCTGAGGTATAGGGGAGCCCCCGATAATTATTGATCCCACACGACCTTTCAATTCGGGGCGCGATATTATGTGTGGAAGTTGTGATGGAACTGCGGCAATTAAGTCAATCACATTTTCTCCCGATGGAAAAACAGGCCGGTTTGAAGGCGTTTCATAAGTGAATCTGCAATTCAATATTTCGCTTCTCACCGCCATCATTTTTCCGCCGATGAATTCGGGAGAAATCAGAGAGTGCAGGTGAGAACGGGAGTCAAGCCCGAAAAATGTTATTGTGCGCCTTGCACTCTCCTCCATTTGCCTTTTGGGGAGTAGGATTTCTTTTGGTGTGCCTGTAGAGCCTGATGTGTGACAACATATATGCCCCTTTTGGGAATGCCATTCCTTTATAAATCCTTCATAATCAACATATAAATCCTTCATAATCCGCAACAATTCTATTCTCGCCAGTCAAGTTTGTCGAGTTCAGGTTTCGAAAGTGATTTGGCAGGATTATATAAGAGTCGGCAGCCTTTCAATTCAAGCGGAGACGTGAAATTATTGGAGAACACACATCCTGTGCCGAGTCCCTGGTGAATACTTACATCCAGAGTGCTTACCCATTGAGCGATAGCATTGAGTCCGATGTTCGATTCCAATGCAGATGTCACCCACCATCCGATTCCCATTTTATCCGCAAGAGCAATCCATTCTTCAGCCCCTGAAATTCCACCGCAGAGTGATGGCTTAAGCACAATATATGCAGGTTTGATATTGGCAAGCATATTTTCTTTATCCTTAATTGTGAACTTGCCAATCAGCTCCTCATCAAGTGCAATTGGAAGAGGAGAAATTTTACAAAGAAAACGCATAAGCTCCGAATTACCGGCCTTCAGAGGCTGCTCAATAGAGTGAACCCCCAAATCAGCCAGCCTCTTCAGCCGTGGAATGGCAGTGTCCATATTGAACGCACCATTTGCATCTACGCGAATCTGAATCTGTTCGGGTGTATAATTCTTTCTAATATATTCAATCATCTCCACTTCACGCCGCCAATCGATTGCACCTATCTTGAGTTTGATGCATTTGAATCCGGATTCAATTTTTTGCTCAATCCGATCAATCATTTTGTCGAATTCACCCATCCATACCAATCCGTTTATTTCAATAGAGTTCAATCCGTGAATAAACGGTGACTCAAAATATAATCCCTTGCAACCTCCGGTGAAATCACGAATCAATTGGTCCATTCCGCATTGCAGCGAAGGGAAACATGTCAGGTCTGTAGGAAGTCCAAGCCTTATGTTGGCCTGCAATTCCATCAGTTTATAGAAAAACCGATTGTCGGCCTCCGGCGACAAGCCGGGAAATATGCCGGCCTCACCTATGGCATAACGTTCGGGAGATGATTCCTCAAACATGCGCAAAATGCATGTGATTTTTTCAGTCATCACACCGCGCGATGTGCCTCCGGGTTCATTAAACCGGAGTATATACGGAGCAAACTGGAGTTTCAAAATCAGGGGAATTTAGGATATTTATCGAAATCAGGGTCTCTTTTCTCCAAAAATGCGTTCTTGCCTTCTTGAGCCTCATCAAGCATATAATAAAGCAAGGTGGCATCGCCGGCAAACTGCATGAGTCCGTGCTGTCCGTCAAGCTCTGCATTGAGAGCGCGTTTAATCATGCGTATGGCCAGGGGGGAACGCTTCAGAATAATGCGGCACCATTCCACCGTTGTTTCCTCAAGCTTCTCAAAGGGAACCACTTCATTCACCATTCCCATCTGCAGTGCCTCCCGGGCAGTGTATTGTTTGCAAAGAAACCATATCTCGCGTGCTTTCTTCTGACCAACGCAACGGGCAAGGTAGCTTGCGCCAAAGCCGCCGTCAAAACTGCCAACCTTCGGGCCGGTCTGGCCGAAACGTGCATTCTCCGATGCAATCGATAAGTCACACACCACTTGCAACACATTGCCTCCCCCGATTGAATAGCCGTTGACCATGGCAATTACCGGCTTCGGAATGGATCGTATCATTTGATGAAGGTCAAGAACATTAAGGCGTGGCACTCCGTCTTCTCCGATATATCCCCCTTCGCCCTTTACATTTTGATCGCCACCGCTGCAAAATGCTTTGTCGCCAACACCGGTGAGAATAATCACTCCTATATCGGGCCTTTCCTTGCAGATACGAAATGCATCAAGCATTTCCATATTAGTTTTTGGTCGGAATGCGTTGTATACTTCGGGACGATTGATTGTGATCTTGGCAATTTTTTCAAATTGCTCAAAGATTATATCTTCATACTCTTTTATTGGTTTCCAGTCAAACATATTAGTCAGATATTTTTAAAGAAATTCTACAATTCAAGACATTTCCACATTTACTATTTTGAATGATTGACCACTCATAAATGCGGTGCGAGAAAATGCGTAAGTATGTCAGCACTCTTTTGCTCATCCACGCATATTTCTACAAGTATATTCTCTTTATCATTATTCTCTTTAAGATATTGCATGGAATCTTTCAGTTCATACGCTGCTGACGCTCTGAGATATTTCCATCCGTAGGCCTCACACAGTTGCTTTACCGGCAAATCGGGGGATGCACAGAAATATTCCTCTCTTATCGGGAGATCGCGTGTGGTTTTTACAAATCTGAAGATTCCGCCTCCCGCATTATTCATAAGAATTATACATAGACGTGTTCCTCCGGCAAGCCTCAGAACATCCGGATTATATGCGAACGACATATCGCCTGTCACAAGCACTGTGTATCCTCCATATTCCTTTGCTATACCAAGAGCTGTGGCGTTTCCGCCCTCGATTCCCGACACTCCACGGTTGCAATAACAAGCGTGAAAAGGTTTGTCAACAAGCAATTGCGCATATCTTACACAAGTGCCGTTTGACAAGCAGAGGTTTATCTCTTCGGGCAATTCATCGAAAACGCACTTTAGAGCTGACAGCTCTGACCAGGGTGCGTTTTGCAAATCATTGGCCAAAGCCTTGAAGCATTTTTCTCTCGCGTCATTCCAGGTTCGGGAATAATCACAGTTGGCAATTGTCAGCCCGCTCTTCATGAGGTGTTGTGTCACAGAAGCAACACCGAAGAAGAATTTCTCCGGTGAGGCATCAATGTGGCAAGACAGATGCTGGAAAGGGTCATAATGGAATGGAGTATCATTAAGTGTCCAATGTTCCATGCCGATGCAACTTCGCAAATATTCCTTTAGCATGCGCGACACCAATGGGCCGCCAATCGAAATCACTACATCCGGACGCAATCTGCAATCGGATATAACATCATTGAATCTCAACAATGTATCAACCATTGTGTAATGCCCTTTTATGTGTAGATTGGAAATGGTTTCGCACATGAGAGTGACATTGGGCATTTTAATGAATTTATTCAATGCACGGTTCAATCTGTCATCGGCACGCATCTGCCCGGCCACTATAAGGACTCTTCTGCGGCACAAATATTCGGATAACTCGCTGAGCTTGTGATAGGGGAGCGTACCCTCATTTTTTATAAATAGAATTGTTCTGACATTTTTTTGATGGTATTCAGTCATGCCATTGAGTGGCTGACGCAACTGCACATTGACATGCACCGGTCCGGGAATACCGGTTACTGACGCAAGGAAAGCCTCATTCGCAATTCTGTTTACATTCCAGTCTTTCTCGTATTGAAATGCATTGCCCCGGCATATCGTTTCGTTTCCGGTCTCCTCGCTTATATCGAAACTCTTCTTTACAATTTTCTGCAAAGCGCCGAATTGATGCAGCGTTTGCGAATCATTCTGGTCAATCCATTGTTGCGGACGGTCAGCAGAAATCACGATAAGCGGAATGTGCTGATAGAATGCCTCGGCTATTGCAGGAGCATAATTATATATAGCGGTGCCCGATGTGCATATAAGAGCTGTAGGCTTGCCGGAAACAACCGACAGGCCGAGAGCGAAAAATGCAGCGGTGCGCTCATCAGTTATGACATGCTTGCGAAATGATGCTCTTGCATGAACGCCTATAATTAACGGAGTGTTTCTGCTGCCGGGCGAAATCACCACATCGGTGAGACCTTGATACTCCAGCACATCGAGAAGCTCGCGACAATTAGAATTGGATGTATCCTGAATAATGCTGCTCATCGACTATGGATTGTGTGGTGTAATGCATTCAAAGGGATGATATCCGGCAAGATAGGCCGCGGTAGAAATTCTCTTTTTCCCGGCCGGTTGCAATTCAAGAATCTCAAGCCATCCGTCACCGGTTTTCACATACATCTGTTTGCCTGCGATAAAAATCTTCCCCGGCTCCTCATGCGGCATGGCTTCGTCATCCGGTTTTGCTCCGTCCACGATACGCGATGTGAAAATCTTTGCAGTCATTATTTTTCCATTCTCATCTGTTATTGTAGTGAAAGCTGCAGGATATGGAGAAAGCCCCCTTATCTGATTGTGAATGCTGATTGTGGAATTTGTCCACTTGATTTCGCAATCTTGCTTGAAAATCTTCGGAGCTGCCACAAAATCTCCTTCAGGCTGAGGCATAGTTTCAAGAGAGCCCTCACAGATTTTATTTACGGTAGATTCCACCATATCTGCGCTCATTGCCATAAGACGGTCGTGAACCGTGCCGGCATTGTCGGAATCGGCGATTTCAATCGAACACTGTTCAATCATATCTCCCGTGTCAATCTCATGTTTTAGAAAGAAAGAGGTGAGCCCGGTGACTTTCTCTCCATTCATCACCGCGCGGTTAATTGGAGCTGCCCCGCGATATTTTGGCAACAGACTCCCGTGGATATTGAATGTGCCGAGTGGCGGCATGCTCCACACCACTTCAGGCAGCATGCGGAATGCAATTACAATGAAAAGGTCGGCATTGATTTCGCGAAGTTCGGCCAGAAACGCCTCGGATCTCAGTTTTTCGGGTTGAAGCACAGGAATACCATGTGCAACCGCAAATTTCTTAACATCGCTTTGAAGAAGCTTGTGTCCGCGACCTGCAATTTTGTCAGGCATTGTCACAACAGCAGCGACATCAAAACCTTTTTCCACCAGTCTGCCGAGACTCGCTACGGCAAATTCGGGAGTGCCGAAAAATACAATCCTTATATTATTGTTCTCTTTCATAATGCTATTACAGTTTTGCTCTAAAAGCAACTGATTCTAATCTTCTGTGAAGTGTTTAAGCACACGCCTGTAAGAAGTGAAAATTTTAGATTTAGACACAAATCCGATATATTTTCCATTGTCAACAACGGGGAGATTCCATGCATTGGTTCTGTCGAAAATCTCCATCACCTTATCCATCGACATTGAAATCTCAATCATGGCCGGAGGAGCTGACATGAATCGAGAAACATGCATCTTTCTATAAAGATCTGTTCGGAACATTATGTTTCTTATTTCATCGAGAAGCACCACTCCTTTCAGATATCCGGCCGAGTCAGTGACCGGGAAAAGATTTCTGTTTGACACGGATATCACATCCACCATCTCTTTCAGACTCATGTCGGGATGCACCACACTGAAATCGGTTTCTATCACATTATCTATTTTCAAAAGCGTCAGCACGGCCTTGTCTTTCTGATGTGTCAGCAAATCTCCCGCCTTGGCGAGTCGCATGGTGTAGATGCTGTATGGAGTAAAGAGCTGGATTGTGAAATAAGCAAGAGCCGACACTATCAGCAACGGCAGAAAGAGATCATAGCCTCCTGTCATTTCAGCCGTAAGAAATATTGCCATTAATGGCGCGTGCATCACTCCGCTCATTACACCGGCCATGCCCATAAGTGTGAAATTCTTTTGTGAAAGTTCGATGCCCAAATCAAGATTGTTGATTACGAAGGCAAACAGAAACCCTGTCAACGCACCCACAAACAGGGAGGGAGCAAACGTGCCGCCCACGCCACCGGCTCCATTGGTGGCGGATGTGGCCATTGCCTTGGTCAATGTGATTGAGCCTATGAAAAGCACCAGAAACCAGATATTGTCGCGATCAACATAAAAAAACGTACCGTTGAGCACCTCCCCAACCTGACCATTCAACAGGTGATTGATTGCCTCATACCCCTCGCCATATAGCGGTGGAAATATGAACACAAGTCCGGCAATCATAATGCCCCCTATGCAGATTTTCAACCATTGTTTTTGAAGCCGCTTGAACATTGACTCCATCATAAACATCACCTTGGTGAAATAATATGACATCAGCCCGCATACCAATCCAAGCACCAGGGCCCATGGAATTCGGTTGGTCAGAAAAGGCTCGCTTTGGGCGAAGAAGAACTCCGCGTTATAACCCTCAAGCACATAAGCTACCGTGGCACCGGCTATTGAGGATATCAGCAGCGGCATCACCGTGAGCCCCGTAAGATCAATCATCAGCACCTCCAGTGTAAAAAGCATTCCGGCTATCGGTGCACGGAAAATTCCGGCTATGCCCGCAGCCGCACCGCAACCCACAAGAATCATCAGAATTTTGGGTGACATCCGGAATGCCTGGCCCACGTTCGAGCCAATGGCTGCCCCGGTATATACAATCGGCCCCTCGGCTCCAACTGACCCGCCGAACCCGATTGTGATTGATGAGGCTAAAAGAGACGCATACATGTTTCTTTTCTTCAGCCTTGACTTTCTTCGTGAAATGGCATATAGCACCTTGGTAACTCCGTGAGAAATGTTATCTTTCACCACATATTTCACAAACAGCACAGTCAGCATGATGCCAACCACAGGATACACCAGATAAAGATAATTTTCAGTTGTGTTGCTGAAATGTGAGGTAAGAGCGGTTGATATAAGATGAATCAAATATTTCAGCAATTGTGCGGCAAAACCGCACACTATGCCCACAATCAATGCGAGAAGCAGCACAAAATTCTTCTCCTTGATATGATGCTCGCGCCATATCACGAATTTCAGCCACAAATCGGTAAGCTTGTTATGTCTTTCCTTATATGCCATATAAAATTATAAAACAGGGCTTTACATGCCTATTCCTTTCAAAACCGTGTTTACAGTATAAATCATGATCTTGAGGTCGGTTGCTATCGACATGTTGTTGATATAAATGAGGTCATAACGGGATCGACGCACCATTTGTCGCACATCTGTGGCATATCCATATTTCACCATTCCCCACGATGTCACACCGGGTCTTATCTGGAACAACAGCACGTAATATGGCGCAAGTTTTATAATCTGTTCGATATAATATTGACGCTCCGGACGCGGCCCCACCATCGACATGTTGCCCCGAAGCACATTCCACAATTGCGGGAGTTCATCAATCCTATACTTGCGCATTATGCGTCCGAATGCCGTTATTCTTGAATCATTTGCGCTCGACAAGCTCGGCCCGTGCTTTTCAGCATCTTCGCGCATTGACCGGAATTTGTAAATAGTGAAAGGTTGATGGCCTAATCCTATCCGCTCCTGTCTGTAGATGATGCTGCCGGGAGATGTAGCCTTTATTATCACGGCCACCACAGCAAGCAGCGGGCTCAGCACAATAAGTCCGAACACCGACATGACCACATCTATGGTGCGCTTGAGATTTTTTTGAAATTCTGAAATTCGAGGACTTGTCAAATCAAGTAGCGGCACACCCATGATATCACTTTGGCGAATGTCGGAGATAATGTAGGAAAGTGTGTCGGGCGCTATCTTCACCGGAACATGATACTGATACAAGTGATTAAGCGTTCTCATGATAACCTCATCGCTGTTGTTTTCAGGTGCCAGAATTATCTGGTCAATTCTGTGCGATTTGCATATATTGCCGATTTCCTCCCAATTCCAGGATGCAAGATTGTCGCAAATCTGATGTTCTCCCTTGATTCTGATGAAGCCAACAACATCATATGACCATACCGAACCGCTCTCCATCAACTTTCTATAAATCTCACGACTCTTCTCGGAATTGCCCACTATAAGCGTGTAATATTTCCACTTCTTATGTCGTAAATGATACACTGTGAGACTTGTCAGAATCCACCTTCCCAAATACAGCAAAGAGAAAAGCAGCACTAAGAGTGTGATAATTATTTCATATTCACGCCGTCGCGCGCCGGTGCTGTCATTCACCAGCATCAAAAGATAGATAGTGAAAACCGATACCACAGCACTGTTGAGGGTGACTATAAGTTCCTGAAGCCGCGATTTCCCCAACGGTTTGTTATAATATCCCGACATCCAATATACAATGCCCGGCAAGAAAACAGGAATAAGAATTTGCTCGCCCAGAAGTTTGGGCATAAGAAGATATTGCAATAGGCTTAAATGGTTGGTTTCCGCAATATTGAAAAAGTGATAGCGAAATATATTGAAAAGGAGAAATGCAATTGAAGTAGTGATAATATCCATTACCACATATTTGAATCGCTGCTTTTTTTTAGAAAAATTCCTCCCTTTCATAAAAACAAAATTAGCAAATTTGAAGCTAATCTGCAAAAATCACTATGCGGTGTCACCGGATAAGTTTTATCGTTTCGTTGTCGGACACTTTAATTATATTGCTGGGAGTATGCCTGCAATCATCTTCACGTTGATAGTTCACTATATAATCCACACCCAATTTTATTTCATCAGATATTTCTCGGAAGGTTGCGGGAGTGGGGAAGCCGGAGATGTTTGCGGATGTCGACACCACCGGCTTTTTTAATCTGAGACACAATTGCCTTGAGAAGGGCTCAGTGGTGATTCTGACGCCGGCAGACCCGTCAGAAGCGAATAGATTGGCGGCAAGCCCGGATGGTTTGTCATAAATTATGGTAAGGGGATTCACCGCAACATCAAGCAACATCCACGCTGTTTCAGGCACATTGGCAACAAACTGCTGAAGTTGGGATTCAGACCCCACCAGCGACAACATCGATTTTGAGTCTTCCCTTTGTTTCAATGCATATATTTTTGCCACAGCTTCCGGATTGGTGGCATCGCAGCCAATTCCCCACACAGTATCAGTGGGATATAATATTATTCCGCCTGATTTCAACACTCTCAGCGCTTCTTCCAGATCCTCTTTTTTATATTTTTCCATACCGGAATTAGAATAATTCGTTAGTCTTGATTTTGCAGAGCCAAACTCGGCTCATGCATGCTACCTATAATGTAAATTTTTTATGAAAAAGATTCTTATTCCAATTGCGACAACCATAGATTGCGCGATGCGTCACTCGGCATGCGCCAGTCTCCGCGCGGTGACAAACATATGCTTCCCACTTTTACACCGTCCGGCATACAGTCTCGCTTAAACTGCTGGCTGAAGAATCTCCTGTAGAATGTTTTCAACCAATGCGTAATCGTTGCTTCGCTGTAAATTCCCTTGAAACCTTTACATGCCATAAGATAAATCTTTTTAGGTGACATGCCATATCGGAGCATGTTGTAGAGAAAGAAATCATGCAATTCATAAGGTCCCACAAGATCCTCGGTTTTTTGCTTTATGTTGTCCATTTTGTCTGCCGGGAGCAACTCGGGGCTGATAGGGGTGTTTACAATGTCTGTCAGCACCGCTGTCAGTGCAGGATTGTCAGAGCTTGAGGCATATCCTTCCACAAGATATTTCACAAGCGTTTTAGGCACGGATGCATTCACCGCATACATCGACATGTGGTCGCCATTGTATGTGCACCATCCTAATGCAAGCTCAGACAGGTCGCCCGTTCCAATCACAATGCCGTTAAGCATATTTGCCATATCCATAAGAATCTGGGTCCTTTCCCTGGCCTGGGAGTTTTCATATGTAACATCGTGGGTGGTGCCACTGTGGCCGATATCGCGGAAATGTAGTTTCACGGCATCACCGATAGGAATTTCACGTTTGGTGACACCCAGCAGCTCCATCAGCTTGTCAGCATTGCCGTGTGTTCGTTCGGTAGTGCCGAAGCCCGGCATTGTAATCCCCTGAATATTTTCATGCGGCAGCCCAAGCATGTCGAAAGCCTTGCAAGTCACCAGCATTGCAAGTGTGGAGTCAAGCCCTCCCGAGACTCCGATAACTGCATGTTTGCAACCGATGGCATTGAGACGCACTGCAAGTCCCCAAGCCTGAATAGAGGATATCTCATCACATCGCTCACGCAGTTTGTCAGGGTCACTATCTACGAAGGGATGAATATTGATATGCCTGTATGCAAAAAGAGAGTCATCATTTTCAACCGGAGTCAGGCTGTTCACTCTCACTTTGATATCCATATGAGGCTCAGAGTTGGTGGCAAAAGTGTTAAAATGAATTCTGTCATGTTTCAAGGCATCCACATCGATATCAGCCACTGCTGTCCGGGGTGCGAATACAAACCTGTCTGATTCGGCAAGGAGCTTGCCATCCTCATAAATTATGGCATTTCCGCAAAATGCAAGATCTGATGACGACTCATTTGCACCTGACGATGAATACACATAAGCACAACGGCAACGCGCTGACTGTCCGGATATCAGCTGCTTCAGATATGTATGCTTCCCTATAAGCTCATTGCTTGCAGAAAGATTGAGAATAATTTTGGCACCATTCATACACATCATACTGCTCGGAGGATTAGGCACCCATAAATCCTCACATATCTCTATGCCCACAGTGGCATGACCTGACTCAAACAGAATTCTTCCAAAAGGCACGTCATATTCCATCCCGTCTAAATCGACAAAAGAGAGAAAGGGCGAATGCGGCTCGGATGCCGGTGCAAACCAGCGGCGCTCATAAAATTCACCATAATTCGGGACATGCGTTTTCGGCACAATTCCCTGTATTCTGCCATTTTCTATCCAGGCTGCACAGTTATATAGTCTTGACTGATTTTCAACAGGCACGCCAACCACCAAAGCAGCGCCTACATCTTTCACGCGTCTTGCCAACACGGTCAAAGCCTCGCGCGCTTTTTCTATTAGAAGATCCTGCTGAAAGAGGTCGGCACATGTGTAGCCGGTCACACTAAGCTCCGGGAACACTGCAAGTGCAACCCCTTTTTCAGCACATTCTCTGAAGCAAGCTTCAATTTGAGCTATATTATAGTCTATGTCGCAAGGTTTCACCATCGGCGAACAAGCAGCAACCCTTATATAATTCACATCATTCATCATAAAAACAAATAATAAAATAACAAAACTGAAGCATATCAGCTCCTCCTGCATTAACAATTTATATGATACAGACTCTAACAAAGATAGTAAAAAAACTATAGTGCGGAACAAACTGGCATCTTTTTTTCAGCAATCCCGGTTCATGCAAGTGGACTCTGATGAGGTTTGTTTTTTTATGATGCGGTGCATAAACTACTTCTTAATTTTTATAAAACGGTGTCCAGGGGTATCATGATTCAATAAAATTTCTTACATTTGCATAATCCAAGTCAGATATAGTTGAAATATGAAAAGAATCTTAGCAATTTGTATTGCAGTCACGGCAATAATTTTTGCCGGCAGTCATGAAAAAGCCAATGCATCGTTGCGTGGTGAAATGGCACTTACCGTTAATGGAGGTTATGCGTCATACAACAATGGTGGTTATATGAATCTTGGCTTGCAATATACGTTCTTGCCACATTTCCGGATTACACCTGAAATCGGATGTGTGTTCAGCAACGAACACAGGAGCGCATTCATCATGAGTGTTGACATGCAGTTCCCCTTCAAAATAATGAGAGGATTTGAGATTTATCCGCTTATAGGATTGACAATGAACAGTTGGGATTATTCTCCCGGAGGATCTGCAACGCGAGTTGGAGGCGACTTCGGAGTTGGTTTCGACTTATATGTGACAAAACATTTAAAGTTCGGCTTCCAGGGCAAATATTCAGCAATGAGCGATACGGATGGCGCTTTCTTAGGCTTAGGAATTGGCTATGTGTTCTGACACATTACTTTTTTTGTCACTTGTCAACCATTTTGAGCAATTGAATTCAATGATATTTGTGTGCACAATGCAATTCGAAAGAAGGGAAATAACTAATTATCAACCCATAAACTTGTAATTTATGATTAAAAAACTCTTTAGTATGGCGGTGGTGACAATGTCAGCACTGTTTGTACATGCCCAGGGACAGAACATGGAGTTGCCGCTGAGTCCTGACGTAAGACATGGTGTTCTTCCCAATGGCCTGAATTATTACGTTCTGCATAATGAGGAGCCAAAGGAGCGCGCCAATTTTTACATTGCGCAAAAAGTCGGTTCCACTTTGGAGGCTCCCGATCAGCTTGGTCTTGCTCACTTTCTTGAGCACATGGCATTTAACGGAACAAAGAATTTCCCCGGGAAAAACATGCTGAATTATCTTCAGTCAAAGGGAATTCGCTTTGGCTCTGATATAAACGCCTATACAAGCTTCGATGAGACGGTATATCGTATCGACAATGTTCCCACCACTGACAAGGCACTGATGGACAGTGTGTTGCTCGCCATTCACGATTGGAGTGGCAGCATTCTCCTCGAAGAGGATGAAATCAATGCGGAGCGTGGTGTGATTGAGGAAGAATGGCGCTCGCGCAACAGCGCCACACAGCGCATGTATGAAACAATTCTCCCTATCATATACAGCGAATATCAGTATCAGCAGATGCCTATCGGCAAGATGGAAATTGTGAGAAATTTCCCTCCCCAGGCAATCCGCGATTACTATAAGAAATGGTATCGCCCGGATCAGCAGGGCATAATTATTGTGGGTGACTTCGACGCGGAGGAAATGGAAAAGAAAGTGATTGCACTTTTTTCCACAATTCCCATGCCGGCGAATGCCGCACCCAGAACTTATCCCAAAGTGTCTGACAATGTAGAGCCTATTTTTGCTGCATATTCCGACAAGGAGCTCACAAATCCTATGATTATGGTAAGCTTCAAATCGGAAAAGATTCCGACAGACTCTGCCAATACTGTTTTGGCTTATATGCAACACAATATTATCGAGAATATCACATCCCGCATGATTAACAACCGCCTTGACGAGATGTCAAACAAGCCCTCATGCAAATATGTAGGCGCGGGAGTATTTTTCGATGACTTCCTTGTGTCTAAGACAAAAGCAAGTTTCAACATTAACATACTTGCTAAAAATGATATTCAAGGTGCTTATAGTGAGGTGCTTGGGATAGTGGCGCAAGCTTGCAAGGCAGGCTTCCTGCCACTTGAAGTGGAGCGTGCACGCGATGAAGTGATAGCTGAATATGAGAAGCGTTACAACGAGCGCAACAACACTAAAAACACCGCTCTTGGCAACGAGCTTTGCCGTCATTTCATTGACAACGAGCCCATGCCCGGACGAGAAATGGATTATCAGCTTGTGTCGCAATTTGCCAACATGCTTCCTGTGGAGGCCTACAATGAATTCGCCAGGAATCTTATGACTCCGAATAATCAGGTTATCGTGGTTGGCCAGCCCGCGAAGGATGAGATGATAGTTGTCAGCAAGGAGGAGATGGTGAATGGCCTTGCCAACGCAATCAATTCTGATTATGAAATGTATGTTGACGAAGTTATCACTGACCCACTGATTGAAAACCTCGCCGCTCCCGGCAAGATCACAAGCGAGAGTGCCGGACAGTTTGGCACAACTGAATTCACACTGTCCAATGGTGCGAAAGTGATTGTGAAGCCCACCGATTTCAAAGCCGATGAAATTCTCATCAAGGCATATAAACAGGGTGGTATGGATGTATATGACAAGACTGAAGCCATGAATGTGGTTTTTGCCGATGCAGCTGTTGAATCAAGCAAGCTCGGAAAGTTCGACCGTGTAAAGCTCGGCAAATATCTTGCCGGCAAGAATATCGGTCTCGACTATGCCATCGGCCGCAAGTTTATCAATGTCAACGGACAATCTACAGTCAAGGATCTTCCCACTTTCATGGAGGTGCTTTATTCTACATTCACCGAACTTAATCCGGATAATGAAACTTTCAATTCCACAATGGAGAAAGTGAAGAGCCAGCTTGAAAATCAGGACAAAAACCCGCAGATGGTTTGGTCGCGCCACGTCAATGCCACTCAATATGACAACAATCCGTTCTTTATGAATCCTACCGTTGAGGATCTCTCTAAAGTGGACTATGCCAAGAGCTTGGATATTGTAAAGGAATCTCTTTCAAACGCCGCAGATTATACATTTGTAATCGTAGGTAATGTTGATATGGAAACTCTCAAACCGATGCTTGAGAAATATGTGGCATCGCTCCCCTCCACAGGTAAAAAGAGCGAGAAGAAGGTGATTAACGACAATGGATATGTAAATGGCCAGGTGACCGACGATTTCACACATCCGATGCAGGCACCGATGACAATGGTATATGGCATGTATCATGACAACAACATCCCCTATAGCATCGAGAATGCTGTGAAGGTTGGTTTGATGGGAGATGTCCTAGACAATATTTTCACTGAGACTTTACGTGAAGAGGAGGGTGGCACATACAGCCCCTATGCAGGATCGTCGATTGATCCTTATGACGGAACATGGAATCTGCGTGCCATTTTCTTCACTAATGCAGACGCACAGGAAAAGCTCATCAAGCGTGCCAATGATGAATACATGAAGCTTCTCTCCGAAGGAGCAAGTGAGACTCACTTCAACAAGGTGAAAGAAGCCGCCATGAAGCAGTATGAAATCGGACTGCGTTCAAATTCAAAATGGCTCAACGACATGATGAGATACTCACTCGGAATCGATGATATCACCAATCACAAGGCTGCCATTGAAAATCTTACTCTTGATGAATTTAATAAATTCCTGAAGAGTATTTATAATGGCAAGAACCGTGTTCAGGTGATTATGACAGGTGTAGAAGACAAGTAATGTAAAACACATCCTTTTGGGAATATATAAGGCACGGATATTGCAAATCAATATCCGTGCCTGTTTTAAGGCTCTAATCCCCAAAAACAGGCCGCTCCTGCCTTAACAATTTTTAGGGAATGAAGCCTTAGAGTCAGTTTAATAAAATACTTGTTAATATGGATTTCGTATTGCTCACGGTGGGTTCTACCCACATCAAATTTGTGAATGACGGCATAGGGGAATACAAGTCGCGACTGCGAAGATATATTCCATTTTCTCTTATAGAGCTTCCCGATGCTAAAACCGGCAAGACTATGTCGAAAGAATTGCATAAAGAAAAGGAGGGAAAGCTTATAATTTCAAAGTTGTCGGCCTCTGATAGGGTAGTGCTACTTGACGAGCGCGGCACCGAATTCACCTCTACGGGCTTTGCCTCATATATAGAAAAGACAATGGCATCCGGCTCCAAGCGGCTCGTATTTGTGGTAGGTGGACCCTATGGATTCTCAGATGAAGTGTATTCTCGAGCCAATGAAAAGATTTCGTTGTCACGCATGACATTCAATCATGAAATGGTCAGGATATTTTTTATCGAGCAACTATATCGGGCAATGACAATCATTCGCGGCGAGCCCTATCACCACGAATAATGCCCGGATTCATAAAATTCCTAAAGACTAAGGTCCCATTCACCAAAAATTGTTAAAGTAGGGGAATGGAGTCTTAGGCTGCTGAGTGTGTCATCAGATGGAGTATACTCCGCTATTTTTTATGAAACGGAGTCTGAATCATTGCGAAAAGCTTAGGAGAGAATGACAACCCAATCAGAGCAAGCATGGTGATTACATATATGCAAATGGTGTTATAGAGGGTGCGCGTTGCACTGAAATTTATATTTTTCAGTGAATCATTGCCCTTTACAGATTTGAAATCCTCCACGTCAAGCGCATTGAGAGTGGATTTCCATTTTATTTTGCCATTGGAAAGATATACAATTGCAGGATTCCCTCTTGCCACCTCCTTTATTGATGTGTCATCACCGGTGTATATCTCATATTGCGGCATCGACAAGTCTTTCCAAATTTCTATTTCTTCAGTTGAACCCGACACCACAGCTGCCATTTTAATATTGTTTGACACGGAATAATCATATAGAGAATTAATCTTCCATGTCATGGCAGGAGAAACATTCTTTAGCTCGGGCATCAAAATCAGAATCTCATCTCCATTCGTTTTAACAGCATCGGAAGTGAGATCTTCCTCTCCATCTATGCTCCAAAGACGGAATGTTTTCCGGTGACTTTCTGTTGTTCCCGATTTGTTTTCGCTGTCTGCAACCGGCTTTTCTATTCTTTTTACAAATTGCCAGCCATCCTCTTCACTCGGAAGCTCGTCATTAACGCCCACATGCCTAATTTCTTTGCCGTTGGTATATTCAAAGATAAAATTATCTTCCTCATCATCTTGTGAGGATTCGGAATTTTCTACCAATGATCCTCCGACAGGATAGGCTCTAAAATCAATAAGAGGCTGACTGATATAACCAATGCTTGCAATGAAAACAATAAATAGAGATGACACTACAATAGAAATCCATTGCAACTCAGGCATGATAAGTGCAGCTGATCTTTTATTGAATTTCATCAGCCATACAATTGCTGCAGTGAGGATAACATTCTTTATGAATGTATCCCAATTTGACAAAATTAACGCATCGCCGAAACATCCGCAATCTTTCACCGGATCAGTGAGTGCAATCCAAAGAGTAAGTGGTGTCATCACACACATGAACAGGAATGCAATCACAGGCGTTGATTTGCGATAACACCCGAAAATAAAGAATGCTCCTATAAGAAATTCAAGAATGCACAGGGCAAATGCCGCAACAAGGATGAATGAGTGGAAAACCGGCAGATGCAGAGCTGCGAAATATTCCTCAAATTTATATATCGCTCCCCGGGGATCAACACTTTTTACAAATCCGGAGAAAATGAATGTCCCTCCAACAGCAAGCCGTAGCATCCATGTGATAATGCTACAGTAAATGCCGTTGCGCAATATTTCTGTGTTATTCGAATCTGAGCTTGATGAGTGCGAAGAAGGCATAATTTATCATATCCATGTAATTGGCATCAACGCCTTCTGAAACAAGCGTTTTGCCGGAATTGGATTCTATCTCTTTTGTGCGCAAAAGTTTTTGCAGAATTATATCTGTGAAACTGCTCACTCTCATTTCACGCCATGCTTCATCATAATCATGATTTTTATTAAGCATAAGCTTTGTGGCAGCATCTATTTTCTCATCATACAGCCTGAGGGCTACAGAGTGGGGGAGTGCATCTCCGGGACTCATGTCCAATTGGATAAGCGCCATGGCGCAGTAATTGATTATGCCGATAAATTCAGGCTCAATACCCTCATTGACAGCTGCGAAATCCTCGCCATTTGTCTCAAGATTTCTGATTCGCTTTGCCTTGATATAAATTTGGTCGGTCAAGCTTGACGGGCGCATTATTCTCCATGATGTGCCGTAATCAATCATTTTTTTTTCAAATACGTCGCGACAAAGTTTCTTAATTTCAGCAAATTGTGTTTCTGTCAACGTCATTTCTTTTCCCGCTGTTTATTGCATGTTCGCAAGTAATAATAATATTCCAACGCTAAATTATTAAAAAAATATCTTTATTTAAAATCAAAATCACTATATTTGTTTTCATAGAAAGGATAAGTCTACTACAAATTGGATTTTCAGAGTCTGTTTCATAAGAATTTTAATATTCGAGTCCGCATGCATGAGCCGGGTTTATCACCTAAGAACCGGAAGTATAGCGGGTTGTATCACTGATTCAAAGAATCAAAATCGGCCCGTCTTATTTTCCGGATGATTTATCCGATTCCGCCGGTCACAACCGAGATGTTGCTTCCACTGAAAATGAATAAATTATCTCAAAAATAAGCCGACCCTAATGTTTAATTTTTTATAAAACAGAGCCTTAAACAGCAATGCATGCATGGCATCATACTTCATCAGTTGAAAATATTATTGTTTTGGAAAAAGATTACGACCGAATAATCGAGGAACGTGCACAGCATGTTTTTGACTCAATGTCAAAAAGAGTCTCCGACCATGAATTAAATTCTATTAAAAGGGCATTTGAACTTGCCCGCGAAGCACATGCCCGGCAGAAAAGGAAAACCGGTGAGCCCTATATCCTGCATCCCATTGCCGTTGCGACAATCGCAGCCGACGAGCTCGGACTAGATGCTGCGCAAGTTTGTGCCGCTTTTCTGCATGATGTGGTGGAAGACACACCCCATACCATCGAAGAAATTAAAAGTCAATTCAATGATGATGTGGCCCACCTTGTTCAAGTGGTAACAAAGCCTAAAAAAGACAAATATGAGGAGTCCAAGCAGGTTGACAATTTTAGGCAGATGCTTAATTCCATTCAATATGATGTGCGTCCGCTGCTTGTGAAATTGGCCGACCGTCTGCATAACATGCGCACACTCTCCTCTATGAGAGCCGACAAGCAGATGAAAATAGCGGGGGAGACCGACTATTTTTACGCTCCTCTGGCGAATCGCCTTGGGCTTTATAATGTTAAGACAGAACTCGAAAATCTTAGTTTCAAATTTCGCTGTCCTCATGAATATGAAAATATATCAGGTCTTATTGCTCGTGATGAAGCCGACCAAAAGGCACGATTGAAAATATTTACCGATGAAATAAAGGCAATTCTTAAAGCATCGGGAATAAAGGCGGAAGTATATATCGAATATCGCAAGCCTTACAGCATTTGGCGGAAAATGCACAAATATGGTGATGATTTTAATCATCTGAAATACCGGCATTTCACAGAGATTGTATTCCCGAACCCCACAGATGGCATTTCGGAAAAAGACATGGCTCTGAAAATCTATTCAGTTCTCACTAATCGCTTTAAGGAGAAGCCTGGTGGGATATCCAATTATATAGATTCTCCCAAGGAAAATGGTTATCAGAGTTTCCATGTGAAGTTACTGGCCGATTTCGGCCGGTGGCAGGAGGTGCATATAAGCAGCCGCCGCATGGTGAATGATTCGCAACTCGGTCCAATGGCCGAAAGGAGTGAAGACAGCATAAAGCGCTGGATTGAAAAATTCCGCCGCGTGCTCAACGACATTTCAAGCCAGGCAAGCGATGGAGCCAATTTTATGGAGAAGGTGGTTGATGCCTTCTATAATGATGATATAATGACATTTACGCCCAAGGGAAAGCCGGTGGTGCTTCCCCAAAAATCAAGTGTGCTCGACTTTGCCTATGAGGTTGACAACAAGCTGGGAGAGCATGCCAACCACGCCCGTATCAACGGATTCCTTGCATCGATTAAGGCTCCGTTAAGGCGCGGTGATGTGGTGGAAATTTTCACAAGTCACAATTCGCATCCTGAAGAAAACTGGCTCGAATCAGTGGTGACATATAAAGCCAAAAGTGCCATAAGAAGCTATTTGCAATCCCTCCCAAAGCCTGAATTTAAACGGTGCGATTGCTGTGATCCAATCCCCGGTGAGGAAGTTATCGGCTTTAAGGATGAACTGACCGGCATCACTTTGCATAAACGGGATTGTCCTGCGGCAATCAGATATGCCTCACAATATGGTGACAGAATTGTGTCGGTGAATTTCAAGGAGGATAAAACTTTATATCCAATTGAAATAATCGTGAAATGTGTTGACAGATATCATTTGCTGATAGACCTTGTTGATTGCATCACGAATACGCTTCATCTCGCAATAGCAGCCATCAACACGGAAACTACCGACAATATTGTGACATGCCGAATCACATTCGGTGTGCATTCGTTCGGGGAATTGCAAAGGATAATCGCTCATATCAGCCGCATTGACGGCGTGGATGAAGTGAAGAGACGCACGCTGTAAGGCCCCGTTTCGTAAAAAAATAGCGGTTGTTGGGGTCGCAGCCTTGAATCGATTTTTATTCTTGACTGAAAGGAGCAACCTTTCGGTTGTGAATCTTTCCGCCATTGTGCCGGACATTGCGCAGACATGATCCATTTGATATACTTGAAGCGATATTTTTCATAGTTTACACCGGATGTCAATGGAACAAGCTTCCGAAAGGATATGCCGTTTGAAGAATTCGGCATAACATTGGAATGCGTCAAATCAAATTACGTCACTTCCGACTTTGTCCCGGTTGCCGGGCGATGGGTCGTGGAGCGCACATTCTCATGGATGCAGACGTACCGAAGAATGATTTGCCCTTTCTATTTAACATAATATGAATTATGTTAATTTTATCCATTCACTTTTTTCTGCCTTTCAAGCTCCTGTTTTAAATATTTGCCGGTTGGAGTGTCAGCTTCGGCCAATTCCTCGGGTGTGCCGGCAGCCATAACCATTCCACCTTTGCATCCTCCATCAGGACCCATGTCAATCACATAATCAGCGTTTGCAAGCATTTCAAGATTATGTTCAATCACAACTATGGTGTTGCCTTTGTCTGCAAGTTTATTAATCACTTTCAGCAGCACTCTGATATCTTCGAAATGAAGTCCGGTTGTCGGTTCGTCAAGAATAAAGAGAGTTTTGCCGGTATCTTTTTTGGCCAGCTCGGTTGCGAGTTTCACACGCTGGTTTTCACCGCCACTGAGTGTGCTTGAGGGTTGTCCGAGTCGCACATATCCGAGGCCGATATCCTGCAACACCTTTATTTTCTTTATAATGGATGGAATATTCTCGAAAAATACCACAGCCTCGTCAACAGTCATTTCCAAAACATCGGAAATTGATTTCCCTTTATATCTGACTTCCAATGTTTCGCGGTTATAGCGTTTTCCATGGCATGATTCGCACGGCACAAGCACATCCGGCAGAAAATTCATTTCTATGGTGCGATATCCGTTCCCCTTGCACGTTTCGCATCTGCCGCCTCTCACATTAAATGAGAATCTACCGGGCTTATATCCGCGAATCTTTGACTCCGGCAATTCCACAAACAGTTTGCGGATGTCGGCAAACACCCCGGTATATGTTGCCGGGTTTGAGCGCGGAGATCGGCCGAGCGGCGACTGATCCACTGTTACAATTTTGTCGATATTCTCTTCTCCGACAATTTTTTTGTATGGCAGCGGCTCTTGCAGCGACCGATAAAATTTTTTGCTCAGTATGGGTTGCAGTGTGCCATTAATCAGCGATGATTTTCCACTGCCGCTAACTCCGCTCACGCATATAAACATCCCTAAAGGAAGCTTTAAATCCACGTTTTTGAGATTATGTCCCGATGCGCCCTTAAGTGTCAGGAATTTGCCATTGCCTTTTCTGCGCTTTTCGGGCATCCCCACCGACTTGCTTCCTAGCAGATATTCAGCAGTCAGGGTGTGACTGTTCAGTATTTCTTTCGGAGTGCCTTGAAACATCACCTCTCCCCCTTTTGACCCGGCTCCCGGCCCGATGTCAACAATATAGTCGGCATGCTCCATTATGTCGCGATCGTGCTCCACCACAATTATAGTGTTGCCATTGTCTCGCAATTGCTTAAGACTTTCTATGAGGCGCTCGTTATCACGCTGATGCAAGCCTATGGAGGGCTCATCAAGGATATACAGCACATTTACAAGTTGCGAACCTATTTGAGTGGCAAGGCGGATGCGCTGGCTCTCTCCTCCGCTTAAAGTGGCACTGTTACGATTCAGCGAAAGATAGTCAAGACCGACATCTATCAGAAATTTAAGTCTTGACCTGATCTCCTTCAAAATCTCCTCGGCCACATGTCGAAAGGCAGGGTTCAAACGGTCTTCCAGATTCTGTGTCCACTCATACAGCTCCCGGATATCCATAGCCGACACATCTGCTATGCTCTTGCCATCTATGAAGAAGTTGAGAGCCATTTTATTCAGCCTCTTGCCTCTGCATTCCGGGCATACCTGACGCGAATAAAACTGGCCGCTCCATTTGTTTGCTTCAGCACCGGCATCTTCAGAGCATTGCATCTCGATATATTTCACAAGTCCATCATATTCTGAAGCCCGGCTGCCGAGTGACATCGTTTCGGAATGCACATCAAGATGCGCATCAGTGCCGTGTAATATATCTTCAATTATATCTTCAGGCAAATCTTTTATCGGAGTCTTCAAAGAGCAGTCCGCAAGCCTGCATATAGCTTCAAGCTGCCAGAATACAAGTGAATTTCTGTATTTACCCAACGGAACTATTCCTCCATTATGGATTGATTTTTCCTTATCGGGTATAATCTTGTCGACATCAATGAGATTAACATATCCGAGACCTTTGCATTTGCTGCAAGCACCAAGCGGGGAATTAAAAGAGAAATGATGAGGGGCGGGCTCGGGATATGAAAGCCCGCTTTCAGAATCCATCAATTCCTGACTGTAGCGGCGAAACGTGCCGGCGTCGACATCCATCACTGCCATCGTTTTCTTCCCCTGCTTCATTGCCATCTCTACGCTTTTTTTTAGCCGCTCTAGATCCTTCCCGGAAACTTTCAGCTTATCAACCACCAATTCCACTGTGTGATTCTGATAGCGGTTAAGCTTCATGCCATAGCTGATTTCTTTAAGTTCACCATCTATCCTGACGTTCAGGTATCCTTTTTTCCGCAAGTTCTCGAACAATTCCTTATAATGTCCCTTTCTGTTGTTGACCAGTGGAGACAAAATATAGATTCTTTTGCCCTCATATTCATGGGAAATCATGTCAACAATCTTTTCTTGCGTATATTTCTTCATTAAATTGCCTGTAAGATAGCTGCGAGCCTCCCCCATTCTGGCAAAAAGAAGTCTGAAAAAATCATACACCTCGGTAGTTGTGCCGACGGTGCTTCGCGGGTTTTTATTCACCGTTTTCTGCTCTATACTTATCACAGGGCTCAGACCGGTGATTTTGTCAACATCCGGACGCTCGAGAGATCCCAACATATTGCGTGCGTATGAAGAGAATGTTTCGATATATCGGCGCTGTCCTTCCGCAAAGATGGTGTCGAATGCAAGAGATGACTTTCCACATCCACTCAGACCGGTTATAACGTTTAGCGAATTATGCGGCAGCGAAACATCTATATTCTTGAGGTTGTGCTCTCTGGCACCAAAAACTTCAACCATTTCTGAGGGTTTTGATGCGTTGGCTTCGTCTGTTGGCATATATATTGATTCTGAATTGTTTCCCATTTGTTTCCCTTTCAAATCCTTAAGTGGCAGACCATTTAAAATTTTCAAAGTCTGTTTTTTATGAAACAGACTCTTAATATGTGTCGATGCGCCATGGTGCTACACTAACGCTTTTGCTCATCGAAAAGAGTTTAAATCACTTCAATATGTAAACAAATATCAGGCCAAAAAAATATCAAGTCCCGAAAAATCGGGACTTGACAATATCACTATTTTTATTTCGTTATATGTCAATCTGTTATTATTCTGCGAGCTCCTACATAACGGCCTTCATAATAGCCCTCGCATGTGCTTATCTTAACACCCTTTACACTTGCGTGAATAAATGAAAAATCACCGGTTTCATTATTTGCATCCACCACAATGCCTACATGTCCTACATGGCGACCAGAACTGCGACTTGTAAAAAACACCAAGTCACCGGTTCGGAGATTTTTGCGATCCACCTTCACGCCTTCGGTGTATTGCACTCTTGATGAAGGACTTATTGAATATCCGAACTGCTTGTATACATAGCTTGAAAATCCCGAGCAATCAAAAGCGTTGGGGCCTTTCATGCCATGCACGTAGGGCTTGCCTATATGCTTGTTTGCCTCTTTAATAAGGTCTCCCGCAAGCTGGCGGCTTTCCGCACTCATTCGGTTTACAACTTCACTCTCCCTTTTGGCTATGTCATTTTTCAGCATGTCATCCACAACAGTGCGATCCATCTTGGAGGATTTTACATTTGCCAATTGACGACTATGCATTCTTTGGTGAGCTGACATTGTTTTGCTGTTTGTCTGAGCATTTCCTGCCACACTCACGGCTGCTAATATTATTAGGGGAAATAATCTTTTTAAATTCATAAATTCAGGTTAGTTCATCTAAAATCCATGTGTGGATTCGCTAATGATTCATCGCAAAATTAATAAAAAACACTTTAAGGCACAAATTTAACGCGCTTAATTATCAATTATTTAATTTTATTTAGCAAATGGCACAATCCTTTCCATTGTGTGCAAAAAATTAATTTATGTGCAGATTCTCATATTATTTTCCCAATTTAAACGTTATAAAGTTTAGAATATTTCTCCCGACTGCATCAATCAGTTTTTTAGAGTCTGTTTCATAAAATTTAGATACATGAAAAAAATATTATTTGGCGCCATGGCAATTTCAATGGCAACTCTCTCCTTTTCGGCAAAAGACCGCGTCACCGTGAATCCTAATGCCACCAACACAGAAACAATTCTTCACGCATGGAGCTGGAGTTTCCCGGAAATAGCCCGCAGCATGAAAGAAATCAAGGATGCCGGCTTCACTATGATTCAGACATCTCCTGTGCAAGACTGCTATGCTCCCGAAGGCAGCGGCAAGAAGATTTTCGATGAAAATGTGACTGAAGGCAACTGGTATTATTATTACCAGCCCACCGATTGGAAGATTGGGAACAATATTCTCGGAAGTCGAGACCAGATGAAGGCTATGATGGATTCCGCAGCCAAATATAATATCAAGATAATTGTTGATGTGCTGCCTAACCACACTGCCTTTGATACTGATGCCGTTAAGGAAGGTTTCTATAAAGCTGTGGGCGGCCACGACAAAATGTATCATTCGCAAGGATTGACACCCGTGCAAGATTATAACGACCGCCTTCAGTGCACACTCTGGGGCTCAGGTGGGCTACCGGATGTTAACACGGAGAATCCCGATTTCCAGAAATATTATATGGAATTTGTCAATGACCTTCTGTCTCTTGGTGTGAAGGGCTTCAGATATGACACTGCCAAGCATATCGGCGTTCATTCCGACCCCGTCGACACCGCTTCAGGTGTTAGAGAGAATGATTTCTGGGATGTTGCCACCGGCAGAAAGTCGGTGAAGGGGGTAAAACTCGCTGTGCCTTACGATTCTCTGTTTGTTTATGGCGAGATTCTTCAAGACAAGAACGTGCCCGAAAGTGAATATGCCGATTATATGGGGCAGACTGCAAGCACCTACGGCTACATTCTTCGCGAAGCCCTCGAACAGCATTCTGCCAAAGGAAAAGATCTTAAAAGTTTCCACCATAGCGCTGCCCCTGAATTCCTTACCACTTGGGTAGAGAGCCATGACACATATGCCAACCATAATGAGTCGGCACACCTCACGGATGATCAGATTCGGGCTGCATGGATGTTTCTTACCGCACGCCAGAACGGCACTCCCCTATTCTTCAGCCGCCCCGCAGGCTCCACACGCCGGAATTATTACGGCAATAATGTGCTTGGAGCAAGAGGAAACGACGAATTCAAACACCCCGATGTGGCTGCTGTAAATAAATTCCGAACTGCAATGGCCGGTCAGAAAGAGGATGTCCGGATTTCCGAAAACGGACAGGTGCTGCTCGTCAATCGTGGCAAAAAAGGTGCAGTTGTTGTCAATATTGGCAAATCCGCCAATTTCGTTAACCTCCCCACAGGCCTTCCCAACGGAATATACAGAGATGCAGTGCATAATAATGAATTCAAAGTGAAGAACGGGCGTCTCACAGGCGCACTCGCTCCCGAAAGAGGCTATGTGTTGATTAGGAAATAAACAAAGTTGGCACGATATTTGTAATATTGTTGGATGTCCGGCAAATGCTATCTAAGCTTCGGATATCCAACAATGTTTTTTTGTAGGAAAATAAAATTCCAATATAAAGATAATTTTTAAACAAATTTAATTTATATGAAAATCAAACCATTGGCAGATAGAGTTCTGATTGAACCCACTGCAGCTGAAGAGACCACAATGTCAGGAATCATTATTCCCGACACTGCAAAAGAGAAGCCACTCAAAGGAAAAGTTCTTGCTGCCGGCAAAGGCACCAAAGATGAAGAAATGCTCCTTAAAGAAGGCGACATTGTGCTCTATGGTAAATATGCAGGCACTGAAATTGAAGTGGAGGGCGTAAAATATCTTATTATGCGTCAGAGCGATGTCCTCGCAGTTATGGAGTAATAGTTTCATGAATTTTTTAGCAAGTATATATCATGGCAAAAGAGATAAAATTCAATATCAAGGCTCGTGAAGAGCTTAAAAATGGCGTCGACGCTCTCGCCGACGCGGTAAAGGTGACTCTCGGCCCCAAAGGTCGTAACGTAATTATTGAGAAAAAATTCGGCGCACCCCACATCACTAAGGATGGTGTGACAGTGGCTCGCGAAATCGAATTGGAAGACCCCTTCCAGAACATGGGTGCACAGCTCGTAAAGGAAGTTGCCTCTAAAACGGGCGACCAGGCCGGCGACGGCACAACCACTGCTACTGTGCTTGCACAAGCTATCGTCAACGTTGGCTTGAAGAATGTTGCGGCCGGCGCCAACCCAATGGATCTCAAGCGCGGAATCGATAAAGCCGTTTCCAAAGTTGTTGAGAGTATCAAGGCTCAGAGCCAGGAGGTGGATGATGATATCAGCAAAATCGAAAATGTGGCTCGCGTGTCAGCAAACAATGATGAAGAGATTGGTCGTCTGATTGCCGAAGCTATGCAGAAGGTGAAAAAAGAGGGAGTAATCACAGTTGAGGAGGCTAAGGGCACTGAAACTTCCGTGGAAGTGGTGGAAGGCATGCAGTTTGACAGAGGATACATCTCGCCCTATTTTGTTACAAATTCCGACAAGATGGAATGCGAGATGGAGTCTCCTTATATTCTTCTTTACGACAAAAAAATTTCTAATCTTAAGGATATGCTTCCCATCCTGGAGGCTGTGGCGCAATCAGGCCGTCCGTTGCTGATCATTGCAGAGGATGTGGATAACGAGGCTCTCGCAACACTTGTTGTGAATCGTCTCCGCGGCTCTCTCAAGATTTGTGCAGTCAAGGCTCCCGGGTTTGGAGACCGACGCAAAGAGATGCTTGAAGATATCGCCATCCTTACCGGTGCAACCGTAATAAGCGAGGTGAAGGGTATGCAGCTTGCCCAGGCCACTGTCAACGATCTTGGAACTGCAGAAAAGGTGTCTGTGAATAAAGACAACACCACAATTGTGAATGGTGCCGGTTCGAAAGATATGATTGCAGCCCGTATCAACCAGATTAAGGCTCAAATTGAGACAACCACATCCAATTATGACAAGGAGAAACTTCAGGAGCGACTCGCAAAGCTTGCAGGCGGTGTGGCAGTGCTCTATATCGGAGCCCCCTCGGAGGTTGAGATGAAAGAGAAGAAAGACCGTGTTGACGATGCATTGTCTGCCACAAGAGCAGCGATTGCCGAAGGAATCGTGCCCGGTGGTGGCGTGGCATACATTCGTGCTCTTGACTCACTCAAGGATCTGAAAGGCGACAACGATGATGAAAACACCGGTATTGCCATAATCTATCGTGCCATTGAAGAGCCGATGCGTCAGATTGTTGAAAATGCAGGTGTTGAGGGAGCCGTTATCCTTCAGAAAGTTAAAGAGGGTTCAGGCGACTTTGGTTACAATGCACGTACTGACACATATGAGAACTTTTTTGCAACCGGCGTAATCGACCCGGCCAAAGTGACTCGTGTTGCGCTTGAAAATGCTGCAAGCATAGCCGGAATGTTCCTTACAACAGAATGTGTGATAGCAGACAAAAAAGAGGAAAATCCGGCAGCTCCCATGGCAGCTCCCGGCATGGGCGGCATGGGCGGCATGATGTAAGCCACTGATAATTGCGCCCGAAACAACCAAATTTTAAAGAAAATCTCAGGAAATTCCCTGAGATTTTCTTTTAGTGTTCGGCCGAACAAGAGGGTGTGTCATAATTGATGGCGCACCCTCTTAATATGTTGAAAAACATAAAACAAAGAGGCTGTGCCGTAAAACTGAATTACGACACAGCCTCAAACAGACAGATTTTAGGCTTCGTTTCAAAAAAATCGACACAAGGCTGCGACCCGGGCGGCAGATATTTGTTTTATGAAACGTGGTCTAAAAGTTTCTTGAAGAATACCGGAGGTTTATCATTCCACATTTTGGAGTGGGATGATTTCCGGAATAAATCCTTTTACTTCTACGGGGAATGGAATTCCAGGAATTATCTCAGTGGTGTCATGATCTGAAAATATCATCATGACCCGGTTGCCGGATTCAGCATCGGTTTTCAAAACGGTAAGCACATTGGCCTCAACATTCTGATATTGATTGAATTCCTGCGTTCCACGCCACATCGCGGGATTCATTTTTCTGAGGTTTATCACCTTGGCAACGTAATTATACACCCTGGCAGCTCTTTCGTCGTCTGCCATGATATGGCCTGAAGTGCGCGACGCATTGTCGGGCTGCGCACCTTCGCAGTCACGGCTTAAGTCGGCAAATTCATCTCCATAATAAAGAGTAATCGGGCCGGGATAACCGGCTAAAATTGCGAAGCGGGTCATAACGCTGATATCATTAAGGTCATCATAGAAATGATCGGCCACCCTGAAACCGTCATGGTTGCTGAGAAACAGATTAGGCATAATGTCATCAGAGCAATAACCTCGTTCGGTTGGTTTTGAATAAATCTTCACCACGTCGTCCCATCCATTGTTAAGTCCGCCATCCGAAAGGTCTGACATAGGGCCGCTGATAAGTGTTTTTCCGTCAAAGTCGAACGCACTAACAAGTCCATTATCCTTGTAGATCCTCTCATTTATTCCCGAGGCATCACTCCAATCCTCCCCTACCATATATCCAAGCACGCCCCATTGCTTGCCATCCTCGCGTCGTTTGCGGCAAACATCCTCCACTGCTCCGCGAATTTCCACCCAATAATTATGGTCGTTCTGGCACAATTGATATGCCTGGTCGAGTCGCCAGCCATCTATATCAAATTTGTCAATCCAGTATGTGGCCACTTCCTTAAAATATTCAAGCGACTCGGGATATTTCACATTCCCCTCCTCACCGCGGGCATTTACTGCCGTGGTGCTGTCAACTTTGTTTCCATTGGGTGAGGGTTTGTCAACGCCGCCATGATGTCCGAACACGCCATCAAGAAAAACATACATTCCCTTCTCATGGGCCTTGTCGACGAGTTCACGCAAGTCATCTTCAGTGCCGAAATGGGGGTCGATTTTAAAATAATCCTTGCAAAAATATCCTGATGCCTGCAATTTTTCGCCACCGACTGCTCCCCGGCTATCGAAGATGGGGGTAAGCCAAATTGCATTCACACCGAGTGATTCAATATGGTCGAGCGCTTCAATCACACCTTGAAGATTGCCATCCTTGGTATTGCCTTCCGGACCCCACAAGTCGGCATAACCCTTTGAGCCGTTATCGGAATGCATAAATGAACCCACCATCACCTGATAGATGGAAAGACCTTTGTAATCTTCTGTGGGATGCGGCACACAACTGTTATTCTTATTTTCTTTCATAACTTGCTTTTTTAGGTTCCGTTTTTATAAATTTTTTATGAAACAAATTCTTAGACTCCATTCCTCAAAAAGTGTTAAAGCAGGGCGGCCTGTTTTTGCGCTAATTTGCTTTATCCCTGAGGGAGCACAGGGGTTATGTAACCGAGGGAATGAAGCCTTAATTCCTAATCAACAAGCATACGGCTTGCAAAGTTCGGAATCACATCATCTGCGAACTTTAACAAAAAGTGACATGTTATGAAATTGTCAGAATCTGAGTTTAGAAAAAAAATTATTCCGCTAAAGCTGAGATGTCAAAGAAAAATCCCATTACATTCGACCAGGTAATCAGAGGCATAATAGTAATTGTGTCGGTTTTGTTGTTGGTCTGGCTCGCTAATTATCTGCGAAATGTGTTGCTGCCGTTCTGTGTGGCATGTCTGATTGCCTATGTGCTTGAGCCGCTTGTGCAGTTTCAGATGAAACATCTGAAGTTGAAAAAAAGAATATGGGCAGTTATGCTCACACTTGTTGAAGTGCTTTTGATTGCCGGAGGACTTGCCTGGATTATCATCCCCTCCACTATTCAAGAGATTAACGAACTGGAGGTGTTGATAAGAGAATCCTCGAAACATAAGACAACACTTATGCCTCCGCAGATACAGGAATATGTCAATAAGATTATTGATCCCGCTGCCCTCCGTAAATATCTTGATCCGAAGCAGCTTGGGGAATTGTTTTCAAAAGGCAAAACAGTGTTGTCGGTAACATTCAATGTTGTGTCGCACACCATAGAGTGGCTTCTCACATTTATCTATGTGATTTTCATCATGATAGATTACCGCAAGCTGATGGGTGGCTTCAGAAAGGTGATACCGCCCCGCTATCGTCAGAAGGTGAATTCCGTTCTTGATGACATCAAAGTGAACATGGACCACTATTTTCGCTCACAGGCAGTGGTGGCATTGTGCGCAGCGGTGCTCTATTCGGTAGGCTTTTTGATTGTAGGGCTTCCGCTTGCAGTCGTGATGGGGCTGTTGGTAGGCATACTCTATATGATTCCCTATGTGCAGTATGTCACAATCATACCTGTGCTGATACTATGCTATCTATATTCACTCACCGGAGCAGCCTCATTTTGGCCGATGGTAGGCCAGTGTGCCATTGTATATGTTGTCAGCCAGTGCGTCTGCGACTATCTTATCACCCCAAAAATCATGGGGAAGACGCTCGGACTCAATCCTGCAATTATATTGCTGTCGTTATCAGTGTGGGGATCATTACTCGGAATTCTCGGCATGATAGTGGCATTGCCGGTGACAGCTCTTATGATTGCATATTATAAGGAGTATGTGCTCACTCCGAAGTCTCTCCGATTCAGAAATGCTTCTCATCCATCTGTTGACATGAAGCATGATTAAGGCCCCGTTTCTCCAAAAATAGAGGTGTTATAGCATTTCAGGGCCTTGGTCATTCGCCTGCAATATGGTGTAGTGGGCGTAGCGGACAATGATACTGTGATTTAGAAGATGTGATTCGCCCGTATGCAATTGCATTTGCCGGACATTTGTGCCAGCAACTGAGACACGACATGCAATTGTGGCCCCAGGATGGACCGTAGGGATGCATGGTTATGTTTCTCACCGGACAAAAAGACACACATCTTCCGCATCTCACGCACTCCTGTGTGGCCCGCCACTTGCGCGGATTCATGGCAAACTTCATGAATAGCGGATACACAATCCATGTTTTAAGCCATGCGGCAGCTCCTCTTTTTATATCCGTACGCCACTTTTCCGCAGCAATGCAAGAAGCAATTTCGCGAATTTTTTGCTCCGATTCCCTTAATTTTTTGTCGGTTACCTTCTGAGAGTCAGTGTTGAAACCCGGAAGCAGCACATATGTATTGGGCATAATCACACTCCAGACACCGGAAAGAATCAAGCCACGCCTGTTAAGCGCCTTCCGGAGCATCACATCAGCTTTCCCGGCGTCATCTCCGCATGTGCACACCATGCAAACCGGGATAGCATCTCCAATCGCCCTTCTCACGAAAGAATCAGACAGTTTACTTATGTAATCAAGCACCATTGGAGGCACTCCCCAGGAATACACCGGGAAAACAAAACACAATCGATGCTTTGCGGGAGAGAGTGATTCCGGCGACCATGATGGCATATAGACAGCGTCATCATCAAGCAGATTGGCAAGCGAACGGGCCACATGTTTTGAATTGCCCGTGCCCGAAAAATAGAGAATCATTGTTGAATTTTTTATGAGACATATTTTATAACATGATCTAAGTGAACATTTTAAAAATCATTTCCTTCATCAGTGCATATTCATTCTGCATGGAGCCTATTCCTTTCGACATCGTGTCAAATTCGCGAAGATAGTGCAATCCGTTTACAGCCTGCATTGCTGAATAGTTGCGCATGGCTGTGCGCATGTTGTTGATTTGCACTTTTGCCTTGAATCCGAATTGCTCGCGGAGTGCATCGTCAGATTTGTCAAGCATATAATGAGCCACAATCAGATTGGAGAAAAAATTCAGAATCATTGATGTGGAAAGCACTGTGGGGTGATTCTTCGGATTCTGTTCAAAATATTTCACAATCTTCATTGCCTTTGGGTAGTCCTTTGCTGAAAGTGCGTTTACAAGCTCCAGATTATTGAAATCTTTCGAAATACCGATGTTTTTTTCGATATCTTCGCATGTGATGCGGCAACCATTGCCGCCGCAGATGCTGATTAGCTTGTTCACCTCCCCGAAAAGTTTGCTGAGTGGAGAGCCTATACACTCGCATAGCAGCTGTATGGCCTTCTCTTCAATTGATACCTTTCGTTCGTTGCAATAATCGCGCACGGCGGAAGGGAGATTCCAGTCTTTCACCAATTCGCTCTTAAACACCACGGCATCGCTCTCCTTGGCCGCCTTCAAGAGTTTTGAAGTTGCAGATAAGGGCTCTCCCTTAAAGGCAATTACGAAAACAGTGGTTTGACTCGGATTGGCTACATATGGAGCGAATTTGTCAAGTTGCGCTTTTGCCTGAACCATCGACTGAGCCTCCTTAAGAATCACAAGCTTTCGATCAGACATAATCGGAAACTGCCTGGCAGCTGCAATCACATAATCGATATCGGCGTCATTGCCGAAAAACATGTTATAATCAAAATCGCGGTCATCTTCGGCAACAGCGTATTTCTCAATATTTTGCACTATCAGGTCAATATAATATGCCTCCTCTCCCATCAGAATATAGACCGGCTCGAATTTTCCATTCCTCACATCGCGAATAATATCTCTATACGAAAGTTGTTTCATTTGACAAAGGATTTAGTGTCGGTTTCATTGGGTTTGTTTTTCAATTTTGATATCAATCTTTTGAAGAAGAAGGCAAAGAAGAGAGCAGTCAGAACTGCGCTGATCAGTTCGATTGTCCCTGCATGGGGGGAATTAGTGATATAATCTTCAAGCGTTTCGGAAATCTCGCCGCGAGCCAACAGCCATGCTGACACCACCACTACAGAGTTATTGAGCGCGTGGGCAAATGCCGATAGCCATAAAGAATTTGAATACCAATATATATAGCCGAAAATTGCACCGAGCAGCAAACGCGGCACAAAGCCGAAAAACTGGAAATGAATGGCGGAAAAAATAAAGGCGGCAATCCATATCGCCGAGTGATGATTCATACCTGAAGATGTGAAACATTTCTGCAAACCGGCTCTGAAAAAAGCCTCTTCAGCAATGCCTGTGAGACATCCGACCACAAGCAGGCCGGAAATCAATCCCCACACAGAAGAATCGTTCAGAATTATATCAGTGATTTCCGCTGCTCCGGATTCGCTTGTACGCATCCACTCCTCGAGACTCGAAAGGGCATCCGGAAGAGTAAGTGCGGCGTTCCAATTGACCACAGCATTCAGAAATGGCATTGCCAGTATAAAAAGCATTACCACGCACAGAATCCCGCGAAAACACAGCGGGCTGTCCAGACCGAGATATGCGATGGGATTTTGCGACGTGATGCGCGCGGTGATCCAGGCCGGAATTATAAACGCCAATACACCTTGCGCTGCAGAAACAGCGATGTAGCAATTACGCCCCGGGCCAAACGCCATGGTGAAAAATGCTGATGCGAGAGCGGTGAGAAAAAACATCACAACAAAACTCGCCAGAAGAATCAGAATTCGTTTCATCATATCAGTGGGATGGACTCAATAATTGTCATTATTGTCATAATTGTCATTGTAGTAATTACAGTTATTGTAGTAATTACAGTTATTGTAGTTATTGTAGTTATAGTAGTTATAGTAGTTATTACAGTTATTATGGTTACTATCACTATTATCGCTGATTCCTCATTTTCTAACAAAAATAATAAAAATTATCCGGGAATCCCAACAAACGGGCATTCGATGAAAATTTCATGGAAAAATAATTGCGCATGTAAAATTTGTCGGAAAAAAGTATTAAATTTGCAGAAATGTTTGCCGGAAGCATTGATTGAAGCGAATTTTTTACAGAACATGTAAAAATTGCACATTTTTCAAAGAGAAAGGAGCGGATGGCAAAACAGCTGATTGAACAACTGATAAAAATAATGGGACTTTTTTCATTCACACAAGAGATAGCGATGGATCTTGGCACCGCCAACTCCATCATCATACATAATGACAAGATAGTTGTCGACGAGCCGAGTGTAGTGGCAATAGAGAACAAGACTGACAAATTGTTGGCAGTAGGCACAAAAGCACATCAGATGGAGGGGAAAGAATCACCGGGAATCCGCACGATTCGTCCGCTACGCGACGGTGTGATAGCCGATTTCAATGCCGCCGAGCAGATGATACGCGGCATGGTGAAGATGGTCAGTTCGAAGCGTCGCTGGTTCTCACCCTCGCTTCGCATGGTGGTGTGCATTCCATCCGGCTCCACTGAGGTTGAGATTCGCGCCGTGCGCGACTCGAGCGAGCATGCCGGTGGCCGAGACGTATATATGATTTATGAGCCTATGGCGGCTGCGCTCGGCATCGGTCTTGATGTGGAGGCGCCCGAAGGCAATATGATTGTAGACATAGGTGGAGGCAGCACAGAGATTGCAGTGATTTCTCTTGGCGGCATTGTCAGCAACAAGAGTATCCGCATAGCGGGCAACGATCTGACAGCCGATATTCAGGAGCACATGGGTCGTGTGCATAATCTCAAAGTGGGCACCACAATGGCGGAACGCATCAAAATCAATGTGGGTTCTGCACTTCCAAATCTGGAGAATCCGCCTGAACCCTTTGTGGTGTGCGGTCCCAACCGCATGACTTCTCTCCCGATGGAAGTACCTGTGACACATGAGGAAATCTCCCATTGCATTGAGAAATCAATCAACAAGATGGAGACTGCGATATTGGCGGCATTGGAGCAGACCCCTCCCGAACTTTATGCAGACATCGTGAGAAACGGCATCTATCTTGCCGGTGGAGGTGCGCTGTTGCGCGGACTTGCAAAAAGATTCTCCGACAAGATTCGCATAGACTTCAAGATTGCCGACGATCCGCTGCACGCAGTTGCAAAAGGCACGGGAGTGGCATTGAAAAACATCAACAGATTCTCATTCCTGATTCGATAACACCGGGCGCATCCCGACAAAATAAGCAACGGGACAAACAAGCCTCAGATGAGAAATCTTCTACACTTCATAATCAGATACAGCAAGTGGTTTCTGTTTGCGTTTTATACACTTGTGAGCATAGCGCTGCTGGTAAACAATAACAGATACCGGCAGTCGGTCTATCTCACATCCGCCAATGCCGTGAGCGGCGGTGTGTATGGTGCATGGTCGGAAGTGACCGGATATTTTCACCTTAAGAGTATCAACAAAAGCCTTCAGGCCAGCAACGCCCGGCTTCAGAATGAAGTTCTGAATTTGAAAAACGAGATTGCCGGATACAAGACACTTTTGCAAGACACCGTATCAGGAATCACCGACCGCAAACGTTTTGATTATGTGTCGGCAGCGGTGATTAACAACAATACGCGGCACGCCAGAAACTTTTTTACAATCAACCGTGGCTTGAAAGATGGCGTGAAGCCCGGAATGGGAGTTGTCGACCAAAATGGTGTTGTGGGAATAGTGAATGTTTCGGGCAGCCACATGTCGCGTGTGATATCAGCGCTCAACGAAACCCAGCATTTCAGCGTGAAGCTCAAGGGAACACCCTATATCGGCTCATTGTCGTGGAAGGGCAACGACCCTACGATTGCGTATGTGGAAGAGATTCCGCGCCATGCAAAATATCAGACAGGCGACACCATTGTGACCAGCGGATATTCCACCACATTCCCGGAGGGCATTCCGGTGGGAGTGGTGCTTAACAGGGTGCATAATCGCGATGACAGTTTTTTCTCTTTCAAGGTTAGACTGCTGTCAGATTTCAGGGCGCTATCCACTGTAAGGGTGATAAAAGATATATATAAAGAGGAGATTGATTCATTGGCCACATTCGACACTGCCACCGACTCAAAGAGTAATCCGCACGAATCATGAGTAAGGAGATAACAGGCAATTTATTTATTCTGATGGTGCTTCTGGCCGTACAGGTGCTTGTATGCAATCACATTATGCTCTTTAATGTGGCCATGGCATTCGTGTTTATATATGTGATAATAAGATTACCGATGAGTTTAAGCACGGGCTGGCTGCTGACCTGGGCATTTTTTGCAGGTCTGACGGTTGACATTTTCTCCGACACTCCCGGAGTGAATTCATTGTCATGCACACTGCTCGCTATGTTGAAGCGTCCCGCATTTTATGCATACGTGCCGCGCGATGACCGCACCAAAGAGGTGTCGCCATCATTGAGTTCATTAGGATTTGCTATATATGGCAAATATATGTTCACCATGTCGGCATTATATTGCACTCTTGCTTTTACAATAGAATATTTCAACTTTGCCGACGTTAAAGAGATAGTGATAATGTCGGCATTAAGCGCCGCATTGACATTTCTGGTTTTGTTGGGAATAGACAGCCTAATTGTCACAAATCGTGAGAAAAGACTATAGTTTAGAGAAAAGAAAATATGTGATTGGCGGTTTCATCACGCTGATTGTGCTGATATATGTGGTGCGCCTTTTTGGTCTTCAGGTGGGAGACAATAAATATAAGGAGAGCGCCGACAGCAATGCCTTTCTTCGCAGGGTGATATATCCGGCACGCGGTTTGGTATACGACCGCGAGGGGCGGCTTGTGGTGTTTAACAAGCCGGCTTATGATGTGATGATAATCCCCAAAGATGTGGGAGATTTCGACACGTTGATGTTGTGCAACTCGCTTGATATCACCAAAGAGCAGCTGAAAGAAAAATGGCGTGACATGAAGGATACGCGCAAAAATCCCGGATATTCCGCGTATACCCCTCAGAAGCTCATATCACACCTTTCGCAGGAGGATTATGGCAAACTTCAGGAGAAACTATATCTGCTGCCGGGATTTTTCATTCAGAAACGCACAGTGCGCGAATATGGCTACCACTCCGGTGCGAATGTGCTCGGCAACATTCGGGAAGTGTCGGCCGAGGATGTAAAAAACGATGCCTATTATCGTGCCGGAGATTATACGGGTGACCTTGGCGTGGAGAAGAGCTATGAGAAGGCGCTACGTGGCCGCAAGGGTGAAGAGATTCTGATGAAAGATGCTTACGGCAGAATCAAAGGAAAATATGAAGATGGCATTCACGATGTTGCCCCTGTGTCAGGACATAATCTCACACTCTCAATCGACATGGAGCTGCAGGAATATGGCGAGCGGCTGATGGTTGGAAAAAAAGGTGCGATTGTAGCTATAGAGCCTGAAACCGGAGAGATTCTGTGCCTCGTCACTTCCCCCAATTATGATCCTTCGCTGCTTGTTGGCCGTGAGCGTGGCAAGCATTACGCCGAGCTGGTGCGCGATCCGATGCAGCCGCTTTTTGACCGTTCTATACAGGGCTGTTATCCTCCCGGCTCCACATTCAAACCAACGCAAGGACTTATTTTTCTGCAGGAAGGGGTAATCACACCATCAACAGCATATCCCTGTTATCACGGATATGTCAACGGTCTGCGTGTGGGATGCCACGGTCATGGCTCACCTATTCCATTGAAGCCGGCGCTCCAGACCTCCTGCAACGCCTATTTCTGCTGGGGATTCAAAAACATGGTAGACAAGCGAGGAACAAAACCCGGCAACCAGCTGAACAAATGGAAAGACTATATGGTGCAAATGGGATATGGTTACCGTCTCGGAGTTGACCTCCCCCATGAGAAGAGGGGCTTTATTCCCAACGCCGACTTTTACAGCACTTCGTTTCGCGGTGCAAATTGGTCGGCAAATTCCGTAATCTCCATATCAATCGGTCAAGGTGAAATATTGGCCACACCTCTTCAGATAGCCAATCTGGGAGCCACGATTGCCAACCGCGGCTATTTCTACACTCCTCATGTTGTAAAGTCAATAGAAGACAGTGTGATTGACAAAAAATATCGGGAGAGACACAAGCCGCAAATCAGTCGCAAGCATTATGAGCAGATAGCTGAAGGGATGCGCATGGCTGTGACCGGCGGCACATGCCGCACGGCCAACATTCCCGGGCTTGAAGTGTGCGGCAAAACCGGAACTGCCCAGAATCCGCATGGCCGCGACCACTCCGTGTTTATGGGTTTTGCGCCATATCACAAACCAAAAATCGCAGTGTCGGTATATGTGGAGAATGCAGGCTTCGGCGCCACATTCGGGGTGCCCATAGGCTCGCTTATTATAGAGAAATATCTCAACGGGGAGATAAGCTCCTCGCGTAAGGGAATAGAAGAAAGAATGTTAAACTCGCATACAATCGCCTCTGCAAGTGGAAGCAAGAACAAATGATGTGGGCACATCCACTTTTCGGTCGGTAGACTGGGTCACAATTATACTATACATATTGCTTGTGGCTTGTGGCGCGGTGAGCATATATGCTGCCAGCTATGATTTTGACAACGCGAGTTTATTCGATCTTAACGAATTCTCCGGCAAGCAGATTCTTTGGATAGGCCTTTCGCTTGTGGTAGGAGCGGTGATTCTCATCATAGACTATCGCATCTACAAAGTGTATGCATATCCCATTTATATGGCTGTGCTTGCGATATTACTTGTCACCATATTCGTGGCGCCCGACATCAAAGGATCACATTCCTGGCTTGTGTTCGGGCCAGTGAGTCTTCAGCCGGCCGAATTCGGTAAATTTGCAACCGCTTTAGCTCTCGCGAAGCTGTTCGACTCATATAATTTCACTCTCAACGCCAAGATCAGCAACTATTTCCGGGCTCTCATCATAATCTTTCTCCCGGTGATATTGATTCTTTTACAACGCGAAACGGGAAGTGCGCTTGTATATATATCTCTGATATTCGTGCTCTATCGCGAGGGGATGAGCGGCCTTGTGCTGTTTTCGGTGCTTTGTGCCGTAACCTTTTTCGTGGTGGCGGTGAAATTTGCCGAGCCATTAGTGCTGGGCATACCGATGGGCGAATTCACGGTGTTTGTGATAATAATGCTGATATATTCGTTGATGTTGCTGTTCTATTGCAAAGACATCATCATAGCGCGCAACGTGATATATGGCTTTGTCGGTTCGGGAATTATCGTGGCAATCCTTTCTGCTTGCGGAGTGCCGGTGCCGGGTATGGTATATTTTCTTTCAATCATTGCGCTCGCCATTGGCTACACGGCTGTGGCGATGTTCCGGCACAAGATTCAGAAATTTCTGATTACAATAGGCTTTGCCGTGGTGTCGATATTGTTTCTATTCTCCGTGAATTATGTGTTTGGCAATGTGCTTGAAGCGCATCAACAAATGCGTATCAAGGTGGCACTCGGCATAGAGGAAAACCTTCGCGGGGCAGGCTATAATGTGAACCAATCAAAAATAGCTATCGGATCGGGAGGAATAACAGGCAAGGGCTTCCTCAACGGCACTCAGACAAAACTGAAATATGTGCCGGAGCAGCACACCGACTTCATCTTCTGCACAATCGGAGAAGAGGAAGGATTTGTGGGCTCATGCATTGTGCTTGCAATGTTTCTGGCATTAATACTGAGGATAATTACAATAGCGGAGCGTCAGCGCACACCTTTTGAACGCGTTTACGCCTATTGTGTGGTGTCAATTCTGATATTTCATCTCGGCATTAACGTGGGAATGGTGATTGGATTATGTCCGGTGATAGGCATACCACTCCCCTTTTTCAGCTATGGAGGCTCCTCATTATGGGGCTTCACCATATTGCTTTTTATACTGTTGAGACTTGATGCCTCCCGAAAACAAAGAATGGATTAAGGCTCCATCCCCCGTAAATTAACATTAGGGTAGCATGCATGAGCCGAGTTTTGCTTTTTTTTATGTAACAGACTCCAACTAACCTCTAAATTCCTCATCCTCATAAACAGATTAAACCCACAGGCACGAAAGCTTGTTTTAATATAAATAACTAAACATCTAACCCGAATTATGGCAAACAAGAGAGAATTCAAGAAATACGTTGACGCACTCGGCGCAGCAGTGATTGACGAGATGGTGGCAGCCTTCTACAATGTGGAGAATGCTGACCGCGACAAGATTGCAAAGGCAATAGAGAGTGCCCTCGGCGCTGTAGGCAAAGCAAAAAACAACGCCAACATATATTTTGACCGCGGCGCCCGGGCATTTGAGGATGCAGGTGAATACCGCAAGGGAAAGAAAGCATTTTTTGTTGCGCTTTTCGATAAAATCGAGACAGAATTCAACGAAGAAATCAATGAGTCGCTGAAGCTCTTCAACGCCGCGCTGCCTGAAGAAGAAAAACAGCGTAACAAGGAAATCGCCGCAAAAGCATAAAAATCTGAGATGAATATTTGGGGACGGCTTCTGAAAGCCATGGATTGGAAAGTGGAGATTACCGCGCCAAGGCGCGACAAATGTGTGATATGCGTTGCTCCCCACACATCCAATCTTGATTTCATTCTCGGAATGATTGCATACAAATCATTGGGAAGAAAAGCCAATTTTCTGATGAAGGAATTCTGGTTTTTCTTCCCATTGAAATATTTACTTAAGTCGCTGGGCGGCATCCCCGTGCCGGCAAAAGGTTCGGGAGGCACCCTCACAGAGCGGATAATCAAGGAGATGCGCGAAAGCAGATATATGAACCTTGCGGTCACTCCCGAAGGCACACGCAGTGCGCGCACCGAGTGGCGCACCGGCTTCCTGCGCATAGCTGTCGGTGCGGGTGTGCCGATTCAGCTGGGCATTATTGATTATTCCGGCAAGCGCGTGATTATAAGCGATGAATTCACCCCCACAGGTGATTTGCAAAGCGACATGCAATATGTAAAAAATTATTACAAGGATTGCGGCCCCATGGCTCGCTATCCGGAAAAATTCCTAACATCATGACATCAAACGACCTACACATATGCCTGCTTCCGCTCCATATCAAATGGGGCGACAAGGATCAGAATCTAAAATCGGTTGAGGAAATGCTTGCACAGGTGCATCCTCAAACTGACCTTGTGATACTCCCCGAGACCTTCTCAACCGGTTTTCCGGCCGGACTCGACAAAGAGACTGTAAGAGAAATGGCAGAACGCAACACCGGACACACAATTGATTTTGTCAAGGAAATGGCCGCAAAATATCACTTTGCAATATGCGGCAGCTATGTGGCTGATTCCGGAGGGTCGCTATATAACCGAGCATTTTTCATTGAGCCATCGGGCGATGAAATGTTTGAAGACAAGCGACATCTATTCACTATGGCCGGGGAGGGAAAGGTGTTCTCGCGCGGATATGACAGAATGGCCGTAAGATATCGTGGATGGAATCTTGCAATGGTGGTGTGCTATGACGTTCGCTTTCCGGTGTGGTGTCGGAATGTCAATAATGAGTATGACGCTCTTATTGCAGTAGCAAACTGGCCCGCAGTGCGTGTGGACGCATGGAACAAATTATTGCCGGCGCGAGCCATCGAAAATGAGGCATACGTATGCGCTGTAAACTGCTGCGGAACAGACACCGGCGGCTATGAATATGACGGAAGCTCCTTTGTGCTTGATTTCAAGGGGAAGGATGTTTCAGTGCGACTTGAAGACAGCACGCTGGTTTATGGCACGCTTAGCCGCGAGCGGCTGGATATGTTCAGAGCCAAATTCCCGGCCTGGGGAGATGCCGACCCGTTCAAGCTGCTGTGATTCAGGGTATCTCGGTATGGCTTTTACGGAATAAGATAAGCTCTCACCTGGCCAATCGGGAGTCCGGCAGTGAGATATAAAGGCACATGGGAGGAATCAGTAGAGATCCACACATCAATGTCGTCGCTCGATTTCTTTCCCCCCTCCTGAGTGAAATTGAATTTCACATGATAGGCCCGGTGTGTGGTTTTATTTCTCAACTTTATTTTTTCAATGCCAAGACTCCTTATGGTGACTGTTTCCTTCTTGCTGCCTGAAAAGACGGTGGCCTGGTAAGCCTTGTTTTTTGAGAGTCGGTCATAATCGAGTTGGCGCAGGTAATAAAACACTGACAGCATATCATATACCGGCCCGGTTGCCGACAAATTGCGGCTGCTTTCAGACACCTTTCCATTTTTTTCTTTGTAACGCTTGCAATAGCCGGTGGTGGTGTTTCCCGATTTGCTGTATGTGATAACATCGCGGCCATACTTCCCCTTTTCGCGGGTGATTTTTTCATATTTCAGTGGCACAAGGGCGTTCATTCGGATTGTGGAGAGGAGTGTGTCGCGCACCATATACACTTTATCGGCCCATGGCTTTGTGCGTGCAGCCAGCATCACATTATAGTTATTTCCCGACTGCCTAAGAGATAGCGTGGCCTCACCCGCATCCTTATGAATCAGACCCCATTTATAGGATATTACATAATGGAGTGTTTCGTTTTTAAACGCTGTGGCCCCACTGACGGGTAGAGTTGTGAAAAGCAGCGTGATTGCAAACAGCAGGCGAACTATATGAGCAGTTACAGACATAAGTGTCAAATTAATTTATTTTTGTGAATTCCCAAAATGCGATTGCTGATGCGGCTGCAACATTGAGTGAGTCCACATTATGATGCATGGGTATTTTGACTACATAATCGGCCGAAGATATTGTGCCGTCTGAAAGTCCGTCTCCCTCTGTGCCAAGCACGAGGGCGAGAGCGGGAGCATTCTTAAGCAGCGGGTCGGATATGTCAATGCTGTTGTGGCGCAAAGCCATCGCTACTGTTTTAAAACCGAAACTGCGCAAATTGTTCAACGACGCGATACGGGTCCATGGCACGAGAAACACCGAACCCATTGACACCCGGATGGATCTGCGGTTGAAAGGGTCGCATGCACTGTCTGTGAGCAACACCGCATCAATACCAAGCGCGGCGGCACATCGAAAAATCGCACCGATGTTGGTTGTGTCGCACACGCCGTCAATCACGCATACGCGTCGCTTGCCTTCAACAATTTCTTTCAAATCCGGCAGTTCGGGGCGTTGCATTGCGCAGAGCACTCCCCTTGTCAGCTTATAGCCGGTAAGCGATTCGAGCATTTCTCGGGGTGCGGTCAGCACGGGCATGTCGTCATCGCACATGGCTATTACCTCCGCGGCATCTCCCTTTATGTGGCGCTCTTCGCAAAGCAGCGACACCGGCTTAAGCCCTTGCTGAAGTGCCACTTTAATCACTTTCGGACTCTCCACCACAATAAGCGGCGACTCAAGGCCGTGACCCACGCGGAGCTGACGGTCTGTGAGTTGCACATATGGCGATAAAAGCGGACTGCTTAGAGAGTTCAGTCTATTTACTGTTGGCATTTTCTGTGCCGGTGTTTCTTTCCGTGTGTTTGGTTATATCGTTGTCTGTGGGAGTGAAGAGATAAACCTTGCCATCCTTCGGCTCGCTGTCGGTTTTCTCTACAGTCTTTGTCTCGGCTGCAGCGTCGGGATTGTTGTCAGGGATGAGAGCTTCAAGCTCTTCGCCATTCACAGTCAGCACCACTCTCGCATCTTTAAAACCATTGAATTTCTTGAATTTTACTTCATAAGTAGCAGTGCCGTCTTTTAGGCCGCATTTCACTCCGGTGGCATAATATTCCTTGCCGTTGTTGAAAATGACAGCCTTCGAGAGGTCCACACTGTTGCCGGCATCTTCATCTATCAGCATCATATTAGTGGCATCTCCCACTTCTACGGATTTTAATTCAAGTTTTGCAAAACCGGGAATCGACATTGCAGTCAAAGCTGCAAACAACATTATGAGTTTCATTTGAGTTGATGAGTTGATGAGTTGATGAGTTGATGAGTTGATGAGTTGATGAGTCAACTCTTGGCTAATGATGTGCAAAGATAATCAGAATCTTTTGGATAATTGCAGAAATCTCACTAAATTTGATAGCGTAATTATGACGTTAACATGAGAATCACATTTAATGATGAGCAGATTAATTTGCCCGATGATATCACAACTTTGTCGGGTTTGCTCGAATATAAAGGTGTAAAGACATCGGGCACAGCCGTTGCGCAAAACAACCGCATTGTGCCCCGCTCACAATGGAATGTTCGCGAATTGTCGGAACTTGACTCTATAGTGGTTATCACCGGGGCATTCGGAGGATGATGGATAGCGACTTCCATATAATTGTGATAACATCTCCCGTGTCGGTGCCCGGAGAAGCGGCCAAAATCGTCGATTTGCTAAACACAGGCGTGGATTTTGTGCACATCCGCAAGCCGAACCGGACACTCATGGATGTTAGAAATCTTATAGAAGATATTCCCTATCACCTTCGCAGGCGGCTTCGGCTGCACGACCATTTTGAGCTGCTGAACGAAATGACACTCGCAGGAGCTCATCTCAATTCGCGCTGTCCGGAAGCTCCGGCTTCCGCTCTCTCTCTCACCCGAAGCTGTCACACTCTTAAGGAGGTGGAAGAGAGTGAAGGTATGGAATATGTGTTTTTATCGCCGGTTTACGACTCAATTTCAAAGCCGGGATATAAATCGGCCTTTGCCGGAGAATTGCCGGCCGCACTCTTGCGGCAGAAAAGAGTGGTTGCACTCGGCGGTGTCACCCCCGACAAATTCCCGGAGCTGAGAGAGAGAGGATTCCGGGGAGCCGCGATGATGGGGCATGTTTGGTGATTGGTGATTGGTGATTGGTAATTGGGAGTTCGATTTTATTAATTTAGAATGTTATGCTGCAATTTATCACAAATACGGATGTTGCCGTTTCTCCGGCAGAACAGATAAAGGGAGTAATTGCAGGCGGATGCCGATGGGTGCAGATTCGCATGAAGGATGCTTCTGATGATGAAATTAAAAAGGTGGTTGAGGAAATCAAGCCTCTCTGCCTTGAAACTGAGACATTTCTGATTTTGAACGACCGTGTGGAGCTCGCCAAAACCCTTGATGTGGGCGGGGTTCACCTTGGGAAAACCGACATGCTGCCCTCAAAAGCCCGCATGCTTATGGGTCCGGCGGCTGTGATTGGCGTCACAGCCAACACTATTGAAGACATCAAGGCGGTGAGAAGTCTCGATGTGGATTATATCGGCATGGGACCCTACGCCATGACTCACACCAAAAGGAATCTTGCGCCGGTGCTCGGCCTTGAAGGGATACGCTCCTTATGCAAGGAGATGGACCAACTTGAAATCAACATAGCCCATGTGGCTGTGGGAGGAATCGGCTCGGATGATGTTGTGCCGCTGATGGAAGCAGGCGTCAACGGGATTGCTGTGAGCGGAGCCATTGCATCGGCTGCTAATATTGAAAAAGCCACACGCGAATTCCTCAACAAATTGCAACCATTTATGAAATAAGAATATATGAACGACACTCTGATAATTGGAGGGAGAGAATTCAAATCGCGCCTCTTTGTAGGCACAGGAAAATTCTCCTCGCCCAACGTTATGCTCGAGTCAATCAAGGCTTCGGGGTCAGAAATGATAACAGTGGCCATGAAGCGTGTGAACATGATGAATGAGGCCACAGACGAGATGCTTACACACATCAACCGCGACCATGTGCAGCTGTTGCCCAACACATCGGGCGTCCGCACTGCCAAAGAGGCTGTGCTTGCAGCGCAGATGAGCCGCGAAATCTTCCACACCAATTTTATAAAACTGGAAATACACCCTGACCCGAAATATCTGATGCCTGATCCGATTGAAACACTCCGGGCCACCGAAGAGCTGGCGCGCGACGGTTTTACGGTGCTTCCCTATATTCAGGCAGACCCGGTGCTGTGCAAGCTGCTGGAGGAGGCCGGTTCGGCTGCAGTCATGCCGCTTGCCGCTCCAATCGGCACTAACAAGGGACTCGTGACCCGCGACCTGCTTGAAATCATTATCGAGCAGTCATCGGTGCCAGTGGTGGTGGATGCCGGACTCGGTGCACCCTCTCATGCCGCAGAGGCCATGGAGATGGGAGCCGACGCAGTGCTTGTGAACACTGCAATTGCAGTTGCCGGAGATCCGGTGGAGATGGCACGGGCATTCGACATGGCTGTCAAGGCCGGCAGAATGGCTTTCAATTCCGGACTCGGAAGTGTGTCAAACACGGCCCGTGCCACCAGCGCACTGACAAGCTTCTTGCAATAAAACTCATCAACTCATCAACTCATCAACTCATCAACTCATCAACTCATCAACTCATCAACTGATAAACTCATCAACTGATAAAATGAAAATTGAGAATATCGACGTTTCAAGCTATCCCAACTCCGAAAAATTCTATGTGGAGGGCACACTTCCGGGAGTAAGGGTGGCCATGCGCAAAATACACCAGTATCCCACAGTAAAGATAGAAAATGGCAAACGTGTGGAATATCCCAACGAGGATATCGTGGTTTACGACACCTCCGGCCCTTATACTGACCCGGCCATAAAGATTGATATCAATGCCGGCCTTCCGCGCATTCGCAGGGAGTGGGTGGAGATGCGTAATGACACGGAAGAGCTTGCCGACATCACCAGCGAATACGGACGCGCACGACGCGACAATCCCGACCTCGATGCCATCCGCTTTCCGGTGGCACACAAGCCGCGCCGCGCCAAAGAAGGGCGACGTGTCACACAAATGCATTACGCCCGCAAGGGGATTATAACCCCCGAGATGGAATATGTGGCAATACGCGAAAATCTCGACAATGAGCGCCGCGGCATAAAAAGCCACATCACTCCGGAATATGTGCGCGATGAAATCGCTGCCGGACGCGCTATAATTGCCGCCAATATCAATCATCCGGAGGCCGAACCCATGATTATCGGCCGCAATTTCTCTGTGAAGCTTAACACAAACATCGGCAATTCCGCACTTTCTTCCGGCATAGAAGAGGAGGTGGCCAAAGCGGTGTGGAGTTGCTATTGGGGAGGCGACACGCTGATGGATCTTTCCACCGGCGACAATATCCATGAAACCCGCGAATGGATTATCCGCAACTGTCCGGTGCCGATGGGCACAGTGCCAATATATCAGGCTCTTGAAAAAGTGAATGGCGACGTAAAGAAGCTCACCTGGGAGATATATCGCGACACTCTCATCGAGCAGTGTGAGCAAGGTGTAGACTATTTCACAATCCATGCCGGTGTGCTCCGCGCACATGCCCCCCTTGTGGCGAAGCGGCTCACGGGATGTGTGTCGCGCGGCGGCTCTATTATGACCCAATGGTGTGTGCTCCATAATCAGGAGAGCTTCCTTTACACCCATTTCGACGAGATTTGCGAAATCCTTAACAAATATGATGTGGCCGTGTCGCTTGGCGATGGCATGCGCCCCGGCTCCACACACGATGCCAACGATGAGGCGCAGTTTCTTGAACTTGATGTGCTCGGCGAGCTCACGCGCAAGGCGTGGGATCATGATGTGCAAGTGATTATCGAGGGACCCGGCCATGTGCCGATGAACAAGATTCGCGCAAACATGGACAAACAGCTCACCACTTGCAGCGAAGCGCCGTTCTACACACTCGGCCCGCTTACCACAGACATCGCACCGGCCTACGACCATATCACATCTGCAATCGGCGCCGCAATGATCTCCTGGTATGGCACGGCAATGATTTGCTATGTCACTCCGAAAGAGCATCTCTCTTTGCCCGACCTCAACGATGTGCGAGAAGGGGTGATTGCCTACAAGATTGCCGCCCATGCAGCCGACCTGGCCAAAGGATTCCCGGGTGCCTGTGTTCGCGATGATGCTCTCAGTAAAGCGAGATATGAATTCAGATGGAAAGACCAGTTCAATCTATCGCTTGATCCGGAAAAGGCCAAGAAATATTATCTCGATTCGCGACGCAACGCGCCCGAAGCCGATGACAAATTCTGCACAATGTGCGGCCCCAATTTCTGCGCAATGCGCATCTCGCAAAATGTTGCAGATGAATGCGGGCATTGAGCGTTAGGAATTATGATTTTCATGAAACAGTCTCTAAAAAGTGATGGCAAACATTAATAAAGTCACTGACAACAGAATTACTCCGAAAAAATCCGATCCCGATCCGACGGCTATATTCGGACATGGCTTTGCCGATATCATCGACCGGTATGATTGGGATGAGACACTGCGGATTGTGGCTGAGGCCACCGATGCCGATGTGCGCCGCGTGCTGGCCAAGGCCGAACGCAATGTGAAGCCGCTCACTCCGGAGGAGTTCGCCATATTGATTTCAGAAGCCGCTTCCCCATATCTTGAGGAAATGGCCGCACTCAGCCGCCGATTCACCCTCGAACGATTTGGCAACACCATATCGATGTATATACCGATGTATGTGTCGAATGCATGCACGAACAAGTGTGTGTATTGCGGCTTCAATCACGACAACCCCTTTGCACGCACCACCCTTACAATGGAGCAGATTGAAGAAGAATGTAAGGCAATCAAAAGGCTTGCACCTTTTGAGAATCTTCTCGTTGTGTCGGGTGAATATCCCGCCCTGTGTGGTGTGGAATATATGGAGCGGGTGCTTCACACGTGCCGTCCATATTTCCACAATCTCACACTTGAGATCCAGCCGCTTCGCTCATCTGAATATGAACGGCTCACACACAGCGGACTCAACGGAGTGGTGTGCTTTCAGGAAACCTACCATCGGGAAGCTTACAAAACATATCATCCACGCGGCATGAAGTCGCATTATGCATGGCGCCTCAACGGCTATGACCGCATGGGGGAAGCCGGTGTGCACAAGATAGGACTCGGTGTGTTGCTCGGTCTGGAAGACTGGAGAGCCGACACGGTGATGATGGCCCGCCATCTGCGTTATCTGCAGAAGAAATACTGGCGCTCGCGCTATTCGGTGAATTTCCCCAGAATGCGGCCGTCGGAGAGTGGCTATCAGCCCAAAACGGTGATCAGCGACCGACAGTTGGCGCAGCTCACATTCGCTTTCCGCATATTCGACCATGATGTAGACATCTCCTACTCCACGCGCGAAGCAAGTGAATATCGTGACAACATCATGAAACTCGGAGTGACATCGATGAGTGCCGGCAGCAAAACCGATCCGGGAGGGTATGCCACAGCTCCCGAATCGCTTGAACAATTCCGGGTCAGCGATGAGCGTTCACCGCAGGAGGTGGCAAAAGCCATACGCGCTAACGGCTACGAGCCGGTGTGGAAAGACTGGGATGCGATTTTTGATTAAGCCATTCCTCAGAAATTGTTAGACTCCATTCCCCAAAAAATGTATAAGTAGGGGAATGGAGCCTAAGGTTTCGATTAGTAAACATTAACTCACATTAGATTGTTAAAGGGATATAGCCGAAAGGCTGTATCCTTTTTTTATTGCAAGATATAAATCACGGGTTCACAGGTTTCACAAGTTGCAAACCTGCTGAATCATGATAAGAATTGTTAAATTCAAAATATTATGAAATTCGTACAGCCGGGTCTTCCTTACGACCCTACCGCCCTTGAGCCGGTTATCTCGAGAACTACAATTGAATATCACTATGGTAAGCATGAGAAAGCCTATATTGACAATCTCAACCGTCTTATTGAAAACACTGAATATGCCGACATGCCGCTTGAAGAAATTATCCGTAAGAGCAGCGGCCCGCTCTTTAATAATGCTTCACAAGCCTGGAATCATATCTTCTATTTCTTCCAGTTCTCCCGCGACGGTCTGAAGGAGCCTTCGGGCAAATTGCGCGAGAAGATTGACGAGCAGTTTGGCAGCTTCGATGAATTCAAAAAGAAATTCGAAGAGGCCGGTGCCACCATCTTCGGCTCCGGTTGGGCATGGCTCTCTTGTGACGACAAAGGGCAGCTTTACATCACACAAGGAAAAAACGCGGAGAATCCGATGACGGAAGGTTTGCGACCGCTTCTCACATTTGATGTGTGGGAACATGCCTACTATCTTGATTATCAGAATCTGCGCGCCGACTATCTAAAACGCCTCTGGGATATTGTGGATTGGGACGTTGTGGATATGCGTTATGAAAATCTCTTTTCATAACATCTTTTGCGTCTGTGCAGACGCAACTGCAGAAACAATATAGAGAAGTTTCAAAAAAATTCACTATATTTGTTTCTTATGAGAAATGATGTGACTTTTTATGCTGAATGGGAGAGCGCCGACTATATTCTGCTGGCACTCCCCCATTCTGCTACTGATTGGAATTATATACTGCCGGAAGCAATCGAGCAATACAGACGATTGATAAGTGCACTTGACTCACATGGCGAGCGTTGCATTCTGCTTGTGGCCAACCGCGTTGAGGCTGAAAAACTTTTTTCCAACGAATCGTGGGAGCGTGTACGCTTTGTGGAGCTTCCCTTCAATGATACCTGGATTCGCGATTACGGACCTATTTCCGTGAAACGCCACGACCGCAACCGTCTGATTGATTTCGGGTTTAATGGTTGGGGACTGAAATTTGCGGCAGATAAAGACAATTTGGTGAATCTCCGGCTTGCAGAAGCGGAAGTGTTTCCGGAAGATGCCTTGCGCAACCGCCGCTCCTTTATTCTCGAAGGCGGCTCAATAGAAACCGATGGAGAGGGAACACTCCTCACCACCACCCGCTGCCTGCTTTCTCCAAACCGCAACGGAAGCTTTTCCAAACGGGAAATAGCGGAAGAGCTGGAGCGGGAACTTGGGGCGGACCACATTCTATGGCTCGATTATGGATCATTAAGGGGGGATGACACCGATTCTCACATAGACACCTTGTGTCGCCTGGCACCCGAAAACATTATATTCTTCACCGGATGCCGCAACGCAGACGACGACCATTTTGAGGATTTACTGAAAATGCGAGCGCAACTCACACTGATGCGCAACAAATATGGCGACCCCTTCAATCTTGTGGAACTTCCATTTCCCGACCCAATTTGCGATGACGAGGGAAATCGGCTTCCGGCCACTTATGCCAACTATCTTGTGACGAGAACACATATCTATATGCCCACATATAACCAGCCCGACAACGACATGCTTGCATGCCGGATTGTGAAGATTGCATTCCCCACGCGTGAAGTGGTGCCGGTGGATTGCCGCACCCTGATAAAACAGCATGGGTCGTTGCATTGCAGCACCATGCAGGTTCGGGTGGAGGAGTTGAGGAGTAGATGAGTGAAGGAGTTGACGAGAAATATTATATAGCTATATGGGAAAGAGAATTAAAGTCGGGATTGTGCAGCATTCCTTTTCGGAAGATGTTGATGCCAATCGTGCGCGGAATCTCACCGCGATAGAAAACCTTGCGCTTGAAGGGGCCGAACTCATAGTGCTGTCTGAGCTTCATGATTCGCTATATTTCTGTCAAACAGAGGATGTTGAGAATTTCCGCTATGCAGAAGAAATACCGAGCGAGTTTACCGAATTTTATGCCGAAGCTGCATCTGCCAACAATGTAGTGATTGTGACGAGCATGTTTGAGCGCCGCGCGCCCGGACTATATCACAACACGGCTGTGGTGTTTGACAAAGATGGCTCCATAGCCGGCAAATATAGGAAGATGCACATTCCGGATGACCCCGGATTTTATGAGAAATTTTATTTCACTCCCGGCGACCTCGGTTTCATCCCTATTGAAACTTCTGTCGGGAAGTTGGGCGTATTGGTTTGCTGGGACCAATGGTATCCGGAGGCCTCTCGGCTCATGGCCATGCGAGGGGCGGAGATGCTGATATATCCCACGGCCATAGGTTGGAATCCGGATGACACAAGCGAGGAAAAAAAGCGGCAGATGGGTGCATGGATCACGATTCAGAGATCGCATGCCGTGGCAAACGGAGTGCCGGTTGTATCGGTAAACCGCAACGGATTTGAGGAAGACCCTTCCGGGCAGACATCGGGAATAGATTTCTGGGGTTCGAGTTTTGTGGCCGGCCCCCAGGGGGAGATCCTTTTTCATGCGCCCGACAACTCCCCCTGCGAGCAGGTGGTGGAGATCGACCTCGGGAGGTCGGAGAGTGTGCGGCAATGGTGGCCTTTCCTTCGCGACCGCCGCATTGACAGCTACGACGCCCTCACTCGCCGCTTCCTGGACTGAGAAAATCGCGATTTTATAAAATTTTAAGTCAAAAACATGTTTAAGAGCATGTTTTTGATTTTTTTTATATTTTATTTAGGTTTGTTGGGAAAGTTGTTGTAAATTTGCGGATTAAAGGAAATAGGCAATGCGGATTGCGGATTGAAAAAGATGCCACACAAAATTCATGACAACCATGAGAACCATGAGAGAATGGGAAACAAGAGATGCATATGTGAATGAATCCATAATTCCCATAATTTCCATAATTTCCATTAATCCCCAAAAAGCAATAACTAACCCCTTAAAATCAGAAAACACCAATTTTAATTAACCTTATAACTAACTATTAAAAAAAATGAAGAACCTTTTCAAAACGTTTGCTTTGGCAGGCTTGGCTCTCCTCACCCCTCTCAGCACGTATGCCGTCAAGGCCGACAAGCTGTATGTCATGGGTACGCAGGTCGGCGGCTTTGCTTACAACAAGGGCCAAGAGCTTGACAAGAAGTCAGATGGTGTCTTTACGTATCAAGTCACCACGAACCAAACCTTCTGGTTTGCATTCACATCGGAGCTCGGCTCGTCTTGGAATGTCACCAATGCCCACCGCTATGCGCCGGCAACAAACAACACTACACCCCAAACCGGCGAAAACGCCATGAGTTATGGTGTGGATGCCTCATGGCAGCTGCCTGCCGGCACCTACAACATGACCATCGACACCAACAATATGAAACTTATTCTTGGTGGCGAAGTTGTGTTTGAAATCGGGGACCTCTATCTCCGCGGCGCATTTAATGATTATGCCGCTCAGGCCGCGTGGAAGTTCACTAAAAACGATGACGTATACACTCTCTCCGATGTGACAATCCCGGCAAACAGCGCTTTTAAGGTTGGAAATGCCGACTGGTCATTCTCCTGCACAGTTCCTTATGAGGAGCGTAATAGCATCGAGTTCGGTAAAACTTACACCTATGTCAAGGGTGGTATGGACAACGACATGTCTTTCTCAGCTGAGCAGACCGGTGTTACAATCACTGTTGACACCAAGAATGAGACCATTCTCTTCACAAAAGCTGATACTCCCAATCCTCCCACTCCCCCGACTCCTCCGGTTGAAGACTATGCTTCATGGTATGTAAAATTGGGCAGCGATGCATGGAAAACCATCGAAGGCGCCGGCTCTGACTATTGGAAAGAGACACAGCCCAACGCCGAGGGTGTGGCAACATTTACCGCCCTCCCCTTCAGCAACCTTGAGTTTGCCGTATCCACATGGAATGGCAAGGCTGACGGCTATCTCTATGCTGCCGACATCGTGCCGGGTACAACCACCACACTTACAGTTGCCACAACCCAGACTGCCTCTACAATCGCAGGCGCTGCCGAAGGTGACACATATGATGTGACAATCGATGTGAAGAACAACACTATCCTCCTCACAAAGGTTGGCGGCGACACCCCCAATCCTCCGACTCCCCCGACTGAGGATTACAGCTCCTGGTATGTGAAGATCGGCAGCGATGCATGGAAAACCATCGAAGGCGCCGGCTCTGACTATTGGAAAGAGACACAGCCCAACGCCGAGGGTGTGGCAACATTTACCGCCCTCCCCTTCAGCAACCTTGAGTTTGCCGTATCCACATGGAATGGCAAGGCTGACGGCTATCTCTATGCTGCCGACATCGTGCCGGGTACAACCACCACACTTACAGTTGCCACAACCCAGACTGCCTCTACAATCGCAGGCGCTGCCGAAGGTGACACATATGATGTGACAATCGATGTGAAGAACAACACTATCCTCCTCACAAAGGTTGGCGGCGACACCCCCAATCCCCCGACTCCCCCGACTGAGCAGAACCTCGATGTCACCTTCAACTTCGACAGTCTCGAAGGCATGCTGGCTACGAACAGCTCAATTCCCGAAAGCACTGACAAATGGACATCCGACTCAGGCAACAAATGCTACTGGGTCAACGATGTGCCCCTTACAATTGACAACGTCACCATCATGGGTGGCCCGACAGGCGAAAAAACAGTACGTCTGTATGTCACGGCAAAAGGAGAATACACTTTCCGAGTAAACAAAACCGGCAATTTCAATGTTGCCGCTCCCGAAGGCTATTCAATAACCAAGATCGTGTTAATGCATAATGCCAAAAGCCATGTGAACAAATTCACACTTGCTGAAGGCCAGGCCGGAACATTCGACAAAGGGACCAATCAATTGACCGATGGATACTGCACTGCCACATATACCAACGAAGATGGTATCGGCAATGTCACATTTACCAACCCAAGCAGCGCAGCGCGGGTGTCCAAAATCAACGTTATCCTGAAGAAGAATACTGTTGAACCCACTCCCGGCTACGAGGGCTGGTATGTGAACATCGGTTCTGACAACTGGAAAACCGGCGACGGCTCTGACTATTACAAGGGCGTTGAAGTGCCTGAAAGCGGCATCGTTGAATATGAGAACCTTCCCCTTGGAAAGGATCCGTTTGCTCTCTATGTTTACAACACAAAGGCTGACATGTTCTACAGCGGCGAGAACATCCAGATGGACACTCCCACCGAACTTGCATTCGCAGGTGAAGGTCAGGAAAACTGGAAAGCATCCTCTATTGAAGGTGCAGCCGACGGCGACATCTTTAACGTTACCTACAACGTGGCCAACAACGAGATCACAATCAAAAAAGTAGGCAGCGCACCCACCCCCGAACTTTCCGACCTCTATCTCCGAGGTGCAATCACCGGTTCTGACTGGCCCGCAGTTGAAGACTATCGTTTCGCAATTGCAAGTGAAGGCGTATACACCCTTTCAATTCCCAAACTCGCCGGTGAATTCAAGATTGCAACATCAACCTGGGGCTCGCAGTATTCTACTAAGAATACCAACATGGTTCCCGGCGAAACATACACTGTTGAAACTTACGACAATATTGCTAATATGGGTCTTGCCAAGGATGCCACTGATGTGACTCTGACACTCGACACTAAAGCAAACACTCTCAAGATCACCGGCACAACAGTGACCGAGGAGATTGTGACCTGGGTGCTCCACACCAACATGAATCAGCCGTTGACAGAGCAGATGTGGGCCGACAACGAGCTCAATGCGGAGAACAAATTTTCAATTGAAGCTCAGCGCGACGAAGCCGAAATGATTATCATCAAGAAAATCAATGGCACTCCCAAAAACTATTACAAAGTTGATGGAGTTGAGGTAGACCTCACCCAGCTCAAGCAGACAGAGACCGCAACCGTGCAGTTCGCTCCCGAGTCTGAAGCTTCTAACGACCTCAAAATCAAAGCTGCGACAGGCTACACATATACCTTCACTCTCAATCCCGAAACAATGGTTCTCACCATTTCCGCCGGCTATAGCGGCATTGATGGAATCACAATCGACGAGATGGAGAATGCAGTTTACTATAACCTCCGGGGTGTAAAGGTTGCAAATCCGGATAAGGGTGTGTTCATTCGTGTTGCCAACGGTAAATCCACCAAAGTTGTGAAATAAGTTATTCAGGTTTCAAACCTGAAGGAAATAGCGAGAAAGGGTTGCGTTTCAAAACGCAGCCCTTTTTCTTTTTGAAATTAATTAGTAATTTTGTGTATTGAAAAATTATGAAACAGACTCTAAATTCTTTATGAAACAGACTCTGAATCTTCCGCCGGTGAAGCTGCGACTCCGCGAGGAGGGGGGAATCACAAAAGTGTTCGACCCTTTGCGCAATAAATATGTGGCATTCACCCCCGAAGAGAATGTGAGGCAGCATTTCACATCATGGCTCGCCCGCAATTTCCATTATCCGCCGGCATTAATGGCCAATGAAATAGGAATTGATGTGAATGGCACCCGCAAACGTTGCGACACGGTGGTGTTCGGCCGCGACGGCCACCCGCTGCTGATTGTGGAATATAAATCTCCTGATGTGAATGTGACACAAGATGTTTTCGACCAGATTGTGCGCTACAATATGGAGTTGAAAGCGCGCTATCTGATTGTTTCGAACGGATTGAGTCATTATTGTTGCCGCATTGACTATGAGCGCTTCTCTTATCATTTTATTCCCCGCATACCCGACTACAACGATATAACCACAGCATTCAGTGCCAACTGACAGCAACAAAAGAAACCCGGATGCATACAAAACCTGACTATAATTATCTCGACAACCTCAATCCGCAGCAGAGGGCTGCGGTGGAATATTGCGATGGAGCCTCGCTGGTCATAGCCGGTGCCGGGTCGGGGAAAACGCGTGTGCTTACCTATAAAATTGTGCACCTGCTGCGGCTCGGATTCGAACCTCACCGCATACTGGCACTCACCTTCACTAACAAGGCGGCACGCGAAATGAAGAGCCGCGTGGCGGAAATGGTGGGTGAAAAGCTCTCGCAACGGATCTGGATGGGCACCTTCCACAGCATTTTTCTGCGTATATTGAGGCGTCATGCCGAACTTTTGGGCTTCCGCCCCGGATTCACCATCTACGACTCCGCCGACAGCCGCTCGCTGATAAAGCTTATAATCCGCGAACTCGGCCTTGACGAAAAGCAATACAAACCGGCCTCCGTGGCTTCAACAATTTCAAATGCCAAAAACTCCATGATGACTGCCGGGCAATATATCGCGCAATATGGCGATGTTGACCGAAAACAGAAACGCCCCATGACCGGGAGGATATTCCAACTTTACACGCAACGATGCCTCGCGGCAAATGCCATGGATTTTGACGACATCCTATTCTATATGAATCTGCTGCTGCGCGACAATCCCGACATTTGCCGCCATTACCGCGAATTTTTCCGCTTCATTCTGGTGGATGAATATCAGGACACCAATTTCGCCCAGCACATGGTGATTACACAGCTGAGCCGCCCCGGAAACAGGATTTGTGTAGTGGGTGACGATGCGCAGAGTATATATTCTTTCCGCGGTGCCAACATAGGCAACATAATCAATCTCGAACGGTCGTTTCCCGGGCTGAAGACTTTCAGGCTTGAACGCAACTACCGAAGCACTCGCAACATTGTGAATGCTGCCGGGAGTTTGATAAAACGCAACACACGCCAGCTGAAAAAAGAAGTATACAGCGAAAACGAAGAGGGTGTGCCTGTGGAAATAGTACGCACCTACAGTGATATCGAGGAGGCATATATTGTGGCACACTCTATCGCCAATCACAAACTCTCCGAACATGACAGCTATGAAGACTACGCCGTGCTCTATCGCACCAACGCCCAAAGCCGTGTGATTGAAGAGGCTCTGCGCAAACAAAATATCAACTATCGGCTTGTTGGAGGCACTGCCTTCTATCAGCGCAAGGAGGTGAAGGATGTGATCAGCTATTTCCGGCTCGCAATCAACCCGGACGATGACGAAGCCCTGCGCAGAATAATCAATTTTCCCACACGCGGAATCGGAGAAACCACTCTGAAAAAACTGCAGGTCGCAGCTTCGGCTGCCGGTGTGAGCATATGGAAAGTTCTCGGCGACCCGGAGAAATATCCCGTTGATGTGAATTCCGGCACTCGCAAAAAGCTCGACGCCTTCTATGACATGATTGCCGAATTTACTGAAGAGAATAAAACATCGGATGCCTACGAACTCGGACAATTAATCTTTAACCGCACCGGCATATTGATGCTATATGAACATGACAATGCTCCGGAAAGCATCGCAAGGCAAGAGAATCTGATGGAGATTCTCAACGGCCTGCACAACTTTGTGGAGGCCGGAACTGAATCGGGAGAAACTCCGACCGACATGGCGGCCTTTCTCTCAGAGGTGATGCTCGCCACCGATGCCGATGAAAAGGAACATTCTGACGAACCCAAAGTGACACTCATGACCGTGCATGCCGCAAAAGGACTTGAATTCAAACATGTCTATATTGTCGGTGCCGAGGAAGAACTTTTCCCCTCGGCAATGGCCATGAATTCCATAGCAGAGATTGAGGAGGAGCGAAGGCTGATGTATGTGGCCATAACACGTGCGAAAAAACACTGCACCATCACATACGCCAAGACACGCTTCAGAAACGGGCAGACTAAATTGTCGTCGCCCTCGCGCTTTATCAGCGAACTCGATCCGCGCTTTGTCAGCTCTCTCAGCTCATCCGACAGCAGCAACGCAAGCAACGCAAGCAACGAAATCAACAGATATGAAACTACGTCCCGAATGAGGAAAGTGAACGAAATAAAGTCGGATTTCTTCAGCCCGTTGCCACAGCATGCTCCCAATGAACTGAATATAGGAATGAAAATCGAGCATGCCAAACTCGGCACAGGCGTGATAACTGATAAAGGACATATATCGGGAGAACCCTCAATCACGGTGGATTTCGGGGCCACCGGCGTAAAACGACTTTTGCTAAAATTTGCCAAATTCAAAATACTGAAATGATACCAACTCCATATTATATAGTATATGAAGAGAAGCTGCGCGCCAACCTCGAGAAACTTAAACGGGTATCGGAAGATGCCAATCTCAAGATTATAATGGCCTTCAAGGCCAATGCCCTGTGGAAAACATTCCCCATAATCGGAGAATATTTCACCGCTTCCACGGCCAGCAGCCTCAACGAGATGAAGCTTTCGCTCGAATGCCTCGGAAATGATGTGCACGCATATTGTCCGGTATATACCGATGAAGCGTTCCCGGAGTTTCTGAAAGGATGCTCTCACATCACATTCAATTCGCTCAGCCAATATGAGAAATTCCGCCCTGCAATGGAACTGTCGGAGAAAAAAGTCTCGGCCGGTCTGCGGGTGAATCCGCATTGCAGCGTGATAGAAACCGATATCTATAATCCTTGCATGCCGGGATCAAGATTTGGTGAAAGCACTGCAAATATTGGCGGCAAACTCCCCTCCGGCATAGAGGGCCTTCACTTTCATGCGCTATGCGAATCGTCGAGCCATGACCTTGAAACCGTGTTGCACGCTTTTCTTGAGGAATACGGGCATCTCCTGCTGCAAGTGAAATGGCTAAACATGGGAGGCGGCCACCTGATTACACGCAAGGATTACGACACGGAGCACCTTGTCAGAATAATCAACCGGATACACGAGATGTATCCGCACCTGGAGCTGATTATAGAGCCGGGGAGTGCATTTACATGGCAAACCGGCAATCTTGTGACGCAAGTGCTCGATGTGGTGGAGGATGCCGGAGTGCGCACCGCCATTATCGATGCCTCATTTGCATGCCACATGCCCGATTGCCTTGAGATGCCCTACAAGCCGGCAATTGCAGAGGCACTCCCCGATGACAGCGAAACCGGTATTTCTTACCGTCTCGGTGGCAATTCATGTCTGAGCGGTGACTTCGTCGGAGACTGGAAATTTGAAAAACCGCTGAAAGCCGGCGACAAGCTGACTCTGCTCGATATGAATCATTACACCACTGTAAAGACCAATATGTTCAACGGGATTCAGCATCCGTCCATAATATTGCAGAGTGTTTCCGGCGAACTGAAAATGCTCAGAAAATTTACATACGAAGATTACCGTGACAGGATGGATTAACACTAAAAATAAGTATTCAGACCGGGAAATGTTAAAAAAGTTTTCCAATAAATTTTGCATATTGCTGAATATAAGCAATGTGCAAATTTTATCTACAGAAAAAGTTGTCTAAAACGAAAAACTTATCTACAATTCTTGCGTTAAAACTTTGCCCGATTGATTAAATAGATTAATTTTGCACCGAAACTCGTCGCCTCTGCGAGGCTCCGCAGGGATTTGCGGGTTTCCCCACATTCCCTACGGTCATGTGGGGTTAACTACAGCAACGCCGCTCCGCGACTCCGCAGGGATTTTGCGGGTTTCCCCTCATTCCCTAAGGTCATGTGGGGTTAACTACAGCAACGCCGCTCCGCGGCTCCGCGGGGATTTTGCGGGTTTCCCCACATTCCCTAAGGTCATGTGGGGTTAACTACAGCAACGCCGCTCCGCGGCTCCGCGGGGATTTTGCGGGTTTCCACACATTCCCTAAGGTCATGTGGGGTTAACTACAGCAACGCCGCTCCGCGGCTCCGCGGGGATTTTGCGGGTTTCCACACATTCCCTAAGGTCATGTGGGGTTAACTACAGCAACGCCGCTCCGCGGCTCTTTTGATACAGAGCCACAGAATTTGCGGCTGATTCATTATCCATTAAAAAAGCATTACTATCGATGATACAATTGGTAGAGAAGCGCGACGGAAGAGTCGTGGGTTATAACGAAGAGAAAATCAAGGCGGCCATCCGCAAAGCTATGCTCACCACAGAAATGGGTGAAGATGAGACATTGATTCAAAAAATCACCGACCGTATCGGCATCGGCGGCAAGGAGCGCATGACTGTGGAAGAGATTCAGGACCGCGTGGAAGTGGAGTTGATGAAGTCGGCTCGCAAGGATGTGGCAAAACGTTATATTGCCTATCGCGATCAGCGTTCCATTGCCCGCCGTGCAAAAACCCGCGACATGTTTCTTGAAATCATCGAGGCCAAAAATAATGATATCACGCGCGAAAATGCCAATATGAACACCGATTCTCCGGCCGGAATGATGATGAAATTCGCAAGCGAAACCACAAAACCGTTCGTGGATGATTATCTTCTGTCGCCGGTGGTGAAGCAGGCTGTAAAAAACAATTACATCCATATTCACGATAAAGACTACTACCCTACCAAGAGCCTCACCTGTGTGCAGCATCCTCTCGACAGGATTCTGAAAAACGGCTTTGTGGCCGGCCACGGCGAATCGCGCCCTGCCAAGCGAATAGAGACTGCCAGCGTAATCGCCTGCATATCGCTTGAAACAGCGCAAAATGAAATGCATGGCGGCCAGGCTATCCCCGCTTTCGATTTCTATCTCGCCCCGTTCGTGAGATCTTCTTACAAGGAGGAGATTAAGAATCTCGAACAACTGACGGGTGAAGACCTCTCTGAATTATATGATGTTGAAATAAAGGACTTTCTGAAAATTAATCTTGACAACCTCAAGGGGCACGACAGATATAAGCAGCACGCAATCAACAAGACGGTGGACCGCGTGCACCAGGCAATGGAAGCTTTTATCCATAATATGAACACTATCCATAGCCGCGGCGGCAATCAGGTGGTGTTCTCATCAATCAATTATGGCACTGACACATCTGCCGAGGGTAGATGCGTGATTCGCGAATTGCTCAATTCCACCTATGAAGGTGTGGGAAATGGTGCCACCGCGATTTTCCCCATTCAGATTTGGAAGAAGAAGCGTGGTGTGAGCTATCTGCCTGAAGACCCGAATTACGACCTCTACAAGCTCGCATGCAAGGTGACTGCAAGGAGATTCTTCCCTAACTTTCTGAATCTTGATGCCAGCTTCAACCAAACTGACGAATGGCGTGCCGATGACCCAAAACGTTATGAGCATGAGGTGGCTACAATGGGTTGCCGCACCCGTGTGTTTGAAAACAGATATGGCGCAAAAACTTCTGTGGGCCGCGGAAATCTTTCTTTCACTACCATTAACATCGTGCGCCTCGCCATCGAGGTGATGAATATTCAGGATAAGGAAGAACGCATCGACCGATTCTTTCAGAAGCTTGATGAAGTGCTCGATATCACCGCGCTTCAACTTCACGAGCGCTTCAATTTCCAGAAAACAGCTCTCGCAAAACAATTCCCGCTGGTGATGAAAGTGCTCTGGAACGGCACCGACCATCTACAACCAAACGACACAATTGAATCGGTTATCAACCAGGGCACACTTGGTATTGGATTTATCGGACTTGCGGAATGCCTGATTGCTCTCACCGGCAAACATCATGGAGAAAGCGAAGAAGCGCAGGCTCTCGGGCTGAAGATTGTGAGTCGCATGCGCAGCCGCGTAAATGAATATTGTGAAAAATATGAGCACAACTATTCTGTGCTCGCCACTCCCGCTGAAGGCCTCTCCGGAAAATTCACCGGGAAGGACAGAAAGACATTCGGCATAATCCCCGGCGTTACCGATAAGAATTATTACACCAACTCCAACCATGTGCCGGTGTATTATCATTGCTCTCCGCGTCACAAGGCCAAGGTGGAGGCTCCTTATCATCCCCTGACGGGCGGTGGCCACATCTTTTATGTTGAAATCGATGGCGACGCCACTCATAATGAGAAATCCATAATGCAGATTGTAGATCTAATGGACCAATATAATATGGGATACGGGTCGGTGAATCACAATCGCAACCATTGCCCCGACTGCGGATATGAGAATGCAGATAAAAATGCACATAAGTGTCCGAAATGTGGCGCTGCTTTCGAAACGATACAACGGATCACCGGCTATCTCGTGGGCACCACCGACCGCTGGAACAGTGGGAAACTCGCCGAACTGCACGACCGCGTGGTGCATGAATAACACAAATATGAATAAGATAAGAGTCCTTGATATTATAAGAGGCACAACTGTGGATGGTCCGGGTTTCCGGACCTCTATTTATTTTGCCGGTTGCCGTCACCAATGTCCGGGGTGTCACAATCCGCAGTCATGGAATTTCAGCGCCGGTGTGGAAATGACTATTGACGAAATAATGGATGTTGTTGACGAAGAAGACTTTGATGTGACATTCTCAGGCGGCGACCCTATGTACCACCCCGAAACAGTGAGAGAACTCTCGCGCCGCATTGTGGAGCATGGGCACAAAGTGTGGGTGTACACCGGATTTACTTATGAGGAGATACTTGCCAATCCGGTTCTGAAAGATGCCCTGCAATACACGGAAACTATTGTAGAAGGCCCCTTCATCGAAGCGCTGCGTGATACAGACCTATTATTTCGCGGCTCGTCCAACCAGCGCATTATCAAGCTCCACTAGCTCCCAAAACTCCCGCAACTTCCACAACTTCCACAACTCCAACAACCTTCAATCTTCGGCCTTCCAAAGTTAAATTAATTTTTTTGCGAAAAAATTTGGAGATTCCAAAATCTTATATTAGCTTTGCAGTGTATTAGTAATGTAGCACACTATTAAACTAAAAACCATCATATGTTACAGATTGAAAACATCAGTTTCTCCTACTCAAAGAATAGAGAGATAATCCACAATTTCTCGATGAACATGGAGCCGGGATGCGTTTGCGGACTTCTTGGAAAAAACGGAGCCGGAAAGACCACTCTCCTTTATCTTATATGCGGATTGCTTCGTCCGGCTTCGGGCCGCATTGATTTCAAGGGATACACCCCTTTTCAGAGATATACCGGTTTTCTGGAAGACATCTTTATTGTGCCTGAAGAGTTTAGTTTGCCAAAAGTATCTCTTGAAACCTACATTGATGTTAACGCGCCCTTTTATCCCAACTTCAACAAAAGGCAGATGAATAGATATCTCGAAATATTCGAGATGCCTGAAAATATTAATCTCGGGAAGCTCTCAATGGGACAAAAGAAGAAGGCATTCATTAGTTTTGCAATGGCATGCAACACGGGCTTGCTGATACTTGATGAGCCGACCAACGGACTTGACATCACTGCCAAGAGGAACTTCAGACAAGCCATTGCATCATCAATGACAGATGATAAAAGCATCATAATTTCCACACACCAGGTTTATGACGTTGATAAAATTCTCGACCATGTGATTATCACCGACAGCAAGGGTATGTTGCTGAATAGCCCGATTGAAGAAATTACACAAAATCTGGCATTCAATTTTACCACTGACCGAGAGCGGGCGGCCAAGGCTCTAATCAGTCTGGATGTGCCGGGAGGATTCAATATCGCGGAGAGCCTCACACCCGGCATGTGCGAAACAGAAGTGAACCTCGAGACGCTTTTCGAGCTGATAATTAACGGTAAATACCGGGGAAAAAATTAGAATTCGTTTCATAAAGGTTGCAAACAACCTGTAACTTTTAATGTTTTATGAAACAAACTCCTAAAAGACATCAAACCTCCAAACATCAAGCTCCAAACATTTCGAAAGTTGAAAACTTACGAAACTCAAAACATCAATTATCATGAAATTTATAACATCATTGTCATCTATAGTGGCATTAGCAGCAGCCTCCACTCTCTATTCTTGCACGATATCGGCAGGCTCAAATGGCGAAAAGGTCACAAAAAACATTTCTTTGTCGGGAAAAGTCACCGGCGTATGCAACATGAGTCCGGCTGAAATCAAATACAGTGAAGGTCCGGCAAAAATCACTGTTACCGGATCGAAGAATATGATTGATTTGATCAAATTCAAAATTGAGGATAATTCCATTATGGTGAACATGGAAAAGCCTGACAATTTTATATCATTCAGCAATCCGGATATACGTGTGGAAATCAGTTATCCCGGCATCAACAGTTTTCTTAGTCAGGGTAGCGGCGATTTTCAGATTGAGTCGCTAAGCTGCAGCAAATGCAGCTTCCTCAGCCAGGGTAGCGGCGATATTAATGTGACAAAAATAGATACACAGGATGTCAGCATCTTGTCGCAGGGAAGTGGTGATATCAATTTGGGAACGGTAACCGGCAAAAGAGGTATTTCCGTTATCTCGCAAGGCAGTGGCGACATTAATATAAACAAGTTCACAGGAAATGAGGCATATCTGATGGCACAGGGAAGTGGCGATATTGATGCTAATATCACAGTGGAAATGGTAAATGCAACTGTATCGGGAAGCGGCGACATAAAACTCTCCGGAAAAGCCAAAAAAACCTCATTCTCCTCTAAGGGGAGCGGAGAAGTGGAACACGACCACCTTAACTGCCGGAACTAACATCTCCCCGTCTGTATAACACACTTCTTCAAACTTAGAACTATTCGCAAGTTGCAAACTTACAAAACTCAAATAATTAATTTACAAATCATTATGAAAGAAAATATCAGCCATATTTCATTAGTGACAAAAAAATATTTGACAGAAAACCGCCGCATGCTTTTGATAACTGCCGGATCTTATCTCGGTTTCTCATTTTTAATCGGTTCTTGGATGGCAATTATGGGCATACCCCCCTCGGAAGGCATGAACGCATTTTACATGTTCCTGAGCGGCCTTGCATGCGCCATTGTCGCTTCGATGATGTTTTCCGACCTGGGCTCGAAGGAGAAACGAATCAGTGTGCTGATGACACCGGCCAAAGCTTCCGACATATTTCTTGTGCGGCTCGCGGCAGTGTTGCCCTGCATGATTCTCCTCGTATACGCTGGACTTCTGTTATTCAACTATTCATGCATCCTCTTTATCGGCATGCAGAGCGGCTATTATCCTGATTTCCCTCATCTTTACAATTTTAGATATGAAGACGCTCTGATGCTTTGTATGGGAATTGCCATGTTTCTCTTCAATGAATCGTTGTTTATCTTCGGCGCGGTGGCATGGCCCAAAAAATCATTTATCAAAACGCTTGGCATATTTGCATTGCTTCAGCTCGTTTTCTCTTTCATTATTGTGGGAGCTGTGAAGCTGAGACTCAGTATAGAGCTGACAATCGACCCCCAAATATTAGGATGGATAGCTGTGGGCGTAATCACTGTCATCGCAACGGGCATAATATATCTCGCATACCGTAAATATAAAAACATACAGGTGGTATAATGGAATTTAACGACAACAAACCTATCTACCTCCAGATAGCCGACCAAATCACCGGCGACCTCGAGCGCGGCTACAAAAGGGATGGCGACCGGCTTCCATCGGTGAGGGAATATGCAGCCTCGGTAGGTGTGAACGCCAACACTGTGATGCGCACATATTCATGGCTTCAGCAGGAGGGAATCATATATAATCAGCGGGGCATTGGCTTTTTCTATTCCGAGGGCGCCGGAAAACGCGTGCGCGAAATGATGAAGAAAAAATTTTTCTCTTCTGAGCTGCCGGCCCTGCTCGAGCGACTTTCTCTGTTTGGCATAACGCCGGATGAATTCGTAAAACTTTATCAAGAATATCTGAATAATAAATGATACGTTATTACTTTTTAGCGGCTGCCGCCATTACGCTGTCGGCGGCAGCCGTCAGAGGGGAGACACCTTCTTCTCGAGCCGGAAGCATGTCGTCAGAGCAAGCTCCCGCCGACTCTGTGCCTACTTATGAGGAGCTTGAAGAGTTGGTGATTACCGCAAAAAAAGAGCTTGTAAAAAGCGATGGCTCCAAACTGACATACGACCTTGAGCAGGATGCGGGCAGCCGCGGCCAAAGTGTGCTTGACGCCTTGCGGAAGGTGCCGATGGTGACTGTGGATGGCCGGGACAACATAATGGTGAAGGGAAATTCAAATTTCCGTATTTATGTCAACGGCAAGGAGGAGCCAATGTTGACCGCAAACGCCAAAACCATATTGAAATCCATGCCGGCGGAGTCGGTGTCGAAAATAGAGGTGATCACCGATCCGGGCGCAAAATATGACTCCGAAGGCACGGGGGGAATAATCAATCTCATCACCGGAAGCATACAGGTTCGCGACGGATATGCCGGGTCTCTGAGTGCATCGGTGGGTGCACAATCCAATTCCGCATCCGCTTATGCCCGCGCCAAATTCAATCGTATCACTATGGATGCCGGGCTGAATTATTCTGACAACTATCTGCAAAACCAACACTCCGGCATGAATTCAGAAACCATCAATCATGCTTCTGACGATGCATACCGGCAGACCACAGAGATGAATCAGGATGTGAAATTCAACTATACCGGCGCCAACATCAATTTATCATGGGACTTATCCGATAAAGACCTGCTGGCATTCGGCGGCAATTTCTATAATGTGGCGGGAAAAATAGACAGTATTGACGCATACAATTCTCTCTATTCACGCGGCGGTTCGCTTCAATGGACAACACGGCAGCTTGCCACGGGCACAATGCAGAATCTCGGCGCTGAAGGAAATACATCTTACAAACATTCGTTTGATGACAAAGGTCACAACATTATTGCCGGCTACCGCTTCAACTACGGCAAGACAGATCTGAAACTCGATTATGCCAACGAAAACATAGCCGGGACTGCACAACTTCCGCCGTATCAGCTCACTTCATCTAATTCCGATACACGCGAACACACAGCAACCCTTGACTATACAAGTCCCTTTGCTGAGGGTAAACACACATTGGAAGCGGGTGTAAAAGGCATTTTCCGGCATAATACCGACAACACGATTTCAGGCGTCGGCAACAGGAGCGATGATGTCACTGACATTGAGAACGGGCTGACACGCCAAATTCAGGATGTATATGCAATTTATGCCGCATATACCGGAAATTTCAGCAAACTTGTGGCAAATGCCGGGGTGAGATATGAGCACACCCACATGGGGCTCGACTTCCTCTCGGGCACGGACAACGACTTCCGCACAAACATCAACGATGTCACTCCAAACGCTTCACTGACATATATGTTTGGCCCGGCCACTAACCTCAGACTCTCCTACCAGATGCGAATCTCCCGTCCCTCTCTTGAACAGATGAATCCGTCAGTGATTCATATCAGCCAGACATCCGCACGGGTAGGCAATCCCGACCTCGAAAGCGAGAAATACAACTCCCTCTCGATAACATATTCCAATTTCGGAAGAGTGTTTGGTGGAAACATCGGAATGACTCTTTTCCAATCAAACAACACCATTGAGTCATATTCCTATTATGAGGGTGTGACTGAATATCAGACGTATGCCAACATGGGCAAAAACCGCAGTGTGAGCTTTGACGGCTTTTTTAATTGGAATATCTCGCAGAAAATGTCGTTTTCTGTCAACGGCAACCTGAAATTTACTGACATCAAATCGGGATTTATGGGTCTGAAAAATAATGGCTGGAAATGGCACTATGGCGCCAACTGCAGCTACACCGGCCCGCTTAATATCAAATACGGACTTTACGGAGGACAAAGCAATGGCTTCATATCATTGCAGGGCGACAACGGCGGATGGTATTATTACGGCCTGAGCCTCAGCAAATCATTCCTCAAAGAGGATGCACTGCAGCTGACAGTAAACACACAAAATTTCTTAACGAAATATATGGTGATGCACTGGAACACATCCACACCGACACACACCGCTCGGAACACTTTCCATCAAAGAAGCTGGAATGTCACACTCTCTGTGTCGTGGAAATTCGGAAGTCTGAAAGAGAATGTGAAAAAGACCGGTGCCGGGCTGCAGAATGACGACCTGAAGAGCGGCAGCCAAAAAGGGGGAATCGGAATCTGAACACCACATTTTTTAAGGCAAACAAACCTGATTATCCAAGAAAATTGCTAATTTTGTGACTTAACACAGTTATAGAAGATGTTTAAATTCTTTTCGAAAAAAAACAAGGAGACACTCGACAAAGGTCTTGAAAAGACCAAAACCGGTGTGTGGAGCAAAATCTCGCACGCCATAGCCGGAAAAAGCAAGGTTGACGAAGAGGTGCTCGACAATCTGGAAGAGGCATTCATCACCAGCGATGTGGGCACAGACACCACAATCAAAATCATTGAGCGGCTTGAGGCTCGTGTGGCCAGAGACAAATATGTCGGAAGCGAAGAGCTTCGCAAGCTCCTGGTGGATGAAGTGACTGAAATGCTCACAAAACCGACTGATAAGGAGGCGCTTGAAGATTTCCATGTGCCGGCAGATGCCGGAAAGCCATACGTTATTATGGTTGTAGGCGTGAATGGCGTGGGGAAAACCACTACCATCGGCAAACTCGCGCGACAATATAAGCAGGCCGGCAACAAAGTGGTGCTCGGTGCCGCCGACACCTTCCGCGCCGCCGCCATTGAGCAGCTTGACATATGGGGAGAGCGTGTGGGGGTGCCTGTGATTAAGCAGAAAATGGGCAGCGATCCTGCCGCAGTGGCGTTTGACACACTTTCATCGGCAAAGGCTCAGGAAGCGGATGTTGTGATTATTGACACAGCCGGACGACTCCATAATAAGGTGGGGCTGATGAACGAACTCACAAAAATAAAGAATGTGATGAAACGCGTTGTGCCGGATGCCCCGCAGGAAATTCTCCTGGTGCTCGACGGTTCAACCGGTCAGAACGCATTCGAGCAGGCTCGCCAGTTTGTGGCTGCCACCGAGGTGAACAACCTCGCCGTGACAAAACTTGACGGCACGTCCAAGGGGGGCGTGGTGATTGGCATTAGCGACCAGTTTAAAATTCCGGTTAAATATATCGGTTTGGGAGAGGGAATGGATGATATCCAGATTTTCCACTCCGAAGAATTCGTGAGATCCCTTTTCGGTAACTCCATTTAATAAGCGTCTGTTACATAAACATATATCGGTTTGTTTTTCTTAGCTGCCTAACAATTTATGAGGAAAAACCATATTGACATAGTGTCGTTCGGATGCTCAAAGAATCTGATTGATACAGAACGTCTCATCCGCCGCCTTGAAGCCAAGGGATATACCGTAACGGCAGATCCCGTTGATGTCTCGGGTGAATATGTTATGGTTAACACATGCGGATTCATCGGGGATGCCAAGGAGGAATCGATTGATTTTATTCTGGCGATGGGCGAATACAAGGCCGAGGGAAAAATCGGCAATCTCTGCGTGATGGGATGCCTTTCCGAAAGATACCGAAACACTCTGCAAGAAGAGATTCCTGAGATTGACCGGCTTTACGGGAAATTCGACTGGGATGGTTTTGTTGATTCTCTCCCCGATCTTAAGGTTCGCACACATGTGGCTGAATGGGAGAGAACGTTGACAACTCCTCCGCACACTGCTTATGTGAAGATTTCTGAGGGGTGCAACCGATTCTGCGCATTCTGCGCAATCCCTCTTATCACAGGCCGCCATAAATCACGCAAAATCGAGGAAATTCTCGAAGAGGTGAAAGATCTGGCCGCCGGAGGTGTGAAAGAATTCAATATCCTGGCACAGGATCTGTCGAGCTATGGTCTCGATATATATAAAGAGCATAAACTTGCCGAACTTATCGATAAAATGGCCGACATAGAGGGTGTGAAGTGGATACGTCTGCATTATGCCTATCCGGCCGATTTCCCTGAAGACGTGCTTGATGTGATGGCACGGCGCGATAATGTGTGCAAATATATCGATATAGCATTGCAACATATCTCTGACAACATGCTCTCCCGCATGCGACGCCGCATCAACAAGAAGGATACTCTCAATCTCCTTGACAGAATCCACGCGAAGGTGCCGGACATAAAAATCCGCACCACTCTGATGGTGGGATTCCCGGGTGAAACGGAAGAGGATTTTGAAGAACTAATGGAATTTGTGAAAGAGCAGAAGTTTGACCGTATGGGTTGCTTTGAATATAGCGAGGAGGAAGACACTTTCGCGGCAAATAATTATGAGGATGATGTGCCTGCTGATGTGAAGCATCGCAGACGCGACATGATAATGAATTTGCAGGAGGAGATTTCCGCCACGCATAACCGGGAAGATATCGGAAAAAGGGTGGTCTTGCTTGTGGATGAAACGGAAACAGACGATCCGGAATGCCGCTCGCAGTGGGATTCTCCCGGTGTGGATCAAACCTACTATCTTGACGCCGGAGATGAAGATGTGTATCCCGGCGACTTTGTGGAAGCCATAGTGACCGGTGCCAATGAATTCGATTTGTTTGCCCGGCTTGAACGAAAGATTAATGAATAACCTGATATAATGAAGTGTTTTAAACTTTTTTCAAATACAAGATTCATTAAGATTTTGAGCAAATTTCGGTTATTGAAGAAGGAGTGATGCGGGCATCACGACTGATGAAAGAAGCGGAAGTTGCCAAAATATTAATAAATATTGCGTTTGAATACAACATATTTAAACACTTCTTTAGTTTTTGTAAAAAGTTTAAATCACTTCAATAAGTGGGATGCACAAATTAGAGTCAGTTTCATAAAAAATTAAACAATCGATGCGATAACTAATTTATACATCCTTATTAATACCATGAATTGCTTTGCTTACAGACTTCCCCTCTCCGACAAAATTGTGTATGGAGCCTCTGAAGATATTCGGAAAGGAATCTGCGGAGAGGGATTCGTATTTACGAGTTTTGACAACGGCAAAATATTCACTATTCCCGGCTCCATGACTCCCGGGATTATGGAAATGAATGAATATATTGCCTCCAACAAGAATGCCGGATGCATGCCCGACCACATCATGAGCCGGGAGGAACACACCGCCGGTGTGAATTTCATCCGCGAATCAATAAGAGCCGGGGGATTGGAAAAATGTGTGCTTGCGCGGGCAATCAGATGCAGCAGAAATTGTGATGACGCAATGGACGTGTTTATGCGTATGCACATGTCTTATCCGGGAGCTTTCGTGTTTCTCTTCTCCACCGCAGAAAGTGGCACCTGGGTGGGGGCATCTCCCGAACTTTTGCTGAAAAGGGATGGATACACTCTGCACACGATGGCTCTTGCCGGCACGCGCGCATCAGGGGTCGGTGGCGGATGGGACAGCAAGAACATTAGGGAACACAAGGTGGTGTCGAAATATCTGCTCAACGAACTTGAAAGCGCCGGACTCCAACCTGAGGCTGAACCGATGACCACTGCAATTGCCGGACCTGTGGAGCATCTTGTGACACGCATATCGGCAACCGGCGATGCATCCGTTATGATTGATGCCGACAATATCGCACTTCACCTCTCCCCTTCACCCGCACTTGCGGGATACCCTAAGGAGAAGGCGTTGGATATAATCAGAAAAATTGAGGGTGACCGACTCTTTTACGGAGGTTTCTGCGGTCCGCGCCACAGCAATGGCGACTTTCAATATTATGTCAACATCCGCTCTATGTGTCTCTCTTCAGAAGAGGGTTGCATCTTTGCCGGCGGCGGCATTATGGCGGAATCGGATCCCAACATGGAATGGGAGGAGACTGAAAAGAAAGCCTCCACATTGAACCTTTAGGAATCAGGAATTACAAATTATAAATTATAAAAATCATGAGAATCAGAACCGGATTAACAATGGCATTTTGTGCGGCAATGGGCATGAGCACCACCGCACTTTTGGCCCAGGAACATCTTAAAAGTCTCAGCAAAGAGGGAATTGATGCAAACATTTCCCCGAAGGAAGACTTTTATGGACACGTAAATAAAAAATGGATGGAAAGTCATCCTCTCACACCGGAATATGCCCGATACGGACAATTCAACATCCTGAACGATTCAAGCGAACACCGTGTGCAAAGAATTGTCAGGGGGCTGTCGGCCACCAATCCTGAAAAGGGAACAAATGCCTTCAAGATTGCCACTCTCTATGAGCAGGGAATGGATTCAGTGCGCCGTAACCGCGAAGGTGCCGCACCAATCAAGGCTACTCTCGAAAAAATCGAGAACACCGATGCAGCCGGTATGGCTGACCTCTTCCGCTGGATGCACCGCTATCAGTCATCGCCACTCTTCAGCGTAGGATTCATGGAAGACCTCGCCAACAGCAAGGTGTATTCAATGTATGTGAATGGCGGTGGCCTCGGTCTCGGCGACCGTGACTATTATCTGCTTAACGATAAGCGCAATAAAGAGGTGCGCGATGCTTATGTGAAGCTTATTGAAACGCAGATGAATCTCGCCGGATATTCAAAGAAAGATGCAAAGCGCATCGCCAAAAATGTGATGAAAATTGAAACACTTCTGGCCGACTCCGTGTGGACACGCGAACAGAGCCGCAATATCCCGGCAATGTATAATCCCCGCACTCTGGCGCAAGTGACTGAAATGTATCCCAATCTTCCGGTAAAGGAAATGATTGAAGACCTCGGCATCACGCCCCCGGAAATGGTGATTGTGACCCAGCTCAACACTGTGCAGCAGGCCGACAATCTGATGAAAACACTCACCGACCGCGAGAAAAAGGATTATTATCTCTGGGATATCGTAAGCGGTGCGGCACCCTTCCTTTCAGATGACTTCGCTAATGCTTCTTTCGCGTTCAACAAGGTGATGTCGGGTGTGCAGCAGCAGCGCCCACGCTGGAAAAAGGCTCTCTCTACAGTGGAAGGCTCTCTCGGAGAAGGCATCGGCCAACTCTATGTGGAGAAATATTTCCCCGAAAGCAGCAAAATATATATGGAAGGCCTCGTGGAGAATCTTCGCAACGCGCTCGGCAAGCATATCATCAACCTCCCCTGGATGACTGATGACACTAAAGTGGCCGCTCTCAAGAAGCTCAATTCAATCACTGTGAAAATCGGATATCCTGACAAGTGGAAAGACTATTCACTTCTCGTGATTGAGCCGGAGAAATCATATTATGACAATATTTACGCCACCCGCATGTGGGAGCAGGACCGCTATCTTGAAAAATGGGGCAAACCTGTTGACCGCACTGAGTGGAGCATGACCCCCCAAACCATCAATGCCTACTATAATCCGATCAACAACGAGATCGTGTTCCCCGCCGGCATTCTTCAGGCTCCTTTCTTTGATCCCGAATCAAGCGATGCTGAAAACTATGGCGGTATCGGTGTGGTGATCGGACACGAGCTCACTCACGGCTTCGATGACCAGGGATGCAACTTTGATTTTGAAGGCAACATGAAAAACTGGTGGACTGCTGAAGACAAAGAGGCATTTGACAAACTCACAAAAGGTCTTGCCGACCAATACAGCGAGATTGAGGTGCTTCCCGGCCTTCATGCTAATGGCGCTTACACGCTGGGTGAAAATATTGCAGATCAGGGTGGCCTCCGCATCTCTTACACAGCTTTCCTTGATTCACAGAAGAAAAAAGGTGTGGATGTCACTTCCGATGAGGCGAAAATTGAGGGCTTCGACCCCACTCAAGTGTTCTATATGAACTTTGCAAATCTCTGGGCCAATAATATCCGCGAGGCTGAGATTCGCAACCTTACCACTGCCGACCCCCACTCTCTCGGTGTGAACCGTGTGAATGTGTCGCTTCGCAATATCGAACCCTTCATGAAGGCCTTCGGTGTTACGGAGGGAAACAAGATGTTCCGACCTGTTGAGGAAAGAGTGATTATCTGGTAATTCCATCCGCAGCATAAATATAATAAATATAGGGGGATGTGCCTGTCCGGACACATCCCCCTGCTGTATCAACCTTCAAACATAACTCTCCATTTCCCAAAATACGCCGCCTCGCTTTAACAATTTTGGGGAATGGAGCCTAAACCATAAACATTAAGTTCCCAAGTTGTAAGCAACTTGGGAACTAAATCTATAAACCGTCTGTTTGTGATCCACTACGGGCCTGCAAACAGTCTTATATTGCCGAGCGAATCACGCCTCTGTCGGAATGCGTAACGAAATATACGATTTCGTTGCGGAAATCAGATTCCGGAAGTGTTTCGAGTATCAGCTTCACCGCATTGGTGACATTCAAATCCGAGAGATACAGCACACGATAGATATCGCTTATTTGCTTGATTTCTTCATCAGTGAAATGATTGCGATGCAAACCTATGGTGTTCAGACCAACGTATGAGATAGGTTCGCGCGCTGCCTTTACAAAAGGTGGGATATCCTTATTTACCAACGCGCCCCCTTGGAGCATGATGTTACGTCCCAGGTGGCAGAACTGATGAATAAGGCTGCCTCCACCAATCACTGCGGCATCATCTATCTGCACTTCTCCGGCAAGCTGGCATGCATTCGACATAATGACACGGTCGCCAAGACGACAGTCGTGTGCCACATGGTTATATGCCATGATAAGGCAATTCTTGCCAATAACGGTTTTCCCCTTTGAGGCTGTGCCACGGTTCACTGTGACGCACTCTCGCAGGATTGTGCCGTCACCTACGTAAGCAAATGTTTCCTCACCTCGGAATTTCAGATCCTGAGGCACACCGGAGACAACGGCTCCGGGGAAAATTGTGACTCCATCTCCAATCCGGGCACCGGGGAAAATATTGACATTGCCATATATCTTGCAGTTGTCGCCAATCTCAACATTCTCATGGATTGTTGTGAAATCTCCAATCTCTACATTATTCCCGATTTTGGCGTCGGGATGCACCTTATAAAAATTTGACATCAGCGCTTACTTGTTTTTAATGATTTGAGCCATGAATTCCGCTTCGCAGACCACTTTCTCGCCAACAAATGAATAGCCTTTCACAATTGCACAGCCACGACGAATCTCGGTTGTTAGAAACACATTCATAATAAGAGTGTTGCCGGGCACAACCTTCTGACGGAATTTCACATTGTCGATTTTAAGGAAATAGGTGGAATATTTTTCCGGCTCCTCAAGGAAATTGAGCACCAGCACACCGGCAGCCTGTGCCATTGCCTCCACCTGAAGCACGCCGGGCATGACCGGCTCATCGGGGAAATGACCCTGGAAGAAGGGCTCGTTGACCGTTACATTCTTCACCGCGATGATGTGTTTTTTATCCATTTCTATCACCTTGTCGATCAACAGGAATGGATAGCGGTGGGGAATAAGTTTGCGAATTCCGTTCACATCTATCAGCGGCGGCACGTTGGGGTTATACACCGGAGCCTGTATCTCTGTGTGTTTCACTTCATGGCGCACCATGCGTGTGAATTTGTTGTTAACAGTGTGTCCGGGACGCACTGCCACCACGCGTCCGCGAATCGGACGCCCTATGAGAGCAAGGTCGCCGATCACATCAATGAGCTTGTGGCGGGCCGGCTCATTATCCCATGCAAGAGGCTTCGGATTGATGTAGCCCAACTTGTTGATGGTCATGTGTGGCACACCCATCACATCGCATATGTGATCGATTTTCTCTTGCGAAACCGGCTCATCATAAATCACAATCGCATTGTCGAGGTCGCCCCCCTTTATGAGATTGTGTGTCACGAGCTGCTCTATGTCGCGAACAAACACAAAAGTGCGGGCTGCCGCAGCCTCCTGTTTGAACTCCGCAAGATCATCGAGCACCGCAAATTGATTGGGAAGAACGGGAGAATTATATTCTACCATGCATTCCACACTGAAACCATCATCGGGATAGATCGTCAAGGTAGAGCCGGTTGCATCATCTCTGAACTGTGTCTTCTCCTTTATTATGTAGAAGTCCTTGTCGGCGTCCTGCTCCTTGAGGCCCACTTTCTCAATCTCCTCAACAAATGGAGATGCGCTGCCATCGAGTATGGGAATCTCCGGCCCATCCACATCTATGATGCAGTTGTCAACGCCGGCGGCATAGAGTGCCGCCATGGCATGCTCTATGGTGCTTACCACATCTCCGTTACGGTTGCCTATCACAGTGCCGCGTGTTGTTTCCACCACATTTTCTGCTATAGCATCTATCACCGGTTGTCCTTCAAGGTCAACACGCCGAAACTTATATCCTGTATTTTCAGGCGCCGGATTAAACACAGCCGTAATCACAAGTCCGGAATGCAATCCTTTGCCTTTTAGCGTAAATGATTCGTTTAAGGTTAGTTGCTTCATAAGTTGATTATTTCTTAAAAAGAAGAGGCAGTCTCGAGAGATATACCTGCGTCTTTGCAAATTTCATAAAATCGACGGCCGGATATCCCACCATCCGTTTTTTGGATCCCACATTGTTGGGTATGCCCGACTGAGCTCCGAATTCGTTATGGTCGCCAATCACAATGTGTCCGGAAAATCCGCACTGGCCGCCTACCCTGTTGTAGGATCCTATTTTGGTGCTTCCGGCCACTCCTGTCTGGGCGGCAAACACGTTGGCCTTGCCCAATTCCACGTTGTGGCCTATCTGGATAAGGTTGTCAAGCTTGGTGCCCTCTCCGACTCTCGTGCAGCCGAAAGTGGCGCGGTCTATAGTGGTATTGGCGCCAATCTCCACATCATTCTCTATAACTACGATGCCGATTTGCGGAATTTTCTCATAAGACCCGTCGGGCTTCGGGGCGAATCCGAACCCGTCTGCGCCAATCACACATCCGGCATGAAGCACGCAGCGCTCCCCTATCTTGCAGCCGGCATAGATTTTTGCTCCGGCATATATGATTGTGTTGTCGCCCACTTCAACACCATCACCTATGAAGGCCTGCGGATAAATCTTCACACCCTTGCCAAGTTTCGCACCTTTACCAATGTAAGCGAAAGCACCGATATAGCAGTCTTCAGGCACTTTCACATCTTCCGATATATAACAAGGCTGCTCGATTCCGATTTTTTCGGGCTTGGCCTGCTCGAATGCCGTCATCAGAGAGGCAAGCGCAACATAAGGATCCTTAACGCGTATCAGAACCGGCCCGTCGGCCCTGCCGGAAGCCGGAAGATCCTCACTGACAAGGAGTGCCGAGGCATGTGTGCTTTCAAGGAAATGAGCATATTTTGGATTCGCGATAAATGATATGTCGCCGGACTTCGCTTCCTCGATTTTCGCGAAGCCGGTGATTTCAACATTTCCATCGCCCTCAACCGCACCATTGCACATGGATGCAATCAAGAGGGGAGTAATTTTCATCATTTTGAAATTTATTTGTTTCTTTTGCGTGTTATCACCGCGATTATGCAACATTTTTTCATTATTCGTAACAGAATGATGTTTATTTGCTCGCGCGTGAAACTATATCAGTAACAAAATTAACATTTTTTTGCGAATTATACAATTGATAATAACGAATTTCTGAACTCTTTTTTACAAATTTTCCACATTGATTCCGTAACATGCGCGGCGTTTCACATCTTTTCACCTCATCTGTGATTTTTTCGCATTTTACACCATTTCATTTTGCATTTTTTAGTTTTTTGAAATATATTTGCTTGAATTTGAACGCGAGTTTGATTTCTTATGAAACAGACTCTTATATCTAATACCTTATGAACACTAACATTACACTTAACCCGAACAAAGTGGTGCAGTTTCTTCAGAAAGCACCGCGCGATTTCACAAAGCAAGACATTATACGCTTTGTTAAGGAAAATGGAATTGAAATGATCAATTTCATGTATCCGGCCGATGACAATCGTTTGAAGACCCTTAATTTCGTTGTGAATTCAGAAGAATATCTTGATTCAATTCTTACTTTCGGCGAGCGTGTTGACGGCTCCAGCCTCTTCCCCTTTATCGAGGCCGGCAACAGCGACCTATATGTGATTCCCCGCTTCTCCACAGCTTTCGTTGACCCTTTCGCAGTGATTCCGACATTGACTCTGCTCTGCTCATTCTTCAACAATGAAGGCAAACCTCTCCCCTCTTCTCCCGAATATTCACTGCGCAAGGCTCTCGAAACTTTCCGCGAGAAAACCGGCATGGATTTCTATGCCATGGGAGAACTGGAATATTATGTCATTTCTGAGGATCAAGGTGAATTCAAAGCTACCGACCAGAAAGGATATCATGAGTCTGCTCCCTTTGCCAAGTTCAATGATTTTCGCACTGAGTGTATGAACCTCATTGCCCGCGCCGGCGGACAAATCAAATACGGACACAACGAGGTGGGGAATTTCACCCTTAACGGAAGCGTGTTTGAACAGAACGAAATTGAATTTCTCCCCGTTTATGCGCTTGAGGCTGCCGACACTCTTATGATTGCCAAATGGGTGATCCGCACTCTCGCGCTGAAACGCGGATATGATGTGACTTTCGCTCCGAAAATCACCGAAGGAAAGGCCGGCAGTGGATTGCATATCCATTTCAAACTCATGGATGGCGATGAAAACAAGATGGTGGCCGACGGCAAACTCAGCGATGATGCAAAACGCGCCATTGTAGGAATCCTTGAATATGCTGACGCCCTCACAGCAATGGGCAACACCGTGCCTACGAGCTATTTCCGCCTCGTGCCTCATCAGGAGGCTCCCACTTCTATCTGTTGGGGCGACCGCAACCGTTCGGTGCTCGTGCGCGTGCCTCTCGGTTGGACCGGAAAAAACGACATGTGTTCACAAGCCAATCCGCTCGAGGAGGTGTCGACCGTGAAACCGCAGAAACAAACTGTGGAGCTCCGTAGCGCGGATGCTTCAGCAAATGTTTATCAGCTCATGGCCGGCATGGTGGCCGCTGCTCTTAAAGGCTTTGAAAATCCCGACGCCCTCAAACGTGCTGATGAATTATATGTGAATGTCAATATTCACAATGATGAGAACAAGGCGAAACTCGAATCGCTCAGATCGCTGCCCGCAAGTTGCGCTGAATCTGCCCGCGCGCTTCAGGCTGTGAGAAATGTGTTTGAAGACAACGGCATATTCTCTCCGCAAACTATTGACGGAATAATCCGCAAACTCGAGTCTTACAAGGATGAAAACCTCCGCGCCGAAGTGAAAGGCAACCGTCAGGAGATGCTCGACCTTGTGAACAAATTCTGGAATTGCGGATAAAAGATATTTCCGGTCGATATGTAAGCCGGAAATCTGAATGATGTAACATTTGATTCGGATGCAGCCGAATTGAAATCGGCTGCATCCGAATCAAATGTTATGATATGTTATGACAAATGAAATACCTGTGACTAATCACTCTGACTCAAGATATAGCCGTCTTGCCGCAATCGACGGTTTCGGACACAAGGGCGTGAAACGCCTTCGCAATGCCGGTGTGCTGATTATTGGTTGCGGCGCTTTGGGATCGCTCTCTTCTATGTATCTCGCTGCCTCGGGAATAGGAAAAATCTGCATTTGCGATTTCGACACAATCGACCTGTCGAATCTGCAGCGCCAGCTCTTCTTTGACGAAACATCGCTCGGAATGCCTAAAGCGGAAATTCTGAAAAATCGCATGAATGAATTGAATTCAACATGCGATGTTATCAGAATTGATAAGCTTGTCACCCGAAAGGAGGCTTCGCGAATTTTTATGGATTATGACTTCATAATCGATGGCAGCGACAACCCTTTCACAAAAATGATGACCGCCTCCACATGTGCCACCCTCGGAAAACCTTATTGCACAGGTGGGGTCAGAGACATGTCGGGACAGGTGATGTCGTGGACGCCGGGGCACACCGGATATGATGAAATATTTGCCCAACCTGAACAAACCGGGTGTGTGCTCCCTTGCTCCACCGCCGGTGTGCTGGGACCGGCTGCCGGAATAGTGGCTTCAACCCAGGCTGCCGAAGCAATAAAGCATATCTCCGGATGCGGGGACATGCTTCTTGACAAATTGTTGATTTTCGATTTGAAAACCAATCAATGGAATATATTGCCTGTTGGCTGACCGGCAACAACCCGTGCTAATCGGCTCTCTCCAGATGGACATCAAGCTGAGGAAACGGGAATGAAAATCCTTTCCCCGGCAACTCCGTGTAGAACCGCTCGTTCATCTCAAAATAGAGCGGCCAATAGTTGACCGATTGTGTCCATGCCCTCACAACAAACACTATGCTGCTGTCGGCCAAATCTTTGAGCCCTACAAAAGGCGCTCTACTGTTGTCTTGATTATCTTTTATAACCCTCTCGTCGCTTGCAAGCATATCCATAATCGCAAATTTCGCGGCAGCGGCATCCGTGCCATAGGATAAGGCTATTGTCCATTCTACACGACGGTTGGCTTCAAGTGAATAGTTATTGACCGATGATGTTGAAAGCGCCCCGTTGGGCAATATTATTGCCTTGTTGTCGACTGTATTGATTACTGTATTGAAAAGCTGTATTGATTTCACGGTGCCTGTGAATCCCTGCACCTCTATAAAGTCTCCGACCTTGTATGGCTTCAACAACAGTATAAGCACTCCTCCGGCAAAATTCTGAAGAGTGCCGCTCAACGCCATGCCGAGTGCCACACCCGCCGATGCGAATATGGCTATAAAACTGCTTGTTTCCACTCCAAGTATGCCTATCACGGTGATGGCAAGTATGAAATAGAGGGTGATGCGTGTGAGCGACAGCACGAATGTGGTGAGCGAGGCATCCATCTCGCGCGATGTCATGATGTTTTTTACCAGCTTATATATCTTGCTGATAATGAATTTACCGAGATAAAACACAGCTGCTGCCACCACTACTCTGAATGCGAAGCTAACGAGTGCGTTGGCAATTGTTGACAGCGCTTCGTTGAAGCTCAGGCCTTCGAGTCCTTTCCAGAATGATTCTGTGTCGGGCACTTCCGGCATGGGCACTGCGGGAATGTTATTGTCGTTTTGCAACATGGGTGTAACAAATTAGAGTCTCCAAATCAAATTGTCAGCGTAATTGCAGACGCACCACATTCTCCACATGATGCGTGTGGGGGAACATGTCTACGGGCTGAATGTCAGTGACCTTATAACGCTCATTGAGAAGTGTGATGTCGCGCGCCTGTGTGGCCGGGTTACAGCTCACATACACCAGCACTTCAGGAGCCGCATTGAGAATCACTTTCACAACATCCTCATGCATCCCGGCACGAGGCGGATCTATTATCATCACATCCGGCTTGCCATGCAACGATATGAATTCATCCGTCAGAACATCCTTCATGTCACCGGCATAAAAAAGCGTGTTGCCGATGCCATTGGCTATTGAATTAACTTTCGCATCGGCAATCGACTCCTCCACATATTCTATACCTACAACCTTCCGGGCATTACGGGCCACAAAATTGGCAATCGTGCCGGTGCCGGTATATAGGTCGTAAACCAGCGGGCACTCCCCTTCCGCCGGGACTTTGTCTAGACCGGCAAATTTACGCGCCACCTTGTAGAGTTCATACGCCTGAAGCGAATTGGTTTGATAGAAGGATTTCGCATTTATGCGAAACCTGAGGCCCTCCATCTCCTCCTCTATATATTCACGCCCTTTGAACACACATATCTCCTGATCCGATATGGAATCGTTAAGCTTGAGATTTACAACATATACAAGACTTGTAATTTCGGGAAACTCCTCCGCAAGGGCATTCATCACGGAATTAATTTCTTTAGGCCTGTTTTCACCGAACACCACACACACCATCACCTCTCCGGTGGAAGCGATTCGAATCATAAGCGTGCGTAGCAAACCGTCATTATTGCGGATGTCATAGAATGAAAATTCATTTTCTTCCGCATAATTATATATGAAATTTCTGATTCTGTTGCCAAGTTCATCCTGCAGTTTGCACTCCTCAATATGCAGCACCTTGTCGAATGCTCCGGGAATGTGGAAGCCGAGCGCATCCGGGCTGTCGGTGAATTCCTTTCCCGACTTTAGTTGCTCCCATGTGCGCCATTTCTTGTTGGAAAAGGTATATTCCATCTTGTTGCGATAGTGCCATATTCTTTTTGAACCGAGAATTGGCGATATATCAGGCAATTCCACCTTAGCAATGCGCTGCAACGCATCTTCAACCTGCTTCTGCTTCCAATAGAGCTGCTCATTATAAGGCAAATGCTGCCATTTGCAACCGCCACACAAGCCGAAGTGGCGGCATTCGGGATGTACACGCTTTTCAGAGGGACGCACGAGCCTCGTGATATGAGCCTCGGCAAAACTGTGTTTTTTGCGATCAATCTGCACGTCGGCCACATCTCCCGGCGCACCATAAGGAATGAAAACCACAATTGAAGATTCGTCTTCCGGACGAAGCTTCACCCTTGCGAGAGACTTTCCCTCTGCAGCCACACTTTCTATATTTATTGATTTAAGCTCCGGAAGCGGTTTCTTTTTTCTTGCCATATTTCAAGTATACTCATAAAAATTAGGGCAAAATTAATGATTATCTCCAACAAATTACTATATTTGCAAAGATAAATGCGCAAAGAGTTCGTTTCATAATGGTTCGGAAATCGGCTCAGACATGCCGACCCTCGGAGGCGATTTTTATAAAATAGACTCTTAAGTGAATAAGTCATAAATAAGACGAAAATTTATAAATCAGAGAGCCGGATATCATTGACAGATTGTTAAGCTATTGATGACAAGCTCGAATAAGAGAAATTATCAGGACAAATCAAGTTTTAAAAATATAATAATCCAAAATCTATGGCAAAAAAGATTTATACTTTCGGCGACGGTAAAGCCGAAGGAACTGCCGAAATGAGAAATCTTCTCGGCGGCAAAGGTGCCAACCTTGCTGAAATGAATCTTCTCGGAATGCCGGTTCCTCCGGGATTCACTATCACTACTGAAGTATGTACTGAATATACACAACAAGGCCGCGATGCCGTTATTGCCGACATCAAATCTGATGTGGAAAAAGCAATAGCACATGTGGAGCAACTTACCGGCAAGAAATTCGATGATTCATCGAATCCCCTTCTCGTTTCAGTGCGCTCGGGCGCACGCGCTTCCATGCCCGGCATGATGGACACAGTGCTGAATCTCGGCATGAACGATGCAACTGTGGCTACAATGGCTGAAAAAAGCGGTAACCCCCGCTTCGCATGGGACAGCTATCGTCGCTTCGTTCAGATGTATGGCGATGTTGTGCTCGGCATGAAACCGAAAAGCAAAACCGACATCGACCCATTTGAGGCCATCATGGAGAAGGTGAAGGAAGCCAAAGGTGTAAAGCTCGACAATGAGCTGGACGTTGACGACCTCAAGGAGCTCGTGGTGAAATTTAAGGCCGCTGTAAAGGAATATACAGGCAAGGACTTCCCCACTTCCGCATGGGAACAGCTCTGGGGAGGAATCTGCGCTGTGTTTGACAGCTGGATGAATGAACGCGCTATCCTTTACCGACGCATGAACCAGATTCCTGAAGAATGGGGAACTGCTGTCAATGTGCAGGCAATGGTATATGGCAATATGGGCGATAACTCCGCAACAGGTGTGGCCTTCAGCCGCGATGCCGCCACCGGCGAAAATATTTTCAACGGTGAATATCTTATCAACGCCCAGGGCGAGGATGTTGTGGCCGGTGTCCGCACTCCGCAACAGATCACAATCGAAGGCTCACGCCGCTGGGCAGCTCTTCAGGGCATAACCGAGGCTGAAAGAGCAGCAAAATACCCCTCTCTCGAGGAGTCGATGCCTACACTTGCCGCAGAACTAATCAGCATTGCACACAAGCTTGAAGACCACTACCGCGACATGCAGGATATGGAGTTCACCATTCAGGATGGCAAACTCTGGATGCTCCAGACACGTAACGGCAAGCGCACCGGTGAAGCAATGGTGCGCATAGCAATGGATCTTCTCCGCGACAACATGATTGATGAGAAGACTGCTCTTCTGCGCATGGAGCCCCAGAAACTTGATGAGCTTCTGCACCCCGTGTTTGACAAGGACAGACTCAAGGCCGCAAAGATTGTTGCCAAAGGACTTCCCGCCTCTCCGGGAGCTGCAGCCGGCCAGATTGTATTCTCTGCCGAGGATGCTGAGGAATGGGCTGAAAAGAAGAAAAAAGTGGTGCTCGTGCGCATAGAAACATCTCCTGAAGACCTCCGGGGCATGGCTGTGGCACAGGGAATTCTCACAATGCGCGGAGGCATGACAAGCCACGCAGCTGTGGTGGCTCGCGGAATGGGCAAATGCTGTGTGTCGGGTGCCGGTGAAATCGAAGTTGACTATAAGGCCAAAACTGTAAAGATGGGTGGCAAAACCTATAATGAGGGTGATTGGATTTCATTGAATGGTTCTACCGGCGACGTTTATGACGGAGCCGTAGCAACTGCCGAGCCTGAGATCGGCGGCGACTTTGCAGCAATCATGAAGCTCGCTTCAAAATTCACAAAGACTCTGGTACGCACCAACGCCGACACTCCGCGCGATGCAAAACAGGCTCGTGAATTTGGAGCTCAAGGCATCGGCCTTTGCCGCACAGAGCACATGTTCTTCGAAGGTGACAGAATCAAATCCGTTCGCGAAATGATTCTTTCAAGTGATGAAGAGGGACGTCGCGCAGCTCTCGCAAAACTTTTGCCGATGCAGCGTGGCGACTTTGAGGGAATCTTCGAAGCCATGGATGGATATGGAGTGACAATCCGCCTTCTTGACCCGCCGTTGCATGAGTTTGTGCCTCATCAGACCGCAACCCAGAAAGAGCTTGCAGATGAAATGGGTCTCACACTTGCCGAAGTGAAAGCGAAAGTGGATTCTCTTGTAGAGTTCAACCCGATGCTTGGTCATCGTGGATGCCGTCTTGGAATCACATATCCTGAAATCACAGAGATGCAGACACGCGCCATTATCGAGGCAGCGCTCAACTGCAAGGCCCGCGGCATAGATGTACATCCTGAAATCATGGTGCCTCTGGTAGGTTCGCTTAAAGAGCTTTCCAACCAGGCAAGCGTGATCAACATTACAGCCAACAAAGTGTTTGAAGAGAGAGGCGAGACAATCCCATACAAGGTTGGAACAATGATTGAAGTGCCGCGTGCTGCCCTCACCGCAAATGAGATTGCAGAGGTTGCGGAATTCTTCTCATTCGGAACCAACGACCTCACACAGATGACATTTGGCTTCTCACGTGATGATGCTCCGAAATTCCTTAAATTCTATAAAGAGCATGGCATCATAAAGGTTGACCCGTTTGAGGTTCTCGACCAAGAAGGTGTGGGTCAGCTCGTAAGAATGGGTGTAGAGAAAGGCCGCGCCACACGTCCCGACCTGAAAGTTGGAATCTGCGGTGAGCATGGAGGCGAGCCTTCAAGCGTGAAGTTCTGTGCCAAACTTGGCATGAACTACGTAAGTTGCTCACCCTTCCGAGTGCCCATCGCCCGCGTAGCTGCGGCCCAGGCCGCAATAGAGGACTAAGCAGATAGTTCTAACACATAAAGCTCTTAGGCTGTAACACGCTAATAAAACGGCGGTTACAGCCTAAGTTGTTCTTAAGCGGTTCGTACATTTGACCGCAGAATAAAAGCCAAATAAACGTACAACCTTCCGCGATAGCAGGTGACCGCTAAAAATTATAGCCGTCCGGA
>JAMPDQ010000039.1 GCA_023665575.1 Candidatus Amulumruptor caecigallinarius | reverse complement strand
TAAAAAACGACCTCTAACCTCTAACCTCTAACCTCTTTTCTTTTCGCAAGTTGCAGGCAACTTGGAACCTTGAAGGTTTGAGATAGGTGGTTAGTAAGGTTAGAGAGATAATCATTGTAAAATTACAATGTTAAATGTTGCTAAAAAACGACCTCTAACCTCTAACCTCTAACCTCTTTTCTTTTCGCAAGTTGCAAACTTGCGAAAGTTGAAATATTAATAAGTAAGTGGTCAGAAAAGACCATAAAACATCTCTATTGCCAAAAGCCACGCAATGAAACCTATCAATATTAGAACAAACGACCGGCCTGCATGGTTCTTTTCAAATTATTTTGGATATATTGCAGATTTGCGTAAATTTGCATATAAATCGGCACATGCCGATAATGAATACAACACACCTCTCCCCCACCACACCATTAAGAGTCGGTTTCATAAAAAAATTCGACAATAGCGGCGGCTTCTCTTTAGCTGATTTATTCAATCTCGTCGGTCACAACCAAGATGTTGCGCCCTCTGAGGCTGAACAAATTATCTCAAAAATGAGCCGAACTAAAGTGATTTTTCTATTAATACAGACATAAACATTAAATAAATTAACTATAAATTATGTATCTGTTTTATATTTAAATTACAATTGGCCCCGCATGCATAGCCGGGCGCGAATCATTTAACTAATCACATAGCCCGCTATGTTCATGATTCTGCAGAGACAAAATCTGCTTATGAATGTGACCTCTGATGCTATTTTTTTATTAAACAGACACTAATCAGCTGACCTTGAGGCGGTTTATACTATATATTTTTATAATTGCATTTATCGGCGCAGCCTATTCCCGACAATCAGACGAGAAAACGGCATCCGGCGGTGGCCCAGGCACAAGCGACACTGTGATTTCAACAGAGCCGCTTGCAACCCTTACATCCGATTCATTGCCGCCGGGAAGTCTCACCGAAGGAGTGGTGGAGACGGAAATTAACGACACAGTCATATTACACAGCGACAGCATATTAAACGATTCCATAACAAAAAAGAGGCTGCTTACTCGCATAGACCGCAGCCAGGTGGACCTTGAGGGGCCTGTGACATTCAGTGCCGGCGATTCGCTGGTGCTCGACGGACTAAGCAACGCATATCTTTTCGGCAACGGCACAGTGGAATATCAAGACTTCAAGCTTAATTCGGAAGAAATCCGCATGGAGCTTGACAGCAGCACTGTATACGCACTGGGGCTTCCCGACAGCACGGGAACATTGCAGGGCACCCCGATATTCAAAGACAAATCGGGAGAATATGAGGCCGAGACAATGAAATATAATTTCAAGACAGAGCGCGGATACATCACCGGCGTAATCACCGAGCAGGATGAAGGATATCTGAAAGGCGGGGTTGCAAAGCGCAACAGCGACGGAAGTTTCTTTGTGGAAGATGGCAAATACACCACATGCGACGATCATGAACACCCCCACTTCTATTTTCAGCTCACAAAAGCCAAAGTGCGTCCAGACAAAGATGTTGTGACCGGGCCCGGCTACATGGTGCTTGCCGATGTGCCGCTTCCCCTGGCCCTTCCCTTCGGATATTTCCCCTTCTCAAAGAAATATTCCAGCGGAGTGATATTCCCCACGTTCGGTGACGATTACAATCTTGGATTCTATCTGCGCGACGGAGGCTATTACTTTGCAATCAACGACAATGTGGACCTTGCGCTGACCGGCGAGATTTACACAAAAGGCTCCTGGGGTGTGAAAGGGCACACAAATTATGTGAAGCGCTACCGCTATCGCGGCACATTCGACATCTCCTTCCTCTCCACAGTATATGGCGACAAAGGAGCGCCCGACTATTCGCGCATGAAGAATTTCCAGGTGATATGGAGCCATCAACAAGATGCCAAAGCCAACCCCAACCTCAATTTTTCGGCATCAGTAAACTTTGCCACCTCCGGCTATTCACGCAATGACCTGAACTCCTATTATAACAGCAGTTTCACAGAAAACACCAAATCGTCAACCGTCAACATGACCTACCGCATCCCGGGGTCAAAATGGAGCTTTTCAGCCACAGCCAACATCACCCAGCGTTCGCAAGACAGCACGCTGCAAGTGTCATTTCCGAACCTGACATGGAGCATGTCGCAGACAGCGCCGTTCAAACGCAAGCGGTCGGTGGGCGGCGAGCGTTGGTATGAGAAAATCAAAATGTCTTATCAGGGACAACTTCAAAATTCGCTCACCTCCAAGCAGGATGAATTTTTCAAGAAGAGTCTGGTAAAAGACTGGAAAAACGGAATGAGCCACAGCCTTCCAATCAGCGCCACATTCTCGATATTCAAATACATCAACATGTCGCCGTCAATCAGGATGAACGACAGAATGTACACATCAAAAGTGCGCAGACAATGGGATCCACAGGCCTCGCGAGAGATTCAAGACACCACCTACGGATTTTATAATCTCTTCGACTTCAACGTGTCGCTGAGCTTCGACACAAAAGTCTACGGCTTTTGGAAGCCGATGAAGTTTCTAGGCGACAAGGTGCAGATGATACGCCACGTGCTGACACCATCGGTGTCGGTGAGCTGGGCGCCCGACTTCGGCACAGCCGGATGGGGATATTACGGCTATTACACATATCTTGACCAGAATGGTGAGGAACGCCGCCAGGACTATTCCTACTTCCAGCACGGAGGAATGGGAATTCCAAGCCGGGGAAAAAACGGCATTGTCAGTCTCAGCCTTGCCAATAATTTGGAGATGAAAGTGAAAAGCGATGCCGACAGCACCGGAGTGAAGAAAATATCATTGATTGAGAACCTGTCGCTCACACAAAGTTACAACTTTGCAGCCGATTCGCTTCGCTTCAGTCCGCTGCAGATGAACGTGATGCTCCGCCTGGTGAAGAATTTCAACCTCAACCTCAACACCACGTGGGACCCCTATGTATACCGCCTCAACGAATATGGCAATCCGGTACAGGTGAACCGGTTGAGAATTCAGGAGAAGATGTGGCCCTGGCGGTTGTCATCGGCCGGCACATCCTTCAGCTACACTTTCAACAACGACACCTTCCGCAAAAAGAAAGACACTCCCGACACCCGCAAACAAGATGAAGAAGACCCGGGAGCCGAAGAGGCGGAAAGCTTCGCCGACCTGGCCACACGCCGCAGAGAGCGCCGCAAAGAGGTAAACACTACGGAAAGCCAAAATGCAGACGGATATGCGAAATGGGATTTCCCCTGGAGCCTGTCGGTGAATTATTCGGTGAACTATGGATATGGAGAATTTGACTACGACAAAATGCAATGGAAAGGGAAATGGACACAAAACCTTTCATTCAACGGCAATCTGAGGCCTACCAAAAACTGGAATTTCTCCTTTTCAGCCTCATACGATTCCCAGATGCACAAGATAGCATATATGAACTGCTCGATAAGCCGCGACCTGCATTGCTTCACCATGAGCGCGTCGTTTGTGCCGGTGGGGCCTTACAAGTCATATAATTTCCATATCGCGGTGAAATCATCGTTGCTCAAGGATCTGAAATATGATCAGCGTTCGCAGAGCAACAATGGCGTGCAATGGTATTAATGCACACACGCAGGACACAACGAATATGGCGGAGTGAAAAGAATTTCGATACAGATAGGGAGGATTAGGAAATTTTTATTAAATTTGTAGAAATTTGGCAAGATGGATGACCCGTTGCTTCAATCTTTAGAGCAAATCGGCCGCAGACTCGCCTCGGCGGAAGAAGCGAATCGCAGGCTGTCGGAACGCAATGAAGAGCTTGAAACGCAAAACCGGGAATTGCAACGCCGCGCCGCCGAGGCCGACAACGCACGCGACAGGGCACTGCTTGACTGCGAATATCTGAAAGTGTCGCACAAGCTGGCAGAGAGCCCCGACACTCTCGCCGACACACGCCGGCACTTGTCAAAACTTATCCGCAACATCGACAAATGCCTTGAAATGCTCAGGGAATAAGCAGCCGACGCTTGTTCAAAGCAGAGAAAGACACAAGGGAAACAACGATGGCAGAACCGGAAAAGATTAAAATGAACCTCAATATAGGCGACCAGAGGCTGTCGTTGACAGTGCCGTTCGCCAAACAGGATTTCACACGGGAAGTGGAAAGCGAAGTAGACACACTCTACCGCCGCTGGAGGAAGAGCTTCCCGGCAAAAACCGACCGTGAAATTCTTGCCATGGTGGCATATCAATATGCATCGTTCTATTCGGAGCTGAAACACAGATATGAAGATGCACGCCACAAGGCGAAAGAGATTCTCGGAGACCCGAACTCCGAAGAAGCTGAAAAATGAGGAACTCCCCAATCTTGATTCCGTAACGCACGAAAATTCCTGATGTTGCGCCCCCAGGCAGCAGCAGGATTGCTGTGTCATGAAATTTTCGAACATTAACAAAAGATCAAATCGACAAAAACAGTAAAATATAGAAATTCATATATAACATCATGGGAATTACAATCGCAATCATAGTGGCGCTAATCACCCTGGCAGCAGGATATTTCACCGCCATGTCTATAAGCAAAAAAAATGCAGGCTCTGCAGCCAACAGAATCATCAGCGAAGCCAAGCGCGAAGCCGACATGATCAAGGAGGCCAAGATTCTTAAAGCAAAAGAGGAGGAGATGAAAATCCTCAACGATGCAGAGAAAACAGCCACACAACGCCTCCAGAAAGTGCAGGTCACAGAGGCGAAAATCAAGCAGCGCGAGATGCAGCTCAATCAGCAGCAGGGAGAGCAAAACCGCAGAAAAAAAGAGCTTGAGACACTCAAAACTAACCTTGACAACCGCGAGCAAGTGATAGAGAGCCGCAACGCCGAGGTGGAAGAGATGCAGCGCCAGGCGCGTGAGGAGCTTGTGAAAATCTCCGGTCTTTCTGCCGAAGAGGCGAAAGAGAAACTTGTGGAATCGCTCAAAGACGAGGCAAAGACAGCGGCGGCAGGATATATCAACGACATAATGGACGACGCGAAAATGACTGCTTCAAAAGAGGCAAAGCGCATTGTGATTCAATCGATACAGCGTGTTGCCACAGAAACAGCCGTTGAAAATTCCGTCACCGTGTTTCATATAGACAACGATGAGGTGAAAGGTCGCATTATCGGTCGCGAAGGCCGCAATATTCGCGCTCTTGAGGCAGCCACCGGCATAGAGATTATTGTAGACGACACGCCGGAGGCAATCGTGCTGTCCGGATTCGACCCGGTGAGAAGAGAAATAGCGCGACTCGCACTTCACCAGCTTGTTGTTGACGGCCGCATTCATCCCGCCCGCATTGAAGAGGTGGTGGCGAAAGTGCGCAAACAGGTAGAGGAAGAAATCATTGAAACCGGCAAGCGCACGGCAATCGACCTGGGAATTCATGGTTTGCATCCCGAGCTTATCCGCATGGTGGGAAAGATGAAATATCGTTCCAGCTATGGTCAGAATCTGCTTCAGCACTCTCGCGAAACAGCCAATCTTTGCGCTGTGATGGCCTCGGAACTTGGATTGAATCCGAAAAAAGCGCGCCGTGCCGGACTTCTTCACGATATCGGCAAAGTGCCCGACGATGAGCCTGAACTGCCGCATGCACTGCTTGGCATGAAACTTGCCGAGAAATTTAAGGAGAAGCCCGACATATGCAATGCCATAGGCGCCCACCACGATGAAGTGGAGCAGACATCGCTTCTGGCACCGATTGTGCAGGTGTGCGATGCCATTTCCGGTGCGCGCCCCGGTGCACGCCGGGAAATTGTGGAGGCATATATCAAGCGTCTCAACGACCTTGAGCAGCTCGCCCTATCCTATCCCGGAGTGCTCAAGACATATGCCATACAGGCCGGACGCGAACTGCGCGTGATTGTAGGCGCCGACAAGATTACCGACCAGGAAACAGAACAGCTGTCGGCAGAGATTGCAAAGAAAATTCAGGATGAGCTGACATATCCCGGACAGGTAAAAATCACAGTGATTCGCGAAACCCGCTCAATCAGTTTTGCAAAATAAGGTGTGTCTCCGGAAATAAACCGGAGATAACATCAGAAAATGTAACAGACATTGAAAGATGCAGAACGACAACAACGACAAATACAAGGCGCGCTATCGGTCGGAGGGGGATGTGCCGCGCGGAAAGCTGCTTGCCGGCAACTGGCTTGAGGGCATTTCCGGGAGCGGCGACTTTCCTATGGTGGAGGTATCGTTCAAGAACACCCGTGTGGGTTTTTATCTCAACGAGCTCAATCTGCCGCTGAAAATAGGTGATATTGTGGCTGTGGAGGGGAATCCCGGCCATGACATCGGACGCGTGTCGATGGTGGGCAGACTCGTGAAGCTGCAAATGAAAAAGAGCGGCTTCAAAGAAGAGCCGGAGCCTAAAAAAGTATACAGGATTGCCACACCGGCCGACCTTGAGAAATTTGAAATGGCCCGCAACCGCGAACACGACACGATGATTCGTTCGCGCAGGATTGCAGAAGAACTCGGGCTCAACATGAAGATTGGGGATGTGGAATACCAGGGAGACGGAGCCAAGGCCATATTCTATTATATAGCCGATGAACGTGTAGACTTCCGCAAACTCATCCGCATATTGGCCGACACATTCAAGATTCGCGTGGAGATGAAGCAGATTGGCGCACGCCAGGAAGCGGGACGCATCGGCGGCATAGGGCCTTGCGGACGTCCGCTTTGCTGCTCATCATGGATGACACATTTCGTGTCGGTAGGAACCGGCTCGGCGCGCATCCAAGACCTCTCGATGAACCCTCAGAAACTTGCAGGACAATGCGCCAAGCTGAAATGCTGTCTCAATTTTGAGATTGATGCCTACAGCGAATCGCAGAGGAAACTTCCGCCAAGAGATGTGACACTGCAGACAAAAGATGCCGAATATTTCTATTTCAAACCCGACATCCTCGCCCGCCGGGTGACATATTCTACCGACAAAAAGATTCCGGCCAATCTTGTGACGATAAGTGCCGCCCGCGCATTTGAAATAATAGCGCTCAACAAACGCGGAGAGAAACCCGACACTCTGGCTGAAGAGGCTGATGAAGCATCGCGCGATGCAAAGCCGGTAGATTTGCTGGAACAGGAAAGTCTCACCCGTTTCGACAAATCGAAAAAGAAGAAACGGAATTCCGGCAAATCCCCCGACAAGGGAAACCGCCCCGACAAGAACCAACGCCCTGACAAAGGGAGCAAGCCCGACAAAGGGAACAGACCGGAGAAAGGGAGCAGACCGGGAAAGGAGAATTATTCCAATAACGGGGGAAAACCGGGCAAGGGAGGTGAACACCGCGAACGTGACAGAAAAAAACAGCCCAAAAAAGAAGAATAATGCCGAACCGTTTGCCAATCCTCAGAGTTGCCATTATAACGGTAGTCGTTGCTATAACCATGGCTTTGCCCTCATGCGGCGATATCTCTTCGGTGGCTTATTCGCATTTCGAACGAATCGGTAGCGAAGGCTGGGATCCGGCCGACATTCTGATTTACGAGCCCTGGCCGGCAGATTCGGCGGAAGCATCCGCGCATCGGTATGATATTGAGCTGGTGGTGAGATATTCATCGCGAAGGCGAATAAAAGATTTGCCGTTGTCGATAGTCAGGGAATATGAAAACGGTCGTCAGGAGGCCGACACGGTGGTATTGAGGCTTTTTGACTCCGGCGGATCTCCCGCAGGCGACGGCCATTATGGCGTGTATGAGCTTCCCTCCAAAGTGGAAAGCGGGCTCAGACTGTGCGAAGGATATTCCGTAAGCGTCACTCCTCTGGCGGAGCGCAACGAATCGCAAGGAATTCTTTCAGTGGGACTGCTGATGCTGCGTCGCTGAAATATTTGAAACCATCTAAATTACGATAATATGAACTTTCCACTCCTCACAAAAGACTTGGCGGGCGAACTCCGGCTTCGCCTTGAAAAAGTGACAGAAATGATGAAGCGCGATGGCGTAGACACTCTTATTGCAGCTTCCACCACCAATATTCTCTATCTCACCGGGGGAATATGCCGCGGATATTTCTACATTTCCACCCATCGCGACCCGATATTTTTCATTCTGCCGCCGGCAGAATCCGACAATCCGCTATGCAGAGTGATCCACAAGCCGGAGCTGATAACCGGAATTTTGGAAAGTGAGTCATATCCGGCTCCGCAAATGCTGGCGCTTGAAAGCGATGATCTGCTTTATTCCGACTTCACGCGCCTGAGAAAAATTTTTCCGGCGGCATCGCTTGCCAACGGCTCGAAGATTTTGCGTGAGGCAAGAATGATAAAGACCCCCTATGAAATAAAGATGATGCGCACCGACGGGATGCATCAGTGTGAGGTGTATTCACGTGTGAAGCATTGTTACCGCGAGGGGATGAGCGATGTGGAGTTTCAGATTGAGATAGAGAGAGTGATGCGTCTTGAGGGGTGTCTGGGCTATCTGCGCGTAGCCGGCTCGAAAATGGAGCTTAACATGGGGTCGCTACTCGCCGGCGAGAATGCCGATGTGCCGAGTCCATATGATTTTGCACTGGGAGGCGCCGGGGTTGACCCGTCGCTGCCGGCGGGAGCTTCCGGAATTATACTTCGCAACGGCATGACCGTGATGATAGACATGAACGGCGGCTTCAACGGCTATCAAACCGACATGACCCGCTGCTGGAGCGTGGGCGATGTGCCGGAGACAGTGAAACATGCCCACAATTGCTCACGCGCAATATTGCGCGACCTTGAGAAATTCGCACTCCCGGGAGTGGAGATTGGCGCACTTTACCGGCGCACAGAAGAGATGGTGAAGGCGGAGGGGCTCGAGAAATATTTCATGGGGTTCAGCCACAAGGTGAAATTCATAGGTCACGGAGTGGGCATTGAGCTCAACGAGATTCCGGTGGTGATGGAACGCAACCGAATGCCGCTGCAAGAAGGGATGACAATAGCCCTGGAGCCGAAATTCGTGATTCCTCCCTATGGAGCTGCCGGTGTGGAAAACACCTATCTTGTGACAGACCACGGGCTGGAGAATCTCACCCCCTTCCCCGAAGAACTCAAACAATTGTAAGATGAACCTGAGGGATGATTTGCAGTTGCCTGTATTCAGGCTCATCGGCGATGCGGCCGACGATATGCACCGCGAAGCATACGTAGTGGGGGGCTATGTGCGCGACATATTTCTGAAGCGCACCTCCCACGACATTGATTTTGTGACCGTGGGCAGCGGCATAGAGCTGGCCGGCGAAGTGGCCAGGCGTCTCGGCCGCTCCAAAGAGCTGACGGTATATGCCAATTACGGCACCGCGCAAGTGAGAGCAGGAAATCTTGAGCTTGAATTTGTGGGGGCACGCAAAGAATCCTACCGACGCGACAGCCGCAATCCGATTGTGGAGAACGGCACTCTTGAAGACGACCAGAACCGGCGCGATTTCACCATCAACGCCATGGCCATTTGTCTCAACAAAGAGCGTTATGGAGAGCTTGTGGATCCATTCGGCGGTATTGCCGACCTGCACAACGGCCTGATTCGCACACCGCTCAACCCGGATGTGACATTCAGCGACGACCCGCTGCGCATGATGCGCGCAGTGAGATTCGCATGTCAGCTGAATTTCCGGATTGAAGATGAGACATTCAAAGCCATCGCGCGCAACAAAGAGAGGATACGGATTATCACAGCAGAACGTATTAACGACGAACTTGGCAAAATCATGCGTTCGGCCACACCCTCAACAGGCTTCCGGCTGCTCAACAATGCCGGCCTGCTCGACATAATATTCCCGGCGCTCACCGCTCTCAAGGGGGTGGAGATAATGGAGGGGAAAGGACACAAGGACAATTTCAACCACACGCTGCAGGTGCTCGACAATGTGGCCGCACAGAGCGACAATGAATGGCTCCGTTGGGCAGCCCTGCTTCATGACATAGGGAAACCCGCCACCAAGCGCTATGACGAGCGGCTTGGCTGGACATTTCACAATCATAACTTCGTCGGAGAGAAAATGATTCCGCGCATATTCAGAAGCATGAAGCTACCGATGAACGACAAGATGAAATATGTGGCGAAGCTGGTGGGACTTCACATGCGTCCGCAATCGGTGGGAGAAGATGGGGTGACCGACTCCGGAGTCAGGAGGCTGATAACCGAAGCCGGCGACGCGCTCGAAGACCTTATGCTTCTGGCCGAAGCCGACATCACGTCAAAAAATCCGGCAAAAGTGAGGCGTCAGCTTGAAGGATTCCACCGCCTTCGCGAGAGGATGAACCAGATAGCCTGCGCCGATGAGCTCCGCAACTGGAAAAATCCGATAAACGGCAACGAGCTGATAAAAGAATTCGGGCTGCCGCCGGGTCCGCTGATAGCAGAAATAAAAGAGGCGGTGAAAGAGGCTATTCTTGAGGGGAGAATATCCTACGACCATGACTCGGCATGGGAATATGTGCTGAAAGCTGCACCTGAAATTATAAGCAACTTCAAAGCGTAAAGAGGAAATTCCGCCTTGAAAAAGAATAAAAAAGCAGACCTAACCCGTTTTTTCAACAAAAAATTGACAAAAACGGGTTCTAAATTTTTATGGATGAGAAATTTTTATTAATTTTGCGAGCCGATTATATCCAGATTCAGGCGTTGCTTGGGGAAAAGCGGAGGCTTTGGCCGGCTAAAGCTTTGAAAGAGCGACGGATAACAAAAACAAATAAATCAACAAAGTGGATACTTTAAGTTACAAGACACTCTCAGCCACCCCGGAAACAATCGTAAAGAAATGGGTGGTAATTGACGCAACCGATCAGATTCTTGGTCGTCTTTGCAGCGAGGTGGCAAAAATTTTGCGAGGCAAAAACAAGCCCGACTACACCCCCAACCTCGATTGCGGAGACAATGTGATTATCATCAACGCCGACAAGGTGATACTGAATGGTGACAAGATGAACAAACGTGAATATCTGCGCTACACCGGCTATCCGGGAGGCCAGCGTTCATTCACACCGGGCGACCTTATGGAGAAGAGCCACAAGGTGACAGTAAAAGGCAAACACCCGCTTTTCATCAAAGTTGTGAAAGGCATGCTTCCGAAAACGAAGCTTGGCGCAAAGCAGCTGACATGCCTTCATGTGTTCAACGGCAGCGAACATCCGTTTGCCGACAAGCAGCCTGTAGAAATTGACATCAAAACAAAGAAATAAGGACAGAAGATGGAAAAAGTAAATGCAATAGGCCGTCGCAAAGCAGCAGTGGCTCGCGTATATCTCAGCGAAGGAAACGGCAATATCGTGATTGACAAGCGTCCGCTCGACGTGTATTTCCCCTCTTCAATCCTGCAATATGTTGTGAAGCAGCCGCTTCTCACATTAGGAGTGGAAGGCAACTACGACATCAACGCACACCTTGACGGCGGCGGCTATAAAGGACAGGCAGAGGCACTTCGTCTCGCTATTGCCCGCGCACTGGTGAAGGTGAACCCCGAAGACAAGTCGGCACTCCGCAAGGAAGGCTTCATGACCCGCGACTCACGTGAGGTAGAGCGTAAGAAACCGGGACGTCCGAAAGCCCGCAAACGCTTCCAGTTCTCGAAACGTTAAGATATGTTTTGTGCCCCGCGCGGCACTGTGTTTAGTATCTAAATTCCGGAGATGGACACGTTCCCTACTTTGGAATTGATTGAAAAGAAAGAACGTAAACAAACAAAGAAAAAAATGGCAACACCGACATTTGAACAGCTTCTTGAGGCAGGCTGCCACTTCGGCCACCTCAAGCGCAAATGGAATCCGGCAATGGCTCCCTATATCTTTATGGAGCGCAACGGCATCCACATCATTGATTTATATAAGACAGCAGCCAAGATTGAAGAGGCTGCCAACGCTCTGAAGCAAATTGCAAAGAGCGGCAAGAAGGTGCTCTTCGTAGCCACCAAGAAACAGGCCAAGGAGGCAATCGCCGA